>JAVKHN010000017.1:0-39084 GCA_031459935.1 Candidatus Sysuimicrobium calidum | reverse complement strand
AGCGCCATCGGGATCCGGGAACTGAGCAATCCGGACGCGCAGGTAGCGGGCCTGTTCGGCTCCGGCTGGCAGGCGGGCGCGCACCTGGAGGCCCTGTTGCTGGTCCGCCCCGGCATTGAGGAGATCCGGGTCTACAGCCCCACCCGGGAGCACCGGGAGGCCTTCGCCGCCCAGTGGAGCGAGCGCACGGGAAGGCGCGTCGTCGCTGTGGACCATCCCCGCAAGGCGGTGGAGGGTTGCCAGATCGTGACGTGCGCCACCGCGGCCATGGATCCCTGTTTCGACGGTGCCTGGCTGGAACCCGGGACGCACGTGACCTGTATCACCAGCCCGGACGGGACCGCCATGCGCCGGGAACTGGATGATACCACTTTCGATCGGGCGGACGTGATCGTGGTGCTCTCCAATGAGCAGGTAGAGCATGACAACCAGGTTGACATCCTGGGCCCCGTGCTACGGGGAAAGAGGCGGCGGGAGGAGATCCGGGAGCTGGGGGAGTTGCTGCTCGGCCGCGTCCCCGGGCGCACCCGCCGGGATCAGATCACGGTATTCGCCAACAACACGGGGATGGGGATCCAGTTCGCGGCCGTGGGAGCCCGGGTCCTGGCGAAGGCGGAGGCCCTGGGACTGGGCCGGACGATCCCCGGCGAGTGGTTCCTGGAGGAGACCACCCCGTGAGGCGTGAGGGGGAGCGGATGTCCAGCCGAGTGGGCGGAGAGTGCATCCGGTTTGGCCACAACGTGAACACGGACGTGATCATCCCGGGCCGGTACCTGGTGAGCATCGATCCCGCGGAGCTCGCCCAGCATGCCTTCGAGCCGCTCGGCCCGGAGGTGCAGGCACGCCTGCGCGCGAGCCGGGTGGTGGTGGCCGGGCAGAACTTCGGGTGCGGGAGCGCCCGGGAGCAGGCGGCCACGTGTCTGCTGGGTGCGGGGATCCAGGCCGTGGTGGCCGCTTCCTTCGCCCGTACCTTCTTCCGAAACGCCATCAACACGGGATTGGTGGCGGTGGAGTGCCCGGAGGCCGCGGATGCCGCGGAGGACGGGTCGGAGGTGTGGGTGGACCTCGCGGCGGGGGTGGTGGAGGTGGGTGGTCAGGCCTTCCGCTTCCGGCCGTACCCCGAGACCCTGCGGGAGATCCTGGCCTCAGGTGGCCTCATCCCGTACCTCGCGAGCGGGGCTGCCGCACGGTCAAGACCTGCGCCGTCCGGAAGGCCCGGGCCCAAGACCTTCGCGGAGAAGGTGCTGGCCCGGGCCGCTGGCCTCCCCTTCGTGGACGCGGGCCAGATCGTGGACGTCTACCCGGATCTGTATATGAGCCACATGGCCTCCTGGCGGTGCATCCGGACGCTCGAGAAGCTCGGCGTGGAGCGCCTGTACGACCCGGACCGCATCGCCATGGTCATGGACCACATCTCCCCGCCCAAGACCGCCAAGACGGCGGCCGACATGAAGCTGTGCCGGGAGTTCGCCCGGCGGCACGGGATCCGGAAGTTCTACGACATGGAGGCGGGCATCGCCCATGTGGTCCTCATGGAGGAAGGACACGTGCGGCCCGGCATGGTGCTCATCGGCACGGACTCCCACTCCACCATCTACGGGGCTCTGGGAGCCTTCGGAACCGGGGTGGGATTCAGCGAGCTCGCCGCCACCTGGGTGACGGGGCGGCTGTGGATGCGGGTCCCGGAATCCATCCAGGTGGCCATCGAAGGGCCGCTGGCACCCGGCTGCAGTGCCAAGGACGTGATGCTGAGGCTCATCGGGGACCTCACCGCGGACGGCGCCACGTACTGCTCCGTGGAGTTCACGGGATCGTACGTCAGGGGGCTTTCGATCTCCGAGCGCATGACCCTGTGCAATCTGGCCATGGAGCTGGGAGCCAAGTGCGCCTATGTGCCTCCGGACGACGTTACCCGAGAGTACCTGGCGGCGCGGGGAGTGTACCCCGATCAGTATGAGGAGGTTTTCCCGGATCCGGACGCCCATTACCGCCGGGTGGTCTCCGTGGATGGACGAGATCTGGTGCCGCAGGTGGCCTGTCCCCACACCGTGGACAACGTGAAGCCGGTGACGGAGGTGGCGGGAACCCGGGTGGATCAGGTGTTCATCGGCTCGTGCGCCAATGCGAAGTACGAGGATCTCCTGGAGGCCGCCCGCTACCTGCGGGGACGGAAGGTGGCTCCGGGTGTGCGCCTCATCGTCACCCCCGCCAGCAAGGAGACCCTCCAGCGGATGGTGGAGGACGGGATCTTCTCCGTCTTTCTGCAGGCGGGAGCCCTCATCACGAACCCCGGGTGCGGAGCATGCGCGGGCGATGGAGGGGCGCTCGCGGACGGGGAGGTGTGCCTCAGCACCGCCAACCGGAACTTCCAGGGCCGCATGGGGAGCTACAACGCCTTCATCTACCTCTGCAGCCCAGCCACCGCCGCGGCCTCGGCCCTCACGGGGGTGATCACGGATCCGCGTACGATGCCGGTGGAAGTCTAATCGGGGGAAAGGGGGAGAGAAGCATGCGAAGGCTTCGGTGGATGCTTGTGGGGTTGTTCCTGCTCCTGGCCGCCGGTCCCTCCGGGACCCTGGCGGGTCCGTCCGTTTCGGACTCCGTGCGACTGAGGGAGCTCACCACCCTACGAATGGTGGTCATTCCTGGAGCGCAGGATTTCGTGATCAACGTGATGCAGAAACAGGGATTTGACCGCAGGTACAACCTGGTGCTGGACATCCGGCGGGTGCTGCAGCCCCAGTTCGCGGACCAGGCGGTGGCGGAGCGGCTTGTGGACGTGGGATTTATGGGCCTTGTGGGGGCGGTGAAGGCACGGGCGGAGGGAAAGGGCGTGGTGATCTTCAACGTATTGACCGGCCCTTCCAACCTGGTCCTCGCGCCTCAGACCTCTCCGGTCCGGACCCTGGCGGACCTCCGGGGAAAGAAAGTGGGAACCTTCAGCGGCCCCGGAAGCGCCACCTACGCCATGCTGATCGCCGTGGCGCGGTCTGTGCACGGGATTGATCTGGAACGGGAGGCCCAGCTGATCTCCGCACCCAACCCGGCCCTCAAGGGGCTCATGGACCGGGGAGAGCTTGCCGCGGCCCTGTTCGGTACCATCGACAGCGTCAAGGTGTTCCTGGAGGGGCGCTACCGGGTGGTGAGCGACCTCGCGGAGGACTTCCAGAAGCGGTTCGGTCGGGTGGCGGCCCACGTGGTCATGGCGACCAACGAGGACTACGCGCGCCGGCGTCCGGAAGTGCTGCGGGCCTTCGTGGCCGCGTACCACGACACCATGCGGTACATAGACCGCGAGCGCCGGGTATGGGTGGAGTACGCCCGGGAGCTGGGATTCCCCAGCCCGGAGGCCGCGGCAGTCCTGCTGCGGCAGCGGGTGGGAAGCCGGTTCATCCGGAAGTGGGACGAAGAGCAACGGAGGGTGCAGGAGCAGTTCATCCGGATTCTGATCGAGGTGCTGGGTCCAGATCGGTTCGTCCGGGACATCCCCCCGGGACTCATGCGACTGGACCTGCAGCCGCGGCCCTGAGCTGGACCCATGGCTTGGAAGCACTGGTCCTTCCGGATCCTGGGAGTTACGGGGATGCTGGTGGTATGGGCCGGGGCCGCTTCCATGCTCCCCGATACGGTCCTGCCGGGTCCCTCCGCGGTGTTGCAGACCATCTGGCGGAACCTGCACCAGCCGGAGACCTTCTACCACATCGGGGTCACCGTGCGGCGGGTGGTGGTGGGCATGGGGCTGGCCCTGGTGGGAGGGACGCTGATCGGGGTGGTCATGGGGATCTCCCGGGTGGGGGAGTGGGTGCTGGACACCTGGGTGCTGGTGGGCCTCACCATTCCGGCCGTGGTGTACGGGATCGTGAGCATCCTCTGGTTTGGCCTCAACGACTTCGCGGCCTTTGTGGCCATCGGGATCTCCGCGTTTCCCGCCATCGCCATCAACATGTGGCAGGGGGTGAAGGCCATCGATCTCTCCCTGGTGCACATGGGCAAGGCCTTCCGTCTCTGCCGGCGGTCCCTGATCCTGAAGGTGGTCCTCCCGCAGACCGTGCCCTATCTGCTGGCCGCGGTGCGGTATGCCCTGGGAATCTCCTGGAAGATCGCCACCGTGGTGGAGCTGATCGGGCTTTCGAGCGGGGTGGGGTACATGCTGCACTACTGGTACGGTCTGTTCTCCATGCGACAGGTGCTCGCGTGGACCCTGACGTTCACAGGCGTGCTCGTGCTCTTCGAGTTCATGGTGCTCAAACCCCTGGACGGCTGGGTGACCCGATGGCGGCCCAGGGTCTCGACGTAGAAAGAGGACCCGTGCGGGCAACTCCCAAGATCCGGCTGGAGCGGGTCTCGAAGCGGTTCCGGCTCCCCCGGGGCAGGGAGCTCCTGGTCCTGGATGGGCTGGATCTGGAGGTCGAGGAGGGGGCGCTGGTCTCCATCGTGGGACCCTCGGGGTGTGGGAAGTCCACCCTGCTGAACATCCTGGCGGGGCTGGAACCCGTTTCGGAGGGGCGGATCTGGGTGGACGGGAAGGAGGTCGGGCAAAGCGAGGTGCGGGTGGGATACGTGTTTCAGCAGCCGCGACTGCTCAGTTGGCGCACCTTGCGGGGAAACGTGCTGCTCCCGCTGGAGGAGATGAGGTTGCCGCGGGCGGAGCGGGAGGCGCGGGCGGATCGGTATCTGGCCCTGGTGGGGCTACAGGAGTTTGCACACTACTATCCCCTGCAGGTGTCCGGGGGAATGCAGCAACGGGTGGCCATCGCTCGGGCGCTGGCGGTGGAGCCGGAGGTGCTGTTGGCGGATGAGCCGTTCTCCGCTCTGGATGAGCTCACGGCCCGTCGGATGCGGGAGGAGTTCGTGCGGATCTGGCAGGCCACGGGCCGGACGGTTCTGTTCGTGACACACAGCATCCGGGAGGCGGTGTTCCTCTCGACGCGGGTGGTGGTGGTGACCCGACGTCCTGCGCGGGTCTACCTGGATGTGCCCGTTCCGGTTCCGTACCCGCGGGCGTACGAAGACGATCGGCTGTTCGCCCTGGAGAAGGAGATCACCCGCGAGTTCCTCCGGATGGAGGAGCGGGATGGGCCGCATGACGTGCGGAGTGCGTGGGCGTCGAGGGAGTAGCCATGACCCTGGTGGAGAAGATCCTGGCGCGGGCGAGCGGACGCACCCGGGTGGAGCCCGGAGAGGTGGTGGTGGCGGACGTGGACCTCATCCTGCTGCACGACCTCAGCGGATACCTGACGGCCCGGGTTTTTGAGGAGAAAGTGCGGCTTCCCATGCGGTATCCGGAGCGGGTGGTGATGGTCTTCGATCACCACTTCTCTCCGCCCACGGAGGAAGGAGCGAGGCTGCTACTGGAGAACCGGGCCTTCGCCCGGCGGTACGGGATTCGACTCTTCGACTGCGGGCACGGCAACATCCACAACGTGGCGGTGTGGGCTGGACTCGTGCGCCCGGGAATGGTGGTGGTGGGGTCCGACAGCCACACCCCCGTGCACGGGACGCTGGGCTGCTTCGCCGCAGCCCTGGGCAACGACTCCCACGCGGCTTTGGGTTTTCCCTACGGGAAGGCCTGGTTTCGGGTGCCCTCCACCATCCGCATCGAGCTCGAAGGGATGCCCAAGCCCGGGGTGACACCGCGGGATGTAGCCCTGTGGCTGGCGGCCACCATCGGGGAGGGGGGGGCCGTCTACAAGGCCCTGGAGTTCGACGGCCCCTACCTCCGACGGCTGGGTTTCTGGGACCGCTGGCTGTTTCCCCTCCTCACGGTGGATGTGGGCGCGAAGTGCGGGTACATGGAGCCCGATGAGGTTACGGAAGCCTTCCTCCGCTCCGTCACGAGGGAGCCCTACGAGGTGGTGCGGGGGGATCCGGATCGGGCGTACGAGGCGGTGTGGCGGTACGACGTGAGCGAGCTGGAGCCGCAGGTGGCCTGCCCGCCCACGGTGGGGAACGTGAAGCCTGTAACGGAGGTGGCGGGCAGGCCCGTTCAGTGGGCGGAGCTGGGAGGACACGGCGGGTGCCGGCTCGAGGACATCCGGCTCGCGGCCCGGATTTTGCGTGGCCGCAAAAAGCACCCGGAGGTGAAGTTCAACATCGTGCCATCGAGCCGCTCGGTCTTCACACAAGCCCTCCGGGAGGGGCTTGTGGAAGTCCTGCACGAGGCGGGGGCGACATGGTTCCCGCCCAGTGCGGGGAGCAACCAGGCCATCAACATGGGGGCCATGGCCGCGGGCGAGGCCATGATCTCCACCCATTCCCGGAATTTCCCCGGCCGCAACGGAAGCCCGGAGGCCAAGATGTACCTGGCGAGTGCGCTCACCGTGGCCGCCTCTGCGGTGGCTGGCTGCATCACGGATCCCCGGGAGTTCCTCAGAGAGGAGAGGATGTGAGATGCGGTTCCGCGGGCGGTGCTGGAAGTTCGGAGATTACATCCCTACAGATCAGATCGTGCCCTCGCACCTGGTGTATCGCCCCATGTCGGAGATCGTGCGGCACGTGCTTGTGAATTTGAATCCGGAGTTCCCCGAGCGCGTGCAGCCGGGAGACATCCTGGTCGCGGGCAAGCACTTCGGGCAGTCCTCCGGCCGGGCCATCGCGGCCAAGGCAATCCAGGCCACGGGCATAGCCTGCGTGGTGGCCGAGTGCTTCGCCCGTACCTTCTACCGGAACGCCTTCGAGATCGGTCTTGCCATTCTGGAATGTCCCGGGATCTCAAAGGCCGTGCAGGAGGGGGACGTCCTGGAGGTGGACGTGGAGAGCGGATGGGTGCGCAACGAAACCACGGGCCAGGAACTCCGCGGTGAACCTACGCCTCCCTTCCTCATGGAGATGCTGCGGGCGGGAGGCCTGATTCCGTTCGCGCCGCGGCTGCTGGAGGAGGGTTGGAAGGCGTGAACTTCCGGATCGTGGACTTAAGCGTGCGCGTGGACCACCGGAGTCCGGATGAACCCTGGCCTGCGGAGGTCCGGCGGGTGGATCACCGGACCGCAGCTCTCCAGAGGGCGGCGGCATTTGGGATTACCCCCGATGCGTTCCCGGAGGGACTTCACCTCGCCAACGAGGAGTGGCATCTCATCACCCATGTGGGAACCCATATGGATGCCCCGTGGCACTACGGCCCTACTTCCGAAGGACGGAGGGCGCGTACCATTGATGAGGTTCCCCTGGAGTGGTGTTTCGGTCCGGGAGTGGTACTGGACGTGAGCCACCGGAGGGCGGGGGAGGAAATCCTCCGGGCGGACCTGGAGCGATCCATGAACGGGATCGGCTACACGCTCAAGCCCGGGGACATCGTGCTGCTTTATACCGGGTGCGATGCGTATCTGGGCACGAGGGAGTACCTGGAGGCCCACCCCGGACTTTCCCGGGAGGGTCTGTTGTGGCTGCTGGATCAGGGGATTCGGGTCATCGGCATTGACGCGTACAGTCTGGATCGGCCGTTTCGGGTGATGGCGGACGCCTACAAGCAAAGGGGGACGAAGGCTCTGTTCCCCGCACACTACGCGGGACGGGAGCGGGAATACTGCCAGATCGAGAAGCTATGCAACCTGAAGGCTATTGGACGTGCGTGGGGGTTCTGGGTGGCGGCATTTCCCATCAAACTGGCGGGCTCAGGGGCGGGATGGGTCCGGGCCGTGGCGCTTGTGCCGGAAGAGGGCAAAGGAGAGGGGGGATAGGGATCTATGGGAAGGCCATGGCGTACGGGAGCTGTCGCACTGCTCATATCGGTCTTCTGGTCGGGGACGCTTGCCGGACAGGAACGGCTGGAACGTATCCGGGTGGGAACCGTGGGCACCACAGCGGATGCGGGGATCTACGTGGCCCAGGAGAAAGGGTTCTTCCGGGAGGAGCGCATTGAGGTGATCGTCCAGAACACCTTCCGAACGGGTGGGGAGATGATCCCGTTCGTGGCCACGGGAGAGCTTCCCGTAGCAGGCGGAGCCATGGATGCAGCATTTATCAACGCCGCCCGGCAGGGGATCCGCCTGCGGGCGGTTGCGACGAAAGGAAGTATGAAACAGCAGATTCTTGTGATTCGTCGGGAGCTCTACGAGCGCGGAATCCGAAGCGTCGCCGAACTTCGTGGACGGAAGGTTGCAGTAAGCAGTCCCTCCGGAGCTGTGGCCTTTGAGCTTCAGGAAGCTCTGAAAACGGGCGGCTTGACATTAGAGGACGTTCAGCTCGTGACGCTGAGATTTCCGGATATGCCCGTGGCGCTCCAGAACGGCGCTGTGGATGCTGCCCTCATGATCGAACCTTCCCGGACGGTGGCGGTTGAGGGCTTGAACGCCGGTCGGGATCTCATCTCTCTGGATCGGGTCCTTCCGGATTTCCCCATCGGTGTGCTCTTCTATGGCGATCGGATGTACCGCGAGCCGGAGCTCGGAACTCGCTGGATGGCCGCGTACATCCGGGGCCTGCGATACTACGAACGGGCCCGGCGGGAGGGCCGTTTGGAAGAGCTGCGCAGAATCATGAGCAAGTACCTGAGGTACGAGCAGGTGGTCTGGGAACGGATGATTTGGCCGGACCTCCGTATGGATGGAACCTTTAATACGCAATATCTGCGACCACTCCAGGAATTCATGCTGGTCCGGAGAGCCATCGGAGGAGTTATCCCTGTCGAGGAACTGGTGGACTTCGGATTCCTGCAGCGCGCACACGAGTACCTACGGAGGAAAGGAATTCGCGAGTGATTCAGGAGAGCGTATATGGATCCGCAGGCGTATCTGACGGGAAGTCCATTCGGTACGGATTGGTGGACTTCGGAGCGTCGGTATGGAGTTCTGGTGGACCGGGACGTTCGGGTTCGAATGAGCGACGGGATTCACCTGAGCTGCGACATCTTTCGTCCGGATGCCCCGGATCGGTTTCCGGTGATTCTGGGATGCCATCCCTACGAGCCGAAAGGACAGACGGCCCCCATTCGTCCGGGGCCCTTGTCGACCACGCGGTGGCGGAACCCGGGTCAGGAGAAGACCAACGCCTCCCTGGAAGCAGGGGACCCCTATTTCTGGGCCCGCAGAGGGTATGTGCACGTGATCTGCAACGTGCGCGGGACCGGGCGATCCGAGGGGCTGTGGCAGTTCATGGGGCCTCGGGAGGTGCAGGACATCTGTGAGCTCATCGCGTGGTTGACTCAGCAACCCTGGTGCAACGGGCGGGTGGGGATGTTCGGAGTCTCATACTTTGCGCGGATCCAGCTCTTCGTGGCTGCGGAACGCCCGAAGGGACTGGTGTGCCTGTTCTGCCCCTGGGCTTCTACGGACTTCTACCGGGACGTGATGTATCGCGGCGGTATCCTTGCGTATGAGTGGCTGCTGGGCTGGAGCCGTACCTCCCTCACGTACGCGAGATGTTGGCCGGCAAACCACAGCAAAGCGGCCCTTGGAGAAAGCGCGTACCGGGATGCCGTCGCAGGGTTGCTGGAAGATCAGGATCTGAACGGGATCTCCGAACTCCGCCAGGTTCTACAGAACCCGGAGGAGGGAATAAACCCGTTCATCGTGGACGTCCTCCTGCATCCCCTGTATGACGCGTTTTGGAAGGAACGTTCTGCCCGCTTGGAGGAGATCGAGATCCCTGCTTATCTGGGCGGGGACTGGGGCATCTTTGGCCTCCACCTGCCGGGTGCCTTCCGCAGCTGGCGGATGGTGCGGGGCCCCAAAAAGCTCCTCATCGGTCCGCCCGTTTACCTGGACCGTCCACTTTACCAGCTACATTTCGAGGCCCTCCGGTGGTTTGACCACTGGCTTAAAGATCGGGAGACCCGGATCCTGGAGGAGCCTCCGGTACGGCTCTTCGTGATGGGATTGGAGGAGTGGCGGGAGACGACGGACTGGCCCGTTCCGGGAACGCGATGGGTCCCCTTCTTCCTGCATGAAGGGGGAATGCTCTTGGATCGGGAGCCGCTGGGCGAGGAGGGGTGTGACGCCTTCGAGGACTCTCCCTGGTATCGAGGAGCGATAGAGTACGCCACGCCGCCCATGGTGGAGACCACAGAGATCCTGGGGCCGATGCTCCTGGCAGTGCGCGCGGCCAGCACGGATGAGGAGGTTTTCTGGATCGCCTCTATATACAGAGAAGATCGGGAGGGAAAGCGCACATTGCTCACACGTGGCTGGCTACGGGGCTCCCAGCGATACGTGGATTGGAAAGCCTCTCTCCCCTGGGAAGTACACCATCCCCACGATCGCCGCGAGCCCCTTCGGCCGGGAGAGCTCTATGAGTTCTTCATCAACATCGTCCCGACCGGCGTGCTCCTCCGACCCGGTGAGCGATTACGGCTTAAGATCAGTTCTGTAGAGGACCCGCCCACGAATCCTCTGGAGGGAATCGGCAGCGGGAGCCTCCGGAGACAGTCCCCTTCCCGGGTCACCATTTTCCGGAACGCCCGAACCCCCTCCTTCCTGCTGGTGCCCGTCACGAGGGGAAATCTACTGGGAAGCTTTGTTTCGGGAGGGCGATGGCCCGGACAGACGTAAGCTTCACGCTGGGGCGGGACCCCGTAGACTGGACGCGGCGGGCGGCCTGATCCCGTTTGCACCCCGACCGTGGGAGCGGGCGGGGCGGGGCGGGGGAACTAGAGACGAGGAGGTGTGCGATGGAACGCCCGGTCAAGCCGGAGGAGGCTCCGCGGAGGCGGTGGCGGAGCTGTCTTCCGGAGGAATCCCCCCGGTGGGCGGTACGGCGGGCCCACTGGCGGGCCATGGGCCTCACGGAAGAGGAGCTGGAGCGGCCCAAGATCGCCATCGTCAACAGCTCCTCGGAACTGGCCATGTGCTTCCGTCACCTGGACGGGATCGCGACACGGCTGAAGGAGGTCATCCGAGCCGCGGGAGGCGTGCCCTTCGAGATCCGGACCGCGGCTCCAGCGGACTTCATCACCAGCGCCGGGCACGGCGGAGGATACGTGCTCAGTGCCCGGGACCTCATCGTGAACGACATCGAGGTGGCGGTGGAGGGAGCGCTGCTGGACGGCATGATCTGCCTCTCCTCCTGTGATAAGACCGTGCCCGCCCACCTCATGGCCGCCGCCCGGTTGAACCTCCCCACCCTCATCGTGGCGTGCGGGTACCAGCCCAGCGGCGAGTACCGGGGGGAGCCCGTGGACATCGAGGACGTGTTCCTGCACGCCTCCGGTGCGGCCGCGGGGGCCTGCGACCTCCGGGAGGTGTGGGAGATGGCGGACCGGGCCATCCGGGGGCCCGGGGTGTGCCCGGGCGTGGGGACCGCGAACTCCATGCACATGGCGTGCGAGGCGCTGGGGATGGCATTGCCCGGAAGCACGCCGGTGCTCGCGAACAGCCCCCGGATGTGGCGGGTCGTGGAAGAGGCGGGCCGGCGCATCGTGGAGCTGGTGCAGGAGGACGCGCGCCCTCGGCAGATCCTGAGGCCGGAGGCGTTCGCCAACGCGGTCATGGCGATGCTGGCGGTGGGGGCATCCATCAACGTGGTGAAGCATCTCCAGGCGGTGGCGAAGGAAGCCCGCTGCCCCGTGGACATCTACGAACTCTTCGCACAATATGAGGAGAAGGTGCCGCTCCTGGTGGCGGTACGGCCCAACGGGGAACACCGGATCGAGGAGCTGGAGGAAGCAGGCGGTACTCTGGCCGTGCTAAAGCGGCTGGAGCCACTGCTCCTTGCAGACGTCCCCACCGTCGCGGGTCGAACACTCCGCGAGATCCTCCGGGACGTGACGGTGACCCGGGAGGAGGTGGTCCGTCCCCTGGATCGTCCCTGGCGGAAGCGGGGGACCATCGTGATCCTGCGGGGATCCCTGGCCCCTCAAGGGGCCATCGTACGGTTGGGCGCGGAAGAGGGGCCGTCGCGCTTCTCCGGCCGGGCCAAGGTCTTCGAGTCGCAGGAGCAGGCCCTGGAGGGATTGCGGAGGGGAGAGGTGGGCCCCGGGCACGTGGTGGTGATCCGCGGCATGGGCCCCCGGGGCAGGCCCGGTATGGGGATGGTCTCCGCGTTCGCGTTCGCCCTGGACCGGGCCGGGCTCAGCGCTCAAGTGGCGATGGTGAGCGATGGCCAGGTCTCCGGCCTGCTGAACCGCGGGCTCGTGGTGGCGGAGGTCTCCCCGGAGGCCGCGGAAGAGGGCCCCCTGGCGTGGGTGGAGGACGGGGATCGGATCACCGTGGATCTTGAGGCGCGCCGAGTGGATCTCGAGGTTTCGCCGGAGGAGCTGGAGGCTCGGCGGCGAACCCGCACGTGGAGTAGCCCGGTGGAGGAGCACGGCTGGCTGGAGATCTACCGGAAGCTTGTGCGTCCTCTGCGGGACGGTGCCATCCTGCTGGAGTGAAAAACCAGAAAAGGAGGGGAGGAGATGGCAACGGGACGGTGGCCAAGAGCGATCTTCTACGATTCCAAGACCACCCTGTTCGATTGGGCGTGGAGCTGGCGGGAGGCCGCCCAGCGTATTGCGGCCAAGTACGGCGGCGGTGTGGACGTGGACGAGTTCACGGAGGACTGGATCGTGATGTTCGAGGGGTTCCAGCGCCGCGCAGCCTTCACCCGGTACGCGGACCTCACGAACCACATCCGGGACGGGCTGCGGTACGCCTATCGGCTGCACGGGATCCGGGGAAACCCGGATGAGGACGTGAAGATCTTTCTGGATCTGCAGGAGCAGGTGGAGCCATTTCCGGAGGTGCTGGAGGAGCTGCAGCGACAGCGGGATCTGGGGGTGAAGATCCTCATCTTCTCGGACGTGGAGACGAAGTACATCGAGATGTACGTGAGCAAGCTCCGGGGATTCCGGCCAGACTTTGTGGGGAGCACGGAGCAGGCCCGGGTGCACAAGCCGAACCCCCGGGTGTATTTCTGGGTGCTGCGGCAGGTGGGCCTGGAACCCCGGGACGTTCTCTACTGCGCCGCGCCCCAGTTCGACGTGCAGGGCGCCATCGCCTGCGGGATGAAGGCGGCGTGGCTGCGGCGCGCTCACGGACGACTGGGACGCCGGAACGTGACCTTCGAGGCGGGAGATGTACCCGCGGACTACGAGATCGAGGATCTCCGGGAACTCACGAGGATCGTGGAGAGCAACCTCCGGCCGTCATGAGGAGGGAGGCATGCAGGTGGAAACCGGGTGGAGCCGGATCTCGTACGGGAAGCGGGAAGGGAGTCCGGAGCAGGTACAGATCCGGCTGGAGGGCGTGACCCGGAGGTTTGAGAGCGTCACCGCGGTGGACCGGGTCACCCTTGAGGTGGCCAAGGGAGAGTTCGTGACCCTCCTGGGTCCGAGTGGCTGCGGGAAGACCACCACCCTGCGGATCATAGCAGGACTGGAGGAGGCGGACGAGGGCCGGGTGTACATCGGGGGTCGGCTGGTGGGCGATCCCCAGGCAGGGATCTTCGTACCGCCCGAGCGGCGGTCCGTGGGGATGGTGTTCCAGTCGTACGCGGTGTGGCCGCACATGACGGTGTTCGGCAACGTGGCTTTCCCCCTCCGGGTGCGGCGGTGGCCGGCGGAGGCCATCCGGCGGAGGGTCACGGAGGTCCTGCAGCTCGTGGGGCTTCAGCACCTGGCGGACCGTCCGGCCACCGCGCTCAGTGGCGGCCAGCAGCAGCGGGTGGCCATCGCCCGGGCCATCGTGTATGAGCCGGAGGTCCTCCTGATGGACGAACCCCTCAGCAACCTGGATGCGAAGCTGCGGGAGGAGATGCGCAATGAGCTGCGGGCCCTGCAGCGCCGGTTGGGGATGACCACCGTGTACGTCACCCACGACCAGGAGGAGGCCATGGTGCTCTCGGACCGCGTGGTGGTGATGCACGCGGGTCGGGTGCTTCAGGTGGGCACTCCGGAGGAGATCTACCTCTATCCCGCAGACGCCACGGTGGCGGAGTTCCTGGGCTCTCCTACTCTGCTGGACGCCACCGTGCGACGGAGCGAGGGGAAGGCGGACGGGGTCCTGGTGGAGGTGGAGGGGGTGGGGTGGCGCGGTTGGTGCAAGACCAGGGAGCCGCTTCCCGCGGGCGCCCGGGTGAAGGTGTGCGCGCGGGGGGAGGACCTCCTCGTACGCCGAACCTGGGATCCGGGCGCCGACGGGGTCGTGGCGTGGCGCGGACAGGTGGAACAGAGCCGTTTCCGGGGGCAGTCCCGGCTCCTGGTGATCCGCAGCGAGGCAGGCGTGTTCCGGGTGGAGGTCCCCAAGACCGAGCGGTTCGAGGAGGGGGAGTCCGTGTGGGTGGTGGCCCAGGCGGACCGTCTCCTGGCGTTTCCACACCGCTAGAGGGTGAGGTAGGAGGTGGGAGGATGCATGTGAGATTCGGGGGAGGGCTTCGATCTGTGGGAACGGTGTTCCTGCTCGTGCTCTCCGTGTGTCTGGTGGGGGGTCTTGCGGGTTGGAGCGCCCCGGCCGGGGACTGGGCGGCCGTGGGGGAGGCGGCCAGGCGGGAAGGCCAGCTCGTGCTCTACGATGGCCACGGGGGCGCCATCCCCACCATCCAGTTCGCCGCGGAGCGTTTCCAGCGGAGGTACGGGATCCGGGTGGAGGTGAGCGTCATGCGGGCGAGCGAGGCCGTGGAGCGGGTGCGCATCGAGCAGCGCGCGGGCCGGCCCGTGGCAGACCTCGTGACCGTGGGATCCACCACCGCCTGGCAGATGAAGAACCTGGACCGGACCCTCCAGCCCATCGGGTCCCTACCGAGCGGGCGGAAGGTTTCGGCTCAGATCCGCCTCCAGATGGAGACGTGGGGGATTGCGGATGTGATGCTCACAGAGGCTGTGCAGCTCTACGGGATCCTCATCAACACGCAGCTCGTGCCCCCTCAGGAGGAGCCCAGGAGCTGGATGGATCTGCTGGACTCCCGGTGGCGGGGCAAGCTCATCACGGATGATCCCCGGGCTCCCGGAGGGGGCTTCGTGTTCTTCGCCGCCACGTACAAGCAGCTGGGCCGGCGCTACCATGAGGCCCTCGCCGCTCAGCGGCCGTTCCTGACCCGGGCCATCGCGGAGGCCGCCAACCGCGTGGCCCGCGGGGAGTTCGCCATGATGTACCCCTTCGCCCTGGGTCTCTACCCCCGGGTCCGGGAGCTTCCCAACGTGAAAGTCCTCATGCCGCGGGAGGGGGCGCCTTACGTGTTCCAGGGAGTCTCCATGCCCCAGACCGTGCGCCATCCGAACGCGGCGCGGCTGTTTGCAGAGTTCCTCCTCTCGGAGGAGGTGCAGCGACAGCTGGCCCGGGACTATCTCCTGCCCGCGGTGGCCGGAGCGACCCTGCAGGCCCCTCCGGAGGTGCGGAACCTCCTGCGGACAAGGCTGTGGGACACCACGGATCCGCCCCGGGCGGATGAGCTGCTGAAGACGGCCGCGGAGATCTACCGGTAGCATGGTTGGAACGCAGGTCTGGCGTCCTGCGGCCCCCGGCGTACGGACATCCCTCCGGCGGCAAGGGGCGGCCACCCTGCTCCTGTTGGGTCTCGGCCTCTTGGTGGTCTATCCCACCGCGTTCCTGCTCTATGGGAGCCTCTACAGCGCCCCACCCGGAGATCCCGGGAGTTTGACCGCGCAGGGGTACCGGGCGCTGTGGTCCGGGGAAAACCTCCAAATCCTGCTGGAGACGTTCGGGTTCGCTCTCGCGGGATCCGGTGCGGGACTCGCGCTCGGGCTTGCGCTGGGATGGGTGGTGGCGAGGACGGACGTTCCCGGGGCTACCCTGTGGGAGGCCGTGTTCACCCTCCCGCTGTTCATCCCCCCGGTATTGATGGCCGCGGCCTGGGGGATGCTGGCGGCTCCCCGGGCGGGCCTGCTGAACGCCGCCTTCCGGGCGCTCTTCGGCGGGGAGGGTCCCTTCAACGTCTACTCCGTGGGGGGCGTGGTCTGGTACCTGGTGCAGTACAGCACCGCCTTTCAGCTCAGCGTGCTCACGGGGCCTCTGCGGGCCTTTGACGCCACCCTGGAGGACGCGGGACGGGTGTGCGGCGCGTCCCGCTGGCGGACCTTCTGGCTCGTGGTCCTTCCGGTGATGTACCCCGTGATCTCCAACGCGTTCCTGTATTCCTTCGTGCGGGGCTTCGAATCCTTCGAGGGACCGCTGCTCCTGGGCCTTCCCGCGGGGATCCGCATGCTGGCCACGCAGATCTACGAGGTGATCCACCAGCGACACCGCCCGGACTATCCCCTGGCCACAGCCATGGGGGTGGTGGCGTTGCTGCTCACCGCCCCCCTGGTGTGGCTCCAGTGGCAGATGCAGCGGAGGGGAGTCTTCGTGAGCATCACCGGGCGCGGATACGCCCCCAAACCCGTGCGACTGCGACGGTGGCGCTGGGTGGTGTTTGGGGGGTGTCTTCTGTATGCCCTCCTCGTGGTGGGACTGCCGGTGGGACAGCTCGTGCTAGGAAGCTTTTTGCGGTTCTTCGGGCTCTACGGCGCGAACGCCTGGACCCTCCAGCACTACCAGCGGGTGTTGCGCGATCCCTTCGTCCTGGGAGCCCTCCGCAACACCCTCCTGCTGGGCGTGGTGGGCGCGACCCTGGCCATGCTCCTGGGTGCCGCGGTGGCCTACGTGTCGGTGCGGAGCCGGGCCGCAGGCTGGGTACGCGCCGGGGTGAACCTCCTCAGCTGGATTCCCCTCCTGATGCCCGGGGTGGTGCTGGGAGTGGCATTCCTGTGGGCATACGCGTTTCTCCCCCGCTCCATCTCCCTCTACGGTACCGTGTGGGCGCTGCTGTTCGCCTACGTCACCCTCTGTCTCCCCGTGGCCTCCCGGGTCAACGCGGGAGCCTTCGCGCAGGTGTCCGGGGAGCTGGAGGAGTGCGCCCGGGTATGCGGAGCGGACGGGTGGCGGACCTTCTGGAGCGTGGTGGCGCGGCTGGTGTGGCCCTCCGTGGCGGTGAGTTGGATCCTCAGCTTCGTGCTCATCGTGCGAGAGGTGAGCGCCTCCATCATGCTGGCCGCTCCCGGTGCCCAGGTGCTCTCCGTGAGCATCGTGTACCTGTGGGGGCAGGGAAGGCTGGAGGAGGTGTGCGTGGTGGCGGTGCTCGTGCTGGTGCCGATTTTCCTCGGAAGATACCTGGTGGGTCGGCTGCAGCGGGCCGAGCTGCGGCGCGGGAGTGCCGGGTAAGGGGGGTGAGAGGATGCGTGGCACGGAGGTGAGGGCCGCTCACGCGTTGCTGGAGGTTCTGCGGGCCCGGGGCGTTCGGTTCCTCTTCGGCCTGCCGGGCAGTACGGAGGCCGCGGTGCTGGATGCCCTGCGGGAGGTGTCAGGCATCCGGTACGTGCTGGCCCTGCAGGAGGGGATCGCGGTGGCCATGGCGGACGGGTACGCCCGGGCGAGCGGGGAGGCGGGTGTGGTGAACCTGCACACCACGGTGGGAACCCTGGGGGGGTTGAGCCTGCTGTACAACGCGTGGCGGGACCGGGTTCCCGTGGTGGTCCTGGCATGCCACAAGGACACCAGGATCCTGGGACGCAGCGGGTTCACCACGCTTCCGGACACCACGGCCCTGGTACGCCCGCTGGCGAAGTGGGCGCACCAGACCCTGAACCCGGAGCAGGTGGCGGAGGACGTGGAGCGGGCCTTCCAGCAGGCCCTGGCCTGGCCCCGGGGACCCGCGTACGTGATCATCCCGGAGAACCTGCTCGCCGCGCCGGTCTCCCTGAACTCCCCCCGTCCCGCGCCGTCTCCGTTCCCGCCCCGCCCGCACCCGGAGGCGGTGCGGGCCATCGTGGCGCACCTGAGCCGATCGGAGCGGGCGGTGCTGGTGGTGGGGACAGAGGTGGCCCGCCGGGAGGCGGTGGAACACGCGGTGCAGCTCGCGCATGCGCTGGAGCTTCCCGTCCTGTGGGAGTCCCGGCGCACCCTGCTCGAGCCGCCGTATCCCGTGGAGGACCCCCACTTCGTGGGGATCTACGATCCCGGGCACCCCGCGGTGACGGGGGCGGAGGTGTTGGTGGTGGTAGGAGCCACCCTCTTCGTGGAGTTCGCCCCCTCCCCCGCTCCGGAGATCCCGCCTCACGTGTTCCTCATCCATGTGCACCCCGATGCCGCGGAGCTGGGCCGCCTGTACCCTCCGAACCTGTCGGTCCAGGCGGAAGCGGGGCTGCTGTTGCAGGACCTGGTGGAGGCGGTGCAGGCGGAGAGCTCCTCCCTTGAGGATCTTGTGGCCTCACGGAGGAGTTGGGTGGCGGAGTTGCGAGCCCGGTGGGAGACCCAGCAGGCGGAGCGCCGCAGCCGGGAAGCCGGAGTGCGTCCCCTGACCGCGTACCAGGTGGGCGAGGTCCTGGGGCGGGTCCTCCCGCGGGAGGCGGTCGTGGTGGAGGAGGCCGTCCGCTCCTGTTGGGCGTTTCTGGCGGGATTCCCCGTGCGCTTGGGCGGGTTGTTCCGGACAGCCGGGGGATCGCTCGGGTGGGGGGTCCCTGCGGCCCTTGGGGTGCAGATGGCCCTTGGGGACCGGCCGGTGGTGGCCGTGGTGGGGGACGGGAGCCTGCACTTCACCCCCCAGGCCTTGTGGACAGGAGTCCAGCAACACCTGCCGGTGCTGGTGGTGGTCCTCAACAACCGCAAATACCTGGCGGTGGAGGCCGGAGTGCGGGAGCTGCTGGGGATCCGGGATGGGCTCCCGGCAACCCCTGGCATCGAGCTTCCGGGCCTCGATCATGTGACGGTGGCCCAGGGATACGGCGCGGGAGGGGTTCGGGTGGAGGACCCGGATACGCTCGGGGATGTGGTGGACCATGCCTTCCGGAGAGCCCGGGAGGAAGGACGGCCGTACCTCGTGGACGTGCCCATCCGCGAGGAGTGGGGGAGGTAGCGTCAACGAGGTCACGGCAGCCGGACGGTGAACCGGAACCGCCCGCGGACAACGTACCCGTCATCCGCGGAGACCGCGGTCCACCGCACCGTATAAGTTCCCGGACGCAGGCGTCGTACCCGGACCACGAGGATCCGCCGATCCAGGTCTTCGAGATCCACGCCGCCCCAGGCGATCCGACGCCCCTGTGGGTCCAGCACCTCGATGCGGCTCCTGGAGGGGTCCAGCTCCTCGTTGAACCAGGCCCGGATCACGGGAGGGGACGCGGGCAGCACCGCGCCGTCCTGCGGGCTGGACCGGACCAGGCGGGCGTGGGCGAAACCCAGGGCATTACAGGCCGCGACGAGCACGGCCACCAGGAAGTCCCTTCCCCTGGGCGGTCTCAGCACGGCTCTCTCACGGCGGAAGCACCAGGAGGGCGTCGCTCACGGGTCGCTCTCCTGCCTCATCGGACGGCCGGTTCAACACCCGGCCGTGGACCGCGAGGGTGGTGGAGCCGCCGCCATCCAGGTTCAAAGCTTCTACGGCTCCCAACCGGCGCATCTCCGCGGCGAGCTCCGGGATGGTCATCCCCAGGCCGTGCTCGGGTGCACGCCCATCCACCACGAGGAGGATCACGGTACCGTCCGGATCCACCCCCACCGCGGTCCGCGGATGCCTTCGGTAGAGGAACGCCTCCGGGAACCCCTCCGGATCCGGTACCGGCTGAGCGCGCCTCAACAGCCTCGGGCCCCCGCACAGGACATCCCGTACCTGCTGCCAGCGAGGATCTCCGGAGGAGGGTTCCGCACGGATCCGCACGTGCACGGGCTCCCCGGGTCGGAGTCTTGTGAGCGGCTCACCGGGAGCACCGTGGCCGGAAAGGACAAACCCATGGGAGGGAACCGAGGCCGGCGGTGTCTCCCGTACCTCCTGGACGATCCCCCCGGAAACCACCACCTCCACACCCCTCAGCCGGGTGCGGGGGGAGGAGCCGAACCGCGGGGTAAACAGCACCACCTCGTCGGATCCCCGCGTGCGGTTGAGTCCCTGGATCGGGATGGCTCCCCAGCCGGTCACCGCCTCCGCCTTCCACTCGAGCGTGTCGAACACCACCTCTTGCGTATCCGTGATCCCGAGGCACGAACGACCGGGGAGGGGTTCGCTCACCCACTCCCTCTCGATCATCACCCCTCCCAGAGGGTCTCCTTCCGGGGTGAAGTACCCGCCGTTCACCGCAGCCACCGCGCCGGATCGCCGGGCGATGGTGGAGGTCCGCTCCCGTCCTACCACCCGGTCCTGGGCGAGGGCCACCCGAAGCCTCCCGCTCCCCCTCGGAACCCGGAGGATGGCCATCCACTGGGGTCCAGAGAGGGACTCGAAGTCGCGCAGAGTGGAGATGATCCACGTGGGATAGCCTTCCTCCGCGAGTCGGGTACGCAGGGGCTCCGCCTCCAGCCGGCTCCCAAACGACCCCACCCGTACCTTCGCGAGCCCGTCGAGGAGGTCCACGAAAACGGGAAGTCCTCGCTTGCGGATCTCCTGGGCTAGGCGGTGAGCATTCTGGAGGGAGGCGAAAGCTCCGACCTGCACCCGCCAGACCGGCAGGGTCCGCAGCGCTCCCCGTTTCTCCACCGTCAGCAGGATGCCCGGGCGAAGGAGGTGCTGCACGCGCAGGCGTGTGCCGTTCTCCAGGGCCTGGAGCGCGGTCCAGATCAAGAAGGCCCCTTCTGCCCGGGTGATGGAGGCCTGGGGGTGGAACCTGCGGGAGGAAGGTTCCGGGAGGAGAGGAGGGCGGCTGAGGAGGGCCACCGCCACCGCACCCCGGTACAGGGGAGGGATCCGATCGAGATCTTCGAACGGGAGCGGGTGGTCAGAGAGAGCGGCCGCCTCCCAGGCGTGTCCCAGGGCCCGCACCGTCCAGAGGACCGCGTCCTGCCGGGTGAGGGGAGCGTACGGCCGGAACAGCCCCCGCTCGTTGAGGATCCCGTGAGCCAGGGCCGCGTGCACGAAGGGCGCCATCTCCTGGGGGACGTCCGGGAACGGCCTGCGGATTCCGGAGTTGAGCGGCAGGCCCTTGGCACGCACCAGCCACCGCACGAACTCTCCCCGCGAGACGGGACGGAGACGCCCGTCCCGGATGGACTCCAGGATCCCGCGCTCCGCCAGGAGGATCAGGGGATCTCCGGCCCGGAAGGATCCCTCAGGCGAACTCGGGAAGGCGGCTGTCCCGAGCGCGAGGGCCAGCACGAGCGCCACCGGGACCCGCATCGGGCTAACTCAGCTCCAGCGAATCCAGGCGGATCTCAAGTTCCTCCAGCACAACGCGGAGTTCGTAGCGGCCCGCGGGAACCTGGGAGAAGGCGAACTGCCCGAGGTCATCCAGGGGAGCCGAGAAGAGGGCCGAGGCCGAAGAGAGGATCGCCTCCCCCCTGTGGGGTCTGTGGTGACCTCCGAGAATTCCGTGTACGGATCTGCAGGCAGGATCCCGGGGATCCTGGGTCACCTCCAGCGTGAGCGTATACCCCTCCCCCGCGTACGTGGTCCGGGAGAGGGATCCGGCTCCCCGGAGGGCGAAGGCAGGGGGAAGGGATGGGACGGGGTGTAGAAAAAGGGTCCGGCGCACGACCTCACGAACGCCCGCTGCCAGGAGGCCATCCAGCCAGCGGAGCTCCTCCCTGCAATGGGAGCAGATGGTCAGGTGGTCCTGGATCTCCTGGGCCTGGAGGAGCCCGAGACGCCACTCCCCCAATACTTCCGGAGGAGGGCAGTGGAGGCGGTACAGCCGCCGGCGGAGGGCGTCCTCCAGGGGATCCGGAGGGAGGGTGGGTTGCGCCGGACGCTCCGACATAAATCCCCACTCCATCAAACGGTTTTCCCTGTCTGGGTTTTCGAACCCGGCCTCCCAGGATCCTGCGGGCCTGGCAAGGAAGTTGCTTGAATTCTGCCAACAGATATGTGAAACACCTGACCGCCAAATTGTAAGTTCTTACCAAACATTTTTATCGATTTGTTCGATAAGCTGACAGGTAAAGTTGCTCATTTTGATAGAATAAACCGTGGAGGGGGGAGGAGGATGGGTCGACTGGTGGCGGAGATCCTGCGCACCTTCGGATTACGGGTTCACGAGGCGCGCACGGCCGCGGGGCTCTCGCAGCGAGCGTTGGCCCGGCTGCTGGGCCTACGGAGCGCCGTGGCGGTGGGCGATTGGGAGCGGGGGAAGGCCTTTCCCAAGTTCCTCACCTTCCTCCGGATGTGTGAGGTCCTCAACCGGCCCCCGGCGTATTTCCTGGAGGGCTACACGGAGGCTCCCGCGCAGGAGGGAACCGTGGAGGCGCTGGAGCGCCTGGAGGCCAAACTGCACCAGCGCCACCTCGAGCTCATCCACCGGCTGGAGCAACTGCCCGCGGAGATCAGTGGGTGCATCCCGCCCGACGAGATCCTCTCTTTCCTGCAGAAGATGGACTTCGAACGGGACGTGCTCCCCCACCTCCCCCTCGATCTCCGCGCTGCCTTGCGGGCCCGAAAGCTCCCCCCCGAATTCGAGGAGGCCGCCTACAGCATCGCCCGCAACGCCGCCTGGCATGCCTGGGAGGTGACCCGTGAGGAGGTCCGGGATTGGGTCCGGAAGCGAAGGAGGGCCTGAAAACTGTCAGCGGCCGCGCTTCCAAAGTGACCTCGGTCGGTTCCCCGACCTCGACCTCTCCGGATCGCTTGCCGCTGACAGTTTCTTTTTACCACAGATTCGGCGAGAAAAGCAATGGGGAACGTGTGTTTCACAGTGGGCCCGGGATGGATTCTGTCACCGGAGCCCCCTCCCGGGGGGGGAAAGCAGGCGAGAGGTGGCGGCGGTTACCTCTCTCACGATGGAGGGCCAGCGGGCGAGGACCTCTGCCAGCGCCTGCCGCGCCCTGGTTCTCAGGCTTTCCGGGAGAGCCTCCATCTCCTCCTCGTCCAGCACCTTCGGCTCTGCACCCGGCCGGACAAGCACGTCGACCGCGAGATCGAGCCAGGCGATCCGGTCCGCTTCCAGCTGCACCTCTCCGCTCAGGTTGATGTAGCACCCGAGGGGCTCCCCGTGCGGCGTGACCCAGTGGTAGACGTTGTACGGACGGTTCACCCAGAAATAGCCGTAGGTGACCGTGCCGGGATCCAGGCAGAGGTCGTCCACCCGCCAGGGGTGCGTGACCACGTAACGGAGCACCACACAGTCCGCATCCCGGAGGAGGAGCTCGCATCGAAACGCCTCCTCGCGGCCGTCCGGTCGCCGCTTGATCTCCAGGAACGGGATTCCCATGACGCAGATCTCGGGATCCCTTCGACGTCCCTGGCGCGGACTCCTAGTACAATGGGGATACCCGGAGCCGTCCCGGGACCTCGGGAGGAACCCGGGGGTTACCGGAGATGGCGGGGAAGAGATCCATCAGCGGGAGTGCACGATGAACATCGTCCTCACAGCGAGAAACGTGACCATCAACGAGTCCCTGCGCCAGTATACGACGAAGAAGATCGAACGGCTGAGCCGGTTCTTTGACCACGTCCAGGAAGCGAGGGTGGTCCTGCGGAGTGGCCGGGACCGGAACCAGGGGCACGAATCCCTCGTGGAGGTTACGGTGTACGGTGACGGTTTTGTGCTGCGGGGAGAGGAGGCCGCGCCGGACTTCTTCGCGGCCGTGGACCTGGTGGCCGAGAAACTGGAACGGCAGATCCAGAAGGTGCGGAACCGCTGGATCCATAAGCGCCGCCTGGATGAGATCCGCCGGCAGCGCCGGGAGGAGGCGGAGGCGGAACGGGAGCAAAAGGCCGAGGAGTTCGTGGAATCCCTCCCTCGGATCGTGCGCCGCAAGCAGCTCACCCCCAAACCCATAACGGAGGAGGAGGCCATCATCCAGATGGAGCTGCTGGGCCACAGCTTCTTCGTGTACCGGGATGCGGACACGGGGCACGTTCGCGTGCTGTACCGTCGGCGGGACGGACATCTGGGCCTGCTCGAGGTGGAATGAGGCGGGTGGTGTGGGCCTGCGCATGGGCCGTGGCCCTGGTGGGGTGCGCCCTCCGGCCCGATCTCTCCCGCCTGCCGCCCCTGCGCCTGCAGGCGCGGGGAGATCTGCTCCGGCAGATGAAGCCGGGCTACACCCTCTCCGGGAGCCTGGCCACCGCTTGTGCCCCCACCCATGGCCGACGGTTGGTGGGGGTGGTGGTGGACAACGATCCGAGGGCCCGGCCGCAGAGTGGGTTGAGCTCTGCGTGCCTCATATACGAAGTCCCCACGGAGGCCCGGATTCCTAGGTTCCTCGCGGTGTTCAGCGACCAGGAACCGGCCCGGGTGGGGCCCGTGCGCAGCGTGCGGCCCGTGTTTCTGGAGATCGCCCGGGAGCTGGACGCCGTGGTGGCCCACGCGGGGCAGAGCCTCCCCGCCTTCCAGTGGATCCGCACCCACCGTTACCCCGTGGTCAATGAGTTCTGGACTCCGCAGCCCTTCTGGCGCAGCCGGGATCGGCGCATGCCCCACAACCTCTACGGATCCGTTTCCCGGATCCGGGAGGTCATGCGGCGTCGGGGCTATGACCGTCCCACAGAGCCGCTGCGTCCGGCGGCGCTGGCCTACACCGATCCCCAGGGAAGCGTTGCGGACCACGTCCGGATCGGGTTTGCGGCCCCCTTCCGGGCGGAGTTCACGTACCATGATGGCCGCTACCTCCGGACCACCGCGGGCCGGCCGCATCTCGATGCCCTCACAGGGGCGCCGGTGTGGGCCCGAGCCATCCTGGTGCAGTTCGTGACGTGGCGGGGGTGGCGGTCGGGGAGGGTGGAGGTCTCGGAAGTCGGGGTGGTAGGGCGGGGAGAAGCCCTGATCTTTGCCTACGGACGCGTGGTGGAGGGCCGTTGGGAGAAGTCCTCCGAGGGGGCCCCCACGGTGTTCACGGATTCCCAGGGCCGGGGCCTGTTGCTCCCGCCCGGCCCTCTGTGGACGATCCTTGTGCCCCTCGGTACCCCGGTGACGTACGTCCCCAGGGGGCCCTAGCGGAACCCCCGGTCCCGTCCGGCGGTTTATACTAACGCAGGGAGTGAATTTATGCTGAGGACTCTGGCGAAGCTGTTCGGACGGGGAGAGGAAGCGGCGGTGCGCCGCTTCCTCCCTCTCGTGCAGCGCATCAACGAGCTTGAACCGGCGTTCGAGCGCCTCTCGGACGAGGCCCTGCGGGCCAAGACCGAGGAGTTCCGGACCCGTCTGCGTTCCGGCGAGACCCTGGACGACCTCCTCCCGGAGGCCTTCGCCGCGGTACGGGAGGCCAGCAAGCGCACCATCGGTCTCAGGCATTTCGACGTCCAGCTGATTGGCGGCATCGTGCTCCACGAGAGCAAGGTAGCGGAGATGAAGACGGGGGAGGGGAAGACCCTTGTGGCCACCCTGCCCGTCTACCTCAACGCGCTTTTGGGCCGTGGGGTGCACGTGGTGACGGTAAACGACTACCTGAGCCGCCGGGACGCGGGCTGGATGGGGCCCATCTACCATGCCTTGGGACTGCGGGTGGCGGCCATCGCGCACGATTTCAGCGGCCTCTACGATCCCGCCTATCAGGATCCCAAGCCCCATGCGGACGATCGCCTGAACCACTTCCGCCCCATCTCCCGGCGGGAGGCCTACCTCGCGGACGTCACCTACGGCACCAACAACGAGTTCGGCTTCGACTATCTCCGGGACAACATGGCTCTGCACCCGGAGGACATCGTGCAGCGGGAGCTCTACTACGCCATAGTGGATGAGGTGGACTTCATCCTCATCGACGAGGCCCGCACCCCCCTCATCATCTCCGGACAGGTGGAGAAGTCCACCCGCAAGTACTACGAGTTCGCGCGCCTGGTGCGCCGGCTGCGTCCGGGTGAGGACTATACCGTGGACGAGAAGCTGAAGACCGCCACCCTCACGGAAGCAGGGATCCGGCGGGTGGAGCAGATGCTGGGGGTGGACAACCTCACGGACCCGGAACACCTGGACCTCATGCACCACGTCCACCAGGCCCTCCGGGCTCACGCCTGCTACAAGCGGGACGTGGACTACGTGGTGAAGGACGGGCAGGTGATCATCGTGGATGAGTTCACGGGTCGGCTCATGTTCGGCAGGCGGTACGCGGACGGGCTGCACCAGGCCATCGAGGCCAAGGAGGGCGTGCGCATTGAGCGGGAGACCCAGACCCTGGCCACCATCACCCTCCAGAACTACTTCCGCATGTACGAGAAGCTGGCGGGCATGACGGGGACCGCGAAGACGGAGGAGGAGGAGCTCCGGAAGATCTACGGCCTGGAGGTGGTGGTGATCCCCACCCACAGGCCCATGATCCGGGTGGACCATCCAGACCTGGTGTTCAAGACGGAAGCGGCCAAGTGGCGGGCCGTGGTGCGGGAGATTAAGGAATGCTACCAGAAGGGCCGCCCCGTGCTGGTGGGTACCCGATCCATCGAGAAAAGCGAGATGCTGTCCCGGATGCTGCGGCAGGAGGGAATCCCGCATCAGGTGCTCAACGCCAAGTACCACGAGAGGGAAGCGGAGATCATCGCTCAGGCCGGGCGCCTGGGGGCCGTCACCATCGCCACCAACATGGCGGGCCGCGGAGTGGACATCCTCCTCGGCGGCAATCCCCCGGATCCGGAGGAAGCGGAGAAAGTCCGGCAGCTGGGTGGACTGCACGTGATCGGTACGGAGCGGCACGAGGCCCGGCGCATCGACAACCAGCTGCGGGGTCGCTCCGGCCGCCAGGGCGATCCCGGCAGCAGCCGGTTCTACGTATCCGCGGAGGACGAGCTCCTGCGCCTGTTCGGCGGAGAGCGCATCGCCGCCATCATGGACCGGTTCCGCATTGACGAGGACACTCCCATCGAGAGCCCGCTGCTCACCCGGCAGATCGAGGCGGCGCAGAAGCGGGTGGAGCAGTACCACTTCGACATCCGTAAGCATCTCCTGGAGTACGACGACGTGATGAACGTGCAGCGGCAGACCCTCTACCGGGAGCGCCGCAAGGTGCTCTTCGGCGAGAACCTCCGGGAGAACGTGCTGGACATGATGGAGCGGGTGGTGGCGGAGACGGTGGAGGCTTACTGCCCCGCTTCCCTTCCCCGCGAGGAGTGGGATCTGAGAGGAATGCTCCAGGAGCTGGAGCAGCTGGCACCCGTTCCGGAGGTCCTGGCCATCTCCCTCCAGGACCTAGCGGGCCGCTCCCGGGAGGAGATCCAGCAGATCCTCACCGCAGCCGTGCTCCGGGCCTACGAGGCCAAGGAGGAGGCGGTGGGCCCGGAGGTGATGCGGGAGGTGGAACGGGTGGTGCTCCTCTCCCACATCGATCGCAAGTGGATTGACCACCTGTACGCCATGGATGAGTTGCGGGAGGGAATCGGGCTAAGGGCCTACGGGCAGGTGAGTCCCCTGGTGGAATACCAGCGGGAGGCGTACGAGATGTTCCAGCAGATGCTGCGGGCCATTCAGTTCGACACCGTCCGGGACCTCCTCCGGGTGCGGGTAGAGCGCGAGATCCCCCGTGTCCTCCGGCCCGTGGCCCGCATCACCTCCCAGGCAGGCCCGGATGCGGATCGCGTCCTGGGGGCCCTTTCGACCTCCACCGACAGCGCCGCGGCTCCTCCCAAGCCCCAGCCCGTGGTGGTGGGGGCCAAGGTGGGACGCAACGATCCCTGCCCCTGCGGCAGCGGTAGGAAGTACAAGAAGTGCTGCGGCCGGGAATCCTGATCCCCCCGCCCCGGTTTTCGGTTCTTTGGGGATCCGGTAGCGGATACCATGATCGTGGAGAGGTGAGGATAAGTTATGACGTATACCACCCTGGACGAACTGCGGGCCCAGGTGAGCGAGGATCTGGCGCGACTCCGGGAAATCGGAGGGCACCTTTGACCTGGATCGCATCCGGCGTCGCATCCAGGAGCTGGAGGAGGAGAGTGCCCGCCCCGAGGTATGGTCGGATCCGGGTCGGGCCCGGGAGGTGGGCCGGGAGCTGGGACGCCTCCGCGCGCAGCTGGTGACCTTCGAGGCGCTGGAGCGGGGATTGCTGGACCTGGGAGAGCTGCTGACCCGGGGGCTGGAGGATCCCGAGGAGCTCGGGCTTTTGCAGGAGGAGGCCCAGACCCTGCACGCCCGGCTGGAGCAGCTGGAGATCGAGACCCTGCTCTCCGGCGAACACGATCCCTCCAATGCCATCCTCTCCGTCCACGCGGGAGCGGGGGGGACGGATTCCCAGGACTGGGCGGAGATGCTCCTCCGGATGTACCTGCGGTGGGCTGCTTCTAAGGGGTACGAGGCGGAGGTGGTCGACCTCTCCCCGGGCGAGGAGGCGGGGATCAAAAGCGCCACGGTGATGGTGCGGGGGCCGTACGCCTACGGGTACCTGAAGGCGGAGCGGGGCACGCACCGCCTCGTTCGCATCTCCCCCTTTGATGCCGCCCACCGGCGCCACACCTCCTTCGCCCTGGTGGAGGTGCTGCCTGAGGTGGAGCCCATCGAGGTGGACCTCCGACCGGAGGAGCTGCGCATGGAGACCTTCCGGGCACGGGGGGCCGGGGGCCAGAACGTGAACAAGGTGGAAACCGCGGTCCGCATCACGCACCTGCCTACGGGGATCGTGGTGCAGTGTCAGAACGAGCGCAGCCAGCATGCCAACCGGGAGACCGCCCTGCGCCTTCTGGCCGCCCGTCTGTACGAGCACTACCGACGGGAGCAGGAGAGGAAACTGCAGCAGCTGCGAGGGGAGCATCGGGATGCCTCCTGGGGCAACCAGATCCGTTCCTACGTCCTGCACCCGTACACCCTGGTGAAGGACCACCGCACGGGCGTGGAGACGGGGAACGTGCAGGCGGTGCTTGAGGGCGAGCTGGACCCCTTCATCTATGCCTACCTGCGGGCCCAGACGGCCGCAAACCGGGTTCGGGCGAGAGGATAGCGGGTGCGGCTCCTTCCCTTCCTGGTCCTCGTGGGTCTTTTCGCATCTCTCGGGGTGGCCTGGGAGCGCCACGGGGTGGAGGCCTCCTATCGGACCGTAGAGCTCGTCCTCGACAGCGAGAGCTGGCAGCTCGTGGCCCGGCGGGAGGGCCTGGGGGAAGAGGGGTTCTGGAAGACGCTGCGGGAGGCAGGGGCCACCAGCGTGGCGGTGTATGAGCAGACCCTGCGACGCTTGGAGGATGCGGGGTTGGTGGCGGTCCTCGATGGCCCGGAACTGCTGGCGCAGGCGCGGACCGGCCGCCTCTCCGCTGCCCTCTTAGCGTTGACGCGCCGGCCGGACCTCCTCCGGTCCGTGTACGTGCTGCCGGCCCGACCTGAGGTGGCCACCCTGGTGGAGTGGGGCTTTCGGAACGCTCTGGGAGTTCACCGGATTCGCCCCGTGCTCCGGGATCCCCTCGTGTACGAGGTCCTGGGGTGGCGCAAGGACTTGGAGGAGGTCGGCCTCGGGTTCCTCCCCTCGGAGGTCCGACGGTGGGAGCAGAGCGGGTTTCGGGTGGTCCTGCGGCCCCGAAACGTGCGGACCCTGGATGCGGAGCGCCTGCGGGAGAGGATCCGGAAATACGGGGAACTGGGAGAGGATCTCACCTTCGTCTTCGAGGGGGTGGAGGTTCTCGGATACGAACACCTGATCCCTCAGGCGGCTGCGGTCCTCCGGGAGATCGGAGGGGTCTACGGCCGGGTGGAGGTCCTCACCACGGCGCGTCGGATGCGGGGAGAACAGGCCCTGGCGGTCCGGATGATGCCCCGGGTCGTGCGGGTGTTCAGCATCGGACAGGACGAGCTGGACCGCATGAACCCGGAGGCGGCCCGGGAGCGGTTCCTGCGGGCGGCCCGGGAGCGCAACCTCCGGATCCTCTACCTTCGGCCGTTCCACTCGGTGCCTGGCGGCGTGGATCCCGTGGCGTTCAACCTCCACTACCTCCGATCCCTCGTCCAGGACCTGCGGGCCTCCGGTTTCCAGCTGGGGTGGGCGGCTCCGTTTCCGATCCTGCGGCTTCCGCGTTCCGTGGTGCTTGCCGTGCGGTTGGGGATCGTGGCCGCGGGCGTCCTCTTGCTGGTTCTCCTCGCCGGGAGGGCGCCCTCCCCGCTCGGCGCGGGGATCCTGGTGGGCGTGGGATGGGTTGGGCTTCTCGTGCTGGGCGTGGTCTCCGAACTGTGGACGCGCAAGCTCGTGGCTCTCCTGGGTGCCGTGGCCATCCCCCCTCTTGCGATCCATGCGGGTCTGCCCCGTGGCGGACCGCGGATGAGCTGCGGAGGCCGCGTGCTGCTGGAAGCCGCCGGCCGGCTTTGGCTCATCTCCCTGGGGTCGACCGCGGGGGGATTTCTGGTAGCCGCGGCGCTCACGGACTGGCCCTTCATGATGGCCTTCGAGGTCTTCTTCGGGGTGAAGATCGCCACCGTCCTCCCCCTGGCCCTGGTCCTGCTGTTGGAACTCTCGGAGCGGGGGAGGGCTTCTGAGGATCCTCCGTGGCGGAGGCTCGCTCGGGCCCTGGACCGGCCCCTCTCCCTTCGGACGGCTCTGGTCCTCGTGGTGCTGGGATCCGCGGGCCTGCTGTTGGTGCTGCGTACCGGCAACGTGAGCCTGCCCGTGCTGGGCCTGGAGGAGCGGTTGCGCACGGCGTTGGAGGAGGCCCTGGTGGCCCGGCCCCGCACGAAGGAGTACCTGGTGGGCCATCCTGCGCTGCTCCTCGGCATCGCCGCGTATCTCGTGGGCGTGCGGCGGTGGGGCCTGGCACTGGTTGTCGCCGGAGCCGTCGGGCAAGCGGGACTCGTGAACTCCTTCGCCCACCTCCACACCCCGATCCTCTACACCCTGTGGCGCACCGCCAACGGTCTCGTGCTGGGAACCGCGATCGGCGCGCTGGCCTCCATAGCGGCGTGGATCCTCCTCCGGGCCCGGGGGCTTCTCCCGGCCCCTGGATATCCCGTGCTTCCGGAAGCCGCGATTCGCGAACAGCCTCCTTCCTAGCCCATGCGGGCGGTGGTCCTGGGCTACTATGGCTTCGGCAACATGGGGGATGAGGCGGTGCTGTGGGCCATGCGCCAGCATCTGGGGGAAGTCCTTCCGGGCCTCCAGCTCTGTGTGCTCTCCGCAGACCCGGAGGCCACGGCCGCCCTGCACGGCACGGAGAGCATCCTGCGCACGGATGGGAGGAGGGTGCGGCGGGCCATGCGGGAGAGCGCGGTGGTCCTGAGCGGCGGGGGCAGCCTCTTCCAGGACGCCACCAGCTGGCGGAGTCCGCTCTACTACGCCTGGCTGCATGAGCTGGCCCGCAGGGAACGCAGGCCCCTGGTGGTGTACGCGCAGGGCTTGGGCCCCCTCCGGCGGGGTCTCAGCAGGTGGGCGACCCGGCGGGCCATGGGACACGCCGCGTGCCTCACGGTGCGGGATGCTCCATCCGCCCGGCTCCTCAGGCAGCTCGGTGTGCGGGGCCCCATCGAGGTGGTCTGCGATCCGGTGCTTGGGTTGCCTGCTCCTGATCCCGTGGAGGGCTCTCCGTGGATCGGCGTCTCCCTCCGTCCCTGGCCGGGGGTGTCCCTGGACCCCATCGTGGAGGCCATCGCGAAGCTTCGGGGGAAGGCGGGGATTCCGGTCCGGGTGGTGTGCTTCCACGAGCGCGTGGATCGGGGGCTGAACGAAGTCCTGGCCCGCCGGGTGGGGGCGGAGGGGCTGGTGGTGGTGCACGCGCCCCGGGAGGCCTGGCGGGCCTTCTGCGGCGCGGGTCTTGTGGTGGCCATGCGGTTCCATGCCCTCCTCTTCGCGGCCCTGGCGGGGGCCGTTCCCGTGGGCATCGCATACGATCCAAAGGTTCAGGCCCTGGTAGACCAGCTTCCCGGCGTAGAGGTGGTTTCCCTGGAGGAACTCTCCCGCGGCGGCCTGGGGGTGGCCGTGGAGCGCGCGTGGCGGGATCGGGAGACCAGAGTGGAGCAGCTGCGGCGGTCCGTTCCCTCCCTTTCGGCCCGGGCCCGGGTACCGGCCCGGCTGGTCGCCGCCCTGGTGGACCGCGTACTCTTCTAGGGACGGATGGACAAACGGGTGTGGATCCTGGGGGTTCCCTTCGATCCCGTGGACCTGAGGGGTGCGGTGGAGGCGTGCATCCGCATGGTGGCCGACGAGCGGCCGCACCTGGTGGTCACCGCCAATCCCGAGGCGGTGGTACGGGCACAGGATGACCCGGAGTTCGCGGAGGTGCTCCGAAGGGCGGATCTCGTGGTCGCAGACGGGATCGGCGTGGTCTGGGCTTCCCGGCGGCTTCGGCGGCCTCTGCCCATGCGGGTCCCCGGCATCGAGCTCATGGAGGCCCTGTGTGCCCATGCGGCGCGCGCAGGGTTGAGGATATTCCTGCTGGGCGGAGCGGAAGGGGTGGCGGAGCAGGCGGCCCGCACCCTGCTCCGGCGCTATCCCGGCCTGCGGATCGCGGGCACCCACCACGGGTACTTCGCAGAGGACGAACCGGTCGTCGAACGGATCGCGGGCGCCCGCGCGGATCTGCTGTTCGTGGGGATGGGGATGCCCCGCCAGGAGAAGTGGTTGAGCCGCCGTCTTCCCGACCTCGGGGTGAGACTGGCCATGGGGGTGGGTGGAAGTCTGGACGTGCTCGCGGGCCGGGTTCGCCGGGCACCGGGTTTTGTGCAGCGGATGCGCCTGGAGTGGCTGTACCGTCTCCTGCGGGAACCCCGTCGGTGGCGCCGCCAGCTCGCCCTGGTGCGCTTCGTGCGGGCGGTCCTTCGGGCGGGAGAGGAGAAGGCAGGGGAAAGGCGGAATACAAACATGCGACATGGCACGCGGGGGTGAATCGGTGCCGGAGGTACTCAAGGTCTCTGCGGAATCAAACCCGAAGGCGGTGGCCGGCGCCATCGCGGCAATCCTGCGGGAGCACGGATCCGTGGAGCTGCAGGCGATCGGGGCCGGTGCCGTGAACCAGGCGGTGAAGGCCATTGCCATCGCACGTGGGTTCGTGGCACCCAACGGGTTGGAGATCGTGGTGGTCCCCGCCTTCACCAAGGTCCTCATCAACGGGGAGGAGCGGACCGCCATCCGGTTCCTGGTGGAGGCACGGCGGTCGGGGCGAGCGGGCGCGCCCCCCGCGGACCGTGCGTAGAGCTGTCGCGGCGTGGTAGGATCATCGGGGATGGATTACGGACCCCTGAAGGTCTTCTCCGGAACCGCGAACCCTGGTCTGGCACAGGAGATCGTGGACTATCTGGAAATCCCCCTCGGTAGGATCTACATCCGGCGGTTCGCGGATGGGGAGATCTACGTGCGATACGAGGAGAACGCCCGAGGGGTGGATGCTTTCGTGGTCCAGCCCCTGTGCCACCCCGTGAACGAGAACCTGATGGAGCTCCTGATTATGATCGATGCGCTCCGCCGGGCCAGCGCGGGCCGGATCACCGCGGTGATCCCGTATTATGCGTACGCGCGGCAGGACCGGAAGTCCGCGCCCCGGGAGCCCATCTCCGCGCGCCTGGTGGCCGATCTGCTCACGGTGGCGGGGATCCACCGGGTGCTCACCATGGACCTGGATGCGGACCAGATCGAGGGCTTCTTCACCGTCCCCGTGGACCACCTGCGGGCCCTGCCCCTCTTTGCAGAGGCCCTCCGGCAACGGCAGATCCCGGATGGTGTGGTGGTGGCACCGGACGACGGTGCGGTAAAGCAGGCCAAGCGCCTCGCGGATCGCCTGGGCCTGCCGCTCGCGGTGGTGTTCCAGCGCAGGGCCGAGGGCGGCAAAACCCCGGTGCAGCTGGTGGGGGAGGTGGAGGGACGCACGCCCATCCTCATCGACCGGATGATCGCCACCGCGGAGACGGTGGAGGTGGCGGTGGAGGCGCTGCTGCGGGCAGGAGCGCGACCGGAGGTGTACGTGTGCGCCACGCATCCCGTCCTGGCTCCGGGGGCCCTTGAGCGGCTCGCCCGCCCGGAGATCCGCGAGCTGCTGGTGACGAACACCATCCCGGTGGGCGAGGAGAAACAGCAGTCCAACATCACGGTGCTCTCCGCAGCGCCGCTGCTGGCGGAGGCCATCCGCCGCATCCACGCGGATCAGTCCGTGAGCGCCCTGTTCACGTAATCCGTCTGTCCCGGGAGGAGGAGATGAGCGTTCGGACGCGGTATGCGCCGAGTCCCACGGGGTTCCTGCACGTGGGGGGAGCCTGGAACGCCTTCTTCAACTGGCTGTTTAGTCGCCACCACGGAGGCACCTTCGTCCTCCGCATCGAGGACACGGACCGCTCCCGATCCACGGTGGAGTACGAGCAGGCCATCTGCGAGGATCTGCGGTGGCTGGGAATCGACTGGGACGAGGGCCCGGACGTGGGCGGCCCCTACGGACCCTACCGCCAGACGGAACGGAGGGAGATCTACGCCCGCTATGCGGAGGAGTTCCTGCGCCGGGGGGTCGCCTACCCGTGCTACTGCACCCCCGAGGAGCTTCTGGCGGAACGAAAGCGGGCGGAGGCAGAGCACCGGCCTCCCCGATACTCCGGCCGGTGCAGGAACTTGGATGATGCGGAACGCGCGAAGCTGCTGGCGGAGGGTCGTCGGCCGGCGCTGCGGTTTCACGTGGAACGGTTCCGAAATCCCTCCTTCGGAGACACGGAGTGGCTGCAGGAACGGGAGGGTCGGAGGATGGTGGTCGTCCAGGATCTCATCCGAGGGAAGGTCTTGTTCGACCTTGCGGAGCTGGACGACTTTCTCATCGTGCGTTCAGACGGCACCCCGCTGTATAACTTCGCGAACGTGGTGGACGACCACACCATGGACATCACCCACGTCCTGCGGGGCGTGGAACACCTGGGGAATACCCCCCGTCAGCTCCTGATGTACCACGCCCTGGGCTGGAGGCCCCCCACCTTTGCCCACCTCCCGGTCCTCCTGGGACCGGACCGGAAGAAGCTCAGCAAGCGACACGGGGACACCGCCCTCCGGGAGTACCGGGACGAGCTCTTCCTGCCGGAGGCCCTGCGAAACTTCTTTGCGCTCCTGGCCTGGTATCCGGAGGACGGCCGGGAGCTGTTCCGCACGGAGGAGCTCATCGAGCGGTTCGACATCGGGGAACTCAAGGGTGCAAGCCCCGTGTTCGACCGGCAGAAGCTCGTGTGGATGAACGGGGAGTACCTGCGCCAGCTGCGGGAATCCGACCCTGACCGGCTCGTGGAGCTAGCTACCGCCTACCTGGTCCGGCAGGGACTGCTGAAAGAACCCGTGGCGGAGGCGGAACGGAGCCTGGTGCGGCGGGTGATCGGAATCCTGGGCGACCGGCTGAAGGTGGGGTCAGACCTGCTGCTCTATGCGGACTTCTTCTTCCTGGAGCGGCCCCGCTACGACCCCCAGGCGGTGGCCAGGTATCTCGCGGGTGCCTCCGAGCTCCTGGACGAGGTGCGGGCGGCCCTGGAACCCCTGGAACCCTTCCACGCGGACCGCATCGAGCAAGTCCTCCGGGCGTTTGCGGAATCTTCAGGGCTCGGAATACGGACGGTGGTGCACCCGATCCGGGTAGCCCTCACCGGGCGGACGGTGGGCCCCGGGCTGTTTGAGCTCATGGAGGTCCTGGGAAAGGAGCGGGTGCTGCGGCGACTGGAGGAGGCCCGATCCCTGGCGGGAGTAGCGTAGCGGGCCGGAGGCGTTTGACAGAGAAGGCGGAGTTCGGGAATAATGAGGAGCGGCCGGTGGGGGATCGTCTAACGGTAGGACAACGGGCTCTGGACCCGTTAGTGGAGGTTCGAATCCTCCTCCCCCAGCCAGCCTCTGAAGTCCGTCTGGTACGGGTTCCAGCCATCTGGGGTTTCTGCCGAGGATCCGCGGAGCGGCGCGGAGTTAAGTGCACACGGCTAGCCCGCCTGTGATCGAAGTCACGTCGTGCGCGTGCATCGCCTCCGGCGGGCTTCCTCGCTGGGCCGCGGCTCCCGGAGCACAGCTTCCCAGTCGGGGTAGCCTCCAGCCACTCCCCCATCTGCCGTCGCTTCTGCCCCACCAGCGCGGGCCGGGTTGCTCGGTACACTTCGCCCGTGGGGAGCATCCGCAGCAACCTGCATCCGTTCCCCCTTTCGAGTTGGGAACCCGGCGGGCAACACGACACCAACGGATTCGCGCTCGCAGCGCATCCGGGTCTGTCGCAGGGGCGGCCAACTACCAACGTGATGGAATTCCCCTCTGCCGCGCTGCGGCTGCGGACGTAGCCAAGCGGTTCAAGAGGGTGGAGCGGGCCGCGGCGGTGATCTGGAAGATGCTGATGGTGGCCCAGACGAGGTTCCGGCGGCTGAACGCCCCGGAGCTGCTGGCCAAGGTTTACACCTTGCAGGCGTTCAAGTTGTGCAGGTCAACCTGGCCCGCAAAGAAGCGCATCTCGTCTATGATCCCGGCACCGTCAGCGTGGCCGGTGTGGTCGAGGCCGTAGAACGCGTGGGCTACTCGGTGGGCCGGGCCGAGCTCCGGGTCCACATCGCCGGGATGTACTGTGCGAGCTGCGTAGCCCGCATTGAAGACGCCCTTAAGGCCATACCCGGGGTACTGGAAGCCAACGTCAACCCCGCTACCGGAGTGGCCACGGTCAAGTACGTTCCAGGCACCGCCGAATTCAGAGCGATCCAGGCCGCGGTGGAATCTGTCGGCTATCAGACCGCCCACCCCATCGATAGCCTCAGGCCCCCGACCAGGAAGCCGAGGCCCACGCCCGGGAGTACAGGAGCCTGATGGCCAGGTTCTGGTTCGCGGCCTTGGTTTCGATCCCCACCGTGCTCGTGGCCTATCCCAGGATCAGCTGGCTCTATACCCCCTACCTGTTCTCCCCAGCGATCTCCGAGGAGGTCGTCAGGCTGTTGTGGGCGCTGTCGGGGCTGATGACCCTGCCGGTGATGTTCTACTCCGGACGGCAGTTCTTCACCGGGGCCGCCTCAGCCTTCCGTCGCCACACCGCCGATATGAACACCCTCATCGCCCTGGGCACCGGCACGGCCTGGCTTTACTCCACGGCGGCGCTGAGTTTCCCGGAGCTCTTTCCCGCGGGCACCGCCGAGCCCTTCTACGACGTGACCGCGGTGGTGACGGCGCTGGTGGTGCTGGAGCAGGCCCTGGAGGTGCGAGCCAAGGGCCAGACCAGCCAGGCCATCAAGAAGCTGATCGGCCTGCAGGCCAGGACCGCCCGGGTGCTGCGCGAGGGGCGCGAACTGGAGATCCCGGTCGAGGAGGCCGAGGTGGGCGACGTCGTGGTGGTGCGCCCCGGCGAGAAGATCCCGGTGGACGGGGTGATTGTCGAGGGGCAGTCCGCGGTCGACGAGAGCATGGTCACCGGCGAGAGCCTGCCAGTAGATAAGCAGCCCGGAGACGGGGTGATCGGAGGCATGGTCAACACCACCGGGAGCTTCAAGTTCAGGGCCACCAAGGTGGGCAAGGACACCGCGCTGGCCCAGATCGTCAAGATGGTGCAGGAGGCGATGGGCTCCAAGGCCCCCATCGCCCGGCTGGCGGACGTGGTCTCGAGCTACTTAGTCCCTGCGGTGATGATCATCGCCGTCCTGACCTTCCTAGCTTGGCTCAAATTCGGCCCCAGCCCGGCCGTAGCCTACGCGGTGGTGACTGCGGTGACGGTGCTGATCATCGCTTGCTCCTGCGCGGTGGGCATGGCGGTGCCGATGTCGCTGGTGGCGGGGCTGGGCAATGCCGCCGAGCACGGGGTGCTCGTCCGCAACGGGGAGGCCCTGCAGACCGCCAGCGTCCTCTGCCAGATGGGGATGCTGCGCGGCAAGGTGGTGGTGCTGGCCAACACCCTATCCGGTGGAACAGGGGGAACTTGGGCATGAGAACCAGCGAGAGGAAGCAGCCACGAGCGCCCGGCGGCATGGAGGTGTCCCGGCCTGCCGGCCGCTGGGCGACCCCGGCAGTCTTCTTCCGGCAGGTCGCGCGGCGGAACCGACGGGCCCGTGGCCTAGCGGGCCGTACCTGACATGGCCAAAAAGCACCCGACCTCTTAGGATACAGGCGGAACTCTCAAGGCCGGCCCGGTTTTGACCCATTTCAGCCGGTTGGATCTTGTCCGCATGATCGAAGTGCAAGCCCTCCAGGGGAGCGAGGGGTAGCGGCGCCGTCTGCGAACCGGTTCGGTAAGCAGGGTGGGCGGCGTCCACTGCAGGGCCGCAGGGGGGCGGCCGGCCCAGCCAAACGGTGTCCAAGGTGCGGGCGACCCCATCGCGGTCCGCAGCATCCGCAGGCTGCTCCAATACCGCCTTGGTCGGGGCCGCCTACAACCTCGCGCGTCACGACTCTGCCCCTGGGTGCCTTCTACCGGCGCAAGCAGACGCGGCATGTTCTGGGGCAGCCTACCGTGGAACTGACCAATAAGATAAGACGAGGAATGACCACGGCGTCCGTCAGGGCGATTTTCTCGACCTCTCGTAGCATCGCGAGACGTCTTCCCTCATCCGTCTCTTTCGTGATGTCGGCGGTTAGGCTCGTCACGTCCGCATTCCGATAGCCATAACCATTCTGTGGACCCCCCTGTAAAAAAGATCCGGCTGACAAGATCGTCTTTCGGGTCATCAGCGCCCCATGCGAAGATCGCGGCCTGAAACTGACCCACGCGACCAGGCCCGAGTACGACGCGATTGAAAAATGCTGCGCGTGTCGGAAGCCCGACAGGCTTGACCCGCACGTTGATTGCATCCAACCGCGTCCTGATCGTCTCGGCGAGAGTACGACGCCACGGAAAGTCACTGCGGTAGAGGAGCTCGACTTCAGTTAAATCCTTGCCGTCAGGGAAGCCGCTCTGGCCAGTAGCTCCTCCGGCAGCGCCTGAGCGGAGGGCGTGCTCAACGCTCAGGCAGCTCCTGCATGAGCTGCGGGCGCAGGGATATCCGGGCGGCAAGACGATCCTGAAGGACTACCTGCGGCCCTACCGCCCCGCTCGGACCCCTCGGGCGGTGGTGCGCTTCGAGCCGCAGTCGGAGGAGCAGGCCCAGGTGGACTGGGGTGAGTTCGCTTACACCGATGCTCCCAGCCGGCGGCGGAAGCTGTACGGCTTTGTGATGGTGCTCAGCTACTCGCGGGCTCAACGTGCGTAGAGTTCATGGAGCAGCAGGACCTGAGCACGCTGCCAGGCTGTCACCTGCGCGCCTTCACCGCCCTGGGCGGGGTCCCCAAGACGATCCTCTACGACAGCATGAAGACCGTGGTGCTGCGTCGGCAGGGCGAGACGGTGGAGTACCACCCCAGGCTGCTGGACTTCGCCCTGCTGGCCGGGTTTGTGCCCCGCAGCTGCCGGCCGTACCGGGCCCAGACCAAGGGTCGGGTGGAACGGGCCATAGGGTACCTCAGGCAGCATTTTTGGACCGGGGCGCGGTTTGTGGATTGA
>JAVKHN010000016.1:0-39448 GCA_031459935.1 Candidatus Sysuimicrobium calidum | reverse complement strand
GGAGCCCTCCTCCACGACATCGGGAAGATCGCGATCCCCGACCACATCCTCCTCAAGCCCGGGCCGCTCACGGAGGAGGAGTGGGCGATGATGCGGCGGCACCCGGAATACGCCCGGGAGCTGCTGTGGCCCATCGAGTCCCTGCGCGCGGCCCTGGACATCCCGTACTGTCACCACGAGCGGTGGGACGGGAGCGGATATCCGAGGGGACTGGCGGGGGAGGAGATCCCGCTTGCGGCCCGGATCTTCGCGGCGGTGGACGTGTACGACGCCCTGACCTCGGACCGCCCGTACCGGAAGGCGTGGAGCCACGAGCAGGCCCTCGATTACCTCCGGAATGGAGCGGGCAGGGAGTTCGACCCCAGGGTGGTGGAGGCGTTCCTGCAGGTCCTCGAGGAGGAAGCCGGGCGGACTTGAGGGTCGGGCGCCGGAGGGGATTGGGATCCGTGGCGGAGGGGGAGGGATTCGAACCCCCGAGGGTGCTTCCACCCTAGCGGTTTTCAAGACCGCCCCATTCAACCGCTCTGGCACCCCTCCGGATCCAATAGTGTAGCGCACCTCACAGCCGCAGGCGGGGATCGAGGGCGTCCCGGAGGCCGTCGCCGAACAGATTGAACCCGAGCACGGTAAGCAGGATGGCGAGCCCCGGGAAGACCAGGGTGTGGGGCGCGAGCTGGATGTACTGTCGGGCCGTGGAGAGCATGGCCCCCCACTCCGCGGTGGGCTGCTGTACCCCGAGCCCCAGAAACCCCAACGCCGCCGCGGACAGGATGGCGCTCCCCACCTGCAGGGTGGTCTGTACGATGAGCACCGCCACCGTGTTGGGGAGGAGGTGTCGGAACAGGATGCGCCCGGTCCCCGCGCCCAGGGCGCGGGCGGCCTCCACGAAGGCCTGTTCCTTGAGGGAGAGCACCTGGGCCCGCACGAGCCGTGCGTAAGTGGGCACAGAGACCACGCCCACCGCGATCATCACGTTCTGCAGCCCCACCCCGAGGATCACCACCATGAGGATGGCGAGCACGGTGCTGGGAAAGGCGAGCAGGACGTCCACCACCCGCTGGGCCACCAGATCCACCCACCCGCCGAAATACCCGGAAAAAAGTCCGATGGGGACTCCCAGCACCACTCCGATCCCCACCGCGATGGTCCCGATCCCCATCGACAGACGCGCGCCGTACAGGATGCGGCTCAGGATGTCCCGGCCCAGCTCGTCTGTCCCCAACCAGTGTTCCCGGCTTGGGGGACGCAGGCTCCGTTCCAGGTCCGAGGCGTAGGGATCGTAGGGAGCCAGCACGGGGGCCAGCAGCCCGCACAGGGCGAAGGTCGTGAGGATCCCCAGACCGAGGTGGGCTGAGCGGCTGCGGCGCAGCTGCCGCCACACCACCACCCCCGCGGACCACACGGGCCTCGGGCGCTCGAGGAGTGCGGGGGGTGCGGGCCCATTCCGGGCCGGAAGATCCGCCCGCGGACTAGGCATACCGGATTCGGGGGTCGAGGAGGGCATACAGGACGTCCACCGCCACGTTGAGCGCCACGAAGGTGGCGGCGATGAGGAGGACGGTGCCCTGGATCACAGGGTAGTCCCGGGCCAGCACCGCGTCCACCAAAAGCCGCCCGATCCCGGGCCACGCGAACACCGTCTCCGTGAGCACGGCACCCGAAAGCAGCGTCCCAAGCTGCAGCCCGAGGATGGTGACCACGGGGATGAGGGCATTGCGCAGGGCGTGACGGTACACCACCGCCCGCTCCGGGAGCCCTTTGGCCCGCGCGGTCCGCACGTAGTCCTGTCCCAGGACCTCCAGCATGCTGGACCGGGTCATGCGGGCGATCACCGCGGCGCTCGCGGTCCCGAGGGTCACGGAGGGAAGCACGAGGTGCCGCCAGGTTTCGTATCCGAAGGCCGGCAGCCACCCCAGGCGCACGGAGAAGACCAGAATGAGGTTAAGCCCTAACCAGAACACCGGGATGGAGACCCCGACGAGGGCCAGGACCATCACCAGGGTGTCCACCCACGAGAGACGGTGGGTGGCCGCCGCGATCCCCGCGGGAATCCCGATGAGGGTGGCCACGGCCATGCTGGCCAGAGCTAGCCGCACCGTGCGGGGAAACCGCTGCCCGAGTTCCTCCACCACGGGCGCTCCGTTGAAGAGGGAACGCCCCAGGTCCCCGCGCAGGACATTCCGGAGGAAGTACAGGTACTGGACGGGGAGGGGTTGGTCAAGCCCCAGAGACCTCCGGATCTCCTCCACCACCTCCTGCGTGGCCGCCTGCCCCGCCATGATCTGGGCAGGGTCCCCGGGGATCAGGCGGATGGCTGCGAAGACCACCACGGAGACCCCGAACAGGACCGGGACCGCGAGCAGCAGGCGCTTCGCGAGGTAGCGCCACACTACCGGCGCAGCCAGGCCGTGTGCGCCAGGATCCGCTCCGTGGGGTGCACCACGAGGCCCTGGACCTCCCGCCGCACGCCCGTGGTCTGGGACTCGCTGTGCAGGAAGATCCAGGGTGCATCCCGCCAGATCAGGGTCATGGCCTGCTTGTACAGGTCCGCCCGTCGGGCGGGGTTCAGCTCGCTGCGGGCCTGGTCCAGCAGCTGATCCACCTGCGGATTCCGGTAGAAGGCCCGGTTAAAACCCGCGGGCGCCCACTGGCTGCTGTGAAACAGGCTAAAGAGCCCATAGTCCGCGTCCCCCGTCACCGTCCCCCACCCCAGCATGAACGCCTCCACGGGCGTGCGGTCCACGGGCTGGTTGGTGTACGCGAGGTAGGCGGCCCACTCCATGGTCTGCAGCCGCGCGTGGATCCCCGCGGCCCTCAGCTGGGCCTGCACCGCGGCCGCCACCGCTGCGTCCTGCACGTACCGGCCCGTGGGGTGCAGGAGGGTCACGGTGAGGCCGCCGCCGTACCCGGCCTCCGCAAGCAGCTGCTTGGCCCGGTTCACGTCGTACGGCCACCCGCCTGGCTGGATGGGCGCATAGCCCACGATGCCAGGGGAGATGGGGGCGTCCGAGACCCGGGCGGCTCCGCCCAGCACCGTCTGCACGATGGCCCGCTTGTTGACCGCGTAGTTGAACGCCTGCCGCACCCGGACGTCCGTGAACTTCTGGTTGTTGAAGGCGATGAAGATGGTGCGCACGCTGTTCGTGCGGTCAATGCGAAGGGCCCGGTTGAGCGCCAGGCGCGTGGTCTCCCGGGGCGGCACCCGGACCGCCACGTGCACTTGGCCCCCTTCCAGGGCCAGCACCCGGGCCCCATCGTCCGGGATGGCCCGCCAGACGATCTGATCCAGGAGCGGCTTGCGGGGTCCCCAGTAATCCGGGTTGCGCTCCAGCACGATGCGGTCCCCGCGTACCCACTCCCGGAGCCGGAAGGGGCCCGTGCCCACAGGCTGCCGGCCGTAGGGCTCACCGTTCGGCGGCCGCATGCCGCCCGCCCGCTCCACCGCCGCAGGGCTGTGGATGGCGAGGAAGTCGTGGGTGAGGTGCGCCAGGAGCGGCACGAAGGGCCGGCGCAGGTGGAGGCGCACCGTGTAGCGGTCCAACACGTCCACGCTCGCCACCTCTCCCAGCAGGATACCCCGGAAGGGGACGCGGTTTTCCGGGTTCAGGATGAAGTCGAAGTTCCACTTCACCGCGTGGGCGTCGAACGGTGTGCCGTCGTGGAACCGGATGCCCCGGCGCAGCCGGATGGTCATGGTGCGGCCGTCAGCACTCACCCGCGGCATGGACTCCGCCAGCTTGGGAACGATGCGGCCCTCCGGTGTGAGCTCGTAGAGGGTCTCCGCCACGTGGGCGATCACCTCCGCGTCCGGTGCCGCGGTGGCGTACGGGCTCAGGGTCACGGAGTCCACCCCTCGTCCGACGATGAGGACGCCCCCGGGCTGCGGGGCCGCGGGAGCCGACTGTCCCGGAAGGCTGAGCGCGACCAGCAATGCCAGTATCCCCACTCCCGAAAGGACCCGATTCACCGCAGATCCCCCCTCCTGGTTTTTGGCCGGTCCGCGCGTGCTTTCCAGCCCTATGGTACCGTGGAAGACGGGATGTCCGCACTCCGGGAAGGTCTCGTGGAGGAGATCCGGCGGGTCACGGGGGAGCAGCCGGTGGCTGTGGCCTTCAGCGGGGGTCTGGACAGTACCGTGGTGGCCGCCCTCGCGAAGGAGGCCCTGGGCCCGCAGAAGGTGCTGCTCGTCACCGTGAACATGGGGCAGTATGCCTACCGCCGGGGTAACGAGATCGTGCTGGAGATGGCGGAAAAATTGGGCCTTGCGCAACGGTGTCTGTTGGGCCAGGCCCTGCAGGACCGGATCCTGAGTTCCGGGCCTGCCTGCAACCGGTGCACCCGGGAGATCAAGCTGGGCCTGGTGAAGGCCGCATCCCGGGGACGGCTCGTGCTCACAGGCGCCAACCGCTCGGACACCTGGGGCAAGATGGGCCTGAAGTTGTGCAACGGGATCTACGCGCCGCTATTGGACCTCGATAAGCCCCAGATCCGGGAGCTCGCCCGGGAACTGGGGATTGACCCGCCCCAGACGAAGATCGGGGAGAACCCGGGCCGGGAGGGCTGTAAGCTCAAGCACCTCCTCAAGCCCCTGGTGAACCCCGACTACCACGGCCGGGCCGTGGCGCAGGCCAACGAGGTGGTCCTGGAGGTGGTGCGGGCATGCGGCTTCCCCGCCGAGCTCGCGAACGTGAAGATCATCGGCCCGCTCTCCCGGAACATCGGGCTCCTCAACCTGCGGCCGCAGCCGCCGCGGGAGGTCGTGGACCGCGTGCTCCTGTCCCTGCGGGAGATCCCGGAGCTCGATGAGGTGCACCTCGTGGACCGGCCCCTGGTGCTCCTGGCCAAAGCGAGCCCCGCCATCCTCGGCGACCCGCACGCCCGGTACTGGTTGCAGCACGGCCGGATGCAGCCGGACTTCGCCCAGCCCATCCAGGTGGAGTGGCTGCCCAGCGGCAACCGGCGGCTGGGGACCTTCCACGTGGTGGCCTTCCGATGGGCGGCGGAGGGTTGTCAAGGAAAACATCTTGACAAATCCCCACAAGCCGCACTATAAGTGAAACCGGACGCTCAGGCGTGACCTGGACAAGGCGCCGAGACGTCCGAAACCAAGCGTTCGGGAGGTGATGGAGGATGCTGACCCGTTGGGGTCGGTGGGATCCCTTGGAGGAGATCCGATCCATCCAGCGCGAGATCAGCAACCTCTTTGATCGCTTCTTCGGCTCCGCACAGCTCGCTCCCGCAACCCGTGCCGCTTCGTGGGTTCCGCCCCTGGAGGCCTTCTACCACAAGGACCACCTGATCCTGCGGTTCTTCCTCCCCGGAGTGGACCCCAAGACCGTGGACGTCTCCGTCACGGGGAACGTGCTGACGGTACGGGGCGAGCGGAAGCTGGAGATGGACATCCCCCAGGAGGACTACCTGTTCTGCGAGGTGAACTACGGGCCCTTCGAGCGGACCGTGAACCTGCCCGCGGAGGTGAGGACGGACCAGGTGAGCGCGCGGTACCAGCACGGGGTGCTGGAGATCGCTCTACCCGTGGCGGAGGCCGCGCGTCCGCGGAAGGTGCCCGTGGAGGTGAAGTGAGCACCGCGCGGAAGCCCCAGATGACTCCGGGCGGGGCCGCCTGGCCCCGCCCGGAAGTTCTTGCAGGGATGAGTGCACCGGGGGCGAACGGTTAGGGGGAACCCGGCGTGGAGGGAGGTCCCAAAATGGATCGGGAAGCACCCGAGAGCCGGCTTCTCGCAGCCCTCGGCTACCCCATCTGGATCATCGCCCTGGTGGTGGTCCTCACGGAGATGAAAAAAGACCCCTTTTTGCGCTACCACGGATGGCAGGCCCTGTTCTGGGGCATTGCGTGGTTCGTGCTCTGGGTGGGCCTGAACGTGGCGACGGCCCTTTTCGGGCTCATTCCTCTGCTCGGCATCGTGATCCGGTTCCTCGCGGGCCTGGTGTTTCTCGTGGCGTGGGTGCTGCTGTCCGTGGCCTATGCGGTGCGGGCCTACCGGGGAGAGCGGTTCGAGATCCCCGTGGTGGTGAACTTCGCCCGCAAGTACATGGTGGGCGAGGTTTAGCCCGACGGTGGGCCTGCGCGTGCTCCTCCCCCCAGGTACGTCCGAAGCGCTTCCCGATCTCCTGCGCTCCGGCCAAGCGGTCTGGGTGGACATCACGGGACCGGATGAGGGGGACGTGTGGGTGATGCGGGAGGTGTTCGGCTTCCACCCCCTTGCCATCGAGGATACCCGCAACCAGCGGCAGCGCCCCAAGGTGGAGACCTATGACGATCACCTCTTCCTCATCCTGAACCCCGTGCGTCAGGATCCGGAGGGACTCCAGTTCCGGGAGCTGGACGTCTCCTGGGTGCTCGCTACGTGGTGACCGTGCATCCGGACGCAGAGCCCGTGGTGGAGGAGGCCTGGCACCGGGTGGACCCGCGGTCGGGACCGGCCCCTGCTCAGGTGGTCTACGCGCTCCTGGATACCGTGGTGGACGGCTACTTCCCCGTCCTGGACACCCTGGGTGAGGCCATCGACGACCTTGAGGACGTGGTTCTTGCAAGCCCCACCACAGAGGCCCTGGGGCGGCTGTTTCAGCTTAAGCGGACGCTGTTGGAGATGCGGCGGGTGGTGGGACCCCAGCGCGACATGCTGAACGTGCTCACCCGGCACGATCTAGTCTTTTTGAATACGGAGGCCCTGCGCTACCACTTCCGGGACGTCTACGACCACCTGCTGCGCATCTCTGACATGCTGGACACCTACCGGGACCTGCTCACGGGCGCCATCGATCTCTACCTCTCCGCACTCTCCAACCGCCTCAACCAGGTGGTGAACCGGCTCACGGCATTCACAGTGCTCATCGGGCTGAGCGCGGTGATCACGGGCTTTTACGGGATGAACTTCGAGCGCACCTGGCCGCCGTTCAAAGCGCCGTGGGGGGCGGGGTTCGCCGTGGGGCTTATGGCGCTCGCGGTGGGCGTGCTGTTCTGGATCTTCCGACGCGCGGGCTGGGTCTAAGAGGGACGTGGGTTCCTCCCGGGCATTTTAGGTAGGATGGTACGGGAGCCAAGGGAGGGGTCGCGGTGGCTCGTGCAGGCGGAGGAGTTCGCCCGTGAGCGTGAGGAGCTTTGTGGTCCCCCTGACCTCCGAGTGGGTCAAGAACCGGGCCCGGGAGCTGGGGTTCGATCTCGTGGGGATCGCGCGGGCCCAGCCGCTACAGGAGCACACGGAGCCTCTGCGGGCCTGGCTTGACCGGGGGATGCACGGAACCATGGCGTACGTGGCCCGGCACGCGGAGAGTGCTCTGGACCCCACGCGGGCCTGGCCCGAGGTCCGGTCCGTGGTCGTGGTGGGCTTGGCATACCGCTGGGATCCTCCGGATCCGGAGGACGGCCGTCCGCGCGGTCGCGTCTCATGCTACGCCTGGGGCGAGGACTACCACCGGGTGATGGAACGGAAGCTGCGGCGGCTGTGCGCGGACCTGCGGGGCCGCGGGGCCCGGCTCGCCCGGCCCTATGTGGATACGGGTCCCACCCTGGATCGGGCGTGGGCCCAGCGGGCCGGGATCGGTTGGTTCGGCAAGAACACCCTGATCATTACCCGTGCAGGGCACGGATCTTATGTGTTCCTGGGAGAGGTATTCACAGACCTGGAGCTGGAGCCGGATCCGCCCGCCCGGGGCTCCTGCGGAGCCTGCAGGATTTGCCTGGATCGGTGCCCCACGGGCGCCATCGTGGCGCCGTACGTGGTGGACGCCCGGCGGTGCATCAGCTACCTCACCATCGAGCATCGGGGCTGGATCCCCAGACACCTGCGCTCCCTCATCGGCACCTGGGTGTTCGGGTGTGACGTCTGCCAGGACGTCTGCCCCCACAACGTCCTCGTGAGAAAAGACCTGCACGCGGAGTTCGCGCCGCGCCGGGATGTGGCGTGCCCGGATCTCATCGAACTCCTGCACCTGGACGAGGAGACCTACCGGGAGCGTTTCCGCGCAAGCGCCATCAAGCGGGCGGGGCGCCAGGGACTGCGGCGCAACGCGGCCGTGGCCCTGGGTAACCTGCGGGATCCCCGGACCGTCCCGGCCCTCGCAGAGGCCCTGGTGGACCAGGATCCCGTGGTGCGGGGACACGCGGCGTGGGCCCTGGGCCGGATCGGCGGGCCGGAGGCGGAGCGGGCCCTGCGGGCGCGGCTGGAAGTGGAGGAAGACCCCACAGTACGGGAGGAGCTCCGGGAGGCCCTGAAGTCCGCGGGTACGTCAGTGCCGTGAGGGCCTTTTCGTAGCTCGTGGACCTGTGGCGGGCCGTGCGTCGGGGCGGTATGGAGTGGCGGGGCACCTTCTACCCGCTCGGATGGTTCCGGGAGCCGCCCCGGAGTCTATGATGGTGTCGTGGTTGAGATCCCACGGGAGGCACGATCCATGGCGCTGGCCGGAAGACGCATCCTCATCACCTCCGGCCCAACCCGGGCACCTCTGGATGCCGTGCGGTACCTCAGCAACAAGGCGAGCGGCCGTACGGGGGCATTGATCGCGGAGCTCGCGGTCCAGGCGGGGGCAAGGGTCACCTACGTGTACGGCCGCGGCGCGCAGCTCCCACAGCCCCGGGCCCGGGCCCGCGATTCTCTCCGGCTCATCCCCATCGAGACCGTGCAGGACCTCATCCAGGTGTTCCAGACAGAGCTCCCCACGGGGTACGACGCGGTGGTCCACCCCATGGCCGTGCTGGACTTCGCGCCCGCGGAAGTACGGCAGGAGAAGGTCTCCTCGGGGGAGGAGTGGGTGGTGCGGCTCGTACCTACCCCGAAGGCCATCCGGCTCGTGAAGGAGCTGAGCCCGCGGACGTTCCTGGTGGGGTTCAAGATGGAGGTGGGCAAACGTCCGGAGGAGCTCGTGCGGATCGCGCATGAGTCGCTCGTGCAGAACGGGGCGGACATCATGGTGGCAAACGATCTTTCGGAGATCGAGCGGGGGGAGCACCGGGGCTACTTCGTGGGGCCGGAGGGCGAGGTGCTGCGGGTGGCCGTGGGCAAGGAGGAGATCGCCCGGGCGGTGGTGGAGCTTTTGGAGGAGCGGTTGGGATCGTCGATCTGACCGCCCCGCGAGGCCATCCTTCGATGGAAGGAATTTTCGCAATCGGATGGGGGGGTGCGCCAAAATTCGGCGGTTTTGGGCATACTCAGTTCAGAGGGGACCCAGCCCCAGGTGGGGATTTGCCGGGAATGTGATGGTACAAAAGTTGCTCTGTATGCTCTAGGGGTCTGGAGGCGAGGAAGGGCGGTGCGGAGCTGGTCGCCTGGTGCCGTCCGGAGCCAGTGGCGAACCCGGCCAGACCAGAAGGCCGGGTTTTCGTGTCTTTTGAGGGCGGGGTATGGCCACGGAGGGTGGCTGGAAGGAGAAGCGGGATAGGCAGCTTCTGACCGGGGAGGGGGGGCTCACCCTGGTGGAGATCCTGGTGGCCATCGTGCTCTTCGGCCTTGTGGCCGTTTTCCTCATGTACACCTTCCTGGCGGGCATGCGGTTCACCTCCAGGGCCAATGAAATCGCGGCCGCCACCACCGTCGCGAACCAGGTGCTGGAGCAGATCCGGGCGAGCCCCAACTGTGTGTGGGGAGTGAACTGGACGGATCTCCCGCGGACCCCGATCCCTCTTCCCACTCCCTACCACCGCATCGCCCCCATCGGACCCTACCGGTTTGAAGTGGCCGTAGACAGGATGGATCCCGGCTCGCAACTCTCCATCGTCTTCCCCCGGGTACGGGTGTGGCGGAGCGGGGCGTCGGATGCCAGTCCCCTCGTGGAGATGGTGAGCGCGTGCGATGATCAGTAGGCGTCTTCACCGCCTTCGCAGTGAGATCGGGCTCACGTTGCTGGAGCTGCTGCTGGCCCTCACGCTGCTCGCGCTTGTCACCCTGGGGATCTACGCCCTGGTGGGGGCCGGGGTCACCGCGGCCCGGGACACGGGGGCGGTGCTACGGACCCAGACCCAGGTGCGGGCGGCCCTGGATGGTATTGTGGACGAGGCGCGGTGGGCGGCGAGGGTGCTGCCTTCGCCTGCCCCCGGTGGGACCTCTGTGACCTTGTGCGTTCCGCAAAGCCCCCTCACCGGCGCCCCTTACTATGTGCAGTTCACCTACGACGAGGAGAGCCGCACCATCACCCGGACCGTAGACCCGGACGCCGAGGGTCCGGAACCCTTCGGAGCTCCGGAGGTTCTGGCCCGGTTGCCGGCGGGGGGAGCCGCACCCGGGTTTGCCCTGGAGTACGCCACCAAGGTGGGGGAGCTGCCCGCGACTCCGGAGGACATCGCCCAGATCCGGATTCGAGTCCGGATGATGGTCGAGACCCGGATGGGGACTCCGGCGGTGGAACGGGAGCTCATCGGGGACGTGGCGTTGCGGCAGTTCGAGACCTCATGCCCGTGAGGGAGGGATAGGCGTGGACCGCAGGGACGAACGGGGCGTGGCCCTCGTTTCCGTACTGGTGGTGATCCTGATCCTGAGTCTGCTGGGAGGGTTGCTCCTCTACCTCAGTGGGCAGGAGGCGGGCATCAGCCGGGTGCGGTACCGGGGCAGCCAGAGCCTGGCCATCGCGGAGGGCGGAGCGTGGGCAGCCCGGGCGGCGCTGATGGCGGTGGTGAACGCGGACCCCACGGACAAGGCGATTTTCCTGGTTGACCTCTCCACCACGGCCACGTCCTGGTACGCGGGTGGCAATCCCGCCTCTCAGAACCCTTTGGCCTTTCTGCACTACGTCCAGCTCGATGGACAGTCCCTGGGGACAGGGACCGGTCCATACGACTGGGTCGTGTTCTGGGTGAACTGGGAATTGCCGTATCCGCACCTGAAGCTCCAGTTCGTGCGAGGCGGCTCCGGTGACCCACCGGAGGACCCGTTGGCGTTGGGATCGGCGCCCACCAACCGACTCGGTAACGGTGTGTATCGGGCTGCGTTGGTCCTGTGGAAGAAGGCGGAACCTCATGACTCCTGCAGTCCTCCCGGAAGCGCGTGCTTCGTGCACTTTACCCCTCCCGCGGTGTTCACCGTTCCCCTCCGGTACCGGGTCGTGGCGGAGGGACACGTGGATCCCCAGTTCCGGCGGCGGGTCAGACTGGAGGAAGCGTTCCGAGTGGTGTTGGGCAACACCAGCTTCGCCCAATGGCTGGGATTCTTCCACCGGTTCACCCTCAGCAATGGAAGCTCTGTCTATTACTACGTCACGGAGACGTTTGACGGCCCCATTCACACGAACGATCGGTTTCGGTTCTGGGGGTTTCCCAAATTCGGTACGCCGGATACCGGCTCTCCCTGCGATCCGGGTCGCATCGTGGCCACGCGGTTGACCAGTACCGATACGTACGCGGTGTTCCGCCGGCTGCCGGGTTCGGGAAGTGGTCCCACGGAGGTCACCATCGAGGCCAACGAGTGGGTACGGAATGGAACCAGGCTGGCGGCTCCCGTGCTCCCGGACTGCACCCCGGAGAACTTCAACGACGACAGCGACAATCCCGCTGCACAGTTCCAGCGAGGGTTCGACGGCGACCCCAGCGTTCCGGGGATCCAACCCATCACCGTGCCTCCGAATTCCTTCAACCAGCGTGCCATCACCCTGGGCTGGAACCCGACAGACACGAGTCCGAACGGCTGGTCCGAGTCGGATTGGAACCGGAGGGTGCGGGAGGTGGTGCCGGAGCTCACGGACGGCAGCGGTGCCGTCCCATCTGGCATCTACATCCCGGTCTCAGACACGAATGCGAACGGCGTCTCCGACCCGGGTGAACCCCTGGCGGGCGGGATCTATGTGCAGGGGGACCTCCGGAGCCTGGTGATGAGCAATTGCCCCCCCGGAAGTCCGGGCTACCCGTACTGCCCTGCGGCCACGGGGGACCTGGCGTACTACGTGCTCGAGCACACCAACGGACAGAGGGTCACGGTGGTGGTGGACCGAGCCAACAACCGGACCACCGTCACCAACAGCGCGTGGCCCCCCGAGAGCCGCACCCGAACGTTTACCGGAGTGCCTAAGGGCTTTCAAGGGACTTCGGCGTATCAGAATGCAACGATGATCTATGTGCGTGGAAACATCGGAAGTGCCACAGAGGGTGGGGTATGGGGTCAGCTGGAGGAGCGGGAACAGGTCCTCATCACGGCCAGCAGGGGAAATCCGCGCAATCCGGACGCGGTCTACATCCCCAACCACATCCGGTACGAGCGGCCCCCGGATCCCTACGATCCCACCGACAACCCGTTGAACGTCTTCGGGTTGTTCGTCCCCACGGGGCGCATCCGGATTCCCACCTCCTCGCCGCCGAACATGGACACGCACGGGGTGTTCATGGCCGGTCAGCCGGGCGTGAACGACCCTCCCGTCGGGGAGCGGGTGGTGGACAGCGTTTGCTCGCTTCCCAGTAAGGGAGAACTGAGGCTTCTCGGAGGACTGATCACGGAGTTCGCCGGGGTCACCGGCTGCGTCTCCGGTGGAACGATTCGGGGCTACTCCGAGCACAGCGTCTACGACCGGCGCATGAGTCGGGGCCTCGCACCTCCCTACTTCCCCACCACCACCATGGCCGCGATCCAGGCCCAGACCCTCGCAGGCCAGCGCCCCCACTGGCAGGAGCTGAGCCCGCCGTGAGGGGACCGGAGCGGGGCCTGAGCCTGCTGGAGGTCCTGGCGGCCCTCGCCGTCGTCGCCATCGTGCTCGGGCTTGCACTGCCCAGCTGGCAGCGCAGCCTCGCGATGCAGGATCTGCGCTACGGCACGGAGCGGCTGGCCACGGACCTGCGGGAAGCGCAGGAGCGGGCCAAGGCGGAGCGCAAGCCCTACACCGTGACCCTCACGGAGGGAAGCTCCACGTACTGGATGCGGCGGTCGGGCGGGGGGTTCGATCACAAGGGCGAGTTCCCCCGGGGACTGGTCCCCACCGCGGACGTCACCGTCACCTTCGACGCCTTCGGGAAGCCCGATGCCACCTACACCATCCAGCTCCGGAACCGCGCGGGCACCGGGATCGTGCGGGTGAGCCGGGCGGGTGGGATCGAGGTGGAGCTCCCGTAGTGCTACGCAGAAGCACCCATGGTGGCGGATCCCAAACCCCCGATCGAAGCCCGCCGCCGGCGCCTGCGGGAGGACTGGAACGCCTGCGGACATGGCTGGCCTCCGACCCCCAGGTGCGGGGGTGGTGGTCTACAGCTCCCTCACATCGGGCGAGATCCATGCGTGGAGCGACCTGGACGTGGTGGTGATGGACACAGAAATCCCGCACCACCCGCTACCCCGATGCCCTCGCGGGCACCCGTCCGGAGGGGCTACCGGATCGCCTGGAGGCAGCCCGGGCCCTGGAGGCCGCGGAGCGCTGCTGGAGCACCGTAAGGGATCTTCTGCAGGGCAACCCCCACTAGAGGGTACCCGTGGAGGAAGGGGGGTGGACCCCGGCGAAGGAGACTTGGTTTAGATGGCGGGGGTGCGAGACAGAGGAGCGATGGGAGAAACGGAAAGACGAGGTGGAGCCATGGCCCTGCGGGAGGAAGCCCTCGAATACCACGAACGCGGTCGGCCCGGCAAGCTGGCCATCCAGATCACAAAGCCCTTCGTCACGCAGCGGGACCTCTCCCTCGCCTACACCCCCGGTGTGGCGGAACCCGTACGGGAGATCCACAGGAATCCCATGGACGCCTACCGGTACACGGCCAAGGGAAACCTGGTGGCGGTGATCTCCAACGGGACCGCGGTCCTGGGGTTGGGCAATGTGGGGGCACTCGCCAGCAAGCCCGTGATGGAAGGAAAGGCGGTGCTCTTCAAGCGGTTCGCGGATGTGGACGTCTTCGACATCGAGGTGGACACCGCGGATCCGGAGGAGTTCGTCCGGATCGTCCGGGCCATCGCCCCCACCTTCGGGGGGATCAACCTGGAGGACATCCGGGCGCCGGACTGCTTCTGGATCGAGCGGCGGCTGCGGGAGGAGCTGGACATCCCCGTGTTCCATGACGACCAGCACGGGACTGCCATCATCGTGGGGGCGGCCCTGCTGAACGCCCTGGAGCTGGTGGGCAAGCACATCACCGAGGTCCGGGTGGTCATCAGCGGGGCCGGGGCCTCCGCCATCGCGTGCGCGGAGTTCTTCCTGCTGCTGGGGATGCGGCGGGAGCAGATGGTGCTGGTGGACACCAAAGGCGTGGTGTACCGGGGACGCTCGGATGGCATGAACCCCTATAAGGAGCGGTTCGCCGCGGACACCCCGGCCCGGACCCTGGCGGAGGCCATGGCGGGCGCGGATGTGTTCGTGGGGCTCTCGGCTCCGGGGATCGTGACGGGGGAGATGGTGCGGTCCATGGCTCCCCGGCCCATCGTCTTCGCCCTCGCGAACCCGGACCCCGAGATCCCCTATGAGGAAGCCCGCGCCGCGCGGCCGGATGCCATCGTGGCCACGGGCCGCTCGGACTACCCGAATCAGGTGAACAACGTCCTGGGATTCCCCTTCATCTTCCGGGGAGCCCTGGACGTGCGGGCCCGGGCCATCAACGAGGAGATGAAGCTCGCGGCGTGCCGGGCCCTCGCGGCGCTCGCCAAGCAGGACGTGCCGGACTCCGTCCTGCGGGCCTACGGGCTGGAGCGCCTGGAGTTCGGGCCCGACTACCTCATCCCTAAGCCCCTGGATCCCCGGGTCGCCCTCTGGGTGGCGCCCGCGGTGGCGGAGGCGGCTATGCGCACGGGCGTGGCGCGTCGGCACGTGGACCTGGAAGCGTACCGGGAGGAGCTGGCCCGTCGCCTGGTGCGGGGCCGGGAGGTGCTGGGGATCGTGTACCACAAGGCCCGTCAGCAGCCCAAGCGCATCGTGTTCAGCGAGGGCGAGGAGCCCAAGATCCTGCGGGCCGCGGCCATCCTGGTTCAGGAGAAGATGGCGCACCCCGTCCTCCTGGGCCGTGAGGAGGTGGTGCGGGCGCGGATGGAGGAGCTGCGGATCACGATCCCGCTGGAGGTAGTGAACCCGGAGCGCTTCCCCGGGTTTGAGGAGTATGCGGAGACGCTGTACCGGCTGCGGCAGCGCAAGGGGGTGACCCTGCGGGAGGCCCGAGCCCTGATGCGCCAGCCCAACTACTTCGGGGCCATGATGGTGCGCAAGGGCGACGCGGACGGGTTCGTGGCCGGCCTCACCTACCACTACCCGGACGTGATCCGACCCGCCTTGCAGGTCATCGGTCCGGCACCGGGCGTGACCCGGGTAGCGGGCCTGTACCTCATGATCCTCGAGGGTCGGGCGTACCTGTTTGCGGATCCCACGGTGAACATCGACCCCACCGCGGAGGAGCTGGCGGAGATCGCCATCATGGCTGCGGACAAGGCCCGGGAGTTCGACCTGGATCCCCGGGTGGCCATGATCTCGTTCTCCAATTTCGGCTCCACCCGCCACCCCCGGTCCGAGAAGGTGGCGCAGGCCACGAACCTGGTGAAGCAGTGCCGGCCGGACCTCATGGTGGACGGCGAGATGATGGTGGACGTGGCCCTCTCCCCTGATCTGCGGGTGGAGGACTACCCCTTCTCCACCCTGGTGGGGGAGGCGAACGTGCTGGTGTTCCCGAGCCTGGAGGCCGCCAACGTGGCCTACAAGCTGGTGCAGCGGCTCGGGGGGGCCGTGGCGGTGGGCCCCATCCTCATGGGCATGGCGAAACCCGTGCACGTGCTGAGCCGTGGCGCGGAGATCTCGGACGTGGTCAACATGGCGGCCATCGCGGTGCTGGACGCGCAGACCCCGCGCCGGCCCGTCACCGTGCGGGAAGTGCTGGCCCAGCGGGCTTAGCCCTCCCCGCGCACCGCGCGGGCCATGGCCCGGATGTGCTCGGGTGTGGTCCCGCAGCAGCCACCGAGGACGCGCACCCCGAGGTCGAGCACCCGGCGGGCGAACTCCCCGAGCCGCTGGGGGGTGGCGTCGTAAACGAGCCCGCTTTCCGTGAACCGGGGAAGCCCCGCGTTGGGCTTCGCTACCAGCGCTGCCTCCGGATCCGCCTCCCGCATCCTCCGGAGGGCCTCCTCGGTCATCTCCAGGGTGGCCCCGCAGTTGGCGCCCACGGCGGTCAGCTGCCACTGCCGCGTAGCCTGAACTGCCGCCTCGGGACGGACGCCCATGTTGGTCCGGCCGTGCGTATCGAAGGAGAAGGTCACCACGAGGGGAAGGTGCGGGGCGGCCCAACGGGCTCCCTCCACCGCGGCCTGGGCCTCCCGCAGGTCAGAGAGGGTCTCGATGTACAGGAGGTCCACCCCGGCCGAGGCGAGGGCCGCAGCTTGCTGCGCGAACGATTCCACGGCCTCGGCGTACGTACGCCTCCCCAGCGGAGCCAGCAGCTCTCCCAGGGGTCCCATGTCCCCCGCGATCCAGACGTTCCGTCCTTCCGTGACGGCCCGGGCGAGCTCCACGGCCCTCCGGTTGACCTCCTCCACCCGGTCTCCCAGCCCCAGGCGTTGCAGCCGGGCCCGGTTTCCCCCGAAGGTGCAGGTGAGGATCAGCTCCGCGCCCGCCTCCACGTACGCTCGGTGCACGGCGGCGATGGCCTCCGGCCGCTCCAGAACCCAGGTCTCTCCCGCCCTCCCGGGCGGCAGGCCCGCGGCGAAGAGCATGGTCCCCATGGCCCCGTCCGCGAGGATGGGCGGCCCCTGCCTGAGGCGGTCGAGGAACCCCATGGCTACCCGTACCCCAGCTCCTCCAGCCGGTCCTCCTCCAGCCCGAAGTGATGGGCGAGCTCGTGCAGCACCGTGCGCCGGATCTCCTCCCGCAGCTCCTCCTCCGTCTCGCACACCTTCAATAGCGGCCTCAGGAACACCGTGATGCGGTCCGGCAACAGCGGCGGCTCCAGTCCCCGCCCGGGGAGCGGGGTTCCCTCGTACAGGCCGAACAGCAGGTCTCCGGGCCCCAGCCCTACGGAGGCCAGCTGCTCGGGCGTCGGTTCGTCCTCCACCACCACGTGCACGTTCTCCAAAGCCCGCCGGAACTCGGGCGGGAGGGTACGGAGGATCTCTTCCACGAGACGCTCGAAGCGCTTTCGGGTCACGGGGCCTTTACGGGCTCCAGCGCGGGTGGGTACGTGAGCCTGGGCAGCACCGTCTCGATCTCCGCCCGGTGGGGCTCCAGCCAGGGCGGCAGCACCAGCCGCTCGCCCAGGTGTTCGGGGTCCTCGTCCACCGCGAAGCCTGGGCCGTCCGTGGCAAGTTCGTACAGCACCCCACCGGGTTCGGGGAAGTACACGGACCGGAACCAGAACCGGTCGATCACGGGAGTGGGTCGGAGGCCCGCGAGGAGCACCCGCCGCCGCACCTCTTGCTGGTGGTCCTCGTCCGCCACCCGCCAGGCCAGGTGGTGTACCGTACCCACCCCCCACCGTCCACGGCCCTCCCACGGCTGCTCGTGGACCTCCAGGAGGCTACCCGAGTCGCTCCCCGCCACCCCGTACCGGTGCCATCCCCCCTCCTCCCCCACGTGGTTGAGGCCCAGGACGTCCTCCAGGAGCTGGGCGGTGGGCCGCAGCCGCTGGACCCACACCCGGGCCGCGTGCAGACCCCGGATCTGATGCTCGGGTGGCACCGGGCCACCTTCCCAGGGCGTAAACGGGCGGTCCTCCGCCTCCACGAGCGCGAGCCGCAGCCCGTGTGGATCCGTAAAAGGCAGTACGGTTTCTCCGAACCGGACCTCCCGTGGCTCTATGCGCACCCCGTACCGCTCCAGCCGCTCTCCCCAGTACCGCAGGCTCCCGCGGGGGACGGCGAGGGCCACCTCCACCACGAGCCCCGTTCCGAGCCTTCCCGGGGGCATGTGGGCCCACGGGAAGAAGGTGAGATCCGTTCCCGGGCGGCCTTCTGCGTCCGCATAGAAGAGGTGGTAGGTCCCGGGGTCGTCCTGGTTCACGCTACGCTTCACCAGGCGCATCCCCAGCACCCCCGCGTAGAAGTCCACGTTCTCCTGCGCGGAGCCGGAGATGCAGGTGATGTGGTGCAGGCCCAGTACCGGTCTCATGGCTCACCTCCCAGGCATTCCTCCCGAGGCACCCCACTCAAGCGCCCATCCCCGCGGCCCGCTCCACCTCGTCCGCGAGCCCCTCGATGAGGCCTTCGTCCACGTTGAGGGACTCCGTGCGCCGGAAACCCAAGCCCAGCTCCCGGGCGTGCTGGGCAGCCTCGATATCGAGATCGTACAGGATCTCGAGGTTGTCTGCCACGAACCCGATGGGGACCACCAGTACCGCCGGGGCCCCCTCCGCGCGGATCTCCGGGAGGACCTCCAGGATGTCCGGGCCCAGCCACGGGATCGCGCCGTGGCCCGCGCTCTGGTACGCGAGCCGCCACCGCGAGAGTCCCAGGCGGGCGGCCAGGGCCTCACACGTCTCCCGCAGCCGCCGCGGGTACGGGTCATCCCACTCGAGGACGCGCTCGGGAAGGCTGTGGGCGGTGAAGACCACCGCGGGGGGCTCCGCCGCTTCCGCCAGGGCCGCTCGGACGCGCCGTTCCAGGGCCTCGAGGTAGCGGGGGTTGAGGTGCCAGGTGCGCACGGGCCGCAACGTCCCCTCCGGGTACTGCGCGAGGACGGGTGTCGCGTACTCCAGGTACTCGTCCACGATCATGCGGGATTCATGAGGCGCCAGCACCAGCGCCACGATCTCCCGCACCCCCTCCTGGAGCATGCGGCGCGTCACGTCCGGGATGAAGGGGTCCGCGTGCTTCATGGCCAGGTATACCCGGAACCGGCCGGGGGAACGGCGATCCAGGGATGCTTGGAGGGCTGTCGCCTGGGCCTCCGTGATGGCCCGTAGCGGGGAGGTGCCTCCGATTCGGCGGTAGCGCTCCCGAAGGTCCTCCAGCTCCGCATCCGAGGGCCGCCTTCCCCTGCGGATGTGGGTGAAGTACGCCTCCACCTCCTCCAGACTGCGGGGGGTACCGTACGCCATGAGCAACACCCCCACGGGTTCAGCCCGTCGCATCCTTATGCCTCCCTTCTGCCGCGCTCGTGGACAAAGTGCACCAGCCTCGCAAGCCTCCCGGGATCCGCCTCCGGCGGGACCCCGTGTCCCAGGTTAAAGATGTGTCCCGGGAGCCGCTTCCCTTCTTCAATGATGGCACCCGCCCGGGACAGGAGGCGCGCCTCGTCCCCCAGCAGCAGGGCCGGCTCCAGGTTGCCCTGCACCACCGGCTTTCCGGACTGGATGGAGGCGTCCTGGAGACGCACCCGCCAGTCCACGCCGATCACCTCCGCGGGGAGGTCTGTGAAGTGGGCCAGCAGGTGGGAACTCCCCGTGGAGAAGTAGATGCGGGGAACGGTAGAGCCCACCGCCTCCAGCATGGCCACGAGGTGCGGCCAGACCGACGCCACGAAGTCCTCCGGGGAGAGCACCCCCACCCATGAATCGAAGACCTGCACTAGGTGCACTCCGGCCTCTACCTGGGCCCGGAGGTACAGGGCGAGGTTGCGAGCCAGGGAGGCGAGGAGCCGGTGCCACAGATCCGGGTGCCGGTGGAGGAAGGCCCGAACCCGGGGCCAGTCGCGGCTCGTCTGCCCCTCCAGGAGGTAGGCGGCCACCGTGAAGGGGGCTCCGGCGAACCCGATGAGCGGGCGGTCGAGGGCGGAACGCGCCAGCCGGATGGCCTCGAAGGTGAAACGTACCCGCTCCAGATCGAGTTCCTGGAGGTGCGCCATGCGTTCCACCTCCACCCGCACCACGGGTCCCCTTCCCTCCGCCAGGTGGAAGTCCAGGCCCATGCCCCACAGGGGCACCAGGAGGTCGCTGTAGAGGATGGCGGCGTCCACGTCCAGGCGGCGCAGCGGCATCAGGGTGATCTCCGCGGCGAGTTCAGGGTTCCGGAGGAGCTCCCGCATGGGGTACTTTCGCCGGAGGGCCCGGTACTCGGGGAGGTAGCGGCCCGCCTGCCGCATGAACCACACGGGGGTGGTGTCTACGGGCTCTGCCCGGGCGGCTCGGAGGATCCGGTCCCTCATCGCACCAGCCGGGTGGAGAGGTACAGGACCGAAAGCTGCAGGACGAGGTTTGCGCGGCCGATCCAGGTGGCCAGCGGCACGAATCGCCCCCCGCTCTGCGCGGCCCGGGGCGCGATCCAGAAGTCGTGGGCGGTCTTGAGAGCGATGGCCGCGGCCACAAGGGGGAGCTTCACCGCGAGGACGCCCCCGCGGGGGTCCCATCCCGTGGCCAGAAACCCCAGGCCCGTGAGCACCACCACTCCCACCGCCGCCCATGAGACCGTGCGGAAGACCCGCCCCAGCGCCCGCAAGGCCCGGGGATCCTCGCGGCGGAGGAGGGGTGCGGCCAGGAAGAAGAGCACGTTCCCACCGACCCAGGCGGTCGCGGCCAGGACGTGGAGGAACACCAGAGCTCCCACCGGTCAGCGGACCTGCCCGGGAACCCGCTCCGTGGCGTGCTCCGGATTGAAGAGGACCTCCTGCCGGACACCCCATCCGAAGTGTTCTTCGGAGAGGACGAAGATCCGCTGCGGGGTAATCCGGAAGAATCCGATGTCGGATCGCTCTGCAACCACTTCCTCCACGGAGAACCGTCCACGGGCAGAGGGGAAGCGGGCGAGGTAGCGCGCGATGGCATATTCCGCCTCCGGGCCGCGGAGCAGATGAGCGAGACCGCTCAGCTGTACACCCCGCAGAGGTCGGGTCTGGGGCGGGTAGATGGCCGCGGCCACCTGAGCGGTACGGAGGAGATCCTGGACGTGGCGGGTCTGCACCCGCGACATGAAATAGAGGAGGGGGCGGTCCGCCTGCTCCCACGCATACAGCACAGGCGCGGCCCAGGGCCCCTCGGGCCCCGCGGTGGCCAGGGTCATGACCCGGTTCTCCTCCAGCAGGCGAAGGAGGACCCGGTGCGGATCCGTCACGGGCCGAACACCTCGTCCAGCACCTCGTCCACGCCGCCGTACCGGGCGGTGTAGATGGGGGTGTCCCGCAGGGTGTACGGCCGGGCCGCGGTGCCGCGCATGGCCGTCACGAGATCGCTGAACCGCTCCAGGTCGTCCATCTCGTAGGCCACCACGAATTCCCAGTCCGCAAGCCCCGTGGCGTACAGCAGCAGCTGGTCGATGTCCTCGTATGCGTGTCCCACCCGGGCGTGCTCCACCATCATGGCGCGCCGGACCTCCACGGGCAGCTGGTACCACCCGTGGGTCTTCGTGAAGGGATAGACCACCAGGTACTGCTTGCGCGGCCCTGGGACCCGCATGGTGGTGCCACTGCGGCCCGTGTACGGGGAGGGCCGGACGAAGCCCCACAGGGCATCCCGCAAGGGGAGATCCGTGTGTAGGAAGCACCGGGCGGCGGCTCGATACGCCTCGGGATGGGAAGCGGCAACCCATACCCCGAGGGCCGCGTCCGCCCGGAATCCCACGAGGCTGTAGGCGTAGACCGCCACCACGCCGTCCCGCCCCGCCGCCAGGTTGAAGGCCTCCCGTACCCGCCCGGCGCCTGGTCGCGGATGGCTTTCAGTCGGAATCTGGAAGAACAGAAACCCGTGTATCCTCGCGAGCTCCATGCGCCCTCTCCATCCGTCAGGATATCCCGCGCTCGGGTCCAGGGGCTAGGCCTTCCGGGCCCTCCGGCGGCGGCCCGCCGCGGCCCGGGGGGCCGCCCGCCTTCTTGGCGGGGTCCCGGCGCCCCTCCGGCGGCCGGTGCGTCCGAGTTCCCGTTTGAGGGCCTGGACGTCTTCCAGGCGGATCCGGAACGACCGCCCTGCCCGCTGTGCGGGCAGCCTCCCTTGGTGGATGTACTTGTACACCGTCACTGTGGTCCGACCCAGGTACTTCGCGGCCTCCTCAACCCGAAGGGTTCGTTGCGCGGCAGGAGACGGCTCCTGGACCTCCGGCTCCGCGGCCTCCAAAGCAGGGGTGGCCTGCTTTGGAGCCTCGATGCTGTGGAGAGCGCTTTGCAGGGCGTGGACCGTCCGTTGGAGATACTCCTCGATCTCCGCCGCGCTCATCTCCCGCTGGGCGGCCTGGGTTTTCACGATCTCAACGGCCATGTGGAGGATGTCGGACAAGGTGCACCTCCGAAGGAGAACCGTTTCCAATGTAATTTCATCGTATCATTCCCGGAATCGAATTCACAATTGTGTTATATCCACCGGACGCACGCGGCCGGAGGGACCCTGGGTCCAGGGCGACGCCCGTGGCTGCGGATCTGGTCCTGCGCGCGCTTCCGGGCTCCCGCGCACGGCACGAATAGAGGAATTCCGCCCTCCTCTCCCTTTTGACAGGGGGAAGGGAGGCTGCGTATACTTGCGGCAAGCCGCCGGCCGGGCGGCATGGGAGGGACCACCGCGGGCGCGCGGTGGTCGGAGAAACCCAATGGGCCCAGCGGAGTCCTTCCCCTCCGTCTGGGCCCGCGTGTTTTGGGGAGGCTCAAGAAGGGGGCCGGGAGAGCCGAAGCTCTGATATAGAGGAAGCCTATGGAGATCCGGACGGTGGGGGAGTACCTGCAGGCAGCTCGGAGTGACGAGCGGCTCACGCGCACCACGCATCACTACATCGCGGACATGATCGAGTACTTCGGGCCGGAGAAGGTCTTCGAGGGAATCTACGGGATGAGCAAGCAGCTCCAGGACATCGTGAGCTACTTCCGGGGATATGCCATGTCCATGGAGCGCCGGTTGCTCCTGCTGGTGGGGCCGCAGGGGTCCGGCAAGAGCATGACCGTGGACAAGCTGAAGCGGAAGCTGGAGGAGTACTCCCGGACGGAGGCGGGGGTGCTGTATGCGGTGGAGGGCTGCCCCTTCCACCAGCACCCCTTCGATCTCGTCCCCCACGAGGTGCTGGACCAGTACGGCCTGTACTGGCACGAGGAGGCCGTGCCCTGTCCCGTGTGCGAGCGGCTCATCCGCCGGTCCGGAGGATGGGAGCACGTACCCGTGAGGCGGATCTACATCTCTGCCCGTCACAAGGTGGGGATCGCCAAGCACACCCCCACGGACCTGCGCCGGGAGGACATCACCAACTTCGTGGGCAACATCAACTTCGCCATGCTCAAGGAGCGGGGCTCCACCTACGATCCGGATGCCTACGATTTCGAGGGCAAGATCATCTGGGCGAACCGGGGAATTCTGGACTGGACGGAGGTCTTCAAGAGCCGCCGGCAGCTGCTGTCCTTGCTCCTGGAGCTCATCCAGTCCAAGCGCGTGGATCTCGCCAACTTCCCCACGGTGCATGTGGACCTGGTGGTCATCGGGCACACCAACTATCCCGAGTACAACGTCTTCCTGCAGGAGGACATCATGGAGCCCCTGCGGGGTCGCATTCACAAGATCGACTTCCCGTACAACATGGACCTAGCGGGGGAGACAGAGATCTACCGGACCCTGGTGGAGCGGGCCAACCGTCGCCGCGGGGAGCGCAAGCACGCGCCTCAGGACGTGTACGAGCTGGCCGCCCGCTATGCCCTCAAGACCCGGGAGGAATCCGGAGGGATGCGGGGCCTGAGCCCGCGGTTCTTCGAGGATGCCTTCTCCTACGCCTACGCGAAGGCGGACACCTGCCTGGATCTCGAGCTCATCTCCGAGGCCATCGAGCGCACCTTCGAGCACCAGTCCATGAAGGACCTGAACCTGAAGGAGCTCCTGCGTCAGTTCGAGGAGACCAAGATGGAGTTCATCCAGGGAAAGATCGCCCTCATCGTGGAGCGCATCGTACCTACCCAGTTCTTCGAGTACGGCCAGAATCTCTACCGGAACTACCTGGATGCGGTGAGCCGGCACGTGCTGGGGGAGCCGCTGGCGGAACGGGAGAAGGAGCTTCTGGACGAGGTGGAGGGGATCCTCATCGCGAAGCGTCAGATTAGCCGCCAGGGTCGGCTGGCCTTCGAGAACGTGCTTGTGGAGCGCAAGGAGGAGCTCGTGAGCCTGCCCTACACGGAAAACGAGCACCTGCGGGGGGCCATCAACGAGGTGGTGTTCAACAAGATCAAGAACTGCCTGCGCCTCTACGACAAGACGGAGGAGATGGACCCGCAGAGCCGGGCCCTGCTGCAGACCCTGTACCGCACTGCCATCGAGGAGTACGGGTACTGCGAGGTGTGTGCGCGGAGCCTGTTGAAGATCATCGGGCGGAGCGTGTAGCATGCGCATCCACCGGGCGCGGATCGCGGAGCACAAACACGACCACCTCCTGCGGGAATACCTGAAGCAGAACCTCCACGAGCTCATCCAGCAGAAGGAGCTGGTGATCGACGGGAAGGTGAAGACCCAGATCACCACCCTGGACCTCCCCACCCTGCGGTATGGGGAGGAGGAACGGTTCCTGGCCCAGGGCGCGGGGCAGGCGCAGAGCACGGGGGGGCAGGGCGGAGAGGAGGTGTACGCGGTCGGGGGGCTGCTGGGCGGGGATCACCACGGCAAGGAGCTGCGGGTGGAGCTGGATTTCGAGGAGTTCGTGCGGCTTGCCCAGGAGGTGCTCCTGGAGGAGCTGCAGCTGCCGGCCCTGCACCACGTGAGCCGGGGCGGAGAGGTGGAGACGGAGGATCTGCCGGAACTGGACGACCTGGACCGGTGGGGGCTTGCCGCGGACCTCAACCTGGAGGAGACCATGGTCACCAGCCTCCTCCGGAACATCCGGGAGCGGGGGGTGGCGGAGTACGACGTGGACCTGCGGCTGGATGGCTGGTACTTCGTGGAAGACCCTGCCGCGGACCGGAACCACCGCTCCCTGGAGATCTACGTGCTGGACATCTCCGGCTCCATGCGGGGGGACTACCTGGCCCTGGTCCGGAAGATGATCTTCCTGCTGTGGTACGCCCTGGAGCGTCGCTACCCCACCAACCTCCGGCGGTACGTGGTGTTCCAGGACGTGGCGGAGGAGAAGACCCGGGACGAGTTCTTCTCCGTGGAAAGCAGCGGGGGAACCCACATCAGCAGCGGCCTGGAGAAGGCCATGGAGCTCCTGGAGGGGGTGAGCGAGTACGACAAGTACCTGTTCCTGTTCACGGACGGGGAGACGAGCAGCGGAGACTTCGAGCTCGCGAAGCGGCGGTTCGAGGAAGCCCTGGAACGGTTCGACGTGGTCAGCTACGGGCATGTGAACCCCGGTGGCCGGGGCATCGGAGGGTTCAGCGAGTACGTCCAGGAGCTGAGCCGTCGGCGGCCTAACCTGTCCTTTGTGAATCTGGTGGACCTGGATTCCATCCGACAGGCCCTGCGGGAGTTCATCCCCTATCTCAACGGGGAGGGGGGAACCGCGAGATGCGGGAGTACGAGACGGTCATCGCGCGGGTGGAGGCGCTCGCCCGGGAGCTGGGCCTGAGCTTCGACCCCGTGGTCTTCCGCCTCACGGACAGCGAGGAGATCGCGGAAGTGGCCAGCATGGGGCTTCCGAACCGGTTCGTGCACTGGTACTGGGGTGGGGCCTACAAGGAGATCCACGCCCAGCAATCGAAGGCGGTGTTCAGCATCCTGGAGCTGGTGCTGAACACCCGTCCCTCCTACGCCTTCCTGCGCCGGACAAACACCTACCTGCAGAACCTCTGCGTCATCGCCCACGTATACGGACACGCGGACTTCTTCGCGAACAACCACTGGTTCCGTAAGTCCAACAAGGACATCCTCAACCTCGCGGAGCAGCACGCCCGCACCTTCCGCTCCTTCGAGGAGAAGTACGGACGGGAGACGGTGGAGCGGCTGCTGGACGCCTGCCTCACCGTGGCCACCAGCGTGAACGCCTTCGAGCGGGACCCCGCCCGGCGCGCGCGCCGGGTCATCTACTACCTGGAGGCCCGGGCCCCCCTCCAGGACTACGAGCGGTACATTCTGGAGGCGGTCCGGCAGGAGGCGGAGTACTTCGATCTCATCCAGCGCACCCACATCATCAACGAGGGATGGGCCACCTTCGTGGAACTGGAACTGCTGCGGGAGCTGGTGAGCGCCCGGCAGTGGGCGGAGGTCAGCAGCTCCATCTGCAGCCGGCCCGCCACCTACATGATCGGCTACACCCTCTTCCAGCACATCCGGCGGACCTGGGGATGGCAGAAGGCCCTGGAGGTGCGCCGGTTCTACGAGGACGTGCGCCTGGTCGACGAGATGCTCACCCAGGAGCTCGTGCACCGGCTGGACCTGTTCGTATACGATCCCCGGGACCGCACGAAGAACACGGAGGTGGGGGCCGTCAAGGAGATGCTCATCCAGCAGAAGCTCTACAAGGGGGATCCCCCCATCGAGGTGGAGGACCCCACAGGTCCCCGGGACCTTACCCTGGTGCACGTGGAGGAAGGGAGAAAGCTGGACCCCAAGCGCATCGCCCTGTACCTCCGGTCCGTGTACACCCTCTGGCGGAACCCGGTCCGGCTGCGGGCCAATGGCAAGGTGTACACCTATGACCGGCGGGGGCTCTCGACATCGTAGGGTGGTATAATGGCGGAAGAGCGGAGGAGGGGGGAACCGTGATCTGGATGAAGGTGAAGGGCGTTGCCATGGATCACCAGATGAACCCCGTGGTCCTGCTCACGGACGCGGAGGAGCGGTTGGCCCTTCCCATCTGGGTGGGCCCCGCGGAAGCCCAGGCCATCGCCCTGCAGCTGCAGGGGATCACGCCGCCCCGACCCATGACCCACGATCTCTTGCGCAACATCCTCCAGAGCATGGATGTCTCCGTGAAGCGGGTGGTGGTCACGGACGTCCGGGACCAGACCTACTACGCGGAGATCCACCTCGTGCGGGACGGGAAGGAGAACGCCATTGACTCCCGGCCCAGCGATGCCATCGCCTTGGCCCTGCGGATGAACGCCCCCATCTTCGTGGACGAGAAGGTCGCCGCCCACGCCATCCCCCTCCGGAAGGAGGAGGATCAGGACCAGGAGATGGAGGAGTGGCGGCGGTTCATCGAAAACGTTAAGCCCAGCGACTTCAAGCGCTCGCTTCACTAGTCCCTTTCTGGTTTGGAAGGCAGGCCAGGGAGAGGCCACCCGGCCCGTTCTCCCTGTCCGCCCTCATCCTACTGGATTCCTTAAAATTTTATGGCTTGCCTAGCCCATTGACGGAGGAGCCCCCTTCTCGGGAGCGAATCCTGGTAAACGTCTATGGTCCCGCGGGGGCGGGACCCGAGAGCTCCCGAGCGAGGGACGGCGATGCACTGGCCCAAGGTGGTGGCAGGTGTTGTGTGCCTCGTCCTCGTGGGTTCCCCCGGAGCCTTCGCGCAGGGCCTGTTATACACCGTGCAGCCGGGGGACACCCTTACCCGGATCGCGGCGCGCTATGGGGTCAGCGTGCGGGACCTGGCGGAGGCCAACGGGCTTGAGAATCCAGATGTCCTCCGACCCGGGCAGGTGCTGCAGATCCCTGGGCGGACGGGCGATCAGGCGGCCTCACCGGAGGAGCCCGTGTACGAGGTGCAAGCCGGGGACACGCTCTGGCGCATCGCTCGCCGGTACGGAACCACCCCCGAGCGCCTCGCGGCCCTGAACGGGATTCCGGTAGAGGGCATTCTGCAGGTCGGGCAACGGTTGCGGGTGAGCGCCTCTCCCCCGGCGGGTCCGCGGACCCGGCAGGCCTCCACCTCACGGGGAGCGGTGCTGGCGGTCTTCGCCCAGCGGTTCCTGGGAGCACCGTACCGCTGGGGCGGCACAGGGGGAAGCGGATTCGATTGCTCGGGATTCATCTACGCCATGTTCCAGCGGTTCGGGATCTCCCTCCCCCGCACCTCCTTCGAGATGTTCGAGGTGGGCAGGCCCGTCTCGCTCCCGGAGCTGGAGCCGGGGGATCTCGTTTTCTTCACCACGTACCGCCCCGGCCCCTCCCACGTGGGGATCTACCTGGGCGGGGGCCTCTTCATCCACGCCTCCTCCGCGGGGGGTCGGGTGCGGATCGACTCCCTGCGGGACGGATACTACCGGGCCCGCTTCGTGGGTGCCCGCCGGTACCACTGAGAACACGCAGCCCCATCCCTGGTAGGATGGGGCTGCGGTGTCCGTACGCCTGCGTTTCGCCATCCTCCTGGCCAAGTCCGCGGCCCGCGTGAGCCGTGGCCTGCGGGTGGGCGGGGGGACCACGCTCCCGGGACGGCTCGCCCGGCGGGTTTACCCAGAGATCGTGGGAACCCTTGCCTCCCAGCTCCCGCGGGGTACCGTGGTGGTGAGCGGTACCAACGGGAAGACCACCACCGCGCGCCTGGTGGCGGAGATGGTCAAAGCCGCGGGTCTGCGCGCGGTGCACAACCGGGCGGGGGCAAACCTGCCCGCGGGCATCGCCTCCGCCCTGGTAGAAGCCACAGACCTACGGGGCCGGGTGCGGGGGGACCTGGGGGTATTCGAGGTGGACGAGGCGGCCTTCTCCCTCCTCCTCCCAGTCCTGCGCCCCCGGGTGGTGGTCCTCCTCAACCTCTTCCGCGACCAGCTGGATCGCTACGGCGAGGTGGAGGCGGTGGCGCACCGGTGGCGGGCCGCCCTCCAGGGGCTTCCGGAGGCCATCGTGTGCTTCAACGCGGACGATCCCCAGGTGGCGGAGGTGGCCCGGGATCTGCCGCTTTCCACCGTGCCCTTCGGGGTGGAGGACAGAGGCTGCGGGCTAGAGGCCCTGGAGGACGCCGCGGACGTCCGCTACTGCTACCGGTGCGGGATCCCGTACACCTACGAGGTGGTGTACCTCTCCCACGCGGGTCGGTACAGGTGTGAGCGGTGCGGGCTGCGGCGCCCGGATCCCACGGTGCACGCGGAGGCGATCCGGGTGGACGGCACGCGGGGAGCGGAGGCGAACCTGGTCTGGCCCGGGGGAGGCCTGCGGGTGCGGATCCCTCTTCCGGGCCTGTACAACGTGTACAACGCGCTCGCGGCCACCGCGGCCGCGCTTTCCCTGGGCATTCCCGGTGGGGCCATCGAGCGGGCCCTGGAGGGCTTCCGGCCTGCCTTCGGTCGGGCGGAGCGGCTGCGGTGGCGCGGTGTGGAGCTGGAGATCCTGCTCGCGAAGAACCCTGCGGGGCTCAACGCCCTGCTGCGGGTCGTGGACCGCCACCCTCCTGCGGCCCTCCTGGTGGCCATCCACGACCAGACCGCGGACGGGCGGGATGTCTCGTGGTTGTGGGACGTGGACTTCGAGAGGCTGCAGGATCTCCCGAAGCGGATCGTCGCAAGCGGCCTCCGGGCCGCGGACCTGGCTTTGCGGCTCCGCTACGCGGGGATCCCGGAGGAACGGCTGCTGGTGGAACCGGACCTCGCCCGGGCCCTGCGCGCCGCAGCGCAGGACGTCCCCGAAGGGGGAACCCTTCTCGTGCTCCCCACCTACACCGCCATGCTGGAGCTACGGCGGATCCTGCAGCGGGAGGGCGTCGCTTCGGGGTTCTGGGAGGCCTGAGGTGGAGCTGCGGGTCGCGCACCTCTATCCGGACCTCCTGAACCTCTACGGCGACCGGGGAAACCTCCTCTGCCTGCGGTGGCGGGCGGGGCGGCGGGGGATCCCGGTGCGCATCACCCCCATACGGCTCGGAGAGCCCCTGGACCCGGAGGCGCACGACCTCATCTTCCTGGGGGGCGGGGAGGATCGCCAGCAGGCGCTTGTCTCCCGGGACCTCCAGCACAAGGCCGGTGCGCTGCACCGAGCGGCTGCCCGGGGCGTGGTGATCCTGGGGGTGTGCGGGGGGTACCAGCTCCTGGGGCACGCGTACCGGCCCGCGGAGGGGGAGGTGCTCCCGGGCGTCGGGTTGCTGGATGCGGTGACGGAGCATCCGGGTCCCCAGGCCGCGCGGCTCGTGGGCGACGTGGTGGCGGAGTGTGCCCTTCCCGGGATCGGCACCTTGGTGGGGTACGAGAACCACGGGGGCCGGACGCGGCTGGGGCCGGGGGCAAGGCCCCTCGCGCGGGTGGTGGTGGGGTTCGGGAACAACGGGCAGGACCGCACGGAGGGGGCAGTCTGCGGGACGGTCTTCGGCACCTACCTGCACGGCCCGGTGCTTCCCAAAAACCCGCGTTTTGCGGACCACCTGATCCGGTTGAGCCTGCGCCGCCGCTACGGGGAAGTGACGCTTGCGCCGCTCGACGATCGCTTTGAGGAGGCGGCCCACCGGACGGCCCTGCTCCGGGCCCGGGTGCGGAACCGCTAGGCGCCTGAAGTCTGCTCTGCCTGGACCAGGAGGACCGCGGCGAGGACCAGGGCTCCGCCCAGGATCTGCGGGAGGTCCAGGCCTTCCCCCAGCACCGCGTACCCGCTCACAGCGGCCACCACGGGCTCCACGGTGGCCACGAGGCTCGCGCGGCTCGCGGACACGTGCCGCAGTGCGGTGATGTACAGCCACTGCGGGAGGAGAGTGATGACCACCCCCAGGTAGAGGACGGGGCCGGCTGCCCGCCTCACGTGGTGGGGGGAGAAACGCTCCAAGGGGATTCCCGCGGCAACCCCCAGGAGCACCAGGAACGCGGCGCCGAATCCCAGGGCGTAGGTGAGCACCACCGGTGGGTCGTACCGCCGCAGGCTCAGCTTCCCGAAGATGCTGTAGAGCCCGTAGGTGAGCCCGGCGGCGAGCCCCGCCAGGACCCCGGGGAGGGTCAGACGGAGGGCGGCGGGATCGTAGGCCCGCACCACGAGGAAGCATCCGCAGAGGGCCAGCAGGAGCGCGATCCCCTTTCGGGCGGTGAGCCGCTCCCCCAGCACCAGCCGCGCGATGAGCACCACCCATGCGGGCGCGGTGTAAAGGAGGATGGCCGCGGTGGCCACGGAGCTCAGGCGGATGGCGGTGAAGTACGCGAGGAAGAACAGGGCGATGCTCACAAACCCGTATGCGGCGAAGAGGCCGAGGTCCTGCCCGCGCACCCGCAGCCGGCGGGGTCCCGTGAGGAGGGTACCTCCCAGCATCCCCAAAAACGCGATCCCCGCCCGCCACGTGGAGGCCTCGAAGACGCCCACTCCTGCCTCATCCGCCCGGCGCACCGCGATCCCCATGGTGCCCCACAGCACCGCGGCCGCGAGGACGAGGAGGTCTCCGGTCCGGTTCGAGGATCGCACGGAGGGCGGGTTCGCGTCCCGGGTCGGGAACTCCTCGTGCCCGGAGGCGTTATACTCTTAGGGAGTGGCCCGAAGGCGGAGGTGCGAGAGATGAGCGTTCGTCCTGTGCCCATGCGGGAAGCCATCCGGCGGCTCGTGGAAGCCGCGCGGGCCGCGGGGCTGCAGCTGGATCCGCGCACCGTCCAGTTCCGGGAGAAGCCCTACCCGTGCTATGAATACGTTCTGCGGCTGCGGCAGGCCCACAGCGTGCTGTGCATGCCCGCGGAGGTGGTGGAACCGGACAGCTGGCAGGAGAGGACGTACGAGTACATGCGCCGGGCCCGCCGCTACCTGGAGCGGTTCGTGGATGTCCAGGAGCGGGTGGACCGGGCCGCGTGGGACATTCCCAGATTCCAGCAGGTGCTCAGGCCATGATCCTGGAGCAGATCCCCACGGGTCCCATCGGGACCAACTGCTACCTGCTGGGAGACGAGAAGACCCGGCAGGCGATGGTGGTGGATCCCGGAAGCGATGCCCCCGTGATCCTTGATCTGTTGCGCCACCACGACCTCCGGGTGGAGATCCTTGTGGCCACTCACGGTCACTGGGACCACGTGGGCGCGGTACGGCCGCTCAAGCAGGCCACGGGCGCCCGGTTCCTGGCGCCCGCTGCGGATCTGGAGATGATCCGGAACGCGAGCGCCTCCGCCCTCCTGCTGGGCATGGTGGTGGATCCCCCGCCGGACCCGGACGGGTTCCTGGAGGAGGGAGATGTCCTCCAGGTGGGCGAACTGACCCTCCGGGTGCTCTCTGCCCCCGGGCACACCCCGGGCCACGTGATCCTGGTGGGGCCGGGTTTCGCGTTTGTGGGGGACGTGATCTTCGCGGGAAGCGTGGGGCGCACGGACCTGCCGGGCGGGGACTGGGACACCTTAATGGAGAGCATCCGCACCAAGGTCCTCACCCTTCCCGAGCAGACCGTGCTCTATCCCGGACACGGCCCGCCCACCACCGTGCGGAGGGAACGGATCAGCAATCCTTTCCTCACCGGGCTCGTGCGGACGCGGGACTAGCCATGGCGCGCTTCCGGATGCCGCCGGAAGCCTCGCTCGTGGCCCTCACCCTCCGGGTCCAGGACCTGGACCGGATGCGGGCGTTCTACGAGGGACTCCTGGGCCTGCAGGAGGTAGAGCGCACAGGGGAAGAGGTGCGGTTTGCGCCGGAGGGCCGTGGGTTTCTGCTGACCCTGGTCCACAGCCCCACCTCCCCGCTCCATCCTCTGGGTGCGGTGGGGCTGTACCACTTTGCCCTTCTGCTCCCGGATCGCGCCTCCCTCGCCCGCGTGGTGCGCCGGCTGCTCCTCGCAAACTGGCCCTTTGAGGGCGCAAGCGACCACGGGGTGTCGGAGGCTTTTTACCTGGCGGACCCCGAGGGAAACGGCGTGGAGCTCTACCGCGATCGCCCGCCTGCCTCCTGGCCGCGCCGGGACGGGGAGATCGCCATGGTCACCCACCCCCTCGACGTCCACAGTCTCCTGCAGGAGGACAGGGAAGCCGGGCCCCTCGACCCCCGGACTCGGCTCGGACACGTTCACCTCCGCGTGGACGATCTCTCGCGTGCAGAAGCTTTCTACGCGGGGATCCTGGGGCTGCGAGTCACCCAGCGGGGTTACCCGGGAGCCCTGTTTCTCGCGGCCGGGGAATACCACCATCACGTGGGGCTGAATGTGTGGGGACCACGGCGCTGGCCGCCGGAGGGGGCCACCGGGCTCGTGTCCTACGCGTGGTGGGTTCCCCCGGAGGCCCTCGCGGCCCTGGAGGCCTGGCTGAGGGTCCGGGAGGTTCCGTATGGACTGCGGGATGGCGCCCTGGTGCTCGTGGACCCCGTGCGCGTGGAGGTCAGCCTGACGGTGCGGCCACCGGGAGCTCGATGACGAACCGGGCGCCGCCCTCCGGGCGGTTCTCCGCGTAGATCTCGCCCCCATGGTCCCGGACGATCCCGTAGGAGATGCTTAACCCCAGCCCCGTGCCCTGCCCCACGTCCTTGGTGGTGAAGAAGGGATCGAAGATGCGGTGCAGGTGCTCGGGGGGGATTCCGGGGCCTGTGTCCGCCACCTCCACCACCACACGGCCTTCCCGGTGGACGGTACGGATCTCGATGCGTCCGCGGCCTCCGGCGAAGGCCTGGGCCGCGTTGTTGATGAGGTTCAGGAAGACCTGCTGGAGCTGGTACACATCGCCCTCAATGGGGGGGAGGTCACAGGCCAGATCCAGCGCGAACTCCACCCCGGCCCGCTCCAGCTCGTACCGCCGTAGGGCCACGGTCTGCTCCAGGGCGGCGTTGACGTCCACGGGACCGCGCTCGCGGGCCTGCTGTCGGGCAAACGTGAGGAGGTTCTGCACGATGCGGCGGGCCCGGTCCGCCTCCTGCAGAACGATCCCCAGGGCCCGGCGGGCATCCTCCCCTTCCAGCTCCCCGGCCTCCAGCAGCTGCGCGTAGCCCAGCACGGAGGTGAGGGGATTGTTGAGTTCGTGGGCCACCCCCGCGACGAGCTGCCCGATGGCCGCCAGCTTCTCGGACTGCACCAGCCGTGCCTGCGTCTGCTCCAGCTGCTGTGTGCGCTCGGCCACCATGCGCTCTAGGTCCTCCTGGTACGCCTGCAACCGTTTGCGGGACTCCTGGAGCTCCGCCACCATGGCGTTGAACACCTCCACCATACGTCCCACCTGGTCGCGGCGGCGTCCTGCGTCCAGACGTACCTCCAGGTCGTTCCGGCGCACGCGGTCCATGGCCGTCGCGAGGGCGTCGAGGGGGCGGGCGATGCTGCGGGTGAGGACGGCTGCGGTGAGCAGGCCCAGGAGCAGGGCGAGGATGGCCGCGCGGGTGAGGCCGCGGGTGAAGGCGAGGATCGAGGCGTTCACCCGCTCCAGCTCGAGCTGGAACCGGGTGCGCTCCACCTCCAGCGCGGCCCGCAGGGAGGTGGAGAGGCTCAGGACGTCCTCGAGGACCGGGGAAAAATTGCTCCGGAGGAAGGCGGTGTAGGCCTCCGGTCCTGCGGCTCGATGGCGTGCGACAGCCTTCTGCACGAGGTCCTCGAACCGGTCCATGGCGGCTGCCTGCTCCTGGAGGAGCGGCTCCACCTCCGGGAGGCGCGACCACGCGGCCGGTGGTCGGACCCCTGCGCCCACGAGGGAGGAGAGGTGCCGGGGCGCGGGGTCCAGGGCCAGGGCGAGGAGGGCGTTGCACCGGGCCCAGAAGGCCTGCTCCCACCGGTAGGAGTCCAGGAGAGCCCGCGTGTGGTCCGCCATGCGACGCGTGTAGCCCAGCTGCTGACGGAAGAAATCCGGCAGCCACCTGTGCGCGAGCCACCGTGCCACGGCTTCGTTCTCCGCAAGCGGGTCCGGGCTCCGGGCCACCAGATCCCGCAGAAGCCCTCGGAGCTCGGCGGACCGGCTCAGGACTTCCCGGACCGCTTCCCGCTCCCGGCCCGGGGGGCTTTCCTGTAGCCTCCGGGCCGCGGAGGCGAAGGAGGCCTGCGCGGATCGGAGGCGGGCAAGAAGCGGCTGTACTTCCGGTTGGGGAGGGATCGTGTCCAGGGTGTGTTCGAAAAGGCGGCGGATGAGCTCAAACTGGACCCGGGCTTCCGGCGTGCGAAGGGCGCGCTCCTGGAGCGCGAGGGACAGCTGGCGCTCCGCGAGGACCTGGGCGAAGAGCGTTGCGGCCATGCGCTGGGCATCTCGGTCGAGGCGCCGGGCAACGCCCGCGATCCACTCCGTGGCGAGCGCGGAGAGGCCGAAGGCGAGCCCGACCAGGAAGGAAACCGCCAGGTATCCTGCGAGGATCTTCCAGCCGATCCCGGCCCGCATAACCCCCACGCCCTTACTCCCTCCATCTTCCGGGAAACCGCGCCCGCCGGCAAGGAAGGTGCAGGGGAGAGCGAGCGAACGTGGAACAGGGTCCCCAGGAGGGGAGGCATGGGACGGCCGATGGACCTCAACTGCGACCTCGGGGAGTCCTTCGGGGTTTGGCGGCTGGGGGAGGAGGAGACGGTTCTCCCCGTCATCACCTCCGCGAGCCTCGCCTGCGGGATGCACGCGGGAGATCCCGTGGAGATGACGCGGGTGGTGCGGCGGTGTCAGGCGTACGGGGTGGCGGTGGGAGCCCATCCGGGGTATCCGGACCTCGTGGGATTCGGCCGCCGCAGGATCCCCATGCGGCCCGAGGAGCTCACCGCCTACTGCCTGTACCAGATCGGAGCCCTGGAGGCCATCGCACGGGCGGAGGGCGCTTCGCTCCAGCACATCAAGCCCCACGGCGCCCTCTACAACGCCGCGGCCCAGGAGGAAACTGTGGCCCGGGCTGTGGTGGAGGCCGTGCAGCGGGCGTATGCGGACCGGATCCTGGTGGCGCCCGCGGGGTCCGTGCTCGAGCGCGTGGCTCGCGAAGCAGGGCTGCGGGTGGCCCGGGAGGCCTTCTGCGACCGGGCCTACCGCCGGGACGGGACGCTCGTGCCGCGGGAGGAGCCCGGGGCGCTTTTGCTGGAGCCTTTTGAGGTGGCCAGCCGGGCGGTGCGCATCGCGTACGGGGAGCCCATCGAGACCGCAGACGGCGGGCAGGTGGTGGTGGAGGCGGACACGCTCTGCATCCACGGAGACACCCCCGGAGCCGGGCAGCTGGCCCGGGCGGTGCGGGCGGCCCTGGAGGAGGCCCACGTGGAGGTACTTCCCATGGGGGAGTGGCTGTGAGAGCGGAGGGGTGCTGTTCGTGAATCACCTCCGCAGGGCGGATGCGGCCCTGTACCGGGCTAGGGAGGACGGACGCAACACGCTGGTGGCGAACCCCGTGGGGCCAGATCGTGAGCCGGCTAAGGGACCCGGCGCTGCAGGAGCCAGATGCAGGTCCCGTCCGGATCCCGGAGGCAGGCGGCCCGGGCGCCCCACTCGTAGTCCTGGGGCGGGCGCTCGATGGTGACCCCGCGGGCCTGGAGGGCGGCGCAGGCGGCGTCCACGTCGTCCACCCGGAAGCTCAGGTGGTCCAGGCCCAGGGGATTCCCCGTGAGATCGAAGGAGCGGAGGGACGAGGCAGGGGCCTCCGTGCGGAAGAGGTAGAGCGCTACCGCGCCTGCCCGGAGGAAGGCGGAGTCCTCCGTGGCGTACTCCGGCTCGAATCCCAGGAGCCGGTAGAAGGAAACGGCGCGCGGGACATCGGAGACCGCCAGGCCGACGTTATCCAGGTCCCGGATCACCAATAACCTCCCGAGCGGTGGGGTTCTGAGTCTGATCCTCAGGATACCACCATCCACCGTCTTTTATTGCGTTTGCCCGTCCGGTCGAAGAGGGTGCTCCGCTTGAGGTACCCCGATGACCGCAGCGAACCCGCAGTGGGACGGCCTGGTGCTGCTCACCGCTTCACCTCCTCTCGAAGGACTGGACGATGGCCCGCAGCAGGCGCGCCCGGCCCGGGTGGAGGCGCTCCAGCCGCTCGACCTCCTGCAGGGCTTCTGCACGTTTCCCCTGGAAGACCCGGGCAAGCCCCAGGGACCAGGCGGCCTCCCAGTCTGTGGGATCCTTCCGCAGGAGGGTCTGGAACTCGTCGGCAGCCCTGGCATGATCCCCCGTCTCCATGTACACCCATCCCCGGAACAGGCGCGCATCCCCTTCGTCCGGATCCTGGCGCAGGATCGCGTCGTACTGCTCCAGCTCCCTCCGGAACTCCCCTTTTGTGGCGTAGACCTCCGCGAGGCCGTAGCGGGCCGGAATGTAGCCCGCGCTGTGGGCGAGAGCACGCCGGTAGGCGGCCTCCGCCAGGTCCAGGTACCTGCGGGAAGTCGGGGGGGATGGATCGGACGCGTAGTGGGCAAGGTACAGGTCACCCAGCAGGACGTGAGCGTCCGCGTAGCCGGGATCCATGCGGGTTGCCCGCCTGAGGTGCTGTTCCGCCTTCTGCGCGAGCACCTTCCACTCCCCTCTCCCCGCAGGCAGCCTGCCCATCCGGTCGAGGAGCAGGTTGGCCTCCAGGTACTCCCGGACCGGTGCCGGGAGCAACCACCGGACCAGGAGGACCTGCTTTGCGGCGGTTAGGACGACGGGCGAGCGCGCGAGGGCGGGAGAGAGGGCTGACCAGGTTAGGACGACCACCAGGAGGGAGGCAAGGGCGACAGCCAGGCGCCCGGGGAAAAGGTTGCGCAGCCTTCGGAGGAGGGAAGCGGGGGACAGGACCGCGAGTGACAGGGTCACCCGAGGAGCCTTCCTGAACCGGCCGGTGTGCGGGTCCACGGTGTACGGGACGCCATGCTGTTCGAAGTACAGGAGCTTGCGGGCCTCCAGCTCCCGGTCGCGGCAGCACAGGCAGGTGTGGAGGTGGCGCTCGAAGGCCTGCTGCTCTTCACTGGACAGCAGGCCGCTGGCGGCGTGGAAGAGCACCAGCTCGTCCGGGCAGTCGGGTCCCGGGCCGGGCTTGGGGCCCAGGACGAGGTCCTCCAGGGACGGACGTCTAGGCACGGTCTGCATTATCCCTCTACAGGCTAAGACGGAGGGGCGGGGCCAGTTCTTTACGGGCCTTCGGAAAAATAGGCCCGGGCCTTCAGCCGGGCGCGGTGGTACAGGGCGGCCACGGTGCCCGGGGCCTTGCCGAGGATGCGGGCGACGTCGCGATCGCGATAGCCCTCCAGCTTGAGCCGGATCACCCGATACTCTTCGGGGGAAAGCAACCTCTGCAGGTCCAGCGAGAGGGTCACGTCCCCCTCGAACCCCGGGGACAGCGTCTCCGCTTCTGTGGGGAGGGCATCCTCTGTCTGCTGTTCGGGGTTGTAGCCGGGACTGCCTGGAAGCCCCACGGTTTCCCTGCCTCTGCTGCGGAGATGGTCGATCAAGCGGGATCGGAGGACGGAGAAGAAGTAGCTGCGGAGCTGCGGGTAAGCGCTGCCGCGGAACCGCGGGAGGGTCGTGAGGATGACTTCCAGGGCTGCCTGGAGGAGGTCGTCTCGATCCTCGGGGTGCAGGTGGCTGGCGCGGGGGGCCAGCCAGCGTTCCCCGTCCCGGCGCAGGCAGTCCAGAAGGGCGTCCGGGCCCACTAGACCCGCGCGGTAGCGGTCGAAAGCCTCCTGGCAGGGCTGCGGACCCACGGGGCTGCACCGGCAAATCGGCCCGGGGTGTAAAGAGCCGGCGGGGCCTGGGGCGTCTTTTTCTTGCGAAAGGTCTGAGGATCCTCCCGGGGGAGCGGGGAGGGGGTCCGGACAGGGGCAGGAGGTGCGTCCGTGGGGGAGCTGGTTTTGAGCGAGCACACGCTGCGGCGGTGCCAGCAGCGGGGGGTGCGGGAGGAGGACCTGCGGGTGGCGCTGAGGGCGAAGCCGGTGCACGACCGGGGGGACCTCGTGTACCGGGTGACGGACCGGCTGCTGCTGCAGCTGGGGCTGGCGCGGGAGGCAGACCGGCTGCGGGGGCTCGTGGTGGTGGTGACGCGAGATGGGGTCGTGCGGACGGTGAAGTGGGACTTCGAGCTCCGGCAGCGGGGCCTGCTGCGGAGGAGCCGGAGGGGCGGGAGGTGGCGGACCCGACGGCGGCTCGAGGATGCGTCGGAGGCGCTGGTTGGGTAGGGTGGGGCCGGTTCAAGGGGAGGCGGCCGGCCAGGAGTCGAGGACGGGACAAACAGTAACGAACAGAAAGGGGGCGTCGGCGCCCGATCCCGGGGGCCCGCCAGGAGAGTGCTGGCGTCTGAGCTGGAGCGGGGAGGTGAGGCCGTGAGGAGGAGGGTCTGGGCGTTTTGCCTTGTGCTCGCGGCAGTGCTGGGCCTGTTGCCCGCTACTGGGGCCACGCAGGGTGTTGCGGAACTCGTGGAGCGGGTCAGGCCGGCGGTGGCCATCGTGGTAGCACGGCGCGAGGGATCACTGGGCCAGGGATCGGGATTCGTGTACGACGGTCGCGGCTTTCTCCTGACTGCTGCTCATGTGGTCGAGGGGGCGAGAGAGGTCATCGTACGGCTGCCGAACCGCCGGCCCATGGTGGCGGTCGTAGCACAGGTCAGTCAGAGCCTGGACGTCGCCGCACTCCGGGTGGGAGAAGAGGGACTGCCCACGATCCCGCTGGCACCCGGGCAGCCGCGGGTCGGGGAGGAGATCCTGGTGCTGGGCTATCCTCGGGCCGAGACGATTGGGTTTGACGACCTTACGGTCACGCGGGGCATTGTCAGCCGGCTGCTGGTGGACCAGGGTCTGTTGCAGTTTGACGCGTCCGTGAACCCCGGCAACAGCGGGGGACCGGTGGTGAACAGTCGGGGAGAGGCGGTGGGTATTGTGGTTGGCCGGGTGCGGGGTGCAGCGGGGATCAACTTTGCTGTGACGAGCGAGGCGGCCCGGGACGTGGCCCGGCTTGCCCTGCAGGTGCCCTTTGCGCCGACACAGCCTCCGGCGGTGCAGACCCCGGCTCCGGCGCTCCCCACAACCGCTCCCGCGCCGGCAGCCCCTCCGGGCCCGGGCGAGTGGAGGCTGATCGGCAGCAAGGGCCCGACCCCGCGTAACACGGA
>JAVKHN010000015.1:0-42184 GCA_031459935.1 Candidatus Sysuimicrobium calidum | reverse complement strand
GCACCCGCCCCACCAGCCCCTCTGCGGTCACCACCACGTCGTGACGCCGCACCCCGTGCCGCCCCCCGCGGTTGATGAGCACGGTGGCAAACCACGTATCCGGATCTCGGGCCACCACCCGGGCCGCGAGGGTAGCGGCCGGAAGCTCCGCACGAAGGGCCAGCAGCTGGCGCAACCGGGCCACCTCCGACCGTGCCTCCTCCAGGTCTGCCAGCCTGCGCCGCAGCTGTTCCACCTCCATGCGTAGGCGTGCGTTCTCCGCCCGCAGCTCCCGGATCTCCGTGAGGGCGCGCACCCATCGCTCCCCGGTTTCCACAGCCTCGTCCAGGGCCACCTGGAGGGGCGCGAGCGCGGCCAGGATCGCATGACCCAGCCAGCCCACCGCCCGGCGATCCGGAGCTCGGAGCTGCCCGGTGAGGAGCACCAGGACGCCCGTGAGCAGGAGGACCAGGAGGCCCACCCGGCGCCGGGGGGTGACCGAGATCATGGGAACGCTCCGCGGGGCAGGACCACGATTCGGGCCCTCCTCACAGTTTCTTGGTGGTGATGAGCACCTTCTTCAAGTGCTCGATCTCCTCCAGGGCACGGCCGGTCCCCAGCGCTACCGCGGAGAGGGGGTCGTCCGTGAGGGTCACGGGGATTCCCGTCTCCTGGGTCAGCAACCGATCCAGTCCCCGCAGCAGAGCCCCTCCTCCCACCAGGACGATGCCCCGTTCCACGATGTCCGCGGCGAGCTCCGGAGGAGTCCTCTCCAGGGTCTGCCGCACCGCCTCCACGATGGCGGTTACGGGTTCGCTCAGGGCCTCCCGGATCTCTGCACTGGTCATGCGCACGGTGCGCGGAAGCCCTGTGAGCAGATCCCGGCCCCGGACATCCACCGCCTGTTCCTCTCGAAGCGGATATGCGGACCCGACGGCGATCTTGATCTCCTCCGCGGTGCGCTCCCCGATGAGGAGGTTGTAGGCCTTCCGGGCGTACTGGATGATGGCCTCGTCCATCTCGTCCCCGCCGATGCGGATGGACTTGCTCGTGACAATGCCGCCCAGGGCGATCACCGCCACCTCCGTGGTGCCGCCCCCTACATCCACGACCATGCTGCCCACGGGCTCGCTCACCGGCAGCCCCGCCCCGATGGCCGCGGCCATGGGCTCCTCGATGAGGTACGCCTCCCGGGCACCCGCCTGCAAGGTGGCATCGATCACCGCCCGCTTCTCCACCTCTGTCACTCCGGAGGGGATCCCCACGATCACCCGCGGTTTCAGAAAGGATCGGCCCCGCAGACCCCGACGGATGAAGTATGCCAGCATGGCAGCGGTGGTGTCGAAGTCCGCGATCACCCCGTCCCGGAGCGGCCGCATCGCCTGGACGTCCGCAGGGGTGCGGCCAATCATGCGCTTGGCTTCCTCCCCTACCGCGAGGACCTGCCCGTCGTCTACCCGGCGGGCGACCACGGAGGGCTCCCGGACCACAATCCCCTCTCCCCGGACGTAGACCAGGGTGTTGGCGGTACCCAGATCAATCCCCATATCCCGGGAGAGGTACCGGTTGAAGAACCCGTCCCACCACATCCGCGACCTCCTGGGCCGTATCGAAGCTCGGCGCGCGGGCCTGCTTGGGAGTCCCTCCCCTGAGTGTACGCGGTTTGGGGCAAGGTGGACTAGAACCCCAGGCCCCGTTCCCGCAGGCTCGTGTACCGGCCGTCGCCGATCACCAGGTGGTCGAGGACAGTAATGCCCAACAGCGCCCCCGCCTCCCGGAGACGCTCCGTGAGGCGAACATCCTCTGGGCTCGGCTCGGGGTTCCCGGAAGGATGATTGTGGGCGAGGATCACCGCGTGGGCTCCCCGTCGCACTGCCTCCCGGAACACCTCCCGGGCGCACACGGATGCCCCGTTGAGCCCTCCCCGGGCAGCCTCCACGATCCCTATCACCTCGTGCCGGGTGTTCAGCAGGAGCACGCAGAAGTGTTCCTGCTCCCGACCCTCCAGCTTGGTGCACACCACCCGGACCGCATCCTGGGCGCAGCGGACCACGGGGCGCTCTGAGGGATCCGCCAGCCTCGCCCGCCTGCCCAGCTCCAGAGCCGCCACCAGCCCCGCAGCCTTCGCAGGCCCCACCCCCTCCACCCCGCACAGCTCCTCCACCCGGGCTTGCACCAGCCCTCGAAGCCCTCCAAACCGCACCAGCAGCCGATCCGCGAGCTGGAACGCACAGGCCCCCCTGGTGCCTGTGCGCAGCACCAGAGCGAGGAGCTCACGGACGCTCATCCCCTCAGGCCCCTCGCTTTGGAGCCGCTCCCGGGGCCGGGCCTCGGGAGGAAGTGCACGCAGTCCCGCCATGGCCTTCGACCCAGTGAACGCCCGACCGGTTGGGATTTCGCGGGCCTAAACCAGGCGCCACACCCAAAGGGCCAGGATCACCCCGATGAGGATGGCGAGGTTCAGCCGGAGGATGGTTCCAAAGGTCAGGGAGAAGAAGGAGAGGTCTAAACGCAGGGGAGGCTCAAGCCCGATTTCCACGGTGCGGGCGAGGAAGGAAAGGCCCGGGAGGTTCCGCACCGACTCCGCCAACACCTGCCCCACAACCCCTCCCAGGAGGAACACCAAGAACAGTGCCCCCCACGCCCGACGGCCCCGTCGTGCCATGGCGTGGCACTAGGCTTTGCCCTGGTCTCCTTCGTCGTCCTCCCGCATGGTCCGCCGGAAGTCCCGGATCGCCCGGCCCAGGGAGCTGCCGATCCCCGCCAGCCGCGAAGGTCCGAAGATCAGGAGGGCGATGAGCAGGATGACGACGAGCTCGGTGGTTCCGATCCCAAAGGGCATCCCGCACCTCCAGGCCCATTATAGCAGCCGGCCGGGTCCACCTCCCCCGATCCGCCGCCGGCAGGCCTGAAGGACGACCCCGAGGAGCATCCCGCCCGCGAGGTACACCCACCGTCGGCCAACCAGGCCGCGCAGGGGTCCGGCGGCTGCGCACAGGCTGACCGCCGTCGCCTCCCCTTCCTCTCGCATGCGGCGCACCCGGTCGAGGATCACCGGGCGGAGGGCCCGGATTCCCGAAGCGTGCTCAGAAGGTCGCGGATCCACTGAAGGTCCTCCCGGAGCACCGCACAGGACTCTGTGAACTTCGCCATACGGAGCCGGCGAATGGCCAACCACGCGATCCCCGCCACACCCAGCACCGCGAGGAGGAACATGATGAGGGCCGCGGCCCAGAGGGGGAGCCAGAGGGCGAGGATCAGGGTCAGCACCACGGGTGCGAACAGAACCGCCCCCACCAGCAGCGCACCCGCCACCACCAGAAGCGCTAGACCGCTCACGGCCCGCCGCAGGACCGTCTGCAGCTCGGATCGCACGAGGGCCAAGTGCTGCCCTGCCAACTGCGCCAGGTCACGCAGGAGGGCCCGGGCCTCGTCCTGGAAGCGGTACGTCACCCTTACATCACTCCGTGTGCGGTGATGATGGCGCGGGCGATCTCCACCAGCTTCCGGTTCTCCTTCTGGCTCAGCACCTGCATCCGGCGGAAGGCCTCCTGCTCGCTGATGCCGAGCCGTTTCATGAGGATCCCCTTGGCCCGCTCGATGAGCTTCCGGGCCTCCAGGGCCTCCCGGAGGTCCTGCACCTCGCCCTGCAGCACCCGGAATTCCTCAAACCGCTTCCGGGCCAGCAGGATGGCGGGGAGAAGGTCCTCCTCCGTCACGGGCTTCACCAGGTAAGCGAACACCCCCGTCTCCAGGGCCCGCTCCACCAGCTCCACCTCGCTGTAGGCGGTGAGGAGGACGATGGGGATGGGCCGGTGCTGGAGGATCCGCTGGGCCGCGGAGATGCCATCCAGGCCCGGCATCTTGATGTCCAGGATGGCGAGGTCCGGCTCTCGCTCCTGGGCCAGCCGCACCGCCTCCTCCCCGTCCGCGGCCTCCGCCACCACCTCAAATCCAAGGGAGCGCAGCTGCGTTCGCAGAGTCATGAGGCGGATGGCCTCGTCGTCCGCGATGAGGATCCGCAACCGCTCGCTCATCGCCAAAACCGCACCTCCACCCTCGTCCCTTTTTGGCTCTCCATCCGAAAATCCCCCCGCAGATCCCGATAGACCAAGTCCTGGACGATCCGCAGTCCCAGGTGGGCATCCCGCTCCGGATCGAACCCCGGGGGCAGACCCCGACCGTCGTCCTCCACGGAGACCACTACCTCCGCACCCCGAGCATGTAGGGTGATGCGCACGTGTCCCCCCTGGCCCGGGAAGGCGTGCTGCACCGCGTTGGTCACGAGCTCGCTCAGAACCAGGGCCAGGCTGGTGGCCTGCTTGCTGGGCAGGAGCAGGTGCTCCCCCTCCACCTGGATGGACACCCGGTCTCCAGGACCGGCGAGATCCTGCACGATGGTCTCCCCGATGCGCTCCGCGAGCTGGTAGATGTCCACCTCCTCGATGCGTTCCAGGCTCAGCATCTGGTGGACGGCCGCGATGCTCTTCACCCGCCCCATGCTGTGGCGCAGGCTCCGGCGGGCCTCCTCCGGGGCAGAGAGGGCCTCCAGGTACAGGAGGTCCGCCAGGGTCTGCAGATTGTTCTTGATGCGGTGGTGCATCTCCTGGAGCAGGGTTCGCAGCTGTCGGTTGGTCTGCTCCAGCTCCTGCTCCCGCTGCCGGATGACCCGATCCCGGGCCTCCAGGTACGCCTGCCCCACGGCCAGCATCTGCACATCCACCGCCCGGTGGATGCGCTCCATAGCGAAGAGCACATCCGGAGGGAATGCCACCCACAACCGCTGGCTCAGCATGGCCTGCACCTGTGCGTCCACGCTGCTCCGCAGCAGGCTCATGGCCTGGAGGATCTCCTCGAGGCTGAAGCCGGACTCCAGCTGCCGAGCCGCCACCCGGTGCGCGTGCTCATGGACCTCCTCCCGCAGGACCCGCTTCTCCTCCTCTCCCTCCGCCCGCAGAACCCGGATCAGAAGCTGCAGGGTCTGGCTTCCCCAGTCGTCCGCGAGGGCGGGAAAGCACGCGTAGCGCGGGGCACGCCGGTGGAGGTCCTGCGTCCACCGCCGCAGGATGTCCGGAACGGCGTGCTCCAGGTGGGCCGCGGTGGTGCGGACCGCAAACCGCACCATGGCCTCCCGCAGGCGCCGGAAGGGCTCGGCCACACGATGCAGAAAGCCGGTGAAGGACCACACCATCCCCACGGATAGTGTACCAGCCGCAGGCCCGATCCTCTGCTAGCGGTCCCGGATGAGGACGAACTCCGTGAGGCCGATGAGGCTCTCGCGGGCGGGTGCCGCCGGAAGCGCCCGGAGCGCTTCCAGGGCCCACTCCGCGTGCCGGCGAGCCGCTTCCCGGGCGTAGGCGAAGGAGCCGTACCGCACGAGCTCCTGCCGCAATCCCTCCACGTCTCCCTCCTGGATGAGGTGCACGAGACGCGCTCGGTCGCCATCCCGGGCGTGTCGGAGGGCGTGGATGAGGGGGAGGGTCATCTTCCCCGACCGGATGTCGCTGCCGATGGGCTTCCCCAGGGTCTCGGGATCGCTCAACAGGTCCAGGGCGTCGTCCGTGATCTGGAAGGCGATCCCCCAGTGGAGGCCGAACCGGTCCAGCCGCTCCGCCACCGCGTCCTCCGCTCCCGCCAGGAGGGCTCCACAGGCGCAGGCAGAGGCGATGAGCCGGGCGGTCTTCCCCTCCACGATGCGGAAGTAGATGCCCTCCTCCGTGTGCGGGGTGTTCCCGTACCGGATCTGGAGGATCTCCGCCTGGCTCATAGAAACCGTGGCGAGGGACATGCGGCTCGCCACCGCCGCCCGGCCGATGCGGGAGAGCAGGTGGAAGGACTTGGCGAACAGGTAATCCCCCAGCAACACCGCCACCTGATTGCCCCACCGGGCGTTCGCGGTGGGCTCGCCCCGCCGCAGAGGGGACTCGTCGATGATGTCGTCGTGGATCAGGCTTGCCACGTGGATGAGCTCCACCGCCGCCGCCAGCGCCAGGCTCTCCGCAGGGGGCTCTCCCACGGCCCGGGCACTGAGGAAGGTGAGGGCGGGGCGGAGGAGCTTACCGCGGGTTCGGAGGACGTGGGTGACTAACTCCTGGATGAAGGGATCGTCCGCGCGCAGCTCCTCCGAGAGCATCTGGAGGAGGGCCTCCAGGTCCTCCCGGACCGGCTGGTAAAGGGTCTCCAGGGAGCGCGTGGTCATCGGGACGGAGGAGCCCCCAGCTGGCGGACGTATGCCACAAGCGCCCAGATCTGTTCGTCCCTGAGGGCCCCGAAGGCCGGCATCCCGCTCCGTCGGGGCGTATCCGCCAATCCGTGCTTGATGACCCAGAAGGTGGCGCCCGGAGGCATCCGTTCCTGAAACGCCCGGGCATGGAAGTTCATGGGTTTAGGATTCAAGGTGGCGCCCGCAGGGCCGTCTCCCCGACCTTCCGGGCCGTGGCAGACGGCGCACAGGGTCGCGTACTGCTGCCGCGCGGACTGCAGGGCCACCGGACTCACGGGAGGCATGCGGTTGCCCCGGGCATCCGGAGGGACCACCGCGAGGATCCCCTCCACCTGTTCGCTCCCGTCCTCCACCGGGCCCGCGGCGATGCCGGCCACGCCGGGGACCGTGCGGGCCACGGGCCGGACCTCCGGCGCCACAAGACCTCCCACCACGAACAGGTAGAGGACCGCCCACCCGGGGAGGAGGGCGTAGAGCAGGAGCAGCAGCGTCGGAAGCCGCTGCTGCCGCGCGGGGCGTTGTGGTGCGGACGCTTGCTTGGCCATCCCTTCCCTCACCTCAGGCTCATCAGGTAGGACACCAGGGCCCGCAGCTCCGCCTCCGAAAGGTACGCGTAGGACGGCATACGTCCTCGGGGCGTCCGACGGTGCGGCTCCCGGAGCAGGCGCAGGAGCTCCTCCGGATTCCCGATCCGGCTGGCCACCCGCCCAAGGTCTGGTCCGATCCGCACCGTCCCCAGGGCCGTGGGGTTCAGGTGGGCGTAGTCCGCGGGGCGCGAGACCTGCCCCAGATCCCCGCTCCGGGCCACGACCCCGAACCTGGCCTCCGGAGCCCGCACCTGCTGGGTGTGGCACTGGGCACAACCTTCCCGGAGGTACACCGAGTAGCCCAGCCGCTGTTCACCGTCCAGCGTCCGGGTTGCCCGCGCGGGGGGGACGGCCGGGAGCAGCACCGTAGCTACAAACCCAGCTAGGCCCGTAACCAAACACAGCAGGGGCAGGGAAGCGGCGCGCATCTGCATCCTCATCCCCTACACGGCGAGCACCAGGTCCCGCTCCGCCGCGGGAACCTCCGCCCCGGAGTCCACGGTGAGGAACACGTTCCAGCAGAACACCACCTGTCCGCAGGCCACGAGGCCAAGGGCGATGGACCGGGCCGCGAGATACGGAACCACCGCGTTCACGCCGTGGCTGAAGGGGACCGTGCCCGTGGCCCATACCGCGCCCTGCACGAGGCCCGCCATGGAGAGGGTGACCACCGCCAGAAACCATCCCACCGTCCACATCCAGAAGTGCCACCACGCAAGCCGGGGACTCACAAGCATCCGACCGACGGCGGCCGGAATCACGGTGTAGGCAGCTCCCAGGGCCACGGACCCCGCCCCGGCGCCCAACAGAAGCGCCGTCCGGGCTTCGGACCACAGGGTGAGGCCCGCTATCCGGGCGGGTCCCAGCAGGGCTCCCAGTCCCGCAGCGAGCGCTGCGGTGAGGAACGCGGCGCTGCCCACCGGGAAGAAGGCCAGCCCGGGGGACTCCGCCAGCCGGGCCCACCGCCCCTCCAGGGCCCGCCATACCCCCGCGGCGGTGCTGGCTGCAGGGATCAGCAGGAGGAAGGCGGCCACCGCGCCCAGGGTCTGGACCCAGAAGGGAACCGGCCCCCAGATGAGCTCCGAGCCGGTACTGAAGGGAGCGAAAGCCGCGGTGGTGAGGAGGACCACCAGGGCCAGGAGCGAGTTTCCCTCCCAAGCGTTCAACCGTCCGCCCGCCAGGGCCAGGGCCACCGCGGAGGATGCGCCGAACAGCCACATCCACCCGAGTCCCTGCCGCAGGAACGCCTGGGCCAAGGCATCGGCCACCCCCCAGTAGGGGTTCCCGCCTGGCGTGAAGAGCCCCTTGCCGAGCACCAGGACCAACACCAGCCAGCTCAACGCGCCCACCCCGAGCCACGCCATGGGATCCCAGCGTTTCCCCGCTCGCGCGGTCCGCACAAGGCTCCACAGGATGAGGAGCGCTGCGGCAAGGCGCAGGAGGTCTGCAGCCGGGGGCGCTTCTCCCCACAGCCGGCCCCGGGAAATTCCCCGCAGGAGGGCCCATCCGGCCAGGAGCTCCGCCAGGTTCCACAGCCAGAAAGCCAGATTCGCCAGACGTACGCCCCACAAGGGCTCCCGGACCATGGACGGGACGATGGCCAACAAGACACCCAGGAGGAGGTTGGTGCAGAACCCGAAGATCCAGAGGTCCACCGCCGCTGCCCTCAACCGGCCGTAAGAGAGCCACGAAACGTCCCCGAAGATCCCCGGGAACACCAGGTGGAGGCTCGCGGCGAGCTCGTGCAGCGCCGCCAGGACTCCCCAGGCGGTCCCCAGGTACAGGAAGCGACGAGAGGGGCTCCAGGGCTCGTCCGTGAACATCCAGCTCAGCATCTACGTCTCCGCCACCAAACCGAAGGATGCCACGAAGAGCAACAGGAGAAAGAAGGCGACCCAGAAGAGGGCGTACCACAGGTAGCTGCGCAGCGTCCGTGGGTTGAACCGGCCGATCATCGCTTCCCTCCTGCGGGGAGGAGGCTCCGGATCTTCTCCACGAAATCCCGGACCGCGGCCACGAACGCCTCCCGGTCATGAAGGCCGTAGGCGAAGAAGGCCACCCGCTGTGGATCTACCCGCTGGCGCTGCAGCCGTTTGCGCAGCTGGTCAATGCGGGCCTCCATGATCCAGTTTCCCTCCCGGTTTAGGCAGTCGCCCATGGGGCACCCGCACACGAAGGTCCCCGCGGCCCCGCCGCGCAGCGCCAGCTCCAGCCAGGCAGGCCGCACGAACCCGGAACACGGCACCGCGATGAGCGTTACCTCCGGGCAGTCCCTCATGGTGCCGTCCGGGTTCAGCAGTCCCTCACCGGATACCGCCCAGTCGCACAGGAACCCCACCACCCGGAGGGTGCGCTCCGATTCCGTACGCTCCGTCATCTGCGGCCGTGCCATGGCTCCTCCTTCACCCTGTGGGGACCGGGGCTCCCACCGCCTGCCGGATCCGCTCGTGGATATCCCGCTCCAGCATCCGCGGAAGCTCCAGGGCCTGGAAGGGACACGCCCCTATGCAGATCCCGCACTCCACGCACCGGGAGTCCACCACCACCGCCAACAGCTTCCGGTTCGCCGCGGCCCGGGTCTTCCCGGGATAGGGACTGGGGACCATGTAGATGGCGTTGTACGGGCAGTCGTAGTAGCACAGCTCGCACCCCGTGCAGTTGTCCTCCACCACCACCGCCACCCCAGGAGACCTGGGAATCCGATGGGGGTCGTCGGGGAGGGAGTACGGGATCCACAGGCCGTAGGTCACGAGCGCCATGACCAGCAGCAATGCCCACCCCGGTGCCACCCAGCGGGCCAGCACGTAGGGCCAGAGGTAGAACCAGTCCACCGAGAACCCCTCCGGCTGGGCGCCGGGGGCCGCGGGCCGGCCGCTGGTGGCGGGAAGGATCGCCGCCAGGAAGAACAGCAACCCCACGCTGAAGAGGACCCACAGGGCCGGCGGCCATACCTTGGGATGGCGGATGCGGACGTAGTGCCACCACAGGAGGATGTAGAGGGTGAGGGCGGGGCCGACGTGGAGGAAGAGGAACCGGGGGAGGGTGGCATCGCTCACCCCGGGACCACCCAGGAACAACCGCACCAAATGCTCCCCCACCAGGGGCACGTCCCGGAGGGCCTGAACGGTCAGGCTCGCCAGGAGCTGGCTGCGTTCGTCCCACACCAACAGATACCCCGTGAATCCTGCAAGCCCGCTTGCCACCAGCAAAAACATTCCGGAGATCCACGCGGAGTCCCGGGCCTTGCGGTAGCGTTCTGTGAACCAGTTCCGGAACAGGTGCAGGAGGATGGCCACCATGAAGGCATCCGCCGCGTAGCGGTGGATCCCCCGGAAGATCACCCCGTACGGCACCTGAACCGTGAGGAACTGCACGGAGGCGTACGCACCTTCCAGGCTCGGCTCGTAGTACAGGAAGATCAGGATGCCGGAGATCACGAGAACGGTGAGGAAGAGGTTTGCGAGCCCTCCCGTGTAGTACAGGGGATTGAAGTCCTGAGGGTAGATCCGCTGGATCCACCGGTCTAGCCGCAGAGTCCAGTCCTGCAGCCTCAGAATCGCATTCCGGTACACCGCCTCACTCCTCCCGCGCGGTAATGCCCGCCTTCCGGAACAGCAGCACCAGGAACGAGTACAGCATGAGCAGCACTCCCATGGCGCCCGCACCCACCAGCCGGTGATCCGTGAGCTCCCCGTACACCACCACCCCCACGCAGGCGAGGGAGGCGAGGGCCAGGAGGATGATGGCATGGGCAGAGCCCCGCTCTCCCACCACCCGGGACAGGATGCGCTCGTAGAGCCCGATCCGACGCCGCACCCGGCCTGCCCGCCGGTCCGCGGCGTACATCACGAGCCCGGCGCCCAGCAAAGCTCCCACCACCAGGGCACTCCAGCCCACCGCTCGGGCCCAGGCACCCGGATCCGCCTGATGGATCGCCATCCGCCACCCAGACCACGCCTCCGGCAGAGCCAGGACCGCGGCGGCGAAAGCCAGGAGGAAAACGAGTCGCTGCACCGCTACCCTCCCGAACTCGGGGCGGGCCCCACCGCAACCGCCCGGGGCGCGGTCCTGGGCGCGGCTGCCTCTGCGGCCCGCACCTTCCGGCGGTACCGGAGCTCCAGCACAAACCCCAGGCTGAGGGTGAGGGCGGTCAGGATGAGCACGATGTGGGGATCCCGGCCGATCACCGCGATGTTGAACAGGATGAGGGCAGTGAACACCAGGAAGTAGGTGAGGGCCATAGCCCCCACCACGGTGAAGAAGGGCCGCTCCGAGGGCCTGCGCCCCTTGCTGCGGTCCAGAAAGGGCACCAGCATCCCGTAGGCGATAAGCAGGCCCGGGCCCAGCCCCGCCCATAGCGGCGGGGTGTACTTCACATACTGGTACAGGGCCAGGAAGTACCAGTCCGAAAGGATCGGCAGCGGGGTGCGGTTGGGGTCCGCCCGCCGACCCATCTCCGCGGGGAAGATCCAGCTGGTGGCCACGAGCATCACCAGCAGGATCACCAGGGCGGTGGGCGAGAGGTTGAAGCGCTTGCGGCGGGTGAAGATGAAGTACAGCTCCACCAGGATGAGCAGCAGCACGGAGATCCCGAAGTGGATGGCGTAAAAGCGCGTGAGGGTCCCCTGTCCCTCCGCGGGCCCGCCGAGGAAGGCAAAGGCGATGGCGCTGCCGAACCGGGTCTGGCCGATGAGGGGGAGCTGATCCAGGTAGACGGCCACGGTGAGCACCACCTTCGCGGCCCAGAAGGCCCGCTGGTTCCAGATCAGCAGGTACCCCGTGAGACCGGAGATCATGGCCAGCACCAGGGAGGCGAACAGGATCATCCAGCTGAGCTCGTTGGGCCGCTTGTACTCCCCCAGAAAGTACATCCGGTAGATGCGGAGGGTGATGGCGATGATGAGCATGTCCGCGCCGTACTTGTGCATCCCCCGGATGAGCCAGCCAAGGGGGATCTCGTGCTGGATGCGGAGGATGGAGTTGTAGGCACCGTGGGTGGTGGGCTCATACCAGATCATGAGGAGGATGCCGCTTACGACCACCACGATCCAGGAGAAGTACACGATCTGGCCCAGGAGGTAAAGGGGGTTGTCGTAGCGCTCCACGTTGGTCTCGTCGAAGAGATCCAGCTTCTGCTTGCGCTCGCTGAACCACTCCCGCAGGCGCTCCCACATGGCTAGGCGATCCCTCCCGGCTCCACCGCGGTCACCACGATCGTCCCGTTTCGGATCTCATAGACGAAGTAGCGGGGGGGGCGCGGGGCAGGGCCGGAGAGCACCCGCCCCGGTACCTCCCGGTCCGCGGGGTCGTAGATGGAGAGGTGGCAGGGGCAGCCCAGCAGCCCGTGCCGGCGATCCGAGGGTGGCATATACCCCCCGTAACCCGCGGTGATCTCCCGCCAGTCCGGCACGTAGTTGAAGATGCAACCCAGGTGCGGGCAGATGCGGGAGAAGATCACGATGTCCGTGAGTTCCTTTCCCTCCCTGTAGCCCGGAAAGCGCACCTTCCACGGGAGCTTGATGGCCACTCCCGGCACCGTGAAGGCCCGCGTCCGTTCCGGGGTGTATTGAGGATACTTCTGGGTGAACACGAAGAACTTGCTGGACCAGGGCTGCGCGAGCTCCTCCAGCCGCGCGATGGGAAGCGGCTCCCCCTTGGGGAGATCCCCCTCCGTCAGATTGGGCGGAACCCTCCCCTGCGGTACACCGAGTCCGGGCTCCAGGTTCGGCTTGAGGTACCGCAACAGAGGCGCCGCGAAAGCCAGGAGGGTCCCCACCGCGGGGATGGAGGCCACAATCTGCAGGAAGGTCCGTCGGTTGACACCCTTCGCCTTCTGCTCTTCCGCCATGCTTCCCACTCCTCACCGGAGGTCCGCGGGAGGTTCGTACACGAAAGTCCACAGGTAATCTACCACGGCCCAGATCTCCTCCGGCCTGAGCTCATCCCGGTAGGCGGGCATGAGCCGTAATCCCCGCCGCTCCACGCCCTCCACGATGCGCTGGTAGAGCTCGGTGGGCTTACGGTAGGCCATCCACTCCCGGTCCGTGAAGATCCCGGGGCCCACACCCCGTGCCCAGGTCCACACCATCTCCCGGAACTCCTCCGCCCGGGGCCCCTTCCCATCCCCCAGGGCCCCGTGGCACTCTGCGCATTTCTGCTGGTAGACGCGCCGGCCCAGCTGCAGACGCTGCCGGCTGGTGGTCCGGCTCCACTCCCAGAACACCACGTCCCAGATCTCCTGATCCGAAAGCCTTGGGGTCCCGCCGTCCACGGCTCCGTACGCGGGGTGCTGGAATCCGGGCATGGCGGTGTGCGGACGACCCCGGGCCACGGTCTCGAACATGGAGAAGGGGGTGTTCAGCCGCATCTGATCGAGGTTTGCGAAATTGGCGGGCCGGGAGGGAAGAGGCTCTCCCTTCGGATGGATCCGGAAGAAGCTGAGAAAATCCGTATAGAGGTTTTTCTCAGGTGCGGTGAGGTCCCTCGCCATGGGCCCGTTGCCACGGCCCTGGGGGCCGTGGCAGACCGCGCACCGGGCATCGTAGACCTTCTTCCCCGCGTCCGCGCTGGGTTTGCGGGGCATGAAGTCCATCCGGACTACGTAGCGGGGAAGAGGCTCGTAGACGGGTCCTCGGGGCCCTGCCACCCGCACGAACGGCTGACAGCCCACGAGCATCACCGTGGCGAGACCGAGGAGGAGGACGCGCACAGCGACGGATCGGTTCATCGTCTCAACCGAGATTCTCACTCTTTCCTGCGGTCTCCTTCCGGGAAGACACAAAAAGGCAGGACCGGCGCGGCCCCGCCCTCAAGGCCACCGGAATTGTCCAACCTTTCCAGAGATCCGTCAAGGCGAGCCCTCCCCCGCCTCGTACTTCGTGGGGCACTTGGTGAGCAGGGTCCGCGCCCGGAACGTGCCCTCCGGGCTCCACGTCCCCTCCACCACCACAGGTGCTCCGTCCCTGAAGAGATCCGTCACCACCCCGCGGTAGGTCACGGGAAGCCGTGCGTCACCCTCCGAGAGCATGAAAGAAACCTGAGAGCCCTCTCGACGGATACTCCCGGGGACCACGTTCCCCGCCACTCGCACCGGGATCCCGTATGCGTCCTTCCCGCGGGCCCGCAGCTCCGAGACGGTGACGTAGTAAACCGCCGCGGATCGCACCCCGCTGTAGACGAGTACCCCGAGGCACGCGAGGATAAGTCCCACGAGCAGGAGCCCTCGTCCTCTCACCGGCGATCCCCCGCCATCGTGTGCGGTCCGGGTTGTCTTCTCTCCCGCAGCTCAGCCTCCAGTCGCGTGATCTCCTGCTGGAGATGCCTCGCCCGGTGATGCAGCCACACCAGGTACATCACCAGGGCCGCCCACACCAGCCAGTACGCCCAGAACAGGTAGATCATGCTATCCGTTCAACTCCATGCGCAGCGCACGGACGGCTCCTTCCAGGATTCCGATCCGGAGACGCAGGCGCACCAAGGCGGAGTACAGGAGAACAAAGGCGAACGACGTGACCCCCAGGGCGTGGACCATGGCGGGCTCCACTCCTGTGGGTCGGCCCGCGGGATCCGGCCCGAACACTACGGGGTGGACCCCCCGGAGCAGCCGGACGCTGAAGAACACCAACGGCAGGTTCAAAAAGGCCAGGATGCCCACCACCGCGGCAAGGCGGCGGGCCCGGTCTCCCTCCGAGACCGCGCGGAGCACGAGATAACCCAAGTACACCAGCTGCTGGAGGAGGGTACTGGTGAGCTGGGGCTCCCACGTCCACCACACCCCCCAGGTGGGCTTCGCCCACACGGCCCCCGTGAGGATCACAAGCCCGTTGAACAGTACCCCGATCTCCGCGGATGCTCCCGCGAGCTCATCCCAGTAGGCCTCACGGACGCGGAGATACTGGATCCCGCTCAGAAAGGTCACGAGGAAGGCCAACAGGGCCGCCCCCCACAGACCGAGGTGTACGTAGAAGATCCGCTGCACTTGGCCCATGACCCGCTCGGTGGGGGCGTAGAGAAAGCTTCCGTACCACGCCAGGGACACTGCTACCATCAGCGCCCCCGCCTCCAGACGCCTCAAGGTCCCTCCTCCACCACAGCTTCGAAGAGCAGCAAGCTCGCGGCCCCAAGGATGATAGCAAAGGCAGCTACCACCCGCAATTCGGGTCCGGCTTCGCTCAACGGCAGTCCCTGCAGGATCTTCGCCGTCGCCCCCACGCTCCCGATGAGGAGGGGGAGAGCGAGGGGCACGAGCAGGAGCGGAAGCATCATCTGCCGCAATCGGGTGTGCGCGGCCACCGCGCTGAGCAGGGTTCCCGGAAGTCCCAGGCCCGCACTGCCCAGCAGGAGGATCGCCCCCAGGGATCCCATGCGCGGGCCCAGGTTCACGTTCAGCAGCACGGCGAACACCCCAAGGCTCAGGACCTCCACGAGGAGCATCCACAGGAGGGTGCTGGTGGCCTTGGCACTCAGGACGGCGGCCCGATCCACGGGGCTTGCGAGCACCGCCAACCCCGCTCGCTGCTCCTGCTCCAGCTCGTACGCGCGCCCCATCCCCAACAGGGCGGTGAAGGTGAAGGTGGTCCAGAGGATCCCCGGCCCCGCGGAGGCCACCACCTCGGGATTCAGTCCCACGGCCACGCTGAAGAGCACCATGGCCACCAGGGCCATCGTCCCCATGGAAAGGAGGACCTCCCGGGCCCTGAGCTCGATCCGGAGGTCCTTCGCAACCAGCGCCCGGTAGGCGGTCCAGAATCCGGGCATCCGACCATTCCCCGGGGAGGCCACGGTGGCCGGGGGGCGGGAGGATTCCGCCTCCGGCACCAGCCGCCCGTTCTGCAGGCGCAGGATCCGGTGGCAGAGGCCAGCTACCTCCTGGGGATGGTGGGTGGTGAGGATCACGGCTCCCCCGCAGGCGAGGTGGCCGAGCAGCGCACGGCGCAGCCAGTGCGCTCCCTCTGCGTCCAGGCCCGTGAAGGGCTCGTCCAGAAGGAGAAGCGCGGGATGAGGCAGGAGGGCCCGGACGAGGCTTGTGCGCTGCTGCCATCCCCGGGAGAGGTGCCGTACGAGCTCCCGCCGCCTCGGCCACAGGTCGCTTGTGCGCAATAGCTCCTCTACCCGTTCGGAAGGCGCCCCGGAGAGGGCGGCGAACAGGCGCAGGTTCTCCTCCACGGTGAGTCCCCCGTACAGGAAGCTCTCGTGCCCGGCGATCCCCACCCGTGCCCGAATCGCCTGCGGCGCGTGCCGCGGGTCCATGTCGAACAGTCGCAAGCTGCCCGCGTCCGGCCGCAGAAGGGTGGCGAGGATGCGCAGCAGCGTGGTCTTGCCCGAGCCGTTGGGCCCCACGATGGCCACCGCCTCCCCGGGATGCACCTCCAGGTCCACCTCCCGCAGCACGAGGTGTTCTCCCAGGACTTTGCGGATCCCTTTCGCGCGGAGTACGGGAGCCACGGGTCTAGGAAGAAGGAGGAAGCAACCGATCCTGAAGGACCCGCTGGAGGGCCTCCCCGTCGAAGAGGAAGAAGGGATACCCGCGATAGGTGGCCGCCGCGTATGCAGCCTCCTGCCGTTCCAACTGAGCCAGGGCCTCCCGAACCCGCTGGATCTCCTCCGCGAGAAGAGCGCTGAGAGCCTGGTTGATGGCCCGGATCCGGTGGGTAAGCGCACGGCGCTCCCGGCGGGTCAGGGATTCCTCCTGCAGCCGTCGGATGAGACTCCACTTTTCCTTCACCAAGTTCTGGAGGTGAGGATCCCGGGGCTCCAGGATCCGGTCGGGGTTGTGCAGGAGCTCATACAGTCGCTGTTGGAGGCGGGCCCGCTGCGCACTTGGATCCTCCGGGCCTGGCAGCGGCAGGTGGAAGGTGGCGGTGACCACGGCGAAGGAAGGAGGGTCCACGGCGAACAGGCTATAGATCAGACGGTCCGTGGCGCGATCGTAGAGGGCGCCTCCAACCCCGTGCACGAAGAGGTCCGCCACGCATACCCGCACGAACAGGGTGAGGGCCATGCCTCGCGGCCGGAAGGCCCCCTCCACGAGGGCCTCGAGGGGCGTGCGGGGGCCTATCCGGGCGAGTTCCGTCTCCTCCGCGAAGAGGACCACCTCCTCCCCGACCCGGTGTGCGAACACCGGCCGCCGCCTCCCCGTCCGCACGGTCCACAGAGGGAGCTCGTAGCGATCCAGCTGGCGCCGCAGGTTGGGGAACGGCTGAGCCGGGGATCGGATCCCCTCGGCCCTGCGGTGGGCCTCCAGGGCCTCGTTGTACGCGGCCCAGAAGGACTCACAGGAATTCGCCATCCATCGGACGAACCGGAGGAATCCCCGGGTTCGGCACAGCCAGGAAACCGGGAGCTCCGGGTATGCGGGGGCCGGCTCAAAGGCGCGCCGCAGGCGCGCCACGAACTCCCCCAGGCTCCGACACATCTCCCGTTCCCGCCCGCCGAGCATGCTCAACCGCTCCAGCCCCGCGAGGAGCTCCGGACGATCCAGGGTCGCAAGATCCCCCCAAACCGCCTCGATCCACTCCAGCCATCGCTCCTGGGCAGGCGGCGGGGCCGTCTCGAAGGGGACATCCGGCGGGCACCGCACGAGGACGCGGTGCACGGTTCGCAGCTCCCCGTCCCACCGGGGGACTGCCACATCCAACACTTCCACCGCGTCGCTGTCCACGAGGAGGTTCAGGGGCTGAATTCCTCCTCCCAGGCCCAGCACCAGGTTCTTCGCCCAGATCCCGGGGTGATAGAAGGTGGGCTGGTGGCCGGTGACCACGAGCGGCCCCGAGCCCTCCTGCGGGCGAAGGCCCCACTGGCGGCTGAATTGGGCTGCGGCCGTGAGGACCTCCTCCCGGACCGCCCGGCGGAACGCGCCCAGGGGTTCCCCATCGAGGAGGGTGGGGCTGCGATTCAGGTTCGCCGCGTTCTCCTCCGCCACAGCCCGCCAGCACGGAAGAGGCGGGATACACACCACCTCCCCGGAGCCCCCGGGAATGCTCGGGAGCTGCGCCCCCACCTGCGGGGATTCCCTCTTCACAGCAGGGCATCCAGGGTTCGTAGGCCCACCTCCTCCCGCATCAGGAAGGGCTCCGCGTAGGCTACCCCCACCAGCGCCCCGAAGTAGGCGGCGGAGGTGCGGAGGAGATCCAGGATCCAGAGATTTCCCCGCTCGTCCTCGAACTGGCTGCGGTAGGCGGCCACGCTCTCCAGCTTGCGCTCGAAGGTCTCCGTCACGTCCACGAGGAACGAGGGACGCCGCACCATCCGGTAGTGGGTGGAGAAGTAGTGGATCACCCGGCGCGGGTAATGCGGATCGCCGGGGATGTCGGACTTGGTGAGCTTGGCATAGAACCGGGCAGCCTCCCCGAGCTGCGACGCCTGGATGTGGTCTGGATGTGCATCCTCCCAATACGGCACGAACAGCAATTCCGGCTGCACTTTCCGGATCACCGCGGCCACCTGTTTGCGGGCCTCCACGGTGTCCAGGAGGAACCGGTTGGGAAGATCCAGGAGGATGCGGCGCACGCCCAGGATGTCCGCGGCCGCGGTCGCCTCCCGGAGCCGCCGCTCGGGGGTGCCCCGGGGCGTGGGCTCGCCGTTGGTAAGGTCGCAGATCACCACCGTCCACCCCTGGCGGACCAGCAGGGCTACGGTTCCGCCCATCCCGATCTCCGCGTCGTCCGGATGCGGACTCAGCACCAGGGCCCGGCGGTTCATCCCTTGCACCCCTCTCCCACGCAGACCACGGGCTCCGTCCGGTGCAGCCACCGCTTTGCGGCGCGGTGCAACACCTCCCGGTAGTACCGCAGCCGCACCTCCGGATCATCGAGCCCTCCCCAGAACCGGCGTGCAGGATTCTTGTAGATCCGGCCGATGGGGATCTCCCGGACCCGCAACTTCAACGCCGCGGCCTGCACCCAAACCTGCAGGGGCATCCCGTAGGAGGGTTCATCCAGTTCCAGCTTCCGGAGGGCCTCCACCCGATATGCCTTGAATCCGCAGAAGGCGTCCGTGATCCCGAGCCCCGTGAGTCGGTTCACCTCCTCCGTGATCTCCCGGTTGATGCGGAGCCGGTCCGGCGGCGGATCCTGGCCCCGGGAGGAGCCGGGCAGATAGCGGCTTCCGGAAACGATGTCCACCCCCTCCAGGGCGCTCACCAGATCCGGGATGAGATAGGGCTCGTGCTGCTCGTCGCAGTCCATGGTCACCACCGCGTCGTAGCCGTGCTCCAGGGCGTAGCGGAACCCCGTGATGAGGGAGGCTCCGTATCCGCGGTTCTCCGGGTGGCGGACCACCCGTACCTCCGGGAACCGGGCCAGGATCTCCGGGGATCGGTCCGTGCTTCCGTCATCCACCACCAGGACATCCGCTGCGGGCGCGTACCACCGCACCGCCCGCAGCACTCCTTCCAGAGTCTGCTCCTCATTGTACAGGGGCATGACGATGAGGACCCTCATCGCAGCTCCCGCAGGGCCTCGTAGGCCGCCCGGACCGTACGTTCGATCTCCTCCGGCCCGTGGGCCAGGGAGACGAACATGGCCTCGAACTGGCTGGGCGGAAGGTAAATGCCCCGACGCAGCATTCCCCAGAAGAACTGCGCGTACCGGACCACGTCTGCCCTCCGGGCGCTCTCGTAGTCCCGCACGGGCTGCTCCGAGAAGAACAGGGTGAGCATGCTCCCCACCCGGTTCAGCTGCACAGGCACGCCCGCGGTCCGGGCTGCATCCAGGAGCCCTTCTTCCAGCTGCGCGCTCGTCTCCTCCAGCCGCCTGTAGGTACCAGGCTGCCGCAACCGTTCCAGGGTCGCCAGCCCCGCCCGCACCGCCACCGGGTTGCCCGAAAGGGTACCCGCCTGGTACACGGGGCCTGCGGGTGCCACGAGCGACATCACGTCCCGGCTCCCACCGTAGGCCGCGAGCGGAAACCCCCCGCCGATCACCTTCCCCAGGCACGTGAGGTCCGGCCGGATGCCGAGGACCGCCTGGGCACCGCCCCACCCCACCCGGAACCCCGTGATGACCTCATCGAAGATCAGCAGGGCCCCGTATGCCGCGGTGAGGTCCCGGAGGACTTCCAGGAACGCCCGCTCCGCGGGCACCACGCCCATGTTCCCCGCCACGGGTTCCACCACCACCGCGGCGATCTCCGGTCCGAGCCGCGCGAAGGCCTCCTCCGCGGTCCGCCTGTCGTTGTAGGGCAGGGAGAGGGTGTGCTGGACCGCGGAGGAGGGAACGCCGGGACTGTCCGGGAGCTCCAGGGTGGCTACCCCGCTACCGGCCCGCACGAGGAGCGCATCCGCGTGCCCGTGGTAACCGCCGTCGAACTTCACGATGCGGTCGCGGCCCGTGGCGGCCCGGGCGACCCGCACCGCACTCATCACCGCCTCCGTGCCGCTGCTCACCAGACGCACCATCTCCAGGGAAGGAACCGCCTCGCAGAGCACCTCCGCGAAGGCCACCTCATACGGGGTGCAGGCGCCGAAGGAGCTCCCCTCCTCCACGGCTTCCACCGCGGCCCGCACCACCTCCGGGTCCGCGTGCCCGCAGACCAACGCGCCCCAGCTGCCCACATAGTCCACGTAGCGATTCCCGTCCACGTCCTCTACGTAGGCCCCTTCGCCCCGCACGAGGAAGGGCGGAATCCCGCCCACCGCCTGAAAGGCCCGTACCGGGCTGTTCACGCCCCCCGGCATGAGGGCTTGGGCACGCTCGTAGAGCCTCCGGGAGCCGTCCTGCCTCATGCCCGCAGTTTCCGCGCGGCTTCCTTCGCGAAGTACGTGAGGATCACATCCGCCCCGGCCCGCCGGATCGCGAGCAGGGTCTCCCACATGGCCCGTTCCAGATCCACCCATCCCCTCTGGGCCGCCGCCCAGATCATGGCGTACTCCCCGCTCACCTGGTAGGCGGCGGTAGGGAGCCCGAACCGCTCCTTCACCGCCCGGAGCACATCGAGATAGGGGAGCGCGGGCTTGACCATCACCACATCCGCGCCCTCCTCCACGTCCCGGGCCACCTCCCGCAGGGCTTCCCGTACGTTGGGGGGATCCATCTGGTAGCTTCTTCGATCCCCGAACCGCGGGGCGCTCTCCGCGGCCTCCCGGAACGGGCCGTAGAAGCAGCTGGCGTACTTCGCCGCGTACGCCAAGATCCCCACGTGCGGGTAACCCGCCCCATCCAGACTGTGACGGATGGCCTGCACCTGTCCATCCATCATACCGGAGGGTGCCACCAGGTCCGCCCCCGCTTCCGCCTGCGCTATCGCGATGCGGCCGTAGATCTCCAGGGTGGCATCGTTGTCCACGGGCCCCTCCGGCCCGGTTAGGATCCCGCAGTGCCCGTGGTCCGTGTACTCGCACAGGCACAGGTCCGCGATGAGCACCACCTGATCCCCGAACTCCGCCCGCAGCTTCCGCAAGGCTTTCTGGACGATCCCCTCAGGGTGGTAGGCTCCGCTTCCCGTGGGGTCCTTTTGGGCAGGGATCCCGAAGAGGATCACCGCCCGAACCCCCGCTTCCAGCAGTTCCCCCACCTCCCGCACGAGGCTCTGTAAGGTGTGCTGGTACTGGCCCGGAAGGGAGGGAATCTCGACGGGGTACGGGAGATCCTCTTTGATGAAGAGGGGGGCTACCAGCTGCTCGGCCCGCAGGGCGTGCTCGGCCAGAAGTCGCCGCAGCGCCTCCGTGCGGCGCAACCGCCGCCCCCGGTGGACTGGGAATCCCATTCTACCGCCTCCCTTCGAGAAGCGATCGCAGGGCCTGCACCATCCCCTCGGAAGTGTACACCTCCGCTATCCCGTCCACCTGGATTCCGAGCTCCCTCGCCGCCTGTGCCGTCACGGGGCCGATGCACACCACCCGGGTTCCCTCCGGAAGCTGCTCTCCCAGCAAGGATACCAGGGCCCTTGCCGCGGAGGGGCTTGCGAGGGTCACCACATCCACCCCTTCCCGGATCACCTGCAGCAGCCGAGGGGCCGCCTCCCATGCCACCTCCGTCCGGTAGGCGGCCACCACCTCCACCTCCGCACCCCGCTCCCGCAGCCCCTCGGGCAGCACATCCCGGGCTTCCTCTGCCCGAGGGATCAGGATCCGCACGCCGCGCAGTTCATAGGCCGCGAACGCCTCCACCAGACCCTCCGCCCGGTACTCGGAGGGCTGGAGCACCGGAGGGGCGCCCAACTGTTCCAGCAGGCGGGCGGTGGCAGGGCCGATGGCAGCGATGCGCACACCGCGCAGGACCTCCACCGGGATGCCCAGGGAGCGTAGCCGGCCCTCCACGGCCCGCACCCCGTTCTGGCTCGTGAACACCACCCAGGCGTAGGTTTCGAGCCGTCGCAGGGCCTGGTCCAGGGGAACATAGGAGACGGGAGGAAGGATGCGGAGGAGAGGGACGTGCACCGCCTCTACCCCCAGGCTCCGTAGGTGCGCCGCGAGCTTCGAGCCCTGGGGCGCGGGACGGGTAACTAGGACGCGAGGGGGGGCACTGGCCCGCATATGGCCTCCGCGGCTTGCTGTCCGATCTCCTCCGCGTCCGCGATGGGCCCTACGCGTTCCACGCGCACCACCCGGCTCCCGTCCGGGGCCGCCACAAGGCCCCTCAGCCGCAGAGTGTTTGTGGCCCCATCGCAGGTGGCAAGCGCCGCGGCCGGGAGGGCGCACCCACCTCCCAGCCTCCGGAGGAAGGCCCGCTCCGCACTCACCGCCGCGCGGCTCAGGGGATCGTCGAGGGCCTCCACGAGGGATCGCGTTCCCGCGTCGTCCTCCCGCACCTGGAGAGCGATGGCCCCCTGGCCCGGGGCCGGGAGCATCACCTCGGGGTCCAGGCGCTCTGTGATCTCCTGCTCCCATCCTCCCCGCACCAACCCCGCCACGGCCAGGATGGCCGCGTCCACCACGCCTGCCTGTACCTTTCGGATGCGGGTGTCCACGTTGCCGCGGAGGGGTACCACCTCCAGATCCTTCCGGTAGGCCCGGAGTTGAGCTGTCCGCCGGGGACTGCTGGTGCCCACCCGGGCTCCGGGGGGGAGCTGCGCGAGGGAAGGAGCATTGGCCACGAGGGCGTCCCGGGGATCCTCCCGGGGCGGGATGGCGGCGATCACAAGGCCCGGGGTGGGGCTCGTGGGGAGGTCCTTGAGGCTGTGCACCGCGAGATCGATGAAGCCTTCCTGCAGCGCCCGTTCCAGCTCCGCCACGAACATCCCCGGGCGTGCCGCCTGGGAGAGGGGGCCCGCCCACCGGTCGCCATGGGTCTGGATCACCACCGCCTCGAATCGCACTCCGGGGTGCAGCTCGCGCAGCACGGCGAGGATGGCCTCCGTCTGCCGGCGGCTGAGCACGCTTCCCCGGGTTCCCACGCGGACGGTGATCAAGAGCTCGCCACGTCCTCCAGGTCCAACAGGACCCGGGCCGCATCCACCAGCGCGGGATCCTGTTCCGCCGCCATCGCCTTCAGGCGTACGATGGACCGGTGCAGCAGGCGGTTGATGGCGGTGCGGAGGGATTGGCGCACCGCCTCCTGGTGCTCCGCAGGCAGGTGCGCCAACTGCGGGCGGAGCCGAGCCCACTCCTCCTCCAAAACAGCCTCCGCCCGGTGGCGGAGAGCGCGGATGAGGGGCACCACGCCCAGGGAGCGGTACCAGGTCTCGAACTTCTCCACCTCCTCCGCCACGATGGCCTCCGCCCGCTCCACGTCTCCTCGACGCTCCCAGAGCACCTTCTGGCCCGCGGCCTCTAGGTCGTCGATGTTCACCAGGTGCACGCCGGGGAGGGAGCGCACCGCGGGATCCACATCCCGAGGGACCGCGATGTCCAGGATCAGCAGGGGCACGGTGCGCTTCTGCATCACCTCCGCCACCAGGGACGCCTCCACCACCACGTGCGGGGCACCCGTGGAGGTCACGAGGATGTCGGCCTCGTGAAGGGCGGAACCCAGCTCATCGAACCGCACGGTCCTGGCCCTGAAGGCCGCGGCCAGGGCCTCAGCGTGCTCCAGGGTGCGGTTGCAGACCATGACCGCGGTGCACCCCGCCTCCACCAGGTTGCGCACCAGCAGGCGCGCCATCTCCCCGCTTCCCAAAACCAGCACCCGCCGTCCCCGCAGATCCCCGCACACCTCCCGGGCCACCGCGAGCGCAGCGCCAGGCACAGACACCGCACCCCGGCCGATCCCCGTCTCCCGTCGTACCCTCCGGCCCGCGGCGATGGCCTGCCGGAAGAGCCGGCTCAGCACGGGGCCGATCCCGCCTCCCTCCTGGGCCCGACCGAAGGCCTCTCGCACCTGGCCCAGGATCTGCGCCTCCCCCACGATCATGGAATCCAGCCCCCCGGCCACCCGGAAGAGGTGACGGGCGGCCTCCGCTCCGCGGTACACGTAGACATAGGGTGCGAAGGTCTCCCGGGGCACTCCGTGGTAGGCGGACCAGAAGGCCAGCACGGACTCCCGGCCCGCTTCTCCTTCCACCGCGGCCACGTAGGCCTCCGTCCGGTTACAGGTGGAGAGCAGGGCGGCCTCCTGGACGCCCTTGTGCTGCCGCAGGAGGGCCACCGCGGAGGCGAGCTTAGCGGGCAGGAACGCCACCCGCTCCCGTACCTCCACGGGAGCCGTGTGGTGGCTGAGTCCCACCGCGAGGAGATCCATGGCTCCAGGTGCGAGCATAGCCCGGAGCTGACAGGTCGTCAAACGCTACAACAGTTTGACCCCGTTGATCTGGAGCTTGAACTGACAGCCGAGGAACTCCGCGGCCCGGCGGCAGAGGATCATACGGGAGAGGAAGATCTCGAAGTACTCCATCACCGGGGCCGCCTCTGTGTTGATGACCAGCTCCAGGGTGATCTCCCGGTTCTTCTCGTCCACCCGTAAAAAGGAGTGCTCCACCGCGTAGTTCACCCGGTCGTGGATGTCGAAGGTGGTGGGATCCGGGTTGCGCACCCGGGTACGGTGCACGTCGGACTTGTCCGCGAGGATCACCGCGGCGCCCACATTGCTCACGGGCTGTCCGTGGGACTCCTCGTGGTTGCCGATGGCACTCATCACCACCGCCCGCTCCTCCGGCCCCATCCCCAGCCGGGCGAGGATGCGGTCCGCCAGCAGTGCTCCGACCTGCTCGTGGTTCTGACGGCTCACGAGGTTCCCGATGTCGTGGAGGTAACCCGCGATGGCTGCCAGCTCCGCGTCCCGCTCCGGATGCCCCAGCCGCTTGAGGATGTTGTAGGCGATGCGGGCGGTGAGGTTCGCGTGCCGGAAGCCGTGCTCCGTGTACCCCAGGACCCCCAGGGCCTCGTTGGCCTTGCCCACGTACGCCTCCACCTCCGGGTCCGCCCTCACCCTCTCCAGGGTGACACGGGTGGGAGGAGCCGCAGGGGATTGCTGCTCCCGGGGGATCTCCACGGGCTCACGCATACAGCCCGCGCAGCCGGCGGGCCTCCACGATGCGCTCCACCCCAAGACAGTACGCCGCAGTCCGCAGATCCACCCCGAACCGCTCCGCGGTGGCGAGCACCGCCTGGAAGGCACGCACCATGAACAGCTCCAGCCGGGCTTTGACCTCCTCTTCCGGCCAGAAGTACCCGTACCGGTCCTGCACCCACTCGAAGTAGCTCACCACCACCCCGCCGCCGTTCGCCAGCAGATCCGGGACGACAAGGATCCCCCGGCGTCGCAGGATCTCGTCCGCCTCCGGGGTGGTAGGCTCGTTCGCTCCTTCCACGATCACTCGGGCCCGGATGCGTTCCGCGTTCTCCGCGGTGATCTGGTGCTCGATGGCCGCGGGGATCAGAAGGTCACAGGGCAGCTCCAGGAGCTCCCGGTTGGAGATGGTACGGGCTCCGGGGTAGCCCACCACGCTGCCGGTGTTGCGGGCGTACTCCTTCACCTGCTGCGGTGGGAGCCCCTCCGGATGGTAGATTCCGCCTCGCACATCGCTCACCGCCACCACCCGGGCTCCCGCCTCCTCGTGCAGGAGCCGGGCCGCGTGGTAGCCCACGTTCCCGAACCCCTGCACCACCACCCGGGCCCCCTCCAGGCGCAGCCCCCGGTGCGCGCAGGCCTCCCGTGCCACCACCAGGACCCCGCGGCCCGCGGCCTCCTCGCGTCCCCTACTGCCACCCAGAGGGATGGGCTTTCCGGTTACGGTGCCGGGCTCCAGGTAGCCCCGCTTCATGCAGATGGTGTCCATCACCCAGGCCATGACCTGGGGGTTGGTGCCCACGTCCGGAGCCGGGATGTCCTTGTCCGGACCGATGATGTCGAAGATCTCCGCGGTGTACCGGCGGGTGAGGCGCTCCAGCTCCCGGTGGCTCAGGCGGGTGGGATCGCACGCCACCCCTCCCTTTCCACCGCCGAAGGGCACATCCACCACCGCGCACTTCAGGGACATGAGGGCCGCAAGGGCCATCATCTCCTCCAGGGTGACGTTGGGGTGGTAACGCAACCCGCCCTTACAAGGCCCCCGAGCGGTGTCGTACTGCACCCGGTAGCCCACAAACACCTCCACCCGCCCATCATCCATCTCCACGGGGAGGGAGACGATGACGCATCGGCGCGGGTGTTTGAGGGGCCTGGTGGTGGACTCGTCGTAGCCCAACAGGTGTGCGGCCCGGTCAATCCACCGGCAGACGGCCTCGAAGGGATTCTCCGGTTTCTGGGCCTGGATCAGAAGCCCCATCCCTCACCCCTTTCGTTCTCCCGCCCGCTCCCGCTCCTTCTCCTGAACTTCCGCCCTGCGGCTGCGCACGGCTCCCACTGCGGAGCGGTCTGCCCGGACCCGCACGTTGGGCGCGAGCTCCAGGGTGATCTCGTCCCCATGGACCTCCACGATGGTCCCGTGCAGTCCCCCGACGGTGACCACGCGGTCTCCCTTCTTGAGCTTGGTCAGCATCTCTCTCCGGCGCCTCTGTTGCTGCTGCTGGGGCCGGATCAGGAGGAAGTAGAAGACCGCGAGGAGCAGCGCCCAGAGGATCAGGGTATAGAGAACATTCGGTTGGCCCTGCGGGGCCTGCAGAAACATAACCCCTCCTTACGCACCCCGACCTTCTCCACCATGGTACCACCCTCCTACCACCGGGTCGCGTACCGAGCCAGGACCCGGTCCCGCCATGCGGAGAAGGTCCCCTCCAGGATGGCCCTCCGGGCTTCCTCCACCCACCGCAGGAGGAAGGCCACGTTGTGGTAGGTGGCCAGGATCGGGCCCAGCAGCTCGCCCGACTTAAAGAGGTGGCGCACGTAGGCGCGGGTGTGCCGCTGACACACCCGGCAGGTGCATTCCGGATCCAGGGGCTGGAAGTCCGTGCGGAAGGGGCTGTTGCGGAGGTTGATGCGGCCCTGCCGGGTGAACACCACCCCCGTGCGGCCCACCCGGGTGGGGAGCACGCAGTCGAAGAGGTCCACGCCCCGCGTGATGGCCTCCACGATGCCCGGCGGAGAACCCACCCCCATGAGGTAGCGGGGACGGTCCTCGGGCAGGTGCCGCACCGTGAACGCCAGGATCTCGTACGTCACGGAGAGGGGCTCGCCCACGGAGAGCCCGCCGATGGCGTATCCCGGCAGGTCGAGGCGCACCGCGTGGGCGGCGGCCTCGGCTCGCAGCGCGAAGCTGAACCCGCCCTGGAGGATGCCGAAGAGGGCCTGATCCATGCGGCGCCTGGCGGCCAGCGAGCGTTCCAGCCAGCGCATGGTGCGGTGCAGCGCCTCCCTCGCCTCTTCCTCGTCCACGGGATACCCGCTGCACACGTCCAAGGGCGTGAGGATGTCCGAGCCCAGAGCTTCCTGAATCTCCACCACCCGCTCGGGCGTGAGCTCGTGCAGGCTCCCGTCGATGGGGGAACGGAACACCACCCCGCGGTCCGTCACCCGCCGCAGGTGCGCGAGGCTCAACACCTGGAACCCGCCGCTGTCCGTGAGGATGGGGCCGTTCCACCCCATGAAGGCGTGAAGCCCTCCCGCCTGCCGGATGAGCTCCGGTCCGGGTCGGAGGTAGAGGTGAAAGGTGTTCGCCAGCACGAGCTCCGCCCCGAGGGAGCGGAGATCCCAGATGGTCATGCCCCGTACCGCGGCGTTCGTGGCCACGGGTGCAAAGCAGGGTGTGTGGATGAGGCCGTGGGGGGTATACAGAACCCCGGCCCGCGCCGCGCCGTCCTGCGCGAGGAGCTCGAACCGGAACGGTTGGGTCCGGAGGGCCTGCACGCCGCGCAGGAGTATACCGCGTATAATGGCGGGCGGGGAGCACAACCCACAGGGAGGGTTCCATGGCAGAGGAGGAACGCAGGCCCCGTACGCCGCCCCAGGACGATGAGGCCGCGGCCCGCCGCCGGCAGCTCATCGAGGAGGCGAAGGCCCGGTGGGCCGCCAAGAAGGCCGCTGCGGAGGGGGAGGCGGCTTCGCCCAAGCCCCAGACGGAGCCGGACCGGGAGGAGCGCATCGCCGCGGCTAGGGTCCGAACCCCGCGGGCGCAGCCGACCGCTGCCCCTGCGGTGGAGGTGTTCGTGGCAAGCCAGAACCCAGGCGCGTCTCCCCTCTCGCAGCCGCAGAATCCCGTGCTGCGGGCCCTCGGCACCATCAACCAGGCCATCGAGATCGAGGCCGACCCCGGTGAGGAACAGAACCTGCGCAAGCTGCTGGGGGGTCTAGGCGCCTACCAGAATCCGCTCCGGCAGAACCGCTTCCAGCTGGACTACCGGTACTGGAAGGAGGCGAAGAGGCGGCTGGAGGCCGCGGGCTACCGGATCGAGCAACAGGATTTTTTGGGCCGGCCCCTGGACGAGTGGGATCCCCTGACCCGGGGATGGGTGCGTGCCCGGTTGGACTGACTACAGGAGGAGCATGGCGTCTCCGAAGCTCCCAAACCGGTAGCCCTCCGCCAGGGCCTCCCGGTAGGCTTCAAGCACCCGTTCCCGCCTCGCAAACGCGCTCACGAGCACGAGCGGCGTGCTGCGGGGAAGGTGGAAGTTGGTGACGAGGGCGTCCACCACCCGGAACCGGTAGCCGGGGTAGATGTAAAGGTCTGTCCACCCGGCTCCGGCCCGAACCATCCCGTCCGCCTGGGCTGCGGTCTCCAGGGCCCGCACCACCGTGGTCCCCACCGCCACCACCCGATTTCCCCTTGCCCGTACCTGACGGATGGCCTCCGCGGTCTGCGGCGGGACTTCGTAGGGCTCCGCGTCCATGCGGTGGCGGGTCGGGTCCTCTGCGGTGATGGGCCGGAAGGTCCCCGGGCCCACGTGGAGGGTGAGGAACACGTACAGGATCCCGCGGGCACGGAGGCGTTCCAGAAGCTGGGGGGTGAAGTGCAGCCCTGCCGTGGGAGCGGCCACGGCACCCGGGGAGCGCGCGTAGACCGTCTGGTACACCTCCGGATCCCGGGGGCGCTCCCGGATGTAGGGCGGGAGCGGCACCTCCCCCCACCTTTGGATGACCTCCTCCGGGGGTACATCCCCCTGCAGGGCGATGCGCCACGTGCCGTCCTCCCGTCGTTCCAGGAGCTCCGCCCGCAGGTGTCCCTCTGCGAGGGTGATCCGGGTTCCCGGTCGGGCCCGGCGTGCCCCCACCAGGGCCCGCCACATCCCTTCCACCTCCCGCCACACCAGCAGCACCTCCGCCCGCCCGCCTGTGCCTTCCTTCCTGCCCCGCAGGCGGGCGGGGATTACCCGGGTGTCGTTGAGCACCAACAGATCCCCGGGAGCCAGGAGCTCGGGAAGATCCCGGAAGATCCGGTGCGCAATGCTCCCGGTGCGCCGGTCCAGGACCAGAAGGCGCGCGATGTCCCGGGGCTCGGCGGGCTGCTGGGCGATCCGATCGGTCGGGAGTTCGTAGTCGAAGTCGGCCAGGCGCATCCCCTCAGCGCCGTGCGAGTTCCACGCCCCGATAGTAGTGACGCAGGATCCGATCGTAGGGAGATCCCGCAAGGGCCATCCCCCGGGCTCCCCACTGGGACAGGCCCACCCCGTGCCCCCACCCGCTCCCCTCGAAGACAACGTTCTGGCCCTCCACCCGGAGCGCGAATCGGGTGCTGAGCAGGACGTTGGGGCCCAGGAAGGACCGGAGCCGGTGTCCTGGAAGTTCCACAGCCCCCGAAGCAGACCAGAACCGCACGAGGAGCGCCCGGCCGGACTCGCTGGTGCGCAGGACCTCCCCCCCCGTGATCCCCTGGATGGGGATGCTGCCTCCCTGCAGCCGATCTTCCAGGTGCACCAGCGGCACCACCACTGTCCACCGCTGGTAGGGACTTCCCGCCACATACGGGTCCTCTACGCTGCGCAGGTAGGGGTAAGCGACCCCCCACACGTGCTCGCTCGCCTCCGTCTGCCCCCCGGAGTCCGCGTGGTAGACCGCGTGGATGGGTTTCCCCTCGTGCAGGAGGAGGACCCCCCGGGTTGCGTCCACCGCGGCGTTCGTACGGGGGTCCTCGAAGGTGGCCCCCCCATAGAGCTGCACCTCCGTGGTGTCCCGGACATCGTACCCCTCCCGCCGGAACCGCCCCAGGCTCGCGAGGGCCAGGGTTCGGGCCGCCACCGCCTGAGCCTTCAGGGCCTCCGGGGGCCAGGCGGGATCCACTTCCAGCCGGAGAACCCCATAGAGGTAGCTCTCGAGGTCCAGCTCGTTGATCACCACGAGGCCCCGATCCGTGCGGCGGAGCTCCACCACCCCCCGGTAGGCCCGCTGCCGTTCCACCAGCCGAATAGGAACCCCCGTCAGGGTCCTTACCCGCAGGACGTCCCCGTAGGTGCGGCCCGCCCCTTCGATCCCCTCCGGCGCCGCCCGGAAGGTCCACGGCCCAGGAGCGAGGTACTCGAGCCGCCCGAGGCCCACGTCCACAACCTCAACCGTTGCCTCCGCGGCCAGGGTGGACTGCGCTTGCCCCAGCAGAATCCCCACTCGGATCAGGGTCTGGGGCTGGGCGGGAAGGGAGGAGGGGGTGGCCAGCACCAGAAGGCCACCCATGAGGATCATCAAGCGCCCGAAGGGAGACCGGATCGGCGGCGCCAACGAGGGCATCTCAGCGGCGGGCCCAGAAGAGGAGGTTCACCAGAAGCGTCAGGATCAGGCTCACCACAAGGCTCGTGACCAGGGGGAAGTAGAATGTGAAGCCATCCCGCTGGATGAGGATATCGCCCGGAAGGCGCGGGAGTGCCAGCCGCGGCAGGAGCGTTAAGGCAAGCCCCACCGCCACGAGCACGAGACCGAAGATCACCAGCAGCCGGCCCAGCTCCGCCATCCCGGGAGGATTATACCGTGGAAGCGCGCCCGTGGAGCCTCTCCGCTGCGCGGTCCAGGGGTCAGGGGGACGTCACAGCGGGAGCCGGGTCGGAAGCCTTCCCCCTCAGGCCCCCGGAGGACACACCCCGGGGCCGGGGGGAGGGCCACAGATCCGGGGGTGGGAAGGGAACGGGCCCTGTCAGGTGGTAGCCCTGCGCGCCGTCCATCCCGAGCGTGCGCACGAGCCGCAGGGTTTCCTCATCCTCCACGCACTCCGCCACCACCAGACACCCCAGCCCGTGTCCCAGCTCCACCATGGCGCGGACCAGGTGGCGATCCCGGGGATCGGTCCGCAGGGCCCGGATGAAGCTTCCGTCCACCTTCAGGGCATCCACCTCCAGGGAGCGCAGGTGGGCGATGGAGGAATAGCCCACGCCGAAATCGTCCAGGGCCACACCACAGCCCTCCTGCTTGAGGGCCCGAATCCAGCGCACGGCCTGCGGGAGATTGGATACCGCGGTGGTCTCCGTGATCTCCACCACGAGTCGCCTCGCCTGCCGCGGGTAGACGCGCAGCAACCGCACCGCCTGCTGCAACGCTGCCTCCTCCGCCAGGGTCCGGGCGGAGAAGTTCACGTGGAGCCGGACGGGAAACCGCTTCAACCACTCCACGGCCTGCCGCAGGACCCACAGATCTATCTCCGCCACCAGTCCGGTGCGCTCCGCCGCAGGCAGGAACTCCCCGGGCAGGATCGCCTCTCCTCCCTCGACTAGGCGGAGCAGGAGTTCCCACCGATCGGGGCGATTTGTCCGGAGATCCCAAATGGGCTGGCCCAGCAGGAGGAAGCCGCCCTGGTCCAGGGCCCGGCGCAGGCGGTCCTCCCAGCGGTCCACGATTCCGGCACTGGCCGCAGGGCAGGAGAGCCGGACCCCACCCCGCATCTTGGACTCGTGCAACGCAGCTTCCGCGGCGGCGAGGAGGGCCTCCCCGTCGGTCCCACCCCGGCCGGACACCGCCACCCCGCAGCTCACGGAGATCTGCACGGAACGGCCTTCCACCGTGAGGGGTGCTCCCCGCAACCTCCGCACCAGCCGCTCCGCCGTTCTTCGGGCCTGTCGTGCCTCCACGGGGAAGAGCAGGATGCCAAACTCGTCTCCGCCCATCCGCGCGAGGAGATCGCCCGCCCGCAGGGACGCGCGAAGGATCCGGGCCACAGCCTGGAGGACCTGATCCGCAGCCCGCTGTCCAATCCGCTCGTTCACCTCCTGGAAGCGATCCAGGTCCAGGAGCACCACCGCGCACCCGGCTTTTCCCCTCCCCCTGACCAGCACTTGGCCCAGCGCCTCCCGAAACCGACCCCGGTTCAGTAGCCCCGTCAGCGGGTCGTGACCCCAGAGAAAGGCCAACTGGTCTTCCAGGACCTTGCGCCGGGTGATGTCCACCACGCTCCCCTCGTAGTAGGCGGGCCGACCGTCAGGGCCGAGCACCGCCTGGGCCGATCCCCAAACCCAGATGCGCCCGCCGTCTGAGCGGACCCACTGAACCTCAAACCCCTCCACCCTGCCATGCCGGCGCAGGGCTTCCTGCCATCGCCGGTAGTCCCGGGGGTTGGCATAGGCAGCCCTCAGGTTCCGCGTCATGAGGGCCTCGGGGGAAGGGTGACCCAGAAGCTCCGCGAGCGCGCGGTTCACCCGCAGCAGCCGTCCATCGGGGGTGGAGCGGTACAGGCCTATCGGCACCCGCTCGAAGAGATCCCGAAAGGCCTGGGACTCGAGGATCCGTTCCGCCGCCACGGCCACCACCCGGCCCAGGAGATCCGCGGCGTGGAGCTGGGAGGGCTTGAGCTGCCTGCGGGAACGAAAGTCCACCACCAAGCTCCCGGTGACCTGCCCTCCTGCGGCCAGCGGGATGAGGAGCACGGAGCGTGCCCTGGTCCCCCACCGCGCCTCAGGCTTTCGGAAGGGAAGAGCCGGATCGTCGAGGTCTTCCACGAAGTACGGAGCTCCGTGGTGCACGGCCCAGGCCAAGCAGTTGTCCTCGGGAGGATCCAGGGGAACGTCGGTCCGGTACGCGTGCAGCTTCCCTTCTCCCCGCTCCGCCACGTGCTGCAGGAAGATCCGGGAAGGATCCGTGACGAACAGGTGGATCCCGTCCGGAGCGAGAAGGCGCTGGAGGGAGGGTTGAACCGCCTCTAGGAGTGCTTCCCAGGACCGCGCCTCCAGCAGCCTCCGGCTCAAGCCCGCGGTCTCCTCCATCTCCTCCTCCACCGCCTGCCGCTCGACGGCCACTCCCACCAGACGGCTCGTGAGCAGCAGGGCGGAGATCTCCTCCTGACTCCACGTGCGGGCCCGGCGGCACTCGTCGAAACCCAGAAACCCCCACCACCGTCCCTCCACGAAGATGGGCACCGCCGCGATGGAAACGATCTCCTGCGGCTCGAGAACCGCCCGCTCCGCGGGTGGGAAATCCCGCACGAAGCCGAAAACCGCCTCTCCCCGGGACATCCGTTCCACCCACCGCGCAAAGCCCCCCTCGATCCACGGGAAGTTCTGCAGCTCCGGGTTGTCCATCTGCGGCTGGATGCCGGGCGCCGCCCACTCGTACCGCTGGCTCGTGCACAGCTCCCCGCCCGGGCCCGGGTGGTTCTCGAACACGTAGACCCGACTGACCCCCGTGGCGTTGCCGAGCACCGCCAGGACCTCGCCAACGGCCCGGTCCCAGGGCCGGCACAGAAGCAACTGCTCCGCCACCTGCACCGCCGCCCGCAGGATCCCCGCCGCGCGTGCGCCCTGCCTCATCCCGGGTAGACCCTAGTAAGCAAGCGCCATGCCACCCCCCGGGTCGGCCCCGCACGGATCCTCCGCGGTACCCGCGAGCTCTATCCGGTTCCCGCCCAGACTCTTGGCCCGGTACAGGGCTTGGTCCGCCCGGCTCAGCAACTCCTGAGCCGTACTCCCGTCCCGGGGAAAGCCGGCGGCCCCCACGCTCAGGGTAATCCCCCTCGGGAATCCCACCTCCCCGCCGGCCAGGCGGAGGGAAGCCACCGCACCCCGGATCCGCTCCAGGACCTGGAGGGCATTCTGCAGATCGACCTCCACCAACACCACAGCGAACTCGTCCCCCCCGTAGCGGGCCACGAGGTCGCCCTTGCGCACGGAGGCCCGCATGGCCGCGGCCGCCAACCGGAGCACCTGGTCTCCGGCCAGGTGCCCGTACGTGTCGTTGTAGTGCTTGAACCCATCCAGGTCCATCATGGCCACCACGAGGGGCTTAGCGCTCCTCCGGGAGCGCTCCACCTCCAGCGCCAGCTGCTCTTCGAGGTACCGGCGATTGAAGGCGTCCGTAAGGGGATCCCGGATGGCCAGCTCCGCCAGGCGCTGGTTTGCCTCCCGCAGTCGCTCGGTCAACTCCCGTACCTCCCGCCGCCGGGCCCGCAGCCGCTCGGAGACCACCGCGAGGATCCAGGCCGAGGCCATCACGTTGAGAACCGGAATGAGCTCCCGGGTGACTCCGGTCCCGGGCAACTGGGTGGCCCACGCCAGATACAGCCCGCTCATTCCCACCGTGAGCCCTACCGCCGGAGCAGAGCGCACGTAGCCAGAGGCCATGGCCAGGGCCGCAAGCCAGCCGTGGAGGAGGACCCAGCGGACCGCGGGAGCGACCAGCATCTGCAGGTTGATGGCCACGGCGGTAAAGACCAGGGGGACGTACACCCAGTGGGGATCCCAGGGAAAGAGGGCCCGGTGGAGGCCCGTGCGGGCAAGCCCGTACAGGGCCGCCACCCCTGCAGCCACGAAGCCAAAGACCCCCACCAGGAGCAGGTCCGAGTAGGAGGCGAGGCCCGTGCGCCGGCTCAGCACCAGGATGGCGAAGCTGGTGAGGTGCCCGAGTCCCGAGAGGGCGATCTGCCGGGCCTGAATCCGGCGGCGCCGCAGCTCCTCCTCCGCCTGCACTCCCATGGCATCGCTCCGGGGTCTGGCAAGCAAAGAGCGTGCCACAGCCCCTCAGGGGGCGCTGAGAGGGCTAGGCATCCCCGGGCAGGGGAACTAGACGCCCAGGTAGCGCTGCCGCACGTCCTCTGCCTGCCGGAGAGCTGCGGGAGTTCCCTCGAACACGATGGTTCCCTTGCTCATCACGTACACGAAGTCCGCCACCCGCAGAGCCAGAGGGAGGTTCTGCTCCACAAGCAGGATGGACAGACCCTCCGCTCTGAGGGTCTGGAGGGTTCGCCCCAGCTCCTGCACCAGCCTCGGAGCCAGTCCTTCGGAGGGTTCGTCCATGAGGAGGAGGGAGGGATTGGTCATCAGGGCCCGCCCGATGGCCAGCATCTGCTGCTCCCCGCCGCTTAACCGGTTCCCGCGCAGGCGCCGGCGCTCCCGCAGCTGCGGGAACAAGTCGTATACGCGCTCCAGCGTCCACCCGCGCTCCGCCTCGTGGGCCGCCACCCGGAGATTCTCCTCCACCGTCAGGGAGGCAAAGATCCGGCGCCCCTGAGGGACCAGGCCGATGCCCTTCCGGGCGATCTCATGGGAGGGTCTGTGGGTGATCTCCTCTCCCCGGAACCGGATGTACCCCCTCCGGGGAGGCGTGAATCCCATGAGGCTCCGGATGAGGGTGGTCTTCCCCACTCCGTTGCGCCCCAGGATCGCCACCGTCTGCCCCTCCGCCACCCGCAGGCTCAGCCCCTGCAGGACGTAGCTCTCCCCGTAGTAGGTGTGGATGTCCTCCACTTCCAGCACCGCCTACCCCTCCTCGCCCAGATAGATGGCCTGTACCTCCGGGTTCCTCCGGATCTCCTCCACGGTGCCTTCCGCGAGGATCCTGCCGAGGTGCATGACCGTAATGCGCTGGGCGATGGAAAACGCCACGTCCATATCGTGCTCGATGAGCAGCACGGTTATCCGTGGATCCAGGGACCGCAAAAGCGCCACCACCTGCTGGGTCTCTCCGGGCGACAGGCCCGCGGTGGGCTCGTCCAGGAGGAGCAGCCGGGGGTTTCCCGCCAGGGCCAGGACGATCTCCAGCTGCCGTTGCTCCCCGTAGGACAGGCTTGCGGCAGGCCAGTCCCGCTTCTCCCACAGCCCGAAGGTCTCCAGCAGCTCCTGGGCTCTCCTCCGGGACTCCCGGTGCGAGAGGGCGGGCCGAAACGGGTCGTACTGCTCCCTTCGCAGGCCCCACACCCCGAGGAGCGCGTTCTCCAGAACGGAGAGGTGCAGGAAGACGTTGGTCACCTGGTACGTCCGCCCGATCCCCAGGGCCGTCCGACGATGCGCGGGGAGATGGGTGACGTCCCTGCCCCGCCAGAGGACCCGGCCACGGGTGGGGCGCACTTCCCCGCTCAAGAGGCGGAACAGGGTGGTTTTGCCCGCGCCGTTGGGCCCGATGACCACCCGCCGCTCCCCCTCCTCCACCTGCAGATCCACCCCGTCCACCGCCCGCAATCCCCCGTAGGCCTTGGAGAGGCCCTCCGTCTGAAGGACGATCTGGCCCATGCCTCCCCCAACCTCCCGCTCACCGGCTTTCTTTCTGGCTGACCTCCAGGGGCGTGGCACCTTTCCAGGTCTCCCGAGGGCCGCGTCTCGCCCACGCGGCAGCTAGGGGCGGGTAGAGGCCCGCGGGAGCGTATCGCACGATGAGGATGTACGCGATCCCCAGGAGGGCTCCCCAGTACTGGGTGTAGGCACTGATCCAGTGCTTCACCACGGTGACCACCAGGGCTCCCACCGCAGGCCCCACGAACGTCCCCGCTCCTCCCACGAGCACCATCACCAGCCCTTCCGCGGAGGTGAGGACGTGCAGCTCCGTGGGGCTCACGAAGCCGTTGTGGTAGGCAAGCAGGGTCCCCGCCATCCCGGCCAGTACACTGCTGCCCACCAGCGCCAGGAACTTGTGCAGCTGCGTGTTGTACCCCAGGGTCCGCATCCTGGACTCGTTTTCCCGGATGCCCTGGAGCACGAGCCCGAAGCTGGATTGCCCCACCCGGCGCAGGAGGATCAGGCACCCCAGGCAGACCAGGAAGAGGAGGTAGTACTCCGTGACCCCGCCCCCCAGGGAGCCGAGGACCTCCCCGAGCCGGCTCACTCCCGTGAGCCCGTCGTCTCCTCCCGTAAGGGACCGCCACTTCACCGCACCTCCCCACAGCATCATGGAGATCGCGAGGAACGTCATCAGGGAGGTGATCCCCCGGGTCCGGAGGATGGCGGGCCCGATGAGGGCCGCCAGGATCCCTCCGGCCAACATCCCCCCTAGCGTCCCGAGGAGCATGTTCTGCATTCCCAGGCGCGCGCTCAGCAGGCCCGCGGTGTACGCACCGATGCCCAGGAACGCGGCGTGTCCCAGCGACTCGATCCCCGCGTACCCGTGGATCAAATCCAGGCTCATGGCGAACACCGCGTACAGAAACGTGAGGCTCAGCAGTGTCCGCTGGTACTCGGAGAGCACCCAGGGGAGAAGCAGGAAAACCAGGATCGTCGCAAGGCCCACGAGGCGGGAGGGAAGAACCCGATCCATGGAGCCCCGGTGTCCTATCGCTCCACCAGCCCGCCGGGCCGCAGCATCAAAGCCGCCACCATCACCGCGAACAGGCTGAAGATGGAGAGCTCGGGCCAGTTCCCTGTCAGCACCGTGTCCAGCACGCCGACCAGGAGCGCGGCGAGGTACGTCCCCAGCACGCTCCCTACCCCACCCACCACCACCACCACCAAGGCGGACACCAGCATCTCCAGGTCCAGCCCGGGGCCGACCCCCGTGATGATCCCGCCGAGAATTCCTCCCAGGCCTGCAAGGCCTGAGGCCATCCCGAACACCCAGCGTTTGATCCGCACCACGTCGATGCCCAGCCCCTGAGCCATCTCCTCGTCATCCACCGCGGCCCGGACCAGAGCTCCCCAGTGCGTGCGCTCCACCACCCACCACAGAGTCCCCGCGATCCCCACGCCGAAAGCCACGAGGATCAGCCGGTATACCGGTACGGTGATCCCCCCTAGCCACACCGCCCCTTGCGCCCACGCGGGCGCTGCCACCAGGGTGGGAATCCCTCCCCACACGAACCGGAAGGCATCCGCGGCCACGAAGAGGACCCCCACGGTGAGCAATACCTGGGCAAAGAGGGTCCTCGCCCAGGACTGCCGCAGCAGCTCGAAGAGGGCAAACCCGGCGCCAATGCTGGCCAGAACCCCACCTAGGGCTCCAGCTCCCCAGAGGCCCACAGCCCGGGCCACGCTCACCGCCACATATCCTCCCAGTAGGTACAGGGAACCGTGGGCGAGGTTGGCGATGCGGAGCACGCCAATCCCCACACTCAACCCTACCGCCACCAGGAAGAGGACGGTGCCGTGGACAAGTCCGTTGAGCGCCTGCAGTCCGTAGGCGGAGATCACCGCCTCCACCACTGCCACACGTCCACCTGAGCTACCTGTCCGATCCGGTCAATGGGGACGTTCAGCAGCTGGCCCTCGCGGCGCTCCACCCGGACCACGTACTGATCGAAGATCCGCTGGTTGTACCGGTCCAGCCGGAGCGGGCCGGCGGGGGTGATGATCTTCGGAGCCTCCCGGCGCAGTGCCTGGGCGAGCTCCTCCCGCCGGCTGGTATCCCCCCGCACCGCCTGCAGGCCTGCCAGGATCAGCTTCCCGGTGGTGTATCCGCTCTCTTCGTAGGAGAAGGGCAGGCGCCCATACCGCCGCTGGAAGGCCTGCACGAACCGCCGGCTCTCCGGGGTATCCAGCAGCGGGGTGTACGGGGTGATGGCGATGACCCCCAGCGCGGAGTCCCCGGCCTCGCTCACGTACGCCTCGTCCACCATGGGCCTTCCGCCATACAGCGGAAGCCGGGCCTTCCAGCCGAAGGCGTCGTACTGCTTCAGGAACCGGATGGCGTCAACCCCAGCGAACCACGCGTACACCGCATCCGCTCCTTCCAGGTTCGCGGGGGTGAGGAAGGGAGCGTAGTCCACCGTACCCACCCGTACGAAGATCTTCCGGAGCACACGTCCCCCCGCAGCCCGCACGCCCGCCTCGAATGCTCCAATCCCATCGTGCCCCGCCGCCACGTCGAAACCGATGGCCACGAGGTTCCGGTGTCCGCGCTTGTGGACCACCCACCGCCCGAGAGGAAAGCTGTTCTGATCGCTGGTGTCCACGAGCCGGAACATCCGGGGTGTTGCCCGCTCCGGGGTCATCAGAAGGCGGGTGGTGGCCACCGGGATGATCCAGATGACGTCCCGGGTGCGCAGGTAATCCACCAGGGCCAGCGCCACGTGACTCCACACCGTGCCCACCAGGAAATCCACCCGTCGCTCTTCCACCAGCCTCCGGGTCTTACTGAGGCCCACCGTGGGACTTCCTTCATCGTCCTCCCGATAGAGCTCGAAGGTCCTGCCCGCAACCCGGTTCCCCACCTCCTCTAGAGCGAGCCGCAGCCCCTCCTCCACCCCTCTGGACTGGACGGGCTGGCTCGCAAAGCTGAGGACGAGTCCGATGCGAACGGGGGCTGCTTGCGGATATCCTGGAAGGGATCCGATCAGGAGCAGTACGATCAGCACTGCCAACCCGACCCACCGCTTCATGGTGCTCCCTCCTCCCTCCAGCCCTGTCTTATTCTTGAAACCGGCCAAGCTCCTTTCACACGATAGGCTACTGGGTAGCGAAGCCACCGTCAACGGGAAGGGGAGCACCGCCTATCCCGCCCCCGACACGTCCCTTCCTCTCAGTTCCCTTTCCAGCTCGCGACTCGTTGTTACCGTCCCGAAATACTTACCGATACGTTCCAGCGCCATCTCGTGATCCCTTATCTCCAGAGCTCCACAACAGTCCCCCACCACGGTGACGGTATACCCAAGGTCCACCGCGCCTCGTACCGTACTCTCCACGCACACGTCTGTGGTGACCCCCGTGATGGCCAGCATGGTGATCCCCTGACTTCGAAGGACCAGATCCAGCTCCGTCCCGCAGAACGCGCTGAACCGGTGCTTCGTGATCACAAGTTCTCCCTCCCGTGGCGCGATCCGGTAAAACTCCGCTCCCCAACTTCCTGCCCGACAGATCTCCGGCGCCACTTCCTTTTTCAGTCCCCTGAGCCTTTTCCGCCATCCCAGCGCGTCCGTCCACCGGCTGTGCTCCGTGCGTACGAAAAGCACCGCATTTCCACTCTTCCGCCACGCTTCCAGCAGGGTTTCCAGGCGGGCCACTGCCCTCTGGATGGACTCCAAAGGAAAGCCTGCACGTCCAAATGCCCCTGCCTCATGGCAGTAATCGTTCTGGACATCCACGATCAGCAATATCTGAGGTGCATCCCTCAAAATTCACCAACCTCCTTTTCCTCCCATCACCCTGGCAGCTTTCCCGTAAACCTCCTCGTAGTGCTTTCCTCCCTACCCTACCGCACCACGCTCCCGTCCGGATCGGTGATCACCGTCTCCACCACTGCCACACGTCCACCTGCGCAATGCGCCCAAGTCGGTCCACCGGGATATTCACCAACCGTCCGTCGCGACGCTCCACACGCAACAAGTAGAGGTCGAAAACCCTCTGGTTCCATCGATCGAAGCGCAGGGGGCCAACGGGAGTCATGATCTTCTGAGCACTCTGCTTCATCGCACGTGCCAGCTCATCCGGACGGCTGGTGTCTCCCCGGGTTGATCGCAACCCCTCCACGATCAGCTTCCCCGCTGCATACCCGTATTCACTGTACCGGTAGGGGGTCTGTCGGAACTTTCTCTGATAGGCTTCGACAAAACGCCGGTTCTCCGGCGTATCCAGCACCGCCGTATAGTGGGCCAGGGAGGCCACACCTACCGCTGCCTCTCCAATCTCTTGAAGGTACGGATCGTCCACCAGTGGGTTGCATCCATGAAGGGGAATCCGGCCCTTCCAGCCGAGCTCCGTATATTGCTGAACAAATCGGATCGCATCGACTCCCGCAAAACATGCATACACTGCTTCGGCTCCGCTCAGATTCGAGGGGGTAAGGAACGGCGCGAAGTTTACGGTACCGAGCCGTACAAAGATCTTCCGGAGCACCTGTCCACCCCCAGCCCGTATGCCAGCCTCAAACGCTCCTGCAGAGTCGTGCCCGAACGCGACGTCCGTGGCGAAGACCACCAAGTTCCTGTACCCCTGGCTCCGCACCATCCACCGCCCGTGGGGATAGCTGCTCTGGTCTGTGGTCTCCACCACCCGGAACATCCGCTGGGTGGCTCGTTCGGGCGTCATCAAGAGCCGTGTGGCCGCTACCGGGATTATCCAGACGATGTCGCGCGTCTTCAGATAATCCAGCAGGGCCAACGCCTCGTGGCTCCATACCGGGCCCACGATGAACTCAACCCGGCGCTCCTCCACAAGCCTCCGGGCCTTTATGAGGGCCACGGTGGGGTTGACCTCTGTGTCCTCCCGGAGGAGCTCGATCCTCCGTCCCGCCACCTGAGCCCTCTCCTCCTCCATCGCTAGCTGGACACCCTGTTCTGTGCCGATGGCTTGAAACGGAGACGGCCCTGTGTAACTCAGCAGTAGGCCGACGCGGACCGGCCGCTCCTGCCCCGTCCCCGGAGCCCCTAACGCAAGAGCTACGAACCCGACCAGCAGCAGGTAGGAACACCTTCGAACTCGCATCGCCTTTCCCCCTTTCTCTGTAACCTTTCAACCTCCCCGGGGGAACTCCCCCCCTGACACATAAAGGCCCAGGAGGTTCCCTCTCGTCACCGGGAGCAGGAGGTAGCTGGGGAACCGGGCATTGTGCTGGATGACGACCCGGCTGGGCCGCTGCCTGCGCAGGCTCCCCGTTCCGATGAGCTCGAGCGGATTGGTGGGCGGGTCCTCCACCCCTGCGATCTTCAGCACCAGCCGCTCCCCGGGCCGTACCAGCACCCCCGTGGGACGAACGTTGATCCAAAACTCGTAGACCTCTCCTGGAGCCAACGGCGTCATCCGGTCGTGCCGGTGGTGGATCTCCCAAATCGCAGACTTCTCCCAGTCCACCTCCCGATGGCTGCCGCGGAGCCACCCCCTCGTCAGCAACCTCCGTTCTCCACTCCCATCCTCATGGTACAGGGAGACGATCCAGAACACGTCCGTGTCCGTGCTGCTGGCATAGAGTTTCAGGACGATGGGTCCCAGGACCTCCATGGACTCCACCATGGGTGGAGTCCGGAACTCCACGCTTCCCCGATACCACGGAGAGTCCTCGTACGCCGAACTCCCTCCATCCTCCGGGGGCTCCCGATCCAGGAGCAT
>JAVKHN010000014.1:0-44353 GCA_031459935.1 Candidatus Sysuimicrobium calidum | reverse complement strand
AGCGGTGCTCGGCCAGCTGGTCCACGAGGTGGAGCGGGGCGGCGGCGTGCTGCTGGGAAGCCGTCCCGAGGGAGCGGGGCAGGTGGTGGAGTTCGGAATGGAGTACCGCGGCCGCCTGCTCCCCGTGCTCCGCCTGCGCCTGGTTCCCTCCGAGCCCTCCGTCCTCCGACCCCGGGTTGCCTTCATCCTCGACGACGCGGGGGGACGTCTGGAGGAGCTGGACCGGGCCGTCCGGATCGGGCGACCCGTAGCCCTAGCCATCCTGCCCGGACTTCCCTACAGCACGGAGCTCGCCCGGCGGGCTTCCCAGGCGGGCCTGGACGTCCTCCTGCACCTTCCCATGGAGCCGGAGGATCCCGAAAAAGCGCGGGCGATGGGTCCAGGAGGCATCTATGGGGAGATGTCCGAGGAGGAGATCGCCCGGGTGGTGCGATCCCATCTCGACCGGCTCCCGGGAGTGGTGGGGGTGAACAATCACATGGGATCCCGAGGCACCTCGGATCCCCGGGTGGTGCGAGCGGTGATGCGGGTGGTCCAGGAGCGGGGGTTGTTCTTCGTGGACTCCCGGACCTCCCCTCGCAGCGTGGCGGAGCGGGTCGCGGAGGAACTGAAGGTGCCCATTGCGGTCCGGTCCGTGTTCCTGGACAACGATCCGGATCCGGAGGCCATCCGCCAACAGGTGCGTCGGGCCGTGGCCATCGCCCGCAGGCGCGGGAGCACCCTGGCCATCGGCCACATCAACCGCCCCCACACGGCGGAGGTGCTCCAGGAGATGGTTCCGGAGATGGAGGGGGAGGGCGTGGAGATCGTCCCCGTCCGTGCTCTCCTGCACAGGCCGTAGGAAAGTCCATGGAGCTGGCAGGTGCCCTGCGCTGGTTCTTTGTCTTCCTCTCCGAGCGGCGAACGCTCCAGGAGTGGGTGACCCGGAACGGGTGGGTTCGGCGAGCCGCTCGGCGGTTCGTGGCGGGGGAGACCCTGGAGGAGGCATGCGATGTGGCGGCGCGCCTCAACGCACAGGGAAGGGCGGTCACCCTGAACCTCCTGGGGGAGCGCACCACGCGTCCGGAGGACGCTCGGGCCGCGGCCGTCCTGTACCGGAAAGTTCTGGAGGAGATCCACCTCCGCCGGATGCGCGCGGATCTCGCGGTCAAGCTCACGCAGCTCGGTCTGGACCTCTCCCGGGAGCTCCTGGAGGAAACCCTGCATGGGATCTGCGCGCAGGCTCGGCGTCTGGGAGGGTCTGTCTGGATCGACATGGAGGCCAGCCGCTACGTGGAAGCGACCCTGGACCTGTACCGGGGCCTCCGCGCCTCAGGCTACGGACCGGATACGGTGGGAGTAGCCCTCCAGGCCTACCTCTACCGCTCGGAGCGGGACCTGGAGTTCCTCCTGCGGCTTGGGGCCCGGGTACGTCTGGTGAAGGGGGCCTACGCGGAACCTCCGAGTGTCGCCTATCCCCGCAAGGCGGACGTGGACCGGGCCTACGTGCGGCTGTTGGAGCGGCTGCTGCGGGAGGGGGAGCAATCCGCCATCGCCACCCACGACGAGCGGATCCTCGCCCACGCCCGACGCCTCGCGACAGCATACGGGATTCCGCCGGATCGGTTCGAGTTCCAGATGCTGTACGGGGTGCGGCGGGACCTCCAGGCTCAGATGGTCCAGGAAGGTTACCGTCTCCGGGTGTACGTGCCCTTCGGGCCGGACTGGTACCCCTACTTCATGCGGCGCCTTGGGGAGCGCCCCGCCAACGTGGGCTTCCTCCTCCGGAGCCTGGTCCGGGAGGGCCCCTGAAGGGTTTAAGCGCTCCTCCGGAGTAGAATAGGGACGGTGTAGGTCCACTAGACTCTTCACGAAGGGGGGATCTTCAGGATGTTCCGTGCTCGCTTGGTCCGGACGTTGCTCGGGATATTACTCCTGGCCTTCGTCGTGGGGAGCGTGTACCTCGTAGCTCCCGCAGCCCCGGTCCGGATGGGGCCGGTGACGGACGAGTGGGGGGTTGTCCGCGTGGCCCGCGGGCAGCCCATCGTAATCGCGTACTGGCTGGTGGTGGCTGGTCCCGACGCCAGCCTGGGGATCGACAGCCGGCGCGGGATCGAGCTCGCCATCGACGACAAGAAGACGGTGGCCGGCCACCCCGTGCGGCTCATCGGCGAGGACACTGGGTGCAACGCGGAGGGCGGCACCACCGCGGCCACCAAGCTCGCGGCCAACCGCCAGATCGTGGCCGCCATCGGCAGCAGCTGCTCCAGCGAGGCGGTCCCCGGGGCACCCATCCTGTGCAAGGCCGGCATCGTGACGGTCTCCCCGTCCAACACCGCGCCCAAGCTCACGGACCCCAAACGGGGCCCGGAGTACGCCTGCTACCTCCGGACCGCGCACAACGACCTGGTGCAGGGGCGGGCCGCCGCGCAGTTCGCGTACCACGTGCTGGCCGTGCGCCGGGCGGCCACCATCCACGACGGCAGCCCGTACGCGGAGGGGCTGGCGAACGTGTTCGCAGACGTGTTCAAGCGCCTCGGGGGCACCATCACCTCCCAGGAGGCGGTCTCCCCCACGGACACGGACATGCGGCCGGTGCTGACCCGGATCGCCGCAGGGAAGCCGCAGCTCATCTACTACCCCATCTTCATCGCCGCGGGCGGCCACATCACCCGCCAGGCCAGGGAGGTGGCGGGACTGGAGAACGTCAAGCTCATGAGCGCGGACGGCACCTTCTCCCCGGACTTCTGGAAGGCCGCGGGGGAGGCGGCCCGGGGCGTGTACAACTCCAGCCCGGACCTCTCCGTGGAAGCCCTGGGCCCCAAGTACCAGCAGTTCCTCCAGAAGCACCAGAGGAAGTACGGCGAAAAGCCCTTGAGCGCCTTCCACGCGCACGCCTACGACGCGGCCATGATGATCTTCGCGGCCATCGAGAAGGTGGCCCGCAAGGACGCCCAGGGCAACACCTACATCGGCCGGAAGGCCCTGCGGGACGCGCTGTTCGCCACCCGGAACTTCCCGGGGATCACCGGTAACCTCACCTGCAACCCGTACGGCGACTGCGCGGACCCGAAGATCGCCGTCTACCAGACCATCTCCGCGGACCCGGCCAAGTGGAATCCGGGAGTCGACCCCAAGAAGATCTGGTCCATGAAGCGGTGAGGGCAGTGTAGCGGGCGGGGGCGGAGTCCGGAAGGATCCGACCCCCGCCCTCGTTGTGCGCAGGACGGGAGGGGGTCGGGAGCTTGGCGGCAGGTGCCTTGCGGCGGCCGGTGGTGAGGCGGCTGAGCTTCGTCGATGCCTTCCTGTGGGCCTTCCGCCTGGCCGTGATCCTCGTGGTGGTGTGGGGGACGGTGGGGACCCTGCGCCTGGGCCGGTACACGGGGGAGCAGTGGGTGGACTTCGTGGTCTTCGGCCTCGCGCAGGGCGGGATCTACGCCCTCATTGCCCTGGGCTACACCATGGTGTACGGCATCCTGCGCATGATCAACTTCGCCCACGGCGAGGTGTTCATGAGCGGGGCCTACACCGCGTACTTCGTGGCCGCGCCCCTGGCAGCCTCCGGGTTCCTCAACCGGCACCCGATCCTGAGCCTGCTGTTGTTGCTGACCGTAGCGGCGTCCGTATCCACGGGCGTGGCGGTGCTGGTGGAGCGGGTGGCCTACCGACCCCTGCGGCGGGCTCCGCGCCTGGTGCCCCTCATCACCGCCATCGGGGCATCGTTCTTCCTGCAGTACGCCTTTCGCGGTCTGTACGGATCGGGGTTCAAGGCGTATCCGGAGTTCGATCTCTTTAAGGGCGAGTGGCAGATCCTGGGAATCGGGGTACTGCGGACCCAGGCGGTGGTGCTCGCCAGCGCCACGGTCCTCATGTTCGCCCTGTACCAGTTCGTCATGCGCACGAAGGTGGGCAAGGCCATGCGAGCGGTGTCCGAGGACAAGGACGCCGCGGCCCTGATGGGGATCGACGTGGACCGCATCATCGTGCTCACCTTCGCCATCGGGGGTGCGGCCGCGGGGGCCGCGGGGATCCTGTACGCGCTGGTGTTCAAGCAGGTGCACTTCTTCATGGGCTTCGTGCCCGGGATCAAGGCCTTCACCGCCGCGGTGCTGGGCGGCATCGGAAACATCCCCGGCGCCATGCTGGGCGGCCTGTTTTTGGGGGTGGTGGAGTCCGTGGGGCCTGCCCTGTTCCTGGACGGGCTGGGGATCCCGGCTCCTTACCAGCTCAAGGACGTGATCGCCTTCACCATGCTCGTGATGGTGCTCATCTTCCGGCCGCAGGGGATCCTCGGGGAGCGGCTGGCCGCCAAGAGGGCGTAGCCGTGTGGCGTGTGGGGCTGGTGTTCGGCGCGGTGGCCTGGTTCGTGAGCCTGGCGGGCTTGGTGGAGGCCCTGCACGGCCGGTGGGTGGTGGATGGGGTGCTCTCCGCAGGCCAGGTACTCCTGCTGGGGATGCTGTTGGCCAGCGGGTGGGTGGCGGCCCGGCGGACAGGTGGACCCCCCGCGCGGCGGCTGTGGGCCGGGCTGTTGGCGGGGGCGGTGGTGGGGTTCTGCGTGGGGTTGCTGGTGTGGTTGCGTTCCCAGGTGGACCTGCGCAGTATGTTCGTCAACGCCTCACCGGCCCTGTTCCAGCTGCTGTCCGCGGGCCGACCGCCCCAGGTGGCCTGGCCGGGGGCGGTGCTGGTGGGGGGGCTGGTGGGCCTGGGGGGAGCGGTGGGTGCGTGCGCGCCCGCCGGGGTGGTCCGGCCGCTCCTGGTGGGCGCTGCGGCGGCCCTGGGGCTTGCGTTGTTCCAGGACCTGGTACTCCTGATCCTGCAGCCCGAGAGCCTCACCCCGGTCCGGGACTGGCTGTTCGTGGCAGGCGGAGGGCCCACCCCGCAGGGGATGATGGCGGTGTTCGCGGTCTCAGCCGTGGCGACCGCGCTGCGGCCCGCGCTTCGCGGGCGGGAGGGCCGCGGTGTGGGTCTTCCCCCCAGGGCCCGGCGGGTGGTGTGGAGCGTGGTGGGACTCCTGTTGCTGGCGGCCCTCCCGGTGGCCGGCGGCCCGTTTGTGGCGCAGGTGCTGGTGATCGTGGGCCTGTACACCCTCATGGGGCTGGGGCTCAACCTGGAAGTCGGGCTGGCGGGGCTGCTGGACCTCGGGTTCGTGGCCTTCTTCGCCATCGGCGCCTACACTGTAGGGCTTCTGACCTCGGTGGGGGAGCACGGGTTTGCCCATTGGTCCTTCTGGGCTGCAGTCCCCGTGGCGGTGCTGGTCTCCCTGATCGCGGGGGTGATCCTGGGGATCCCGGTGTTGGGGATCCGCGGGGACTACCTGGCCATTGCCACCCTGGGCTTCGGGGAGATCGTGCGGCTGCTGGTCCTCTCGGACGCCCTGCGGCCGTGGCTCGGTGGCTCCCAGGGGGTCCTGGCGATCCCGAAGCCGGTGCTGGCCGGCTTCGAATTTTCCGGACCGCAGCACCTGTACTACCTGACGGTGGTGGCCTCCGCGGTGGTGGCCTACGTGGCGTGGCGGCTGCAGGACTCGCGGCTGGGCCGGGCGTGGATGGCCATCCGGGAGGACGAGGACGTGGCGGAGGCGCTGGGGATCAACCTGGTGAGCGTGAAACTCCTGGCGTATGGCCTGGGCGCGGCGTTTGCGGGCGTGGGGGGGGCCATCTTCGCGGTGATGGTGGGCTCGGTGTTCCCCCACAGCTTCCAGCTGCTGATCTCCATCCAGGTGCTGGCCTTGATCATCGTGGGCGGAATGGGCAGCATTCCAGGGGTGATCGTGGGGGCTGTGGTGCTCATCGGGCTACCGGAGCTGCTGCGGGAGTTCGGCGAGTTCCGGTTCCTGGTCTACGGAGCCGCGCTCGTGGCCATGATGCTGTTGCGGCCGGAAGGGCTGCTGCCCGCGGCGGTCCAGCGGCGGGAGCTGCACGCGATGGAGGAGGAACCAGTGGAGCTGGCCCGGACCCCCGTGGAGGCGGCCACGAAGGGAGGGACGTAGCGTGGCCATCCTCGTCACCCGGCGCATGACGAAGCGGTTCGGGGGACTGGTGGCCATCCGGGCTTTGGACCTGGAGGTGGAGGAGCACGCCATCCACAGCGTCATCGGGCCCAACGGGGCGGGCAAGACCACCCTGTTCAACTGCGTCACGGGGTTCTACCGGCCCGATGAGGGGGAGATCTGGTTTGCGGGGCAGAGAGTGGACGGCCTGCGGCCGGATGAGATCGCACACCTCGGGATCGCCCGCACCTACCAGAACATCCGTCTGTTCGCCAACATGACGGCCCTGGAGAACGTCCTGGTGGGGCTTCACATGCACCTGCGCTCCACCTGGGTGGGTGCGGTGCTGGCCAGCCCCGCGGTGCGCCGGGAGGAGCGGTGGGCCCACGCGGAGGCCCGGCGGCTGCTGGAGTTCGTGGGGATCGCGGGGCGCGGGGACCTCCTGGCCCGCAACCTGCCCTACGGGGAGCAGCGGAAGCTGGAGCTGGCGCGGGCGTTGGCCACCCGGCCCAAGCTGCTGTTGCTGGACGAACCCACCGCGGGCATGAACCCCACGGAGACCGCGGAGATGATCCAGTTCATCCGCCGGTTGCGGGATGAATTGGGAATCACCATCCTCCTGATCGAGCACCAGATGCGGGTGGTGATGACCATCTCGGACCGGGTGACGGTCCTGGACTACGGGGAGAAGATCTCCGAGGGCACCCCCGCAGAGGTACAGAACGATCCCCGGGTCATCGAGGCCTACCTCGGACGTCGGCGGCTGGGGATCGCCGCGGGCTAGCCATGGCGCTCCTGGAGGTCCGGGACCTGCACGTGTACTACGGCCAGATCCACGCCCTCAAGGGCATCTCCTTCCACGTGGAGGCTGGGGAGATCGTTACCCTCATCGGGGCCAACGGGGCGGGGAAGACCACCACCCTGTGCACCATCAGCGGGCTGCTGCGGCCACGCAGCGGCTCCGTGTGGTTTGAGGGGGACGAGTTAAGCCGGCTCCCGCCCCACGAGATCGTCCGGAAGGGAGTGGTGCAGGTGCCGGGAGGGCGGCGGATCTTCGGGCAGCTCAGTGTCCTGGAGAACCTGGAGCTGGGGGCCTTCACCCGCACGGACCCGCAGGGGATCCGGGAGGATCTGGAATGGGTCTTTACGCTGTTCCCGCGGCTGCAGGAGCGCATCCACCAGGTGGCGGGCACCCTCTCCGGCGGGGAGCAGCAGATGCTGGCCATCGCCCGGGGCCTGATGGCCAGACCCCGGTTGCTCCTCATGGACGAGCCCTCCATGGGGCTTGCGCCCATGCTGGTGGAGCAGATCTTCGAGGCCATCCGGGAGATCAACCGGCAGGGGACCACCATCCTGCTGGTGGAGCAGAACGCCTTCATGGCCCTGGAGATCGCGCATCGGGGGTACGTGCTGGAGACGGGCACCATGGTGCTGGAGGGGCGGGCAGAGGATCTGCGGGAGAACCCCGAGGTGAAGCGGGCCTACCTGGGTGGCTAGACTCCGTGAAGCTCCCGTTACACGGGCGTGGCGGGATGGTGACGATTCCAGCACTCCCGGAGGTGAGGCGATGAAGACAGGCGGGGTTCTCCTGTCCCTGCTGGCCGTGGCGGTCGGGGCGGCCCTTTCCGCGTCCGCGGCGAGCGCTCCATCCCGGAAGGTGTTCCGGATCTCCATGACCTCTTTTAAATTCGATCCCAGCATCATCCGGTTCCACGAGGGGGATCGCGTGGTGCTGCAACTGGTGAACGAGGATCCACAGCGTCCCCACAACATCGCCTCCGCGTACTTCGATCAGGTGGAACTCACCGTACGGGGGGAGTTCCGGCGGGGCACCACCTCGGACGGACGCCCCTTTGTCTTCGTGGAACCCGGCAATCAGGCGGAGGTGGAGTTCGTGGCCAGGGGTCGGGGCCAGTACAGCTTCCTCTGCAGCGTGGGCCAGCACGCGGCCCAGGGCATGACCGGAGCCTTTGCGATCCTTCCCCCAGGGGCATCCGCGGGCCAGTAGCCGGGGATGCGGGCTTTTGACGTGCCCGCGTTCCCTCCCCTATACTAGGAACCTGGACGGGCCCGGGCCCGGGAGACAGAGGTCCCCGGGAAGAGGAGAGTCGGTGGGGCCATAGCTCAGTTGGGAGAGCGCGTGCATGGCATGCACGAGGTCAGGGGTTCGAGTCCCCTTGGCTCCACCAAAAATTAATGAAGGAGATCGGCCCACGGTTCCCGTGAAGCCTCCGACCCAGCTCAGGGCCGGAGGTTTTTGAATCCGCCAGACCGAGCGGGGTGCGGGAATGGAGCGAGGACGATACATCTGGCACAACGGTCGGCTCGTGGCCTGGGAGGACGCGGTGGTCCACGTGTCGGCCCACAGCCTGCACTACGGAAGCAGCGTCTTCGAGGGGATCCGGGCGTACCCCACCCCGCGGGGCCCTGCGGTGTTCTGCCTGGAGGAGCACCTGGGCCGGCTGTACGATTCCTGCCGGATCTTCCGCATGGCGGTGCCGTACTCCAAGGAAGAGCTCCGGCAGGCCATTCTGGAAGTGGTCCGGGCCAATGGACACGCCTCCTGCTACATCCGACCCCTGGTGTACCGGGGGGCCGGAGCCTTCGGCCTGGACCCCCGTAAGTCTCCCGTGGAGGTGGCCATCCTCACCCTGGAGTGGGGGGCGTATCTCGGGGGGGAGGCCCTGGAGAAAGGGGTAGACGTGAGGATCTCCTCGTGGCGGCGGATGGCGCCCTCCACCCACCCCGCCCTGGGCAAGATCGCGGGCAACTACGTGAACAGCCAGCTCGCCACCATGGAGGCCGTAGACGACGGCTACGGGGAGGCCATCATGCTGGACGTCCAGGGATACGTGAGCGAGGGCAGCGGCGAGAACCTCTTTTTGGTGCGCTCCGGGGCCCTCTACACGCCTCCCATCGCCCAGTCCATCCTCCCCGGCATCACCCGTCAGGTGGCCATCACCCTGGCCCGGGAGCTGGGATACGAGGTCCGGGAGGTGTCCATCCCCCGGGAGATGCTGTACGTGGCGGATGAGGTCTTCCTCACGGGGACCGCGGCGGAGATCACCCCCGTGCGATCCGTGGACCGCCAGCTGATCGGGCAGGGTCAACCCGGACCCGTGACCCGGAGGATCCAGGACGCCTTCTTCGCCATCGTGCGGGGGCAGGTACCCGACCGCCACGGCTGGCTCACCTACGTGGAAGGAGCGTGAGGCGATGCCCCCGCGGTACGACCCCAAGGCCATCGAGGCGAAGTGGCAGGCCCGCTGGGAGCGGGATGGGCTCTATCGCACGCCCCAGCGCAGCGACCGACCGAAGTTCTACTTCCTCACCATGTACCCGTACCCCAGCGGGGACCTGCACATCGGCCACTGGTACGCCATGGCCCCCAGCGACGCCGCGGCCCGCTTTCGACGGATGCAGGGCTACAACGTGCTCTTCCCCATCGGCTTCGATGCCTTCGGGCTGCCGGCGGAGAACGCGGCCATCAAGCACGGGATCCACCCGAAGACGTGGACCATGCAGAACATCGAGCGCATGCGGGCTCAGCTGCGCTCCATGGGGGCGATGTGGGACTGGTCTCGGGAGATCGTCACCTGCGAGCCGGAGTACTACCGGTGGAACCAGTGGTTCTTCCTGAAGTTCTACGAGGCGGGGCTCGCCTATCGGGCTAAGGCCCCCGTGGACTGGTGCCCGAACTGCAACACCACCCTGGCCCGGGAGCAGGTGGTGGGCCCGGACCGGCGGTGCGAGCGGTGCGATACTCCCGTCATCAAGCGGGATCTGGAGCAGTGGTTCTTCCGGATCACGAAGTACGCGGAGGAGCTGCTGGACTTCTCCGGGATCCAGTGGCCCGAGCGCATCGTCACCATGCAGCGGAACTGGATCGGCCGCAGCGAGGGCGCGGAGGTGACCTTCACCGCCCACGCGCCGGACGGTTCCCAGCACCCGGTGGTGGTGTTCACCACCCGCCCCGACACCCTGTGGGGCGCCACGTTCCTCGTGCTGGCTCCGGAGCATCCGCTCGTGGCGGTGCTTACGGCCCCGGACCGTCGGGAGGAGGTGGAGGCGTACACGTACCAGGCCCGCCGCCAGAGCGAGATCGAGCGGATGAGCACGGAGCGGGAGAAAACCGGGGTGTTTCTGGGCACGTACGCGGAGAACCCCGTGACCGGGGAGCGGATCCCTGTGTGGATCGCGGACTACGTGCTCATGGGCTACGGCACGGGCGCCATCATGGGGGTTCCCGCCCACGACCAGCGGGACTTCGAGTTCGCCCGGAAGTTCGGTCTTCCCATCCGGGTGGTGGTGCAGCCGGAGGGGGAGGCCCTGCGGGAGCCCCTGGAGCGAGCCTACGAAGGACCAGGCCACATGGTGCGCTCCGGCCCCTTCGAGGGGACACCCGTGCCGGAGGGGATCCCGAAGGTCATCGCATGGCTGGAGGCCCAGGGGAAGGGCAAAGCCTCGGTGCGCTACCGGCTGCGGGACTGGCTCATCAGCCGCCAGCGGTACTGGGGGACCCCCATCCCCATCATCTACTGCCCGCAATGCGGAACCGTACCCGTACCCTATGAAGACCTGCCCGTGCTGCTGCCGGAGGACGTGGACTTCATGCCCACGGGTGAATCCCCCTTGAAGTACCACGAGGGGTTCCGCCGCACCCGCTGCCCGCGGTGCCAGGGGCCCGCGGAGCGGGAGACGGACACCATGGACACCTTCGTGGACTCCTCCTGGTATCAGTACCGATACATCTCCCCCCACTACGACCAGGGCCCCTTCGACGTGGAGGAGGTGCACTACTGGTGCCCCGTGGACCAGTACACGGGCGGGGCAGAGCACGCGGTGATGCACCTGCTCTACACCCGTTTCTTCACCAAGGCGCTCGCGGATCTGGGGCTTCTGTCCTTCCGGGAGCCCATGCTGCGCCTGTTTAACCAGGGGGTGATCCTGGGCGAGGACGGGGAGAAGATGAGCAAGTCCCGGGGCAACGTGGTGGATCCCGACGAGCAGGTGGCCCGGTACGGGGCGGACGTGGTGCGGGCTTACCTGATGTTCATGCGGCCCTGGGCGGAAGGGGGGCCCTGGAGCAGCCGGGACATCGAGGGGGTGGCGCGCTTCCTGCGGCGGGTGTGGGACCTCGTGACCGCTACCGCGGAGGAGGTACGCATGCCCGTGCGGAGCGGAGGATCGCAGGCGGAGATGGAGCTGAGGCGGTGGACCCACCGGACCACGAAGCGGGTCACGGAGGACTTCGAGCAGTTCGCCTTCAACACCGCCATCGCTTCCCTCATGGAGTTCACCAACCACCTGAGCCGGGTTCAGAACAGGCTCCGGGGTACGGAGGCCTGGGCGGAGGCCATCCGCCACCTGGTGCTCATGCTGGCGCCCATCACCCCGCACCTCGCGGAGGAGCTGTGGGAGCGCATCGGAGGATCCTACAGCGTGCACACCCATCCCTGGCCCGCCCACGATCCGGAGCTGGCGCGAACGCCGGAGGTCACCCTAGTGGTGCAGGTAGATGGCCGGGTGCGCGACCGGATCACCGTCCCTGCGGACATCTCCGTGGACCGGGCCCGGGAGCTGGCTCTGGCAAGCCCCAAGGTCCAGCAGGTGCTCAACGGACGCCGGGTGAAGGACGTGGTCTACGTTCCCGGGAAAGTGGTAAACGTGGTCTCCGAGCCCGTGCCCGCGGAGGCGAAGGGATAGCCCTCAGGGCACCCGGACATAGGGGCGGATCCGCTCGAGGAGCTTCGGACCGATGCCCCTGATCCGTAGGAGGTCCTCCACCCGGGTATACGGGCCCTGGAGGGCTCGATCCTGGACGATGCGACGGGCGAGCTTCGGTCCGATCCCCGGTAGCCGCTCCAGCTCCTCCTGGGTAGCGGCGTTGAGGGAGAGGGGTCCGGTGAACTCAACAGGAGGGTGGACGCGCGGAGGCGCGGGGCCGGAGGAGGGTCCGTCCGGAGCCTGGATCACCACGGGTGGGGCGACGGAAAACAGATTGCGGGCCAGCAGGGCCCCTATGACCAGCGCGGCCGCCAGGGCGATGAGCAGGGTCTGCCGAGGGGGGAGCTCCGGCATTCCAAAGGAGTTAACGTCCTGGGAGGCTGCGTTGGGAGAACCCCGTGGCGGGACGGAACCGGTTCTGCCCTTCCTCCGTAGGGATGGGCGTGGCAGATCTCTTTGAAGGTGCCCTGGTGCCGGATTCCCCGGCAGGCCGCTCAGCCGCTGCCGAGGGGGAGATCGCGCACTTCGAGGCCATCGTCCATCGCTATGGCCGGCACGTCTACAACATCGCGTACCGCCTGAGCGGGAACGAGGCCGATGCGAAGGACCTGACCCAGGAGGCCTTCCTGCGGGTCTACCGGGCGCTTGCCCGGATCGAGCCCGGGGTGCCGCTGGAGGCATGGCTGTACCGGATCGTCCTGAACCTCTTCCTCGACCAGCTCCGGAAGCGGGGGAGGATACGGGTGGAGTCCCTGGACGTTCCGGTCACCACCCCCCGGGGGAACGAGGTGGAGCGGACGGTGCTGGACCCCTCCAGCAACCCTGAGGAGCAGGTGGTGAGTCCTGTGATGGACGCCGAGATCCAGAGCGCTCTGGGGGCCCTGGCCCCGGACCTCCGGGCGGTGGTGGTCCTGGTGGACATCCAGGGGTTTTCCTACGAGGAGGTGGCCCATATCCTGCGGATTCCCATCGGGACGGTGAAGTCACGCCTGCACCGGGCGAGGCGCTTCCTCCGGGATCGCCTAAAACCCCTCTACCGTCGGGCGGGCGCGGACCGCACCTGGGTAGAGGAGGGAGGGGTGTGAACCACCGCCTGGAACGGCTGCTCTCCTGTTATCTGGACGAGGAGGTGACGCCCCAGGAGCGGGTGGAGATCGAACGGCTCCTGCGCATGGATCCGGAGGCCCGCGCGTTCCTGGAGGAGCTGCGCTGGGTACGTGGAGTGCTCCGGGGCCTTCCGGACCGGCCCCTTCCGGAGGGGGTCACCGCAGGGGTCCTCCGGGCCGTGCAAGGGGTGGGGATCGCCAAGGGGTGGTCGGGCCGCCTGCGCACGATCCGCTGGCTGTTCGCGAACGCCCCGACCCGGATCGCGGTCGCAGTGGCCTCTGCGGTGGCGGTCGCATTGCTCGGAGCCGCTCCCCTCCTCCGCATGGGGGGGAGGAGCGGCTCCCCGGATGCGGAGAGGGTGGTGGAACGCTTCGTGTGGGAGCATGTCCACGAGGCCTCCTCGAATCCCCTTGTGGATCGGGCCTACCTGGGCATCACCCTCACGGATGCCAACCTCTCCCTCGCGGGGGAACGCCCTCCGGAGGAGATCCGGTGAGCCGCTGGGGTGCGGTGTTGGCTGTCGTGGCGCTGGCGGCGGGAGGGGGCGCGGGCGGCCGAGTGGATTCCCCCTTGACCATTCTCCGGTTGGCGCTGTCGGCGCCCCAGACGGTGAACTACGAGGGAACCAAGGTCCTCGCAGTCCATCGGGGAGGCAGGGTGGAGTCTGTTACCCTGCTGGAGATGCACCGACGTCTCTATGCCTACCGGATGGAGTACCTCTCTCCGGAGAGGGTCGCGGGGCGGATCTTCGTAGACACCGGTCAGGAGACCTGGCACTATGAACCCTCCGTCCACCTCGTGGTGCGAGGTCCGTCTCTGGGCCGTCCGGGCCCCCAGGAGCTGGAGGCGCTTGCTGATCGTTACCGCGTGCGGCTCCTGGGGATCACCCAGGTCGTGGCACGCCCTGCCTACCTCCTGGAGGTCGTCCCGAGGGACCAGGGTGTCCACCGGAGGGTCTGGGTGGATCGGGCTACGGGGTTGATCCTTGCCTGGCAGGAATCGGATCCGGAACGTGGGGTGTTCTTCGCCTCTTCCTTCACCCGGATCAGCATCGTGGCAGACCTGCCTCCTGCCCTCTTCCGGTTCCGGCCTCCTGCCAGGGCCCGGGTGGTGGACCTCCGATCGGACGGCTTTCGAGCCGCCCGTCTCTCGGAGCTGGCCGCGCACGTGGGCTTCCTCCCTGTAGTACCCGCGGAGGTGCCCGCGGGATTCCGGTACCGCGGTGCCGGAACCGTTCGTCTTGGTGGTGTACAGGCCGTGGTCCTCCGGTACGGGGACGGGGCAACCACGGTCTCCCTGTTCCAGGTCCCGGCCGGTCGCATGAAGTTCCCTCCCGTCGGGTTTCCCCTGCGCCGCGGGGGTCTCGAGGCGCGCCTGTATGCTTTCGGGGCCTTCCGGGTCCTGATGTGGGAGCAGGCGGGGCTTCGGTTCACCGCCGTGGGCAACGTCCCCAGCGCGGTCCTGTTGGCCTTTGCCCAGGGGACGGATCCCGGGACAGAAGCGGACCGGATCCTCGCCCTCCACCGGGCCACGGGCATCCCCCAGGACCGGATCGAGGACCTTCGGGATCGCGGGTTGACCTTTGCGGAGATCCGTGCACTCCTGAGCCCTGGTCCCCTCCCCGCGGCGAGCGCCGGCCCCCTCCGCCGGGAGTTCCTGGAGCTCCTGGAGGGGTTCCATGAGCAGGTGCGCTTCGAGCTCACCCGGCGGTGAAGAACTGCAGGAGGAGCTCCCGGAGGAGCTTGGCGGCCACCACCGCACTTACCCCGGAAGGGTCCATGGGCGGGGCCAGTTCCACCACGTCCAACCCCACCACCCGTAGACGCCCCAGGTTCCGCAGGGCCCCGCAGAGCTCTTGGAAGGAGGGCCCGCCCGGTTCTGGGTTCCCGACCCCCGGCACGAAGGCTGGATCCAGTACGTCCAGGTCCAGGGTGAGGTAAACCGGGGCCTGCTGGAGCTCGTGCCGCACCGTGTCCGGGACGATAAGAGCACCCAGGCTCCACCGGCAGTGTGCCCGCGCGAACGCAAATTCCTCCGGAGTTCCGGACCGTATCCCCAGCTGCACGATCCGGCGGTCGCCCACCGCCTCCCACACCCGCCGCATCACACAGGCGTGGGACAGCCGATTCCCCTCGTAGGCCTCCCGCAGATCCGCGTGGGCATCGAGCTGGACCACCATGAGGTCCGGATGGCGGGCTGCGAGTGCCCGTACCGCGCCCAGGGTGAGGGTGTGGTCGCCCCCCAGCAGCACCGGAGCGGTGTTCGCGTCCAGGGAGGCCACCGCTCGGGCCACCGCCTCCACCATGGCGGAAGGGTCGAGCCCCGCCACGGAGAGATCCCCCAGGTCCGCCACCGTGAGGTGCGCCTGGAGATCCCTCTTCCACTCAGGACTGTAGGTCTCCAGGCTCCAGGAGGCGGCCCGGATGGCCTCCGGGCCTTGCGCCGCCCCGCGCCGGTAGGACTGGGTGCCGTCGTACGGGACGCCGAGGATCGCCGCTGCCGGACGTGGGGTCCTGCGGGTGCCCAGGAACCGCACTACGCCTCGAGCACCTCGCGCAGGAAGGGAGGGGTCATGAGGGACTCGTGGTGGCGGGCTGCGGTGTAGTACTGGAGGTTCATCCCCGCGATCCGATCCTCGATCACCCCCGGAGAGATCGCCAGGGGATCCGGCCCCTTGGAGCCAAGGGTGAAGGACCAGAAGGCCCCCGGATACGTGGGGATGGGGACCAGGAAGGTGCGGACGATGGGGAAGTGCTGCTTTAGGTTCCGCCGGACCTGCACGATGAGGTCGCGCTGGTAGAGGGGGGACCCGCTCTGCACGGCCACCACTCCCTCCTCCGTGAGAAGGCGGTGGAGATCCCCGTAGAACTCCGCGCTGAAAAGAGACACCGAGGGTCCCTGGGGGTCCGTGGAGTCCACCAGGGCCACATCGAACCGCCTCTCTGTGCGGCGAACGTAGGCAGATCCATCCTCGAACCGGAGCTCCACCCGGGGGTCCTCAAAGGCGCCCCTCGGGATCTCCGGGATGTACCGTCGGATGACCTCCACCACCATCTCGTCGATCTCCACCATCACCGCCTGCCTCAGGGGATGCTTGAGGGCTTCCTCCAGCAGTCCCCCATCTCCCCCTCCGATGATGAGGAGGGAAGTGGGAGCAGGGTGCGTCACGAGGGGGAGGTGCGCCAGCATCTCGTGGTAGATGAACTCATCCGCCTCCGTGGTCTGCACCGCCTCGTCCAGGAGGAGCATCCGGCCGAAAAACGCATTGCGCACCACCTGCACGTGCTGATAGCGGGAACGTCCATCGAAGAGCACTTCGTCGATGCGATATGCGTTGGCGAATCCTTCCCCACCGGTGTCCCGGAACCACTCCTCCATCACTTCTTCCTCCTGTGTCCTTGCCCAAATCAAGGCCGATCGGGGTGTGGGCAGATCCTTCGCATGACGGTTCAGTCGGGCCAGAAAAGCACCGCGGCCACGGAGCACCCGATGCGTTCCACCACGTGCTCCGTGGACTCCACCACCACCTCCCGCAACCGCAGATCGCGGCTCTCGAAGGCCTCCCGCACCATTCGACGAACGATCTGCTCCGCGTTTTCAGCGGTCCCCCGGTGGGAGTACTCCATGATCACCCCGTACGAATCCTCGCTGAAGCCCACACCGATGGCGGCCGCAATGCGTTCCCCGGGGACGTGGCTGCTGATCCGTGCGTACACCGCGGGCATGAAGGTCCCCGCCGGAATCCTCCGCATGGGGACGACCCGACAGCCGGCGGGCAGGATGCTGGTGACCCGGAGGAAGTTCAGATTCGCGATCCCGGCGTTGAGGAGGGCCCGGTCGAAGGCGTTGATCTCCGTACTCCCTTCCCCAGATCCCGCGGTCAGGGTGATGGCCTTCGGCACCATCCACATGTGCTCTCTCCTCGCCCCATACCGACCTGCGTCACAGCATCCCCTATCCTAGGAATCCTCTCCCCGCTGCGCAAGGGCCTCCTGCCGGGACAGCTTGCGGGGCTGGCCGGGGGATCGGGCTTCGGGCCCGGCCCGGGAGAGAGCCCTCCGGGGGCCGGGGTGCGTCGGTGGGGGGAGGGGGTGTCGTCTGCGAGGGGCTTCGCTTCCTTGACACGGGGGGGGGCATTGCTATAATCGTCGGGGGTTTGGGCCCACGGACCCCGGGCCGAAGCGGCTTGTGCCCTGAGGCGCGCTATGGGAGTGTGCCCACGTAGCTCAGGAGGCAGAGCGCGTCCTTGGTAAGGACGAGGTCACCGGTTCGAGTCCGGTCGTGGGCTCCAGCCAGGATTTCCTGTAGGGAGGATCTGTATGGCGAAGCCGAAGTTCGAGCGGAAAAAGCCCCATGTGAACATCGGGACCATCGGGCACGTGGACCACGGGAAGACCACCCTGACCGCGGCCATCACCCATGCCATGGCCCACTACGGCCTGGCGCAGCCGAAGGGGTACTACGACATCGACAACGCGCCGGAAGAGCGGGCCCGGGGGCTTACCATCAACATCAGTCACGTGGAGTACGAGACCGAAAAACGGCACTACGCACACGTGGACTGCCCGGGGCACGCGGACTACATCAAGAACATGATCACGGGCGCCGCGCAGATGGACGGGGCCATCCTGGTGGTGAGCGCTGCGGACGGTCCCATGCCCCAGACCCGGGAGCACATCCTTCTGGCGCGGCAGGTCAACGTCCCAGCCATCGTGGTCTTCCTCAACAAGGTGGATATGGTAGACGATCCGGAGCTCCTGGAGCTCGTGGAGGTCGAGGTCCGGGACCTGCTGAACCGATACGGGTTCCCCGGGGACGAGGTGCCGGTGGTGAAGGGTTCCGCCCTCAAGGCCCTGGAGGCCCTGGAGGGCAACCCCAACATCCGGAGGGGGGACGACCCTTGGGTGGATAGGATCTACGAGCTCATGGATGCGGTGGACAACTACATCCCGCTTCCCGTTCGGGATGTGGACAAGCCCTTCCTCATGAGCGTGGAGGATGTGTTCTCCATCACCGGCCGGGGGACCGTGGCCACGGGTCGGGTGGAACGGGGCCGCATCAAGCTGGGCGAGGAAGTGGAGATCGTGGGGTTCCGGGCAGAGCCCAGGAAGACGGTGGTGACGGGCCTGGAGATGTTCCGGAAGATCCTGGATGAGGCTGTGGCGGGGGACAACATCGGGATCCTGCTGCGCGGGGTGGAACGGGACGACGTGGAGCGGGGGATGGTCATCGCGAAACCGGGGAGCATCAAGCCCCACACGAAGTTCCAGGCGGAGGTGTACGTGCTCACCAAGGAGGAGGGAGGTCGCCATACCCCCTTCTTCAGCGGATACCGGCCGCAGTTCTACTTCCGGACCACGGATGTCACGGGGACCATCAAGCTCCCCGCCGGGGTGGAGATGGTCATGCCTGGCGACAACGTGAACCTGGAGGTAGAGCTCATCGCTCCCATCGCCCTGGAGGAAGGGCTGCGGTTCGCCATCCGGGAGGGGGGGAGGACCGTAGGGGCTGGGGTCGTGACCAAGATCCTGGAGTGATGCCGCATGGCCCGGGAGATCATCACGCTCGCGTGTACCGTGTGCAAGCGGCGGAACTACGTGACCCAGAAAAATAAGAAAAACGACCCTGACCGGTTGGAGCTGCGCAAGTACTGCAGGTGGTGCCGCAAGCACACCCCACACCGGGAGACGAGGTAGGACCATGCCCCTCCGGGAACGGGATCGGGAGCTTCGGCGCCGGCGTCACCGGCGGGAACGGATCCGGAATCTCCTGAAGCGCTTCCAGACGGCCCAGAGCCGGGAGGAGAGAGAACAGCTGGTCCAGAAGATGATCAAGCGGGCTCCCTGGCGGTACCAGGAGTTCCTGGCTCTCCTCCACGCCTCGTGATATCATTAAGGAGCGGCCACAGGGGCGTAGCTCGAACTGGCCAGAGCGCCGGTCTCCAAAACCGGAGGTTCCGGGTTCGAGTCCCGGCGCCCCTGCCAAGCCCGCTGTTTGGGTTTTGTGCCTCGCGTACCTGGAATGAGGGGGGAGATCCGTGGAGGACCGAATCGGTTTTCTCTCCGAGGCCGAGATCGAGCAGATCGTCAAACTGGTGGAGATCCTTGAACGGTCCTCCTTTGACTTCCTGCAGCTGGAAGTCGGGGATCTGAAACTGACCATCAGCAAGGGCGGAAGGGTGGAGGAGCAGAGAGGAGAGCCGTCTGGGGGGGAGGGCAAGCGACCCCCTGTCTCCGTGACTCCGGGATCCCTCCCGGTCTCCCCTCCCTCGGTAGGCCTGAGGGAGGCCCCCAGCAGCGGAGCCGCGATCAAGGGTGAGGAGCCCTCTCCGAGGAGGGAACAGGATGGCCCCGCGGCCTCCTCCACGGTGACCGCGGTGGAGGAGGCGGTGTTCATCCGCGCCCCCATCGTGGGCCGGTTCTACGCCCAGCCCGAGCCGGGAGCCCCTCCCTTCGTGGCGGTGGGCAGCTTCGTGGAGGAGGACACCACCGTAGGCCTTATCGAGGTGATGAAGGTGTTCAACGCGGTGCGGGCCGGTGTGCGGGGGGTCATCGAGGAGATCCTCGTCCAGGACGGCCAGTTCGTGGAGTTCGGTCAGCCGCTGTTCCGGGTCCGCCCTGCCTGACCGGGGGAGGGAAGGTGGGCCTTTCCCGGGTCCTCATCGCAAACCGAGGGGAGATCGCGGTCCGGATCATCCGGGCCTGCCGCGCCCTGGGGCTGGAGACGGTGCTTGCGGCCTCGGAGGCGGACCGGGAGAGCCTGCCGGCCCGGATGGCGGATCGGGTGGTGTGCATCGGTCCGGCGAGTGCGGATCGCAGCTACCTGCACATCGGGGCCATCGTCGCGGCGGCGCTGGGAACCGGGGCAGATGCGGTGCACCCGGGGTACGGGTTCCTCGCGGAGTCTGCGGAGCTGGCGGAGGCGTGCGCGGAGTACGGGTTGGTGTTCGTGGGGCCCCGGCCCGAGCAGATCCGGCTCATGGGGAACAAGCTGGAGGCCCGGAGGCTGGCGGAGCGGTGCGGAGTTCCGGTCCTCCCGGGTTCCGAGCCGGTCCGGTCCGCCCGGGAGGCGGTGCGGAAGGCGGAGGAGATCGGCTTCCCCGTGATGCTCAAGGCGGCCGCGGGGGGCGGGGGACGGGGGATGAAGGTGGCATACGATCCCCAGGAGCTGGAGACCCACTTCGCGGCGGCCGCGGGGGAGGCACGGGCAGCATTCGGGGACGACACCCTGTACCTGGAGCGCTACGTGCCGCACGCCCGGCACGTGGAGGTCCAGGTCCTGGCGGACACCCATGGCACCGTGCTTCACCTGGGGGATCGGGACTGCTCCCTCCAGCGGCGGCACCAGAAGGTGGTCGAGGAAGCCCTCGCACCCGGCCTTTCGGACTCCCTGCGGTCCGCCATCTGGCAGGCGGCGGTAGCTCTTGCCCGCTCCATAGGCTACCTGAACGCGGGGACCCTGGAGTTCCTGGTGGATGTGGAGACGGAGCGGTTCTACTTCCTGGAGATGAACACCCGCATCCAGGTGGAACACCCCGTGACGGAAGCGGTGACTGGGATGGACATCGTCCAGGAGCAGTTCCGGATTGCGGCGGGGGAGAAGCTGCGGTGGCGGCAGGAGGAGATCCGGTTTGCGGGGCACGCCATCGAGTGCCGGGTGACCGCGGAGGACGCGACAGAGGCGTTCCGGCCCTCCCCGGGGCGGATCGCCGTCTGGGATCCCCCCGCGGGGCCGGGGACCCGGTTGGACACCCACTGTTTTGCGGGGTACGAGGTTCCCATCTACTACGACTCCCTCCTCGGCAAGCTCATCGTGCACGGCCGGAACCGGATAGAAGCCGTCCAGCGGATGCGGGAGGCGCTGGACGGCTTCCGGGTGGAGGGGATCGCAACCACCCTCCCCTTTTTGCGCTTCGTGGTCTCCACCCCCGAGTTCCAGGAGGGCAGGGTACACACGCGTCTGCTTGAGGATTTCATCCGCCGGTGGCAGGCCCTGGGGACTGCGGGGATCAGAGGGGGCCTATAACGCAGGTCTCCTCCGGCGATAGGGGTCCAGCAGATCCCGCAGGCCATCCCCTACGAGGTTCCAGCCCAGCACCGATAGAAAGAGCGCCACGCCGGGGCCTATTGCCATCCAGGGAGCTACGAAGAGCACGTCCCGGGCCTCCTGGAGCATCCCGCCCCAGCTCGGGGTCGGGGGCTGGGCTCCCAGTCCCAGGTAGCTGAGGGAGGCTTCCGCCAGCACTGCACCGGAGAGAGCAGCGGTGAGTTGCACCAGTAGGGGCCCGGTGACGTGGGGAAGGATGTGGGTGCGCAGGATAGAGCCATCGGAGCTCCCAAGCGCCCGGGCGGCCAGCACGAACTCCTGAGTCCGCACCACCAGAGTTAGTCCCCGGGAGAGGCGGGCGAAGCCGGGAATCAGCACCGCGCCCACGGCCGCGGTGGCCTGGAGGGGTCCGGGGCCGAAGGCGGAGATCACGAGAAGGGCCAGCAGCAGGGCCGGGAAGGTCATCAGCCCGTCCACGACCCGCATCCCCAGAAAGTCCAGCCTGCCGCCCCAGTACCCGCAGGCAAGCCCCAGGGGAACCCCGATCCCCGCCCCCGCAACGACCGCCGCGCCGCCCGCCATCAGGGAGATGCGACCGCCCTGCAGGACCCGGCTCAGCACGTCCCGCCCCAATCTGTCCGTCCCGAGGGGGTGGCGGGGCGAGGGAGGCTGGAGGGCGTTCGGCGGGTCAACCGCCGCGGGGTCATGGGGCGTGAGCCAGGGAGCCAGGAGGCTGAGTCCCATCACGACGCAGACCAAGACGCCGCCTGCCACGAGCGGCGGAGGCAGAGGGAATCGGGGGGATTTCCCTGGCGTCCGAGGAGCCCGGTGAGGGCGCATCACGTCCCGTACGTGATCCGCGGATCCAGCGCCGCGTACAGGAGATCCACCGCCAGGTTCAGCGACACGAAGACCAGCGCGAGCGTGACCACGGCTCCCTGGACGACCGCGGTATCCCGGGCGAAGATCCCCTGCACGGCCAGCCGGCCCAGCCCCGGGAGCCCGAAGACCTGCTCCACCACCACCGCCCCACCCAGGAGATACCCCAGCTGCATACCCGCCACCGTGAGGATCGGAATGAGGGCATTGCGCAGGACGTGCCGGCGTAAGATCGTCCCCTCCCCCAGGCCCTTGCTGCGGGCTGTGCGGACATAGTCCCTGTGCAGCTCCTCCAGAACCGAGGCGCGCACCAGCCGCACAAGGACCGCGGCCCGATCCAGCCCCAGGGTGAGCGCGGGAAGCATCAGGTGCCGAGCCCACTCCACCGGGTTGTGCAGAAAGGACACGTATCCCTGGAGCGGAAAGACCGGGATCATTACGGCGAACGCAAGCAACAGCAGGGTACCCAGCAGAAAGGACGGAACCGCGAGTCCCACCTGGGAGCCCAGGAGCACCAGGAGGTCCATGCGGGAACCGGCCCTCTGGGCTGCGAGGAGGCCGAGGGGGCATCCCACGAGGAAGGCTACGGTCATGCTGGCGAAGGCAAGGGAGGCGGTGACAGGGAGTCGGGCCGAGAGGAGGCTGAGTACGGGCTGTCGGGAGGAGCTCGAAATGCCCAGATCCGCCCGGAGTAAGCCCCCCATCCACTCCAGGTAGCGCACCACAAGAGGGCGATTCAGACCGTAGGCCTGCCGCAGGCGCAGGACCTCTTCCGGCCGGCCCTCCAGCTCCAGGAGCAGGGCCGCGAGATCTCCGGGGATGGCCTGGAGGGCGAGGAAGGTGACCGTGGCGATCCCCAGAACGGTGGGGATGGCCGTCAGGATCCTGCGAACCAGGTATCTGCCCACCGCTTACTTGCTGGTCTGACGGAAGTCGTAGGTGTCGATGGCATATAGCTGCCGGAATCCCCGCACCTCTGCCCGAAGACCCACGTACCGGGCCGGTGTCCCCAGGAACACCATCACCGCGTCCTCCGTCATGCGGCGCAGGACCTCGCGGTACACCTGCTTGCGCACCGCGGGGTTCATCTGTACCCGGCCCGTGGTCAGCAGTCGCGCCACCGCCGGGTTCTCGTAGTGGACGTAGTTCCGTTCCGCCTCCCCGAATCCCCCCAGCCGCCCATCCGGATCCAGCTTCCCCGTGTGTCCGATGATGGTGAGGTCGAATTCTCCCCCTCCATACACCCGGGCCAGCCAGTACCCCCACTCCACCACGCGGATCCGTGCCTGTATCCCCGCGCGGGCCAACATGGCCTGCACGAGCTGCCCCGCCTCGATGTGCGCCGGGTAGGGCTGCGGGAGCACGAGGTCCACGGAGAGTCCCCCACCGTATCCTGCTTCCCGCAGGAGCTGCCGTGCACGCTCCGGATCGTAAGGATACGGATCTCCCAGCTCCACGTAGTAGGGACTGGTCACGTCCATGAACACCGCGGAGGGCACGGACTCCGGGCCGTAGGCGGTGCGCAGGACCTGGACCCGGTCGATGGCGTGCCACAGGGCTCGCCGGACCCGCACGTCCCGGAACGGTGGCCGGGCGTGGTTCACCGCCACCACGTTCACGAGGCTGGTGATCTGCCTGAGGATCTGGACGTTCCGGTTTCCCCGCAGCCGCGGGAGATCCCGGAAGGGCACGGCATCGATGGCATCGAACTCCCCCCTCACAAGCCCCGCCACCTTGATGGCGGGCTCCGAGACGAACCGGATCTCCACTTCCCGCAGCCGTGGTTGACCCCGGATCCAGTAGCCGTCGAACCGCTGCAGGCGCAGGAAGCTATCCCGCTGCCAGTCGGCGAGAACGAAGGGACCGGTGCCCACGGGCTTGGTGGCGAAGTCGTGCCTGCGCGCGATGAGGTCCGCGGGCAGAATGGCCGACCATCCCTCCGCCAGGGTGGCGAGGAACGGCGCGTGCCGCTCGGCCAGGGAGATCCGCACCACCAGGGGGTCCAGGACCTCGATCCGGCGGACGACCTCGAAACTGGAGCGCCTGGGCGAGCGCGTGCTGGGGTTCAGGATCCGCTCCAGGGTGGCCTTCACATCCGCGGCTTCCAGGAGCTTGCCGTGGTGAAACCGGATCCCGGATCGGAGCCGGAAGGTCCAGGTGCGCCCGTCCGGGGAGATCCTCCAGGACTCCGCCAGGGAGGGTTTGAGCTCTCCTCGATCGTCTACCTCCACCAGGGTGTCGTAGAGGCTCTTCGTCACCTGAAACGCCAGAGTCGCCGCGGTGGCCTGCGGGTCCAGGGTCCCGGGATCGCCGGAAAGAGCGAAGACCAGCCGGTCGTCCCTAGCGCGGGCGGGCGCAAAGCCCCCGCGGGGGATCCCTACCGCTCCTGGAACGGTCAATAACCCGCAAAGGAACAGGACAGAAAGGAGGAGAAGGCCTCGAAGAGCGCCGCGGAATTTGTCCACTCCGTCACCTCCGTTCCAGTCTGGATCTGCGGATTCCAGTACCGGACGGGTCGAGATCACGTGGCGTACCGGGTCCGGCTCCCAGAGAGGGGATGCCGGCCGTCTCCCGCATTTGCATATCAAAGGAAAGCTAGGCTGTCAAACCTGAGGCGCGGATGCGGATTCTACGTGGCCTACGCACCTGTTGGAGAGAGGGTTACGGGTCCAGAGATCGGAGGGCTGTGGCGCCCTCCACCTTGGCACGCAGGCCGTGGAGATCGTAGGTCAGCTGTCCCGCTTCGAGCTTTCGGCGCAGATCCTGTTCCCGAGCCGCCCGAGCCCGCGCAGCCTGGAGGACCTCCGCGAGGCGCTCCACGGCAACGACCACAGCCCCGTCGGCATCCAGGACCACCCAGTCGCCGGGGCGGATCTCCGTACCTCCTACCTGGACCGGCACGTTGATGGCGCCCACCACGTCCTTGGTGGCGCCCCGCACGCTCACGTACCGGGTCCAGATGGGGAGACCCAGCTCACGTAAAGCTTCCACATCCCGGATCGCGGCGTCCACCAGCAGAGCTGCGGCACCCCGCAGTTTGGCCTGGATGGCCAGCAGCTCCCCCACCAGGGCAACCGGTGCGGGCTCCGGCATGGTGAGCACGAGAACCTCTCCCGGCTGCACCTGATCCATGACCGCGTGGACCATGAGATTGTCATCCTGGCCGCACAGAACCGTGCGGGCCGGTCCCGCAGCCCGGCTTGTGGGGACCACCGGAATCAGGGGAATCGCAATCAGCCCTGTGCGCCCGGATGCTTCGTAGACGGTGGCGACTCCCAGCTCCGCCAGTTCCTTCGGATCCACAGCCCGAGGCGTGCTCATAGGGCCTCCACCACCGTGGGCAGGATGCGTTGGAAGGCCTCCGCGTACCGGATGTTGGACTTGCCCGAGAGGCGGCGGGCATGGTTGGCCCGCCGCACCGCCAGGGCCCCGTAGTACTCCTGCAGGTACTTCTGGGAGGCCATGGCCTCCATGGCCTTTTGCTTGAGCTCGTACACGGGTGTGATGTCCAGGAAGGTGTCCGGGACAAACCCGCAGAGCTCCGGCTGGTGCGGCTCGAAGGCCAAGACCCGGGGCGGGGGGACGGTGCGGAAGGCACTGGCCACACCCGCTCCGCTGGACAGCTGCCGGGCGCGCTCCGTGGCCTGGAAGGCCACCGCGTGATCGGGGTTCAGGGGATCCCGCTCCGCATGGGTGAGGACACAGTCCGGTTCGAACTCCCGGAAGATCTCCGCGAGCCGCTCCAGGGCGCTCCGGTCCACCTCGAGGGGGTAATCGCCCAGATCAAGGCTCTGGAACCGAGCCCCCAGGATCTCCGCGGCCCGGCTTGCCTCCTCGTGCCGGATGGCCTTCACCCGCTCCAGGGTCTGTCCCGGCTCCCGCCACAGCTCCCCGGATTCCCCACGCTCGCCGTAGGAGAGGGCGACTACGAGGGCACTCCCGCCTCGCGTGGTCACGGTGGCGATGGCCCCTCCCGCGCGCCACACGAAATCCGCAGCGTGGGCGCTGATCACCAGGAGCCTGCGACTGGGTTCCATGGCGCTCCTCCCTCAGTCGAGATTCCACACCCGTCGGGCGCGGTCCATCTGGGCTGCCTGGCGCATGGCCTCGATCACCCGCTTGAGGTGGTGCCGCATGGCGGCCTCCGCGGCATCCGGATCCCCGCTCGTCACCGCCTCCACGATGGCCCGGTGCTCCTCCAGGGATTCCCCCAGGCGCCCGGGGATCAGCACGGTGCGGTAGCGGTACCGCACGTTCTGGATCTGCAGGGCGTTGATGAGCCGGGCCGCGGTAGCGTGCCCGGCGATGCGGAGAAGGATCTGGTGAAGCTCGTGGTTCAGCTCCGAGTAGCCCAGGGGGTCGCCCCGGTCCCGGCAGACCTCCATGCGGTGCAGGATCTCCCGGAGCTGTCGGGCGTCCTCGGACGTCGCCCGACGGGCCGCGTATCGTACGGTCAGGCACTCCAGAGCCGCCCGGGCCTCCAGAATCTCTACGGCCTCCTGCTCGGTCACCAGCCGTACCCGCGCGCCCCGGTTGGGCTCCCGCTGCACGATTCCTTCCTGCTCCAGACGCACCAGGGCCGTACGGACCGCGGCGCGGCCGACCCCGAGCGTCCGGGCCAGCTCCACTTCCACGAGCCGCTGGTTCGGCAACAGCCGCCCCTCCAGGATGGCACGGCGCAGGGCCTCGTAGCAGTAGTCCTCTATCCGTTGCGGTCGGACAGAAGCCTTTCCCTCCATGGCTACGGCTCACCGTCCACAAGTCGCTGCGGATTGCGTACCGCCATGATGCGGATCTCCTCCTCCGAAAAGCCGGCTTCCAGGAGCCGGTCCGCCATCAAGGCGAGGCCGTCCTCGGGCGGGGGAGCGGTGGGTTGCCCGAGGTCGCTGCTGAGCAAGGAGTGCTCCACCCCCACTTCCCGAATTCTAGCGCATAGCTCCTTCCATGATATTTTCCCCGTGTTCGCGGTGGCAAAGCACCGTTCCAGGAGCGCCCCCTCTCGGGCGAGGAGCCGCTGGTCCTCCACCGGGAGGTCCTGGGTGGGAAAGTCCGGGTGGGTGATGATCAGGCGACGAATGCCCTCCTGCTTGGCGGCCTCCACCACCGCGAGGATCTCGTCGCGACTCAGGTGTCCGGTGGCGAGGACCAAATCGTGCCGGGCGATGGCCCGCAGGACCTCGCGGGTTTCGGGGAGCACCTGCCCGGAGCGGTCCACCACGCGTACGGGCTCGTAGGCGATCCCCTGCCGGCGCAGCTCCTCCTGTAAGCGGGTCCAGTAAGGGGCCCTTTCGGAGGTCCGTCCCTCCGCGCGGGCGTTCGCCTCATTCACCGCGTCCACGGTGGGCATCCAGACGATCCGGGCGCCCTCCCGCGCCGCGATCTCCACCGCCACGGGATTCATACCGCCCACCGCGGCATTGAGGCAGAGGGCGCCGAATGCCCGAATGCCGGGCACCAGGAGGTTCACCAGGCGCGCCCGGGCCGCGGTGGAGGTGTAGTGGGACTTGATGGCGAACCCCGCAAGCCCGCGCTGGAGGAATCCCTGCGCTGCCTCGACGTCGTTGCAACGGCGGGGAAGGGCATCTGGCCCCGTATGCACGTGGAGGTCATACGCGCCGCGAACCACGGCCCGCGCACGCTCCGAGGGCTGCCGGATCTCCTCGCTCATGAGCCTCCCCTTGCTGCTCCCGATGCCCGGGAGTTCTCTGACTTAAAGTACACGGAGCACGCGCAGGTGGTCAACAGGCGTGTTGACAGACTCGTAGGCATCCCCGTAGAGTGGAGACCGAGGCATGGCGAGGATTTTCGCATCCTGTGGCGAAGGAGGTATCCATGAGCGAGCCGAGGATTCTTCCAAGTCCCCCCACGTGTGATCTCGCCCACCTCGCCCACCTCGAGCTCCTCACCCCCAAGCTGGAGGAGAGCCTCCGGTTCTTCGTGGAGGTGATGGGGATGACCATCTCCGGGCAGTCCGGGGACTCCGTGTATCTGCGGGGGTGGGACGACTACGCCCATCACACCTTGAAGCTCACGGCCGCGAGGCTGCCTGGGATGGGCCACTTCGCCTTCCGCACCGCAAGTCCGGAGGCCCTCGCCCGACGGGTTCAGGACCTGGAACGTTCGGGATACGGCGTGGGATGGATCGACGGGGATCGGGGGCACGGCCCCGCCTACCAGTTCCGTACTCCGGACGGCCACCTGGGGGAGATCTTCTACGAGGTGGAGTGGTACCAACCCACGGAGGAAACAAGGCCCGCGCTGAAGAACCAGGCCTCCCGGTTCCCCGGGCGGGGTGCCAATCTGCGCCGGCTGGACCACATCAACCTCTTCGCCGTGGACGTGCGGGCCACCCGGATCTTCCTGCAGGAGGCCCTGGGATGCCGGCTCACGGAGATCATCATCTTCGACGATGGGTCGGAAAAGGGCGCGTGGGTGACCACGAACAACAAGGGCTATGAGGTGGCCATCACGGAGGACCAGACGGGAGCGCGCGGGCGGTTCCACCACGTATGCTATGCGGTGGACAGCCGGGAGGAGGTCCTGCGGGCCGCGGACATCTGCCTGGAGCACGGGATTTTCATCGAGTACGGACCCTACAAGCACGCCGTCCAGCAGACGTTCTTCCTCTATGTCTATGAGCCCGGTGGAAACCGGGTGGAGATCGGATGCCCGGGTGCCCGCCTGATCCTGGCTCCGGACTGGAGGCCCATCGTGTGGAGCGAGGCGGAGCGCAAAAAGGGGCAGGCCTGGGGAATGCCCACCGTGGCCACCTTCCATACCTATGGGACACCGCCCGTGGAGGTTGCAGTCCGCTGATCCCGGTAGAAGGCTGTGGGAACAGATGGCCACCGGGCTCCGGTAAACTTTGGGGTGAGGGGCAGGCGAAGGCTGGGAGGGAGGTGGTGGGACAGGATGCCGCAGCTGGTAGATCCCACCGGAAAGGCCGCGCGCACCCAGCGCTCGATGGCACCGCGACGCCTGCGTTCCCCCGGGGGAGTTCGGGTAGGGCTTGTGGACAGCGGGAAGCGGAACGCGGATCGCTTCACCCAGGCCCTCGGGGACCTGCTCCGGGAGCGCTGCCACGTGGCGGAGATCCTCGTCCGCCGCAAACCGAACCCCACCCTCCCGGCGCCCCCGCAGCTCCTCGAGGAACTCGCCGGGGCGTGCGCCTTCGTGGTGCACGGGGTCGGGGATTGAGGGGCCTGTGCCGCGGCCAGTGTGGCCGACGGGATCGCACTGGAGGAGCGGGGGGTTCCCACCGCGGTGGTGATCACGGAGGCCTTCTGCGGAATTGCGGACACCATGGCCCGGGACCTGGGAGTGCCAGGGTATCCCTACGTGGTGATCCCGCACCCCATCAGTAGCCTCACCCCGGAAGAGCTCCGGGCCCGCGCGGAGCAGGCCCTGCCCGAGGTGGTCCGCTTGCTGAGCGTTGCGGAACGACGCGTCGACCGGCTGCCCGCCGAGGTCTGGGGGAACCCGGTGGAAGAGGATCCTCTCCTGAAGGGGGAGCTCTCGCTGGTCGAGTCCTGCTATGCCCGGGGCTGGACGGATGGATTCCCCGTGGTACCCCCCACGGAGAACCTTGTCCGGGCGTTCCTGGCCCGTGTGGATCGGGACCCGGAGGAGGTGATCCTGGCTCAAGAACACCTGGGGCGGAGGTGCACGGTGCGATTGGCGGCCGCGAACGCGGTGATGGCGGGCTGTCGGCCCGAGTCCTTCCCCGTGGTCCTCGCGGCCCTGGAGGCCCTGCAGCTGCTCGTGGGGGATCGGGCGGTGCTCATGCCCCAACACGGCCAGGCGGTCCTGGTGATCGTGAACGGCCCTATTCGGGACCAGCTGGCTTTCAACTGCCGGGACAACGTCCTGGGCCCCGGGGACCGGACCAACGCCACCGTGGGCCGAGCGGTCCGGCTGGTGATCCTGAACGCGTTGGGGATCCGGCCGCACGGGTACGACCAGAGCACACAGGGGACCCCGGCGAAGTTCAGCTTCTGCATCGCGGAGAACGAGGAGGAAAGCCCCTGGGAGCCCCTGCACGTGGAGCGGGGGTTTGGGCGGGAGGAGAGCGCGGTGACCGTGGCCCTCGCCCAGAGCACCCTGCACGTGGAGCAGCGGGACTCCAAGCAGCCCGAGCACATCCTCCTCAGCATCGCGGACTCCATGTCCTACGCGGGTGCGTACTTCCCCTGGCGGTTCGGGCACGGGTCCATCGTGGTGATGGGACCGGAGCACGCACAGCTGCTGGCCCAGGCGGGGTGGAGCAAGCGTCAGGTGCGGGAGTTCCTCTGGGAGCACTTCGGCCGGCGGGCGGGGGAGCTGCGGCGGCTGGGGAAAGGAGGAGGGCTGGACCCACAGCTTCCGGAGGAGGCCTTCGTGCGGTTTGCACCCGCTCCAGAGGCTATCACCCTGGTCGTGGCGGGAGCCCGGAACGCGGGGGTCTCCACGGTGTGCCCCACCTTCGCCTGGCAAACCATCACGCGCCGCATTCCACAGGCACGGGCGCACGAATAACCTTCAGGGGGTGAGATCCATGCGGAAGAGGGTCGGGTTGGCCGTCGGCGTGGCCCTGGCCGCTTTGCTCGTCGCTCAGGGGGTGGCGGGCTTGGCTGGTCCTGCGGAGCGGCCTCAGCGGGGAGGGGTGCTGCGGGTGGCGGACGAACCCGCGGGAGGTCCCTTCGGGGTGCCGTGGATCATGCCGGTGTTCGGCATCATCGCCGCCATGCCTGTCTTCGAGGCCCCTGTGTGGGTGGACGCATACAACCGGGTCCTGCCCAGGCTCGCGGAGCGGTGGGAGGTGGCCCCGGACCGGAAAGCCCTCCTCCTCCGGCTTCGTCGAGGAGTCCTGTTCCACGACGGCACGGAGATGACCGCGGAGGCGGTGAAGTTCAGCCTGGAGGGGTATATCCAGGCGCGGCGGGTGCCTGCCTACATCAAGTCCGTGGACGTGCTGGACCGGTACACGGCGCGGGTGAACCTGGAGAAGTGGGACAACGGCGTCTATATCTCCCTGAGCGCCGTTCTTATCACCTCCCCTGCCACCATCCAGCGGCTGGGGCAGGAGCGGGCGCAGTGGCAGCCGGTGGGCACAGGGCCGTTCCGGATCGTGCGGTACGATCCGAACGCGTATGCAGACTACGTGCGGTTCGCGCAGTACTGGGATCGTGGCAAGCCCTACCTGGACAGACTGGAGCTGCGGTTCATCCGGGATGAGCAGACGCGCAAAGCTGCTCTCCTGGCGCGTCAACTGGACATCGCGGGTTTCGGAGACCCTCAGATCATCGCGGAGCTCCGGGACACAGGAAGATTTCAGACCATCACAGGGCCTCCGGGAGCCGGGATCCTGATGATCATCCCGGACAGTGCCAACTCAGACTCCCCCTTTGCGGACCGTCGGGTTCGGGAGGCTCTGGCGTATGCGGTAGATCGGGATGCGATCGCACGCGCGCTCGGGCGCGGGAACTGGCGCCCGTGGAACCAAATTGCGCACCCCCAGAGCCCGGCGGCCTTCCAGGACCTCCGGGACCCCGCGTACAATCCCGCGCGGGCGAAGGAGCTGCTGGCCCAGGCGGGATATCCCAACGGGTTCAGCACCCGGCTCATAAAGGCCTTTTACCTGGAGCGGGACATCGCCCTGGCGGTCCAGAGGTACCTCCAAGAGGTGGGGATCCGGGCAGAGCTGGAAACCCCGGAGATCGGGCGGTATGTGGAGTACCAGCGGAACGGATGGCGGGGTGTCCTTCTCCACTTCTACGGGTACTTCCCGAACTTCAACAACTACGTGCGGTTTTACTTCACGAATTCCCCGGAAGGGTTTGTCAGCCTGAAACGTCCGGAGGGGCTCGAGCGGCTTGTGGAGGAATCTGCAGCGACCCTGACCCCTCAGCGGCACAAGCTCCAGCAGGTCCATCGGCTCCTGATGCAGGACTACACGGTAATTCCGGTGTTCATGGCCATGCGGACCTATGTCGCCTGGCCTGAGGTTCGTGGAACGGGGCACCTCACCAAGTCCACCTGGCCCTGGTGGGAGCCCGCGAATGCGTGGAAGGCACGGCAATAAGGGGATTTCTGGAAAAGAGCAGGAGGAGACCATGAGGTACCGGTGGCACGTGGTGGGGATCGTTTTGAGCCTCTCCCTGATCCTTGCATCGGCGCCAGACCTGATAGCCCAGCCGGACGTGGTGCAGGCGGCCCGGCAGGAGGGGAAGGTGGTCGTGTACGTGGCCATGCGGGAACCCATTTTCAACGTGGTGAAGAAGATCTACGAGGGGCGGTACGGGGTGCAGGTGGAGGAGTGGCGGAGCTCCGCGAGCGGGATCCTCGACCGAGTGCTCACGGAGACCCGGGTGGGCCGCTGGCTATTTGACGTAGCGGAGGGAACCACGGAGACCATGCAGGTGCTGCGGGACGCGGGAGCCATCGGACGGGGACCGTGGCCTTCCATCGAGGGGCTCACGATCCCGTGGCGGGATCCCACCATCCCTCCCCCCTACCGGGTCATCGCCGATGCTGTGATTTACAATCCGCGGATGGTGTCGGCGGCGGAGGTGCCCCGCTCGTATCTCGACCTCATCGATCCGAAGTGGCGGGGAAAGATCGTGATGGCGGATCCCCAACGAAATGTGACCATCGCCCTCTGGCTGCACTGGCTCAGGGGCGTGCTGGGGAGGGATTACGATCGGTTTCTCCGGGGATTCGCGGAGCAGAACCCTGCTTTCGTCGGAATGGATCCCCTGGTCCCCCCCAAGGTGATCAGCGGAGAGTACCCCCTGGGGATCACCCTCCTGCACTACGTCCCTCTCTTCAGGGCCCAGGGAGCTCCCATCGACTATGCGCGGATCAACCCCATGATGGCCGTGGGGGCGCACTTCGCCGTGAGCGCCCGACCTCCGCATCCCAACGCGGCGAGACTTCTCATGGAGACACTCCACTCCCGAGCTGCGCTGCTGGCCATTGCGCAGGAGGGGGAGGCGGTCCTGGTGAGGGGAGTGAAATCAGCTATCCCTGGCGTGGAGCAGATCCGGTTCCAGGTGGCGCAGCCCCTCGGGGCAGAGCAGCTGCGGGAGTGGCGGCGCGAGCTGGAAAGGTTGTTTGCCCGGCGGTAGCCGGAGGGGAACCTGGCGGCGAGACGCACCGGCATGAACGGTCGGGTGTTGGTACCGCCACGCCTGTGGCTCCAGGTGGAGACGGGCACGTGGGTGGCCGTGGCGGTTGGCCTCCTCGTGGCCTTTCTCGCCCTGTACCCCACGCTTATGCTCTTCTACGGGAGCGTGAGTGAGGCGCCCCTGGGACTTGCGGGACGCTGGACCACGGCGCATTACCGGGAAGCCTACACGGATCCAGAGACGTACCGGATCCTGGCGAACTCCCTCCTCTTTGCCTCCGGCTCGACCGCATTCTCCATGCTTCTAGCAACGGCTCTCGCCTGGATCACGGTACGGACGAACGCGCCGGGCAGAGGCCTCTTCGAGCTCATCGGCCTAGCGCCCAACGTGATCCCCCGGTTTCTCGTGGCCACTTCGTGGAGCCTGGTGCTGAGCCCCCGCATCGGACTACTCAACCGCGGGGTCTTGCAGCCCCTCGGGCTTCCCGCCCTGAACGGGTACTCCCTGGGAGGCATGATGTTCGTGGAGGGGCTGGTGCTCACGCCCCTCGCCTTCCTCATCCTCTCCGCGGCACTGCGTGCCATGGATCCGGCCCTGGAGGAGGCAGGGCGGATGGCGGGTTCCGGCGTGCTGGACGTTGCCCGCCGGGTGACCATCCCCATCATGGCCCCCGCGGTCCTGGGCACGGCCACCCTGAACTTCGCGCGGGCCATCGAGAGCCTGGACATCCCCGTGGTCCTGGGAATGCCGGTGGGGATCGAGGTCCTGAGCACGAAGATCTTCCGGGAGGCCATGGCCACCCTTCCTCCCAACCACAACCTCGCGGCCACGTACGCGGTCGGCCAGCTGGCCATGACCCTCACCCTGGTGGGGATCTACCGGAGGCTGACCGCGCTCTCGGAGCGGTATGCCACCATCACGGGACGCGGATACCGACCTCGGGTGATCAACCTGGGCCCGTGGCGGTATCTGGCCTCCGGGGTGGCGTTGGGGATTCTCGGTCTATTGGTGATGGTGCCCCTGACGGTCCTGGTGTACGTCTCCTTGGTTCCCTACTACCAGGTGCCGACCTGGGAAATGCTGAGCCAGCTTACGCTCCGGCACTACGCGTTTCTCCTCCAAAGCAACCGCGTGGCGCGTGCCCTTCAGGTGAGCCTCACCCTGGCCCTGGGCGGAGCCACCGTGGCCATGCTTCTCGCCTCCTTGGTGGCGTACTTCACCGTTCACCGGAGGGTACGGTTCAGCGGGATCTTGGAGGGGCTCTCCTTCGTGCCTTGGGCCTTTCCCGGAACGGCTCTGGCGGTGGGACTGCTGTGGGCCTACGCGCAACTCCCCCTGCCCATCTATGGGACCCTGTGGATTCTGCTCATCAGCTACGTCACCCGATTCCTCCCCTACGGCTTGAGAGCCATGACCTCTACCATGGTGCAGGTACACCGAGAACTGGAGGAGTCCTCAAGGGTCTGCGGAGCGGGGTTCTGGGGTACGTTCCGGAGGGTCCTCCTGCCGCTCGTGCGGCCCGGGTTCCTGGCGGGTTGGGCCATTCTCTTCACCATTTACATCCAGGAGTTCAGCACCTCCGTCCTCCTGTACACCCCCCGCTCAGAGCCCGTGGGTCCCTTGCTGTTCCACCTGTGGGAAGATGGACAGGTGGGGGATATGGCGGCCCTCGGGATGCTGGTGAGCGTTCTGTGTGTGGTCGTGGTAGCCGCGGCACGCCGATGGATGCGCGAGCCCGCCACCCCGTAGATCCATGAGTCCCTGACCGGGGAATCGTCTGCTAGTAGGTCCGGAACTCCCCTCCGCGGCTTGGTGGGGGGTTAGGAGGGTATATTAGGTTTGAGGTGATGGGCTGTGGCCTCCATCCGGTTGGTCTCCCTGCGGAAGGAATTCCAGTTCCGGGGGCAGCGGGTCCGGGCTGTGGATGGCGTGACCCTGGAGGCCCCGGAGGGGAGGATCCTGACCCTGCTGGGCCCCAGCGGATGCGGCAAGACCACGGTGCTGCGGTGCATCGCGGGATTGGAGCGTCCCGACGACGGGGAGATCTGGTTCGGGGACCGGTTGATCTTCAGCCGGGCACGGGGGGTCTATCTGCCCCCGGAGCGCCGGAACATCGGGATGGTGTTCCAGTCCTATGCCATCTGGCCCCACCTGACGGTGTTCGAGAACGTGGCGTACCCGTTGCGGGTCCGGCGCCTGCCCTCCTGGGAGATCCGGAGGCGGGTGGAGGCGGTACTGGAGCTGGTGGGGCTTGGGGGGTTGGCGGACCGTCCCGCGCCGCTGCTGAGCGGAGGTCAGCAGCAGCGGGTGGCTCTGGCGAGGGCGCTGGTGTACGAGCCGCAGGTTCTTCTGTTGGACGAGCCCCTCAGCAACCTGGATGCGAAGGTGCGGGAGCAGGTGCGGGAGGAGCTACGGGAGCTCCAGCGGAAGCTGGGGATCACCACCGTCTACGTGACGCATGACCAGGTGGAGGCGCTTTCGCTGTCAGATGTGGTGGCGGTGATGCGGGAGGGAAGAGTGGAGGAGGTGGGTACCCCGCAGCAGCTGTACGAGCGGCCCCGGGCCCGGTTCGTGGCGGAGTTTGTGGGGACCACAAACCTGTTTCCGGGCCGCCTGGTGGCGGTGAACGGTCAGGTGGGCGTGGTGGAGACGGAGTGCGGACGGCTGCAGGTACAGCTGGAGGGGACGGACGTGCCGCCAGGGGAGCAGGTGTGGGTGGGGATCCGTCCGGAGCACGTGGGGGTGGAGTCGGAACCGACGGGCGAACTGAACGTGGTGGCAGGGAGAGTTCAGTCCGCCCTGTTCGAGGGGACGGTGATGCGGTACCGGATCGCTCTGGGAGATGGAAGGGTGACCCTGATGGTGTACGGGAGGCCGGGCTGGCGGTCCGAGGAGACGGTCTACCTCCGGCTGGATCCACGGTGGATTCTCCTGTTGCGCGATCGGCCCCCGGATGCAGCGAAAGACCAGATCGAAGGAGGGAGGTGAGGAGGGATGGCGGTGCTGGTGGACCCCACGGGAGGGATCCAGGGGATCACGCGGCGCATGGCCCCGCGGGGCGGTCGGGCCCTGCGGGGTGCGCGGGTAGGGCTTGTGGACAACGGCAAGCGGAACGCGGATGTCTTCCTCCGGGCCCTGGGGACCCTCCTCCGGGAGCGGTATGGGGTGGGCGAGGTCGTGCTGCGGCGTAAGCCGCACTTCGCGGTCCCTGTGAGCCCGGAACTGGTGGAGGAGTTGAGCGCCCAGTGCGACTTCGTGATCCCCGGGGTGGGGGACTGAGGGTCCTGCAGCGCGGCCAGTGTGGCCGACGGCATCTTGTTCGAGGAGCGGGGGATCCCGGCCGCCGCGGTGATCACGGACGCCTTCCGCCGCACCGCGGACGCCATGGCCAGGGCCCAGGGGTTGGAGGGGTATCCGTACGTGGCCATTCCGCACCCCATCAGCAGCCTCTCCCCCGAGGAGCTCCGGGTGCGGGCGGAACAGGCCCTTCCGGAAGTGGTACGGCTGCTGCAGGAGGTGGAAGGATGAGCCGGGGCGTGACGACCGAACCCACCCTGGAGGCGGTCCGGGAGGCCCGGGAGGTCATCGAGTACTGCTACGGGCGGGGCTGGACGGATGGATTGCCCGTGGTGCCTCCGGGAGAGGAGTTCGTGGAGGAGTTCTTGAGCCAGGTGGCCCGGGACCCGGAGGAGGTGGTGTTCGCGCAGGAACACCTGGGCCGGAAGTGCACCGTGCGGCTCGCGGCGGCGGCAGCGGTCATGGCGGGGTGTCGGCCGGAGTACTTCCCCGTGGTCCTGGCGATGCTCGAGGCGGTTCGGGACCTACCGGTGAGTCGGGGGCTGTTCCAAAGCACCACCGGCCAGGCGGTGCTGGTGGTGATCAACGGACCCATCCGGCAGGAACTGGGGTTTAACTGCACCGACAACGTCTTCAGCCCCGGGGACCGGGCCAATGCCACCGTGGGGCGGGCCCTGCGGTTGGTGATCCTGAACGCTCTAGGGATCCGGCCCCACGCCTTCGATCAGAGCACCCAGGGCACCCCGGCGAAGTTCAGTTTCTGCATCGCGGAGAACGAAGAGGAAAGTCCCTGGGAGCCCCTGCACGTGGAACGGGGGTTTGGGCGGGAGGAGAGCACGGTGACGGTGGCGTGGGCTAGGGGGACCATGCCCGTGGAGCAGCGGGACTCCAAGCAGCCCGAGCACATCCTCCTCAGCATCGCGGACTCCATGTCCTATGGCGGTGCGTACTTCCCCTGGCCCCGGGGACACGGGTCCATCGTGGTGATGGGGCCGGAGCACGCGCAGATGATTGCGGAAGCCGGGTGGAGCAAGCAGCAGGTGCGAGAGTTCCTGTGGGAGCACTTCGGCCGGCGGGCGGGGGAGCTGCGGCGGCTGGGCAAGGAGGGGGGTCTGGAGGCTCAGCTCCCGGACGAGGCGTTCGTGCGGTTCGCGCCCGCTCCGGAGGCCATCACCCTGGTCGTGGCGGGAGCCCGGAACGCGGGGGTCTCCACCGTGTGTCCCACCTTCGCCTGGCAGACGGTCACCCGTCGGATCCCAGGAAGGCGCGTATGATGGATACGGGGAAGAGCGCCTGAGACAAGGAGGGGAGCGGAATGCGAAAGCTTGCGGGATTGGTTCTGGGAGCGGTCGTGGGGGTGGTCCTGGGCGTCAGGGGGGTGGATGTCGGGATTGCCGGGCCGGCCGAGCAACCCCAGCGGGGAGGGGTCCTGCGGGTGGCGGATGAGCCCCCCGGAGGTCCCTTCGGGGTTCCGTGGATCATGCCGGTCTTCGGCATCATCGCCGCCATGCCCGTGTACGAGACCCTGGTCTGGGTGGACGCGCATGGCCGGGTCTCCCCCAGGCTCGCGGAGCGGTGGGAGGTGGCCCCGGACCGGAAGGCTTTGATTTTCCGGTTGCGGCGGGGGGTGAGGTTCCACGACGGCACGGAGACGACGGCGGAGGCGGTGAAGTACAGCCTGGAGGAGAGCATCAGGGTGCGGCGGCTTCCTGCCTACATCAAGTCCGTGGACGTGCTGGACCGGTACACGGTGCGGGTGAATCTGGAGAAGTGGGACAACGGGGTTTACATCTCCCTGGGCGGATCCGCGGCGCTCATCGCCTCTCCTGCCACCATCCAGCGGCTGGGGCAGGAGCGGGCGCAGTGGCAGCCGGTGGGCACTGGGCCGTTCCGGCTGGTGCGGTACGATCCGAGCTCGTACGCGGACTACGTGCGGTTCGCGCAGTACTGGGACCGCGGCAAGCCCTACCTGGATCGGCTGGAGATGCGGTTCATCCGGGATGTCCAGACGCTGAAGGCGGCCCTGCTGGCGGGCCAAGTGGACCTGGCGGGGTTCGTGGATCCTCAGGTGATCGCAGAGCTCCGGGCCACAGGTAGGTTCCGGGCCATCACGGGGCCGCCAGGAAGCGGCATCCTCATGCTCGTTCCGGATAGTGTGAACCCGGACTCACCGTTTGCGGACCGACGGGTGCGGGAGGCGCTGGGGTACGCGGTAGATCGGGCTGCCATCGCACAGGCCCTGGGGTACGGGAACTGGGAGCCCTGGGACCAGATCGCGCACCCCAATAGCCCCGCGGCCCTTCAGGACTACCGGGGGCCCACCTACAACCCCGCGCGGGCGAAGGAGCTGCTGGCGCAGGCGGGATATCCCGGTGGATTCGATACGCGTCTTGTGCCTGACCCGGGCCTGTCGCGAGAGGTGAGTGTGGCGGTTCAACGGTATCTGCGCGAAGTAGGGATTCGGGCAGAGATAGAGACGCCAGAGAGGGCCCGGTACGCGGAGTACCAGCGGAAGGGCTGGCGCGGGCTCCTCCTGCAATACTTCGGCTACTTCCCGAACTTCAACAACTACGTACGGTTCTACTTCACGAACTCTCCGGAGGGATTTGTGAGCCTCAGGCGGCCGGAAGGACTGGATCGGCTGGTGGAGGACTCCGCTTCTACTTTGACCGTGCAGCGGCACAAGGTCCAGCAGATCCACCGGGTACTGCTGCAGGACCTGACGGTGATCCCCGTCTACCTGAGCATGCAGACGTACATCGCATGGCCGGAAGTACGGAATACGGGCCACCTCACCAAGGCGACCTGGCCGTACTGGGAACCCGCGAACGCTTGGAAGGCGCGGCGGTAGACAGGGCTGCTGGGGAGCCGGGCCCGTCCTTGCACCGGAAACACAGAGATCCCCCGACTGCCCCGGAATGTATCCGGAGAAGTACGCCCCGGTTCTTGCGGGGGGGATCTGGATGGTGGGCCGTGGTGGACTCGAACCACCGACCTCAGTCTTATCAGGACTGCGCTCTGACCACCTGAGCTAACGGCCCCCGCACTCCGATTCTAGGAAGGGGTGTCCGGAGTGTCAACGCGCCCGCGGTCAGGGGTATCCTCCTGCACCAGGGGCAGCGAGAAGCAGAAGGCACTTCCCTCCCCGGGCCGGCTGCTGGCCCAGATGCGCCCCCCCTGCATCTCCACCAGGTGCTTGGCGATGGCGAGCCCGAGTCCAGAACCGCCTTCCCGCCGGGTGCGGGAACGATCCGCCCGGTAGAACCGCTCGAAGATGTGCGGAAGGTCGTCCGGAGGGATGCCCCGGCCCGTGTCCTGCACGGAGACCACCGCCTCCGTGCCCTCCTGCCGGGCCTGCACGTGAATCTCACCTCCCTCGGGGGTGAACTTCAGCGCGTTGTCCACCAGGTTGGTGAGGACCTGTTCCACCCGGTCGGGGTCAGCCAGCACGGTAAGGGGGCCTTCTCCCGTGTAGGTCAGGCGGATTCCCGCCTCCTCCGCGCGGGGCAGGGTGCGCTCCACGACCCCCCGGCAGATCCCATCCAGGTCCACGGGCCGGAGCTCGAAGGTGACCCCTTTGGTCTCGAGCCGGGAGAGATCCAACAGATCGTCCACCAGCTTCATGAGCCGGTTCGCCTCGAGCTCGATGATCTCCAGAAACTTTCGGGCGTGCTTCGCATCGTGCAAAGCCCCGGCCAGCAGGGTCTCCGCGAACCCCTTGATGCTGGTGAGGGGAGTGCGGAGCTCGTGGCCCACGTTGGCGATGAGCTCCCGGCGCATCCGCTCCGTGCGCCGCAGCTCCGTGACGTCCCGCACCACCGCCACCGCCCCCTCGAACCGGCCCTCCGCGGCTCGGATGGGACTCGTGCTCACCTCCACCACCCGACCGCTCTCCCCGGAGAGGGCCAGCTCCTCGCTGAGCACCTTCCCGCCCGCAGCCTCCCGCAGCATGGCGGCAAGGGGAGAACCGCCCAGGGCCTCCTCCACGGGTCGGCCCAGCGCCTCCGGACGCAGTCCCAGCAGCTCCTCCGCGGCGCGGTTGTAGAGCTGGATCTCCCCACCGGGGCCGATGGCCACCACCGCGTCCCGGATGGCCGCGAGAACCGCCTCCAGGCGGTTGCGCTCCGCCCGGATGTCCTCGATGGTCTGCTGTAACCGCTGGCCCAGCCGGTTGAAGGCCAGTCCCAGCCGCCCCACCTCATCCCGGTCCGTGGCGGGAACGGTGCGGGTGTACTCCCCCCGGCTCAGGGCCTCCGCAGCCCGCTCCAGCTCCTTGAGGGGCCGGGCGATGCTCCGGGCGATCCGGAACCCGAAGAAGGCACTCACCACCAGGGCCAGCACGCCCGCGGTGGCAAAGGCCCACCAGATGGGTACCAGCTGCCGGTCCACCCACCGCCGAGGCGCGGAGACGTGCACCACCCCCAGCACCCGGCCCTGCTCCACCACGGGATAGGCGGCGAAGAGGCGTACCTCCCCGGTCGTGGAATCCCACCGCTGGGCCGAGGTGGGCTCCCCGCGCTGGAGGGCCTCCAGGACCTCGTGGGGTGGAGGGGGTTGCGCCGGTCCGAGGTGGGGCTTCCGACCGTGAGGGTCCCGGACCCCGATGTACACGCCCCGCCGCCAGGCGAACTGCCGGGCCCGCTCCTCCAGCACCCGGAAGTCCGCGCCCGTCCGCAGCTGCGGGCGAATGCCCTCCGCCACCAGCCGGGCCTGCACCTGGAGGGCGTAAGTGTAGCTGTCCATGTACCGGCGCTCCACCGCCCGGATCACGTAGGCTCCCGCGCTCAGGAGCGCCACCGTGACCACCACGAGGTAGCTCCGCAGCAGACGGCCGCGCAGGCTCATCGGCCGCTCTTCCGGGCCCGGCGCACGCCGCCCTCCGGCGGCCTGAACTTGTACCCTACCCCCCGCACGGTGACGATGTAGGTGGGGGAGGCGGGATCGTCCTCGATCTTATCCCGCAGGCGGCTGATGTGCATGTCCACGGTGCGGCTGCTCCCGAAGTAGTCGTAGCCCCAGATGTGCTCCAGAAGCGCATCCCGACTGAACACCCGGTTGGGGTGGGCCATCATGAGGCGCAGCAGCTCGAACTCCTTCGTGGTGAGCTCCACGGGCCGTCCGCGGAGGGTCACTTCCCGGGTGTTGGGATCCAGCACCAGGTCCCCGGCCGCAAGGGGTGGGGAGAGCTTTGGAAGTGCGGGATCGGGCCGCGTGCGCCGGAGGATGGCCCGTACCCGGGCGACCAGTTCCCGGGGGCTGAAGGGCTTGGTGACGTAATCGTCCGCTCCGGACTCCAGCCCCACCACCCGATCCATCTCCGCGTCCTTCGCGGTGAGAACCAGAATGGGCACCGTGCTCTCCCGCCGCAGGATGCGGCAGACCTCCAGCCCGTCCACGTAGGGCAGCATAAGATCCAGGATGAGCAGATCCGGAGTCTCCACGCGGGCGAGCCGGAGGGCCTCCTGGCCGTCGTAGGCCACCCGGACCTCGAACCCCTCCTGCTCGAGGTTGTACCGGACGAGCTCCACGATGTGGGGCTCGTCGTCCACCACCAGGATCCTGTGGCCCATCCTGCCTCACGAAGGGCACGGGTTCGTCACGCCCGTGTCACACGGCCCCACGCCCAGCATAGCACGGTCGGGACGCGACCGCGGGCCGGGCGGGTGGGCGGTCCGTGGAGGACGTAGTAGGCTTGTAGGGGATCCTTTTTGCCTGAGGAGGTGGTATGGGACTCAAGGCGATCCTGGGAGTCGTGGTGGCGGCTGCGGTCTTCGCCCAGATCCTCCCCTCCTGCGAGGAACAGGGAAGGGTGGTGCTGGGATGGGTGGACGATAAGTACGAGGAACCTCCCCACTACGTCATCGTGGTGGACCGCAAGCCGTACTCGGTTCCGTACTCCTTCTTCGTCACCGTGCAGGTGGGGGACAAGGTGCGCTACGACCCGCAGCGGCGTGCCTGGCAGATCGTCCGGCGGGCGGGGGAGCCGTCGGACATCGTGCCCATCACCCTCCTCTCCCCTTCCCCCTCTCCCACGCCTTCTCGCTAGGGAGGCCGCATGCGGGCGTTCGCGCGGCTCGCCACGGTGGAGGAGGCCCTGGAGCGGTTCCTGGAGGCCGTGCGTCCCCAGCCACGGGGGAGGGAGGTGGTGCCCCTGGAGCAGTCCCTGGACCGGGTGGTGGCCGCGGATCTCACGGCGACCCAGGACCTCCCCCCCTTCGACCGGTCCACGGTGGACGGGTTCGCGGTCCGGGCCGGGGACGTCGGGGAGGCCGCAGAGGGCCGCCCCGCCCGCCTGCGGGTGGTGGGGGAGATCCGCATGGGCGAGGTGGTCACTTTCGGGATCGGACTGGGAGAGGCCGCCCGGATCCCCACGGGCGGGATGCTGCCCGGGGGGGCGGACGCAGTGGTGATGCAGGAGCACTGCCGGCTTGCGGCCGACCGGCTCGAGGTCCTCCGCCCCGTGCATCCCGGGGAGAACGTGATCCGGCAGGGCCAGGACATCCGGCGGGGAGAGGTGGCGGTCTCCGCAGGCACCCGCATCCGGCCTCAGGAGCTCGCGCTCCTTGCGGGCCTGGGGATCGTGGACGTGCCCGTGTGGCTTGCCCCTCGGGTGGCGATCTTCAGCACGGGGGACGAGGTGGTGCCTCCGGATCACCTGCCGCGCCCGGGGCAGGTGCGGGACATGAACCTCTGCGGGTTGAGCGGCCTGGTGGCCCGGCTGGGCGGCGTCCCGCTCCCGGGGAGGATCCTCCCCGACGAGGAGGATGCGGTGGTCGCGGCTCTCCAGGAGGCCCTGCGCACGAGCGAGATGGTGCTCGTCTCCGGAGGGAGCTCCGTGGGGGCCCGCGACATCCTGGCTTCAGCGATCCCGCGGCTGGGAGAGCCCGGGATCCTGGTGCACGGGGTGGCCATGAGGCCCGGAAAGCCCACCATTCTGGCGGCGTGCCGGAGACGGGCGGTGGTGGGGCTGCCGGGCCATCCCGTCTCCGCCATGGTGGCCTTCGAGGTGTTTGTACGCCCCGTGCTGGAGGCCATGCTGGGGCTGCGTCAGGATCTCCGGGGCCCGCGGGAGGTGCCCGCACGCCTGCAGAAGGCCCTCCGGGCGCCCCGGGAGCGGGACGAGTTCGTGCGGGTGGCGGTGCGGTGGGAGCAGGAGGAACTCGTCGCGGAACCCATCCTGGGGCTTTCGGGGATGATCACCACCATGACCCGGGCGGCCGGATACGTGCGGGTTCCGCGCGGGACCACGCTCCCCGAGGGGAGCGTGGTGCGGGTGCGGCTCTTCGATTGAAGGAGACGACCATGGGAGATCTGACCCACTTGGACGCCGCGGGCCGGCCCCGGATGGTGGACGTGGCGCACAAACCCGAGTCCCTCCGGGAGGCCACGGCCCGGGGGGAGGTCCGCATGCGGCCGGAAACCCTGCGCCGCATCCGGGAAGGGGACGTGGCGAAGGGAGACGTGCTCGCGGTGGCGCAGCTGGCGGGGATCCAGGCGGCGAAGCGCACCTGGGAGCTTGTACCCCTCTGCCACGCCATCCCGCTCGCGGGCGTGGAGCTCTCCTTCCAGCTGGACGAGGCGCGGTCGTGCGTGGAGATCCGGGCCACGGCCCGGGCCGTGGCCCGCACGGGAGTGGAGATGGAGGCGCTGGTGGCCGTGATGGGGGCGGCGCTGGCCATTTACGACATGTGCAAGGCCCTGGATCGGGAGATGGTCATCACGGACGTGTGGCTGGAGCGCAAGACGGGCGGGCGGTCCGGGACCTTCGAGCGCGGGCGGAGAACCGGGGAGGAGTAGGGATGCGCGCGGATCGCTGCTTCGTGTGCGGCCCGCACAACCCCATCGGGCTGCGACTCTCCTTTACGGAGCAGGACGGGGTGCTCACCGCGGAATTCCGGCCTACAGACCTGCACGTGGGGTATGAGGGCATCGTGCACGGCGGCATCCTGGCCGCGGTGCTGGACGACGTGATGGCCAACCTCCTGTACCGCCGGGGAGATTACGCCCTCACCGCCCGCATGGAGCTGCGCTTCCACGCATCCGTCCGTCCCGGGGATGCACTGCGCGTGCGGGGCTGGCTGGAGGAGGAGGGTCTGCGGCTGGTGGCGACCCGGGGGGAGATTCTCCGGGACGGGGAGCGCGTGTGCTCCGCCCGGGCCGTTTTCGTGCGCCCGCGGGAGAAGGACCGTGCCTGAACGCACGGTGGTCACCAACCGCCGGGCCC
>JAVKHN010000013.1:0-47112 GCA_031459935.1 Candidatus Sysuimicrobium calidum | reverse complement strand
TTCCGGGCATCCACGTGTTTCCCCACGAGCTCATGGTGCCGCGGCTGCGCACGCCCATAGGCCAAGTGAGCCCCGTGACCCTGGGCGCAGTGGCGGCCGCGGTGCTGGCGCACCTGCTGCTCCATCGCACCGTGTTGGGCTTTCGCATCCGCGCGGTAGGGGAACGGCCCGAGGCGGTGGACGTGGCGGGACTGCGGGTGGACCGTCTGCGACTCCTGGCCGCCACCCTGGGAGGAACCCTGGCGGGACTGGGGGGGGCCTTTCTGCCCCTCGGCTGGTTCGGAGCCCTGGTGAAGGAGATCTCCGCGGGCAGAGGCTTCATCGCGCTCGCGTGCGTGGTGTTCGCGGGGCTGGAGCCGCTGATGGCGCTGGGAGCGGCCCTGCTGTTTGGGTTCGCGGACGGGTTCGCATCCGCGGTGGCGGTGACCCCCGGGGTGAAGGAGCGGGTGCCGTTTTACTTCGTGTCCATGATCCCGTACGCCCTAACCCTGGCGGTGGTGGCGGCGGTCATTGGCCGCAGGCGCTTCCCCAGCACCGTGGGCCGGCCCTACGTCCGGGAGTAAACCCGATGCCTAGGGGTCGGGTTTCTGGTGGGCGGGGTGGGATTCGAACCCACAAGGCCCCCTCGGGCCAGCGGAGTTTAAGTCCGCCGCGTTTTCCGGTTTCGCCACCCGCCCCGAACCACGGTACCGTTGCGGGGGAGTGGACCGCAACCCTATAATGGGAGTTGCAGGGAGCGCGGGTGTAGCTCAGCGGTAGAGCGTCGGCTTGCCATGCCGAAGGTCGCGGGTTCAAATCCCGTCGCCCGCTCCAGGGTCGAGGCGACGTAGCCAAGAGGCAAGGCAGGGGTCTGCAAAACCCCGACCGCCGGTTCGAATCCGGCCGTCGCCTCCATCCTATCCCGTGATCCCCCGTCGCAACAGCCATAGGAAGAACGGAACCCCAAGGAAGGCCGTGACCACGCCCACGGGGACCTCTGTGGGGGGCGCGACGGTGCGTGCGAGGAGGTCCGCCTCCACCAACAGTGCGCCCCCGGCCAGGGCCGAGCCGGGGAGCACAAGCCGATGGTCCGGACCCACCAGGCGCCGCACCAGATGTGGAACCAGAAGCCCCACGAATCCGATGAGGCCCGCGACCGACGCCGAGGCCGCGCTCATGAGGGTCGCTCCTCCCACCAACCACCGCCGGGCCCGGGCGACGTCCACGCCGAGGGCCCAGGCCTCATCTTCAGACAGGAGCAGCAGGTTCAGCTCCCGCCACCGGACCTGGACCAGAATGTACCCCAGGACCAGGAAAGGGAGAGCATGGGCCAGGTGGAACCAACTCCGTCCGCCGAACCCGCCCAGAAGCCAGGTCAGGGCTTGCTGCAGGGTTCCGGAGGAGAGCACGAGGAGGAGGGAGGTGGCCGCGGTCAGGAGGGCGCTGAGGGCCAGGCCCGCCAGCAACAGGTCCTCCATCCGGATCCCACTGCCGCGGCGGGCGATGCGGAAGGCCACGGTGACCGTGGCGAGGGCGCTCAGGAACGCGGTGACCGGTACGGTGGGTCCGCCCGCCCCCACGGAGAGCGCGGCCACGGCCCCCAGGGCGGCTCCCGCGCTGACCCCGATCACGTAGGGATCCGCCAGCTCGTTGCGGAAGAGGGCCTGATAGGTGGCACCGCTGGAAGCCAGAGCCGCCCCCACTGCCGCCGCCAGCAGGACCCGAGGAGCTCGCAGCTCCACCACGATGGCGTACACCTCCGGGGCGACGCGCTCCGGCCCGGAAAGAAGAGCCCGCACCGCCACTCCGAACGGCACCCGGACGGAGCCCAGGGCGATTCCCGCCCCGAGGCTCAGCCCCAGACAGGCGGCGAGAACCCCGAGCGCGAGGCGTCTGCGCCCCAAGGGTTTTGAGCCGAGGTCCATGCGGTCACTCCGCGGCAGGGGCATCCACCTGGGCAGCCTGGGCCAGGCCCAGGAGCGCCTCCATGGTGCGGGCGATCCGGACCATGAAGCGGACGTCGTGCGTCCGGATCACCCGGGCTCCCCGCTCGATCCCCAGGACCACCGCAGCCGCGGTGGCTTCGAGCAGCTCCTCGGGGGGAAGCCCCACGAGATCGCGCAGGTAGTTCTTGCGGGAGGTGGCCAGGTACACGGGGTACCCGAGCGCGAGGAGCTCGGGAAGACGCAGGAGGAGGGCCACATCGTGGCGGGGCTGCTTGTCGAAGCTGAAACCCGGATCCAGGAGGATCCCGTCCCGGGGAACTCCCCGCGAGCACGCGAACTCCGCTTTCCGCGCGAGGAATCCTCGCACCTCGGCCACCACATCCCCGTACCGCAGGTCTGGGTGCGGGACTTTGTGAGGTCCACGCCGGTGCAGGATCACCAGCCCTGCGCCGAACTCCGCGGCGAGATCAGCCAACCGAGGATCCGCCAAGCCGCTCACATCGTTGATGGCCACCGCGCCCGCATGGAGAGCTTCCCGGGCCACCTCGAATTTCGTGGTCTCCACGATCACGGGAAGCTTCACTTCCTCCCGGATGCGGAGGAGGATGGGGACCACCCGCTCGATCTCCGTCGAAGCGGAAACGGGTGCGCCTGGCCGTGCGGATTCTCCTCCTACCTCAATGAGGTCCGCCCCCTCCCGTGCCATCTCATGGGCCCGGGCGAGCGCGGCCTCGGGATCAGGGTGCCGGGCCCGGACGTAGAAGGAATCCGGGGTCACGTTGAGAACCCCCACCACGTAGACCCTCCGTCCCAGATCCAGGACCACATCCCGAAGGCGGAGTAGAACGGTCCGGGGCTCCACAGTTCTCCATTTTACGCGAGGGGACCTACGCTCCCGGTGTCTGAGGAACGGCCGACCCGGCTCTTCGTGGCCTTCCGAGAGAGCTGCGCCGGTAGTGCAGCCTCCGCGACCTCACCGCGTTCCCCTGCACTAGCGGGCCACCAGCTCTAGGAGCTCCCGGATGGTCTCGAAGGCGCGTTCCACCTCCCCCGGATGGGTATAGAAGTGCGCGGACATCCGGATGCCTGCCCGGGGCCGGTAGTCCACGAGGACGCCCCGTCGTACCAGCTCCCGGGCCACCTGCTCCGCACCGGGGAAGTCCACCACCACCATTCCTCCCCGCTGCGCGGGATCCCGAGGGGTGTTGACCCGGAGGCCCAGGGCGTCCGCCTGCTCGATCATGCGCTGGGTGAGCCGGACGGACTTCTCCCGAATGGCCTCCACCCCCACCTCCAGCACCACCTCCAGCCCCGCTCGAGCCGTGAAGAGTCCGGGGATCCCCGGCGTCCCTGTAGCGAACCGCATGGCGTCCGGGGCCGGCTCCAGCCGGAGCTCGAAGGCAAACGGATCCCGGTGGCCGAACCACCCCACCATCCGCGGCCGCAGCTCCGGGAGTCGTTCGGGCCGCACGTACATCCACGCCGCCCCCGGCCCCCCGCACAGCCACTTGTGGGAGCCTCCCAGCACCGCGTCCGCCCCCCAGGTTTGCACATCGATGGGGACGCATCCCGCGGTCTGGTAGGCGTCCACGATCACCCAGGCCCCGTGCCGGTGCGCCACTTCCGTGATGGTCTCCACGTCCTGCAGGAATCCCGACCGGAAGATCCCGTGATCCACCACCACCGCGAGGGTGTCCGAATCCACCGCGTCCTCCCACGCCTCCAGAGGGATCGTGACCCCGTCCGGGCTTCGGAGGAGGTGGACTTCCACGTGGAGGTCCCGGTGCATCTGGAGGGCATAGAGAAGAGAGGGGAAGTTCAGCTCCGTGGCCACCACCCGGGTACGACCTCTGCAAGGGACGAGGGCAGAGAGGAGGAGGCAGAAGAGGGTGGAGACGTTCTGGTGCAGGACCACGCTGCCCTCGGGGGCTCGAAGGAGCGTGGAGACCCGGTTCGCGTGCTCGCGCAAGTACTCCTCCCACTCCTCCCAGGCCAGCACGCCCCGCTCCTCCCACAGCCGCAGGTATCGCTCCACCCACCTCCGGGCGGAGCGGGGCATGGCTCCCATGGAGTGGGACACCAGGTAGGTGGTGCGCTCCAGAACGGGGAACTCCTCCCGCCAGCGCAGGAGCGGATCCCTCATGCCTCTCGCTCCACGAAGGTCCGGGCCTCCCACAGGAGGGGAAAGAACCGCTTAGAGAGGGTGGCCCGCAGGTAGTCCACCCCGGTGAAGTAGTTCCCCTCCGAAGATCCCACCGTCCGCTGCACGTCCTCCTGTCCCGTCCCCGGACGGGCTCCGATCATCCGTTCCACCATCAGCACGTGGCGGTGCCGCCACAGGGAGAAGGCTTCGTCGTAGCCCAGGAGGGCCTCACACAGCTCGTCGAGATCTCGGAGAGCGGGCTCTCGGTGGATGTGGATGAGAGCGTGCAGCAGCTCCGCCTCGGAGGAGGCCGCAAGTCCCCGGCGATGCAACAGGCCCACGAAGGCGTCCCACACGCTGGGTTCCTCCAGCCGCCGCCGGAGCACCTTCAAATCCTCAGGCTCCTCCTCGAAGCTCCGGAGGTAACGGGGATCCTTCAGGCCCGAGAGGAACTCCACCTCCCGGAACTGCCGACTCTGGAAGCCGCTTGCGGGCCGGAGATGCGACCGGAACTCCAGAAAGTCCCATGGCCGCATGGTCTCCAGCACATCGAACCCGCCCGTCATGACCCGACAGATTTCCGCCACCCGCCGCAACAGGCGCACGGCACCCCGCAGCTCGCCCTGATCCAGAGCCTCCCGCACGGACTCCAGCTCGAAGAGCAGGAGCTTAAACCACAGCTCGAACACCTGGTGAACAATGATGAACTGCAGCTCATCGTGCGCGTGGCTGAGGCGTGTCTGGAGGGAAAGCAGGTCATCCGTCCGAATGTACGAGCCGTAGGTGAGCGCCTTGACCCGTGCCTCCATGCTCACCCCCCCTTCCCAGCGAGTGCCATCCCCGGACGTCCTCCGTCCGGCCCTCCCCCTTTCCGGATTTACCCCTCCTTCCGTGGAATCACCGCGATCCCCTCGATTTCCACCAGAGCCTCCTCCCGGAAGAAGCCGGTGACCTCGAAGAGGGCCAAGGCGGGGTAGTACCCGCCGAAGAACGCCCGGAACACTTCTCCCAGGGATCTCCGATGCTCCAGGTAGGCCACACGATCCCGCACGAAGATGTTGAGCTTCACCACGTCCTGGAGGGTTCCTCCTGCCGCCTCCACCACCGCCTGCAGGTTCGCAAGCGCCTGCCGGAACTGCCCCACGAGATCCGGAGCGAGCCGACCCTGGGGATCGCTGCCGTCCTGGCCTCCCAGGAACAACAGGTCACCGCCCCGCACGAGGACGCCATGACTGTACCCTCTCGGAGCGGGAAGCGAAGGCGGGTTGATGATCCGGCGCTCTCCCATCCTGTCTAAGATCACCCAAAACCGTTCGATGTCCGGACCCTTTTCCCTTCTCCCGGGCACAGGAAATCTTCGGAAGAGGTGCGAATTTCCAAGCGGAGGTGCTTTCATGGAGCTGGATCCCAGGGCACGTGCGGCCCTCCGCCGCATCCCCACCTACATGGCGGGTGGCTTGTCCGGGCAGCTGCGTCGCACCCTCGGAAGGTCAGATCTGGTGAAGCTGGCGAGCAACGAAAACCCCCTCGGCCCTTCTCCCCGGGCGCTGGAGGCCCTGGTGGCCGCAGGTCCTTCTCTCGGTCGCTATCCGGATGAGGGGGGCTGGGAGCTGCGCTCGGCCCTGGCGAGGAAGCTGCGGGTTCCCGTGGAGTGGGTGGAGGTGGGCGCGGGGAGCACCGCCCTCCTGAGGCTCCTGGCAGAGGCTTACCTCGATCCCGGGGATTCCGTGGTCTATCCGTGGCCCACCTTCCCCCTGTACGCGGTGTTCGCGCGGATGCGGGGAGCCCGGGAGACAGCGGTTCCCCTGGACGAGCTCGGCCGGCCCGACCTGGGAAGACTCCTGGAGGCAGGGGGAAATGCGCGGCTGCTGATCCTGTGCAACCCCAATAACCCCACGGGGACCTATGTGCCGGAACGGGACCTCCGGGGTTTCCTGGAACGCTTGCCGGAAGGGGTCCTCGTGGTTCTGGACGAGGCGTACGGGGAGTTCGCTCGGGACGCGGCGGCGGACTACCCGGATGGGCTCCGCTGGGTGCGGGAGGGCCGGCGGATGGCGGTGCTGCGCACGTTCTCCAAGGTGTACGGGCTTGCGGGCCTGCGCGTGGGGTACCTGGTGGCCCCGCCGGAAGTTCTGGAAGCGGTGCGGCGGGTACGGGAGCCCTTCCAGGTGAGCGCCGCCGCTCAGGCTGCGGCCCTGGCGGCGCTGGAAGACGAGGCGCACGTGGCCCGGACCCTGGCGGTGGTGGCTGCGGGCCGGCGATCCCTGGAGGAGCTGGGCGTAGAAGCCGGGCTCCGGTCCTACCCCAGCGTGGCGAACTTCGTGTGGTTCGATGCGGGCCTCCCCGCCCGCCGGGTGTACGAGGGTCTGCTCCAACGGGGAGTGATCGTGCGGCCGGGACCTGAGGATGCCAGCTGGATCCGGGTCACCGTGGGCACCCCGCAGGAGCTGGAGCGGTTCAGAGAGGCCCTGAAATCCGTCCTCCATGCCCTCCGGGCCGGCTGAAAGGAATCCCGTCCTGGCCCAGAGAACCAAACCACGGGTTCGCCCCTGCCCGGGGCGGAGATCCTCGGAAAGGAGGAAGTGGCATGCACATGCGGAGACTTGCGGTGCTGGTCATCCTGGGGATGGTGGCGGTGACCATGTCCCGTGCGGGGGCGGGACCCTCACCGCGACTCGATCGGAACATCAAGGTGGGGGTGGTGGACACCTACAGCGGGCCGCCCGCGGTCTTCGGGAACGATGCCCTCAACGGATTCAGGCTGGCCCTGGAGGAGATCAACCGGGAGGGGGTGCTCGGCGCCCGCATCGAGTTCGTTACCCGGGATGAGAAGTTCAGCCCGGAGATCGGGCTCAGCATGGCTCGGGAGCTCGTGCTGCAGGAGCGGGTGGACCTCCTGGTGGGTACCATCAACAGCGCCACGGCCCTCGCCATCTCCGCCTTCGCCCGGGAGCAGCGGGTGCCCTTTATCGTGTGGATCAGCAAGAGCGAGCAGATCACCGGGGCCAAGGGGCACCGGTACGTGTTCAGCACCTCGGAGAACACCGCCATGGCGGGCAAGGCCCTGGCCCACGCCCTCTCCCGGCGGGGTTATGCCCGGTTCTGGATCGGTGCGGAGGACTACGAGTACGGACATGCGGTCACCAACTCCTTCTGGCGGTTCATGAAGCGCGCGAAGCCCGAGGTCACCCTGCTGGGGCAGACCTGGTGGCGGACAGGGGAACCGGATCTCGTCCCGTACCTCACCCAGATCCTGCAGGCCAGGCCCGATGCGGCCTTCTTCGGCACGGGCGGGGCGGGCATGGCCAACCTGCTGCGCACCATGAAGGTCATCGGGTTCGCGGAGCGCGTCCCCTCCGCCATTCACACCGCCATCGACGTCACGGTGCTGCGGCCGCTGGGGACCGCGGCCCCTGAAGGGGTGTGGGGCACCACGGACTATCTCTTTTACTACCCTGAGAGCCCGGACAACCGGGAGTTCGTGCGGCGGTTCCAGGCCGCCTACCGGGACCCGCCGGGCTTTCCCGCCTTCCATGGCTACATCACCGCCCACTTCATCGCGGAGGCCTACCGCAGGGCCCGGTCGCTCGACCGGGAGCGGTTCATCGAAGCCCTGGAGGGGCTGCGGATCCGCACGCCCGTGGGAGAGGTGGAGATGCGGGCCTGCGACCATCAGGCGGTCCTCCCCCTGTTCTTCGGCCGCACGAGGCGGGACCCCCAGTTTCCGTTCCTGATGGCCGGGAACCTGGTGACCATCCCGGGACGTGAGGCCATGCCCACCTGCGAGGACATCCAGCGAGCGAGGGCGCAGGGGCGGTAAGGTGGATCCCGTGGCCATCCTGGGCCAGCTGCTGGTGGGCCTGAGCCGGGCCATGATTCTGTTCATCGTGGCCGCGGGGCTGAGCTTGGTGCTGGGCGTGCTGCGGGTTCCGAACGTCTTTCACGGATCCCTGTACATGATCGGCGCCTTCGTGGCCTGGACGGTGGCGGAGGCGATGGGAGGGTCCCCCGCACGACTGTGGGTGGCCCTCGCAGCGGCTCCCATCGTCACCGCCGCGGTGGGACTTGCGGTGGAACGGACGCTCCTGTGCCGCCTTTACCATCGGGAGCACCTCATGCTCATCCTCTTCACCTTCGGCGTCATGCTCGTCCTCAACGACCTCGTGAAGCTCAGCTGGGGCCCGACGTACCGCTCCCTCGTGCCGCCGGAGGGACTTCAGGGCGCCGTCTCTGTTCTGGGCGTGGCCCTGCCCCGGTACAACCTGGTGCTGCTAGGGGCCGGGCCTCTGGTGGCGGGGGGCCTGTGGCTCTTGGTACACCGCACGCGGATCGGGAAGATCGCGCGGGCCGCGGCCACGGACCGGGAGATGGTGGCGGTCCTGGGGATCGACGTGGGGCGGGTGTTCGCGGTGGCCTTCGGGGTGGGCTGCTTCCTCGCGGGACTCGGCGGAGCCCTGGTGGCCCCGACCACCAGCATCACCCTCGGCATGGATCACACCCTGCTCATCGAGAGCTTCCTCATCGTGATCATCGGCGGCCTCGGGAATCTCTGGGGGGCGCTGGTGGGATCCCTGCTCTTCGGCGTGGCCCACTCCGTGGGACTGCTGATCTGGCCGCAGTTCGCCATCGCCTTCCCCTACGCCATCACCGCCGGGGTGCTCCTCGTGCGGCCTCAAGGGCTGTTGCGATCCGTATGGTGAACGGCACCCGGCTGGGTGTGGGTGTGCTCCTTGCGGCCCTCTTCGGGGCGCCAGCCTTCCTGCCGCCTTTCTACGTGTACCTGATCGCCCTGATCCTGGTGACGGGGCTGCTGGCCACCAGCCTCAACCTCGTGCTGGGATTCGGGGGGCTGTACCAGTTCCACCATGCGGTGTTCTACGGAATCGGCGCCTACACCCTGGCCATCGGGATCACGAAGCTCCACTGGCCCGCCTGGGTGGCGTTCCTCGCGGGCCCCGCCGCGGCGGCGCTGGCGGGCCTCCTCATCGGTCTCGTGTGCGTGCGGCTTGAGCGCCTGTACTTCGGCATGCTGCAGCTCTCCCTGGGTTCCTTCGTGTGGATCGTGGCCCTCCGGTGGTATCCCGTGACCGGCGGGGACAACGGCCTTCACGGGATTCCCCTCCCCGCGGGGCTAAAGCCCCTGGGAGGCGCGTACCTGTTCATCCTGACCACCGTGGTGGCTTCCCTGCTCGTGCTGTGGGCGGTGGTGCGCTCTCCCTTCGGCCTCACCTTGCAGGCCATCCGGGACAACCCGCAGCGGTGTCAGGTGGTGGGGATCCAGGTGCGGGCGCACCAGCTCGCGGCCATGGTCCTGGCCGCCCTCTTCGCAGGGGTCGCGGGCGTCCTGTACGTCACCCTCGAGCGATCCGTGTTTCCCAACATGCTCAGCTGGGTGCTGTCGCTGGAGATCCTCGTGATGTGCCTGCTGGGCGGATGGTTCACGTTTCCGGGACCGCTCCTCGGCGCGGCCCTGGTGGTGACCCTGCGAACCTTTGCGGGCCGGTACACGGAGTACTGGACCCTGATCCTCGGGGTCCTCCTCATCCTGCTCATCTTCTTCCTGCCGGAGGGGATCCTGGGGACCCTGAGAGCCCGGCACGCCCAGAAGGCTCCTGAGCCCGCACCCCAGCCCGCACCCGCGGGGGATGTCCATGGATAACCTGCTCCTGGCGGAGGGGCTGTACAAGGCCTTCGGCGGGTTTCCCGCTTTACGGGGAGCCACCCTGGAGGTCCAGGAGACGGAGGTGGTGGCGGTGATCGGTCCCAACGGTGCCGGGAAGACCACCCTGTTCCACCTCATCACCGGGGTGCTCCAGCCGGATCGCGGACGGGTGACCTTCCAGGGTCGGGAGATCACCCGGTGGCCCGCGTATCGACGTTGCGCGCTCGGCATCGGTCGCACGTTCCAGATCGCCAACGTCTTCCCCCGGCTCAGGGTCTTCGACAACGTGCAAGTGGCGGTGCTGAGCCGCCACCGGAAAACCTTCCACCTCGCGCTTCCCGCCTCCCGGTTTGCCATGCGGGAGACGTGGGCCATCCTGGAGCACGTGGGGCTCGCGGACAAAGCCCACCACCCCGCAGGGGCCCTCTCCCACGGGGACCAGCGCATCCTGGAGATCGCTATCGCCCTCGCCAGCCGCCCGAAGCTCCTGGTTCTGGACGAGCCCACCGCGGGGATGTCTCCGGAGGAGACGGCGGCCACCTTGCGGCTATTGAGCCGTCTCAACCGGGAGGAAGGGCTCACGGTGCTCTTCTGTGAGCACGACATGGAGGTGGTGTTCGCGGCGGCCCACCGCATCGTGGTGATGCACCACGGCCGGACCGTGGTGCAGGGAAGCCCCGAGGAGGTACGCCGGCATCCTGAGGTGCAGGCCGCGTACCTGGGAAGCGCCGATGCTTGAGGTGGAGGGCATCCACACTTACTACGGGCAGAGCCACGTGCTCTTCGATGTCTCCCTGCGGGCCCTGGAGGGTGAGGTGGTGTTCCTGCTGGGTCGGAACGGGGCGGGCAAGACCACCACCCTCCGGAGCATCGTGGGCCTCACCCCGCCCCGACGGGGACGGATCCGGTACCGGGGGGAGGACGTCACGGGGCTCCCGCCGCACCGCATCGCGCATCGGGGGATCGCGTACGTGCCCGATGACCGCCGCATCTTCCCGGACCTCACGGTCCGGGAGAACCTGGAGATCGCCTCCCGCTCCCGTGGATCCGGTTACTGGACGCTGGATCGGGTGTTCGATCTCTTCCCCGTGCTGCGGGAAAAGCGCCACCATCGGGGAAGCGCTCTGAGCGGCGGGGAGCAGAAGATGCTCGCCATCGCCCGGGCGCTGGTGGGAAACCCGGATCTCGTACTGCTGGACGAACCCATGGAGGGGCTGGCACCCCTGTTGGTGCGAGCGCTGGAGGAGCGCATCCGGATGCTCAAGCGATCCGGGCTCACGGTGCTGCTCGCGGAGCAGAATGTGCCCGCGGTGCTCCGGATTGCGGATCGGGGGTACATCATCGACGACGGCCGGATCCGGTTCGAGGGAACGGTGGAGGATCTGCAACGCAACGAGGAGGTGCGGCGACGGTACCTCCTGATCTGAGCGTGGAGTTCGCGGCTCTGACCTGGCCGCGGGTGGAGGCCCTGCTGCGAGACGGGCGGATCCCGGTCCTGCTCCTGCCCGTGGGGGCGGTGGAGCCACACGGTCCACATGCGCCTCTCGGAACCGATCTCCTCATCTCCTTGGGGATGTGCCGGAGGGCCGCGGCGCGCCTCCGGGGTGATCCCGAGGTACAGATCCTGGTGCTCCCGCCCATCCCCTACGGAGTCACCCGCTACGCGGGTGACTTCCCCGGTGCGGTGAGCCTCTCGGAGGAGACCCTGTTTGCCCTCCTCGTGGATCTGTGCACGGACCTGTTCCGGCAGGGCTTCCGGCACCTGGTGGTGGTCAACAACCACCTCGAGCCCGAGCACGTGCGCACCATCCACCGGGCCCTGGACGCGGTGGAGGCCCAAACGGGTGCGGTGGTGGGATACCTCGACCTCACCCGGTGGGAGCGGGCAGCGCGCCTTGTGGAGGAGTTCCGAAGCGGCGCCTGTCATGCGGGTCGGTATGAGACCTCCCTGGTGCTGGCGGAGCGGCCGGAGCTGGTGGACCGGGAGCGCATGCGCTCCCTGCCGCCGATCCCCGTGAGCCTGGTGGAGGCCATCCGGAGGGGGCTTCGGGACTTCCGGGCGATGGGGCTTGAGCAGGCGTACTGCGGGGCGCCCGCGGAGGCCACCCAGGAGGAGGGAGAGGCGATCTTCGAAACCCTCACGGACATGCTGATCGGAGTCGTCCGGGACCTGGTGCGGGGGGTGGGCGGGCGGGATCGGCCGGGAAGGTTCGGCCGGTAAGGGGACCCCTACCCGGCCCTCAGGTAGGTGAAGATGGCCTGCTTGCACCGCTCCCGGACCACGGGGTGGGTGGCCTCCAGGTCGGGCTCGTGGAGCCACTGGAGGAAGAACCCGTCCACCACAGCCCGTACCACGGAGGCCGCCTCCTGAACGTCCCGCACCCGGAAGGCTCCTTCCCTTACGCCCTCCTCGATGATGTGCGCGTACACCGCATCCACGATGTTCCGAAAGGTCGCGCTGAGCTCCTGAAAGCGGCGCTGTCGGGCCGCGGTACCCACCAGGTCCAGGTACACCAGGTAGAAATCGCGGTTCGCCCGGGGATCCACGAAGATGGCATCGATGGTGGCCCGCACTTTGTCCTCCGCACTCCCCGCCTGACTCACCGCGGCGTAGATCCGCCGCCCCACCCGGGCCAGGACCCACCGCATGGTGGAGAGAATGAGGTCTTCTTTGGTGCCGAAGTAGTAGAGCAACAGGCCCTTGTTGACCCCCGCCCGCTCCGCCACCCGGCGCAGGGTCATGTGCTTGAGGCCGTACTCGGCCAGCACCTGGTAGGTGCTGCGGAGCAGCTGGGTCTGCTTCGGAGAGAGGGATTTCTCCAGGGCCGCCACGTGCGGCCGGATGGCCGCGGATCCGGAATCCACCCTCATCCCCTGCGCAGGCGTTCGGCCAGCCGCGTCAGCCGTTGGTGCTCTCCTTCCCCCTGCGTGTGCTCGACCCCATCGTAGCAGCGCCCCACCTGCCCGTCATCCTCCGCCTGCAGCACCGCCTCCCCCATGGGGAAGAGAATCCCGTTCTCCTTGGCGATGTGGGCCCGCAGCAGTTCCAAGTACTGCCACCCCAGATCCGCCACCGCCTCGGCCGTGGACTGACCCGCCTCGTAGCGTTCCACGGCCTCCGCTATCCGGCGCACCAGCTGCCGGCCCATCTCGTGCTCCATCAACATCACCCCGATGGGCCCGCCCTCCCGGGGAATCCCCCGACGCTCCAGACAGGGAAACAGGCAGTGCTCCTCCTTCCCGTGGTGACACCGGTCTACAAACCCCTGACAGAAGGCCACCAGGTCCCGCACATAGCCGGGCTGGAGGATCCCGCTCTCCTGAACCTGGTGGAGGTGGCGTTCCAGTCCCTCCAGGGCTCCCAGGATGACCTCGTGTTCCCGCATGAGCTCTTCCGTGGACCGCATGGCTACACCATGGTGAGCCCGCCCGAGACGCTGAGGGTCTGGCCCGTGATGAAGGAGGCACGATGGGAGGCCAGGAACAGAACCGCCTCCGCCACCTCCTCGGGTCGGGCCATCCGGCGCATGGGCGTGGACCGGACGATGGCGTCGATCAGCTTCTCGTTGCCCGCCTCGATGATCTGCCGCAGAAGGGGCGTGTCCGTAATCCCGGGGGCCACCACGTTCACCCGGATGTTGTGCCTGGCCACCTCCCGGGCCAGCGCCTTGCTGAAGGCGATCACCGCCCCCTTTGCGCCCGAGTACACCGTCTCCCCGCTGGACCCCACCCGACCCGCGTCGGAGCTGATGTTCACCACCACGCCTCCGCCCTGGGCCACCATGTGGGGGAGGACCACGTGGCAGGTGTTGAGCACCCCCCGGAAGTTGATGGCGATGATCCGATCCCACAGATCTTCCGTGCTCTCCAGGAAGGGCACGATGCGATCCCAGCCTGCGGCGTTCACCAGGACGTCCACACGGCCCCACGCCTCCAGAACCCTCTGCAATCCTGCGGCCACGCTCGCGCGATCCGTGACATCCATGAGAACCGCCAGGGCCTGGCCATCGGCGCGGCGGATCTCCTCCGCCACGGCCTCCGCCCCCTCTCCGTTCACATCCGCCACCGCCACCCGGGCCCCTTGGGCGGCGAATCCCAGGCACGTGGCCCGGCCGATGCCGCTGGCCCCTCCCGTGACGAGCGCCACCCGATCCCGGAATTCCATGGCCTCCCTCCTCCTTATTCCACGCCGACCGGTGTTTCCAGCCGGAACAGGGCCACCGCGTTGTCCCGCACCACCTTCCGGTACACCTCCGGCCTCAGACCCAGCTCCCGCAGCTGCTGCAGGCTCTCCTTCCACGGAAGACCGTTCGTGCCCCACAGGCACCGGTCCTGCCCCAGACGGCTGTTCATGAAGCGCACCAGCTCCGGCTTCAGGTACTTGGGCATCCAGGCATCGATGCCGATCCACACCGTCTCCCACTTGTAGCACACGGAGATCATCTCCTCCACCCACGGCCAGCCCGTATGGGCGCCGATGACCTTCAGTGTGGGAAAGTCGCACAGGATCCGGTCCAGGTAGATGGGCCGTCCGTGCTCCGAGGGCTGACCCTCCAGCACGTGCCCCACCTGCATGGAAACGGGGACATCCAGCTCCACGCACTTGGCGTAGAGGGGATACATGCGACGGTCGTGCAGGGGGATGTCGAAGCCGTAGACGTGCACGTATACGCCCTTAAACCCATGCTGCCTGACTGCCCGCTCGATCTCCTGCAGGCTTTCCGTGATCCGGTAGGGGTTGTAGCCCGCGAGCCCCACGAACCGGTCCGGGTAGCGGGTGGTATACTGGAGGACCTCCTCCAGCTGCGTGTCCATGTACATCCAGTGGTTTCGGTAGGACCACATCTTGCACTGGGTGATGAAGACCTTCTCCACCCCCGCCTCATCCATGGCGCGCAGCATGGCCTCGATGCTGGAGAAGCTGGGGAGGCTGCCGCCCAGGGCCCGCTCCATGCGGCACACCAGCTCTCCCTCCTTGGCTCTGTTCCACCGGGCGATGAACTCCGGGGTGGCCACGTAGTACATGAAATCTATAGCCTTCACCTCTTCAGGCACCTGCCTCACCTCCTGCTAGGCCGTGGCCCGCTCCCCGAGCCTGTGCAGCCGCTCCTGCGCCAGCTGAGCCGCTCCCAGGGCCGCCACGTACACACCCTCCTCGTCGGGCGGCACCAGGAACTGGATCTTGAGGTTCTGCTCCAGCTGTCGACGCATGAGGGGGACCCGGGTGAGCCCGCCCGTGAGCACGTACGCGGGCTCCCCGCGCAACCGCTTCACGAGCTGCCCCGCGCGCTCCGCCAGCGCCACGATGGCTCCCGCGCACACGTCCTCCGGGCTGCGGCCCGCCACCAGGTGGTTGATGACCTCGCTTTCCGCGAAGACCGCGCACACGCTGCTCACCACCGCGGGCTCCTTGGCAGCCTCCGCCAGCCGTGCGATGTCCGCGGAGGTGTAGCCCATGTACCGCATGGTCTTCTCCAGGAAGGCCCCGCTTCCCGCCGCGCACTTGTCGTTGAGGCGGAAGGCCCGGACCCGCCCCAGCTCATCCACCCGGATGGCCTTCACGTTCTGTCCCCCGATGTCCAGGATGGTGCGGGCTTCGGGATACATGCGGTGGACGGCCCAGGCCTGGGCCGTGAGGTCCGTTAGGGCCAGATCCCGGAACGGCACCATGTGCCGGCCGTAGCCCGTGGTGGCCACGTAGCCCACCTCCTCCCGGCGCAGGCCTGATTCCTCCAGGGCCCCCTGCAGAGCCCGCTCCGCGGCCCGGGCGAAGTTGAAGCCCGTGGGCAGCATGGCCCGACCCACCATGTTCCCGTCCTGGAGAAGAACCGCTTTTGTGTACGTGGCCCCCACGTCAATGCCCGCGACCAGCATCCTCTCCCTCCCTTGTTCCGGCCGCCACGGGTACCCGCTCGCCCACCAGGACGTGATCCAGGGCAAAGAGGGCGGCTCCGATGGCGCCGCAATAATGGGATTCCTCGCTCACGTTCACGGGGACCCCACTGAGCTCCCGGATGAGGTGCACCATGGCCACGTTCCGGGAGACCCCGCCCGTGAAGGTCAGTTCCGGCTCGATCCCCACCCGGCGCAGCAGGGAGAGGCTGCGGGCCGCAATGGCCGCGTGCACCCCCATGAGGATGTCCTCCACCTTCCGGCCCCGGGCGAGCCATCCCAGGATCTCCGACTCCGCGAACACCGTGCAGGTGGTGGTGATGGTGACGGGGTTACGGGCGGTGAGGGCCAGCGGGCCCAATTCTCCCAGGGGAATCTCCAGGGCCGCACTGGCGGCGCCCAGGAACCGTCCCGTGCCCGCGGAGCATTTGTCGTTCATGCAGAAGTCCAGGACCTCCCCGTTAGGCCCGACCCGGATGGCCTTGGTGTCCTGCCCTCCCACGTCCAGCACCGTGCGCGTGTTCGGGAAAAGGAACACCGCACCCCGGGCGTGGCAGCTGATCTCCGTGACCTGGGTGTTTCCGAACTCCACCTTGAACCGGCCGTAGCCGGTCCCTACCGTGTAGGCCACCTCGTCCTCTGCGGCCCCCGCGTCCTGCAGGGCGGCCTCGAAGGCGGTCCGGGCCGCCTCGTTCAGCCGGGCGCCCGTGTCCACCAGGGCCCGGCCCAGGATGGCCCGGTTCAGGTTCATGATCACCGCCTTGGTCTGCGTGCTTCCCACGTCCACTCCGGCCACCAGCGTACGCGTCGCGATCACCACGTGTCCCTCACCTCCTCGTCGTCGCCTTGTGGGCCGCCAGGGCCTCGAAGAAGGCATCCACCCGGTTCTTGACCTGCGCGTCGGACCACAGGCGCGGGTCCACCAGGTCCGACTGAATGAAGAGCCCAGGGACGTTCCGCTGGACCCGCATCCACTCCCGCACATCCGGCAGACCCGTGGAGACCGTGCGACAGGACTTCACGCCGTGGAAGCAGATGCCGTCCACGTGCCACCGCCGCACCACCTCGTCCAGCCAGTCCTGCTGGTAGAACATAGATCCCGTGTAGCCCCAGTACGCAGCGGCCACCATGCGCTCCGCGAAGCTCTCCAGGGGTCGGCTCAGGTCGTACACAAAGCCGGGGAGAAAACCGCCTCCCGCGAAGACCATGTACGTGCTGTGCACGAACACACCCCCCCAGGAGGCGAAGAGCTCCACGAAGCGGCGGAAGTGGCTGTAGCAGGTGGTTCCCACCAGGACCAGTCGGAACCGCTCGTCCGGCACCGCAGCCATTCCGAGCCGGATTCGCTCCTGCATCTCCTGAAGAACCTGCTGGAAATACCGGCTTCCCTGCGGGCTTCCCCGGTACAGGTGTGCGATCCCCTGATAGGTGACCCCCTCCACCACGGCGTTGAAGGGGGCAGGGATGTGGCGGTTTGTCTCACAGACCGCGTTGTAGAGCTCCGCCATGCGGTTCGCTTCCGCCAGGTGTTCCCGGAACCGGTCCAGGTCGAAGCGCCTTCCCGTAATCCGTTCACACAGCTCGATCAGCTCCCGGAGCTGTCCCAGGACGTAACGGGCGTCGTTGCGGAAGGTCTCCCCGTTCAAGTCCGCGGAGTCCCTGCCCCGCCATCCAGGTAGGTCCATGACGAACACGGGGCAGCCGTAGAGGTGCTCCCAGAACTCGGACCACTTGATGTAGGTGTTGCAGACGTTGGAGGTCACCACCAGGGAGGGGCGGGGAACCTTCCCGTAGGGGTGTTCCCCCTGCCGGAGCTGGAGTCCCACGTCCGCCTTCACGTAACCGCACACGTCCGGGGAGAACCCGTAATCCTCCGCGGTCTGGATGTACGCCTGGGACTGCCCGCGGACCGCGATCTGCAGGGAGGTGATCTCCGGGAAGTTCAACACGAAGTCAAAGGTGCGCAGCAGCTCCGCCATGGAACCCATGGCGAACACGTACGCGGTGGGCCGTCCCGTCTGAACGGCCTCCGTCATCTCCTGCCACCACAGATCCATGAGCCGTTTGCCTTCTCGTCGGGTCGTCCCCAGAACCTCCTCGGTGGGTGCGCTCATGGCAGCCTCCCTCAGGCGAACTGGAACAGCAGGGATTCCGCGAAGGTCTCCACTTCCATCCCCACCTGCTCGAAGACCGTCATGGTCTCTTCGAACTCCATGACCAGGTGGGGAATGCCCGCGGCCTCCAGAGCCCGGCTGTAGTGCACCTGTTCCTCCAATCCCGGCTCGCACATCTTCGCCGCGGCCACGATGGCCGCCTCCGCCCCGGATTCCCGGATGCGACGCAGGAGCATCTCCGCCTTGGGCTTGCGGGGATCCCGCTGTACAGGGCTGTAGCTGCTGCGGTTCAGGTAGCTGTCCGCCAGGTTCCGCCAGAGGTCGCCTTCTGTCGGCACATCGTCCGTGATCCACCGCAGGCCGATCATGAGGTCGTCGTCCACGATGTAGCAGGCGTTCTGGATAACCGCCAACATGTCCAGGGGGGGCTGCTCGCAGAATCCGCCCTCGAACACCACCCGGATGCGGTCCTGCTTCTTGGTGGGCCGGTGCGGGAGCAGTTCCAGGACCCGGCGCAGGAGCGCGTTGTGCTCCTCCCGGGGCATGAGGCCCGCGGAGCGCACCAGGAGGTAGCTCTCCACCGCGCTCAGCAGCCAGGGAGCCTCCCGCTTGATCCGATAGACCTCCCGGAGGAGCCGGCGGTTCTCGTTAAAGAGCGCGATGCTGGCCCGCAGGGCTTCATCCGTGATGGGGCGTCCACCGATCTCCTCCAGAATCCGGCCGATGCGCCGGTACTCCCCCGTGAGATAGTCCACCGCGTGTGCGCTCGCCGCGTTGTGCGGGTGGTAGAGGGTCTCCACCCGCATGTGGGGGAAGCTGCGAACCCACACCCCGCAGGCATTCCGGGCCGCGTCGCAGATGTTGGGGACGACCATAACGCTCAGGAAATCCAGCCGTCCGGAGAGGGCCAGCTCCAGGGAGCTGCGCACGATGGAGCACACGAAGGCTGCGATGCGGGCATCCGCCTGACGCACCTGGATGGTGCCGCCCGCGCCCGCGATCTTGATGGGGAGCATGCCCGCGGCGTGCGCGACCTCCTCCGGGAAGAAGACCTGGAAGGACCCCACCACCTTGCCCTGCGGGTTCTCTGTCAGCCACCGCCGGACCGCGGGAAAGGTGGGGTCCTCCACCAGGGCCCTCAGGTCGTCGAAGATCCGCTCCAGATCGTCCACGGCATCCCCTCTTTTATCCAACCGGTCAGTCAAACCTTAGCCCACTCCGTGTTCACAGACAATGCGAGGGATGCATCATTTTTCCTGATGCACCTGCAGGCCCTTGCCGTCCCGGGGGAACAGCCCTTGCTGGAGGGCCCGGGCCACCGCCTCCGCCCGGGTATGAGCTCCCAGCTTGCGCAGTAAGTTCTGCACGTGGTTGCGGACGGTGGCGGTGGAGAGGACCAGGGTGCGGGCGATGGCCTCCGTGTCCATCCCCTGGGCCAGCAGGGCGAGCACCTCCCGCTCCCGCCGGGTGAGGGGGTGCTTGACCGCGCCCACCGTGGCAAGGAGCCCCTCCCGCGCTGCCAGCAGCTCCACCAGCTCCTCCACGGTCCGCTGGTGGGTCACGTCCCGGAAGAGGTGCACCAGAAACACATCCCCGCTTTCGGGATCGGGACGGAGCACCAGGGTGCTGGTGTTCACCCACACGTACCGGCCGTCCCGCGTACGGTAGCACACGTCCCGGGGAGGAATGGTCCCCTCCGCGCGGGCCATGGCGAACTCCGGGCACCCCGGGCAACACACCAGGTGTCCGCTACGGTCGTAGCCGGCCACCACCCGGTAGCAGGGGCGGCCCACCACCTCCCCCTGTGGCCAGCCCAGCAACTTCTCCGCCGCCTGGTTCCACAGGATGACCCGCTGGCGGCTGTCCACCACCATGGCCGGCTCCCCCGCCCGTTCCAGGGCCTCCAGCACCACCTGCAGGCCCTCGTGCACCCGCCGCGCACTGTTCACCGCCTCCGCCCGTTTCAACTCCCCTCACCCCCTCATCGATGTCTCCAGCTGGCCCCGCGTTTCTCCAGGAAGGCCCGGAGCCCCTCGTGCGCGTCCTCCGTGGCCATGAGCTCTCCCAGATAGAGGCGCTCCGCCTCCTGCAACGCCTCCGCAAACCACCGCCGGAACGTGGCGACGGCCGCCCGTTTCGCCAGGCGAAGGACCGCCCCGCTGTGGGCCCGGAGTTGCCCCACCAGCCGTCGCACCGTCTCCTCCAGCTGCTCCGAGGGAACCACCTCCGTCACAAGCCCCAGCTCCTGTGCCCTCCGGGCGGGAAGGATCTCCCCGGTGAGGAGGGGCAGGATCCCGCGTTTGCCGAATAGGAAGGGGAAGGCGGCCGCGGCCACGGGCGGAAACACCCCCACCCGGATCTCGGGCTGCCCGAAGGTGGCCTCCTCCGCGGCCACCACCACGTCGCACAGGGCCACCACCTCACACCCACCCCCCAACGCAGGCCCCTGGACCGAGGCCACCGTGGGCACGTCGAGCCAGGCCAGGGTCCGGCACAGGTCGTGGAAGGCCTCCATCATTCCGTGCACCTTGTCCGCGGTGTGCTCTGCCACGTCCACTCCCGCGGAGAAGGATCGGCCCCTGGCCTCCAAAACGATGGCCCGCAGCGTGCGGTCTTCCGCGGCCGCGCGCAGCGCGGCCGCAAGCTCCCGCATTACCGCGATGGTGAGGATGTTGTGGGGCGGCCGGTTCAGGGTGATCCAGCAGGTGCCCTCCTCGTACCGGACCTCCACCGCGCGCTCCGTCATGGAGCTTCCTCCGCGCGCTCCGGCTGTGCCGACCGGAGGACCTCCTGGGCCACCACCAGGGTCTGGATCTCCGAGGTCCCCTCGTAGATGCGCAGGGCCCGCACCTCCCGGTACAGCCGCTCCACGGGGCTCCCGTGCACCACCCCCCGCGCTCCCAACAACTGTACTGCACTGTCCACCACCCGCTGCGCGGCCTCCGTGGCGTACAGCTTGGCCATGGAGGCCTCCCGGGTGGCCCGCCGCCCCAGCTCGTCCTTCATCCACGCGGCCCGGTATACCAGCAGCGCCGCCGCGTCCACCTCCAGGGCCATCCAGGCCAGCTTCTCCCGCACCAGTTGGAACCGGCTCAGGACCTGCCCGAACGCCACCCGCCGCTGCACGAACGCCAACGCCTCGTGGAGAGCCCGGCGGGCGAATCCCAGAGCCGCGGCGCCCACCGTGGGGCGGAAAATGTCCAGGGTCCGCATGGCCACCTCAAACCCCTGCCCCTCCTCTCCCAGCAGGTGGCTCGCCGGCACCCAGCAGCTGCGGAGGGTCAGGGTCCCCAGGGGATGCGGAGCGAGGACCCGAATCCGCTCGGTGACCTCTAGCCCCGGGGTGTCCGCGTCCACCACGAAGGCGCTGAGCCCCTCTTTAGTGGGTCCGCCCGTCCGGGCGAACACCACGTAGTGATCCGCAAGCCCCGCGTTGGAGATCCAGGTCTTCACCCCCTCCAGCACGTACCCTCCGTCCGAGCGCCGGGCGGAGGTGGTGATCCCGGCCACGTCCGAGCCCGCCTGGGGCTCCGAGAGGGCGAAGGCCGCGATGCGGCGGCCGCTCCCCACCTCCGGCAGATAGCGGGCCCGCAGGGAATCGCTCCCGAACAGGGTGATGGGCGCGCTTCCCAGCCCCTGCATGGCGAAGGCGAAGTCCGCCAGTCCGGAGTATCCCGCCAGGATCTCCCGGACCAGGCACAGGCTGCGCACGTTTAGATCCTCGAAGGCCCCCCCGTAGGCCCGGGGAACGCAGTACCTCAGCCAGCCCGCCTCTCCAAGTCTGCGCACGAGCTCCCGGCTCACCCCGTCCGGGTCCTCCTCCTCACGAGCCGCAATCCCTTCCAGCTCCCGACGGACCCATGCCTCCAGTTCCCCTGCCAGGCGGCGGTGATCTTCTCCGAAGAAGGGCCAGAGGAGGTGGTCGAGGTCCACTAGTCGCCCTCGAAGGTGGGTCTGCGGCGCTCCACGAAGGCCTGATATCCGCGGGCGAAGTCCCGGGTGAGCATGCACAGGGCCTGGGCCTGCGCCTCGGATTCGATGGCCTCGTCCAACGGCATCTCCCACTCCTTGTGCAGCATGCGCTTGGTCATGGCGTGCGCGAAAGTCGGACCCTGCGCGATCTCCCGCGCCAGCTGCTGGGCCTCCACCAGGAGGGTCTCCGGCGGGCACAGGCGGTTGAAGAAGCCCCACCGTTCCGCCTCCTCCCCGCGCATCTCCCGGCCCGTGTACAGGAGCTCCGCGGCCCGCCCCAGGCCTACGATGCGGGGGAGCAGGGCACACGCGCCCATGTCCGAGCCCGCAAGCCCCACCCGCACGAAGAGGAAGGCCACCCGGCTGCGAGGGGTTCCCAGGCGCAGGTCGCATGCGGCGGCGATCACGGCCCCTGCTCCCACACAGACCCCGTCCACCGCAGCAATAAGAGGCTGCGGGCAGTGCCGCATGGCGATCACCAGGTCCCCCGTCATCCGGGTGAACTCCAGCTTTCCGCGCACGTCCATGTCCAGGAGAGGCCGGATGATCTCGTGGACGTCCCCCCCGGAGCAGAAGTTGCCGCCCGCTCCGGTGATCACCACCGCCTTCACATCCTCCACCCGGTCCAGGAGGCGAAAGGTATCCCGCAGCTCCGCGTAGCTCTCGAAGGTGAGGGGGTTTTTCCGCTCCGGCCGGTTCAGGGTGATGGTGGCGACTCCGTCCTGCACCTCCCACAGGAAGTGCTGGGGCTTCAGGTCCGCTCCACGCATGCCTCCCTCCCACGGGTCAGAATCGGGTGGTGGCCTCCAAGGCCCGACGGCGTTCCTGCTCTGCGAGCACCTTCCGGAGCACCTTACCCACCGCGGACTTCGGAAGCTCAGGCACGAACTCCACCTCCCGTACCTTCTTGTAGGGGGCAACCCGTTCCTCCACGAACCGCAGCAGCTCCTCCGCGGTGACCTGCCCTTGAGGCACCACGAAGGCCTTCGGGATCTGCCCCACCTCCGGCTCGGGTTTCGGGATCACGCATGCCTCACGGACCGCGGGGTGCTGGCGCAGGATCTCCTCCAGCTCCGCGGGTGCGATGGAGTAGCCCTTGTACTTGATCATCTCCTTGCGGCGGTCCACCCACCACATGTATCCGGCCTCGTCGAAGCGCACGAGGTCTCCCGTGCGGAACCACCCCCCCTCCAGGTAGGCCTCCCGGTTCGCCTCCGGATTCCGCCAGTACCCGACGGTGACCATGGGTCCCCGCACCAGCAGCTCCCCCACCTCCCCGGGCCCCAGGTCCCGCCCCGTATCCGGATCCACCACCCGCTCCTCGAGGTTCGGCACCGGCGGCCCCACGGACCGGGGCTTTCGGGGCATGGGCGGAAGGAGGAGGTTGGTGAGCCCCGCGCACTCCGTCATCCCGATGTGCTCCGTCACGGGACATCCAAACACCCGCTCCGCCCGCTGCTGCAGTTCCGGATCCAGCGGCAGAGCCGCGGTGTTCACGAACCGGAGGCCCCGGTACGCAAAGCCCTGGGCCTCCGCGGCCTCTACGAGAGCCCGCAGGGCGGGGGGAACCGCGTAGAGCTGCGTGGCCCGATGATGGGCGATCCAGTACAGGACTTCCTGGGCATCGAACTGCGACAGGAGAATCTGTCGGGCCCCCACGCAGATCCCCGCGTTCAGCAGGGTCAGCAGCCCGAAGCAGTGGCTGAAGGGGAGGAAGTGCACGTACACCGCCCCTTCCTCCACAAACCCCACGGCGCGACCCGCCAGGACGTTGGCGAGCACGTTCCGGTGGGTGAGCTGCGTTCCCTTCGGGAGTCCCGTGGTCCCGCTCGAGAACAGGATGCAGGCAAGGTCCCGGTCGGGTCGGATCGGGACGGGCTCCGGATCCCCCAACGGCTCCGTCGTTTCCAGCAGCTCCTCCAGGTTCAGGACACAGCGAAGGAACGGCAGGGCCCCAGCCCGTGTCTGGAGCTCCCTGCACCAGTCCGGAGAAGCCATCACCACGCACACTTCCGTCTCACCCAGGCATCGCTCCACCTCCGCGGGCTTCAGGAGGGGGTTGAGAGGGACCACCGTGCCTCCCGCCCGCAGGATCCCGTAGAAGGCCACGGGATACCCCAGGGTGTTGGCCGCGAGCAGGGCCACCCGCTCGCCTCTGCCGACCCCCATCTCCTGGAGAGCCCGCGCCACCTTTCCGGAGGCATCCCAGAGGCGGGCATAGGGCATCGCCTGACCGGTGGGCGCCCACACGAGGGCAGGGCGGTCCGGATCCGTCCGGGCCCACTGTTCCACGGGCTGAAAGCAGGGGACGTCGGGAGTGGGGAAGGGGGCCACGAAGGGGTTGCGGAACATTCTCCGGACCTCCCTACGCCGCGAGGGCCTCAAGGGCCCGACGGACCTGCACCGGGGCGATGCGCCGGCGGTAGTACACGGTGAAGTCCACGTTGTCCATGGGGTGCACGGCCCGGTACACGGCCTCGGCCACCCGCTCCAGCACCTGCGGTTCTACCCTCTGCCCCACCAGCAAGCCCGCGGCCTCTTCCAGCACCAGGGGGCGCGAGGCCACCCCGCCCAGGACGATGCGGCACCTCTGCACCACTCCGTCCGCTCCCAGCCGCAACGCCACCGCCACGCCCAGGGCCGCGAAGTCCAGGGAGCCCCGACGCCGCACCTTCCGGTACGTGCTGCGCACCCCGTTCGCGGGCGGCAGCAGCACCTCCGCCACCAGCTCGTCGTGGGCCTTGTTGAGGTAGTGGATGCCATCGTCCCGGTACAGCTCCTCCAGGGGAACGATCCGCTCCCCCGTGGACCCCACGAGCCGAACCCGCGCGCCCAGGGCGATGAGGATGGGAGCCCCGTCGCTGCTAAAGACAGCCCAGCACCTCCCCCCTCCGGGGGCCACCCGGCAGGGCACCTGTGCGGGATCCGCTTTGCCGGGGGCCTTCATGCACCACCCCAGGGCCTCCCGCCACAGGTCGGTCTGGTCGTAGTAGCTGCACCGGGTATCCAGGCAGAGGTTCCCGCCGAGGGTGCCCATCTGGTGGAGGAGAGGGTTCGAGCAGACGGCCACCGCCTGCGCAAGCCCCGGGTAACCCACGCGGACCATGGGGTGCGCCGCGATCTCCGCGAGGGTGCACCCCGCTCCGATCACCAGCCCCGCCTGCGGGTCCCCCCGGAAGCCGTGCAGCTCCGGGATCCGCCGCAGGCTCACCAGGTGCTTCGGGAGGATCTGGCGGCGCTTCATCTTGGGATACAAATCCGTCCCGCCGGCCACGGGGACCGCCTCCGGCCCCAGATCCGCGAGGAGCTGGGTGGCCTCCTGCAGAGTTGCAGGACGGTGGAGCTGGAAACCAGGTAGCCGCAGCATGGTTGCCTCCTAAGCGGGTTTCGCCTCCAGTTCCCACTGCGGGGGCCGGGCCACCCGCTCGGGGGCGGGGAAGGAGAAAGAGGGAACTTTGGTGGGCCCCACTCGGGCTGGCCGTCCCTTGCGACGCTCCTCCAGGGCCTTCAGGATCTTCTCCGGGGTAACCGGGACCTCGTCCACCCGGATCTTGAGGGCGTCCGCGATGGCGTTGAGGATCGCGGGCACCACGCACAGCAGCGGTCCCTGCCCCACCTCCTTGGCACTGAAGGGCGCCCGGGGGTCTTCCGTGTTCACGAAGAGGGTGATCACCTCCGGCATCTCGTGGACGGTGGGGATCTTGTAGTCCAGCAGCGAAGGTCCCCGGTGTAGGTGCTTGCGGAAGGCCTGCTCCTCCAGCAGGGCCTCGCCCACAGCCATGTGCACGCTGCCCTCCACCTGCCCTTCCGCCAGGATGGGGTTGAGGGCACGGCCGATGTCGTGGGCCACCCAAACCCGCTCCACCTTCACCTCCCCTGTTTCCGGATCGCACCGCACCTCCGCCACGCAGGCGGAGAAGGTGTAGGTGGGGGAAGGTCCCACGCCCGATCCCTTGTAGGTGCCGAGCTTCTCCGGAGGCCGGTAGCTGCCGGAGGTGGCTAGACACCCGAATTTCGCCTCCGCCCACGACGCCGCCTGGGCGAAGGAAGCACCCACCTCCGGGTTCTCCTCATCGTAGATGCGTCGGTTCCGACAGATCAGCCGGTGCCGAGGGATCTGAAGCCTCTCCGCCACCGCCTCCAAGAGCAGATCCCGCACCCGGCAGGCGGCGTCATAGGCCGCATTGCCCACCATGAGGGTCACCCGGCTGCTGTAGCTGCCGAGATCGATGGGCGTGAGGTCCGTATCGGAGGTGACCAGGCTGATGTCCTGGGGCTTAAGCCCCAGCACCTCCGCCACGATGGTGGCGATGGCGGTGGCGGAGCCCTGCCCGATCTCCGTGGCCAGGGTGTACACGGTGACCACGCCCGTGCGATCCACCCGCAGATGCACCTCGGAGTGCGGCATGTCGCTGAAGTAGATGGAACCTCCGGCCCCCGTGAGGTAGGCGGAGGCCGCAAACCCGATCCCACGCCCGTAGGGAAGCCGCCCGCGCCTGCGGGACCAGCCGCTCGCCTCCACCACCTTCTCGATGCACTCCCGCAGGCCGTTACTGGTGATCTCCAGCCAGTTCACCGTGATCTCATTGGGACCCGTGAGGTTGCGCAGCCGCAGCTCCACGGGATCCAGACCCAGGTCCTCCGCCAGCTTGTCCAGATGGACCTCCAGGGCGCAGCGGACCTGCGGGGTGCCGTGCCCCCGCTTGGGTCCGCAGGGGGGCTTGTTGGTGAACACCCGCACCCCCTGAAACCGGTAGTGCGGGATACGGTAGCTCACGGGTTGCTGGGTGCCCGCGTACAGCAGGGTGGCCGGCCCGAAGGAACAGTACGCTCCCCCGTCCAGGTAGGCCTCCACGTGCATGGCGGTGATCCGGCCATCCTGCGTGACCCCGGTGCGGATGCGCAGCAGCTCCGGGTGCCGGCCCCGGTGGGCGTAGAACACCTCCTCCCGGGTGAGGGTGATCTTCACGGGCCGGCCCGTGAGCATGCTGAGCTTGGCGGCGCACACCTCGTGGTGGAAGATGTCCAGTTTCCCCCCGAACCCCCCGCCCACCGCGGGCACGATGACCCGCACCTGATGCTCCTCCAGCTGCAGGGCCTTCGCGAGCCCCTTGTGCAGGTAATGGGGTCCCTGGTGTGAGGTCCACAGGGTGAGCTTCTTCGCCCCGGGATCCCACCATGCGAGGGCGCTGTGGGGCTCCATGGGTGCGTGGGTGCTGCCCTCGTAATAGAACAGGTCTTCCCGGACGTAATCCGCCTCCGCGAATCCCCGCTCCACGTCCCCGAACTCCAACGACGCCTGCCGGTGCACGTTGCCGAAGGGGCCGTAATCGTGGATGCGGGGCTCCGGATGGGCCAGGGCCTCCTCGAGGCTCATGCGGGCCGGAAGCGGCTCGTAGTCCACCTCGATCAGGCGGGCCGCCTCCTCCGCGGTGTAGGGATCTACCGCGGCCACCGCGGCCACGGGTTCTCCCACATACCGAACCTTGTCCACCGCGAGTGCCGTCTCATCCTGCCCCACGGGAAACACGCCGTAGCGGATGGGCAAATCCTTCCCGGTGATGACCGCCACCACCCCCGGCAGCTCCAGGGCGCGCTGCACCCGCACCTCCCGGATCCGAGCGTGGGCCTGAGTGCTGCGGGCGAGCTTGCCGAAGAGCATCCCCGGCAGGGAGAGGTCATCCACATACTGGGCCCGCCCCATGACCTTGGCCCAACCGTCCACCCGCGGAAGACGCTGGCCTACCACCTCGAGGACTTCCTCCCGCTCCTTCACCACCGCCATAGGCGCTCCTCCTTCACCGCAACTCGGATGCCGCCGCACCCGCGGACAGCTGCCTTGATGCGGCCTGAACCGCCTCGATGATCTTCAGATATCCCGTGCACCGGCAGAACACCCCGGACAGGGCGTCTCGGATCTGCTCCTCGGTGGGCGCGGGGACCTCCTCCAGGAGGGCCTTCGCGGTGAGGATCATGGCGGGCGTGCAGTACCCGCACTGGAGCGCGCCAATTTCTGCAAAGGCCCGCTGAAGGGGGTGGAGCTCTCCAACTGGGCTGAGCCCTTCGATGGTGGTAACCTCATGGCCCTCCGCGTCCACCGCCAGCAGGAGGCAGCTCAGCATAGGCCTGCCGTCCACCAGCACCGTGCACACCCCGCACTCCCCCAACTCGCATCCGTGCTTGGTTCCCACCAACCCCAGGTCTTCCCGCAGAACCTCCAGGAGGGTCCGGTGAACGGGCACCAGCAGGCGGTACTCGTGGCCGTTCACTCGGAGGCGTACCGGCTGATCCATGAGGCACCCCCGGTTTTTGACCGGACGGTCAGTCTAGGGGAAGTCTACGCCCAGGTGCGGTTCCCTGGGCAATCCGGCGGAGAACTGAGGGGGAATACAGCGGAGAACCGATGTGCTAGATCAGGGGTGTCCAACGGGGGATCCATCCGTTTGCAGCACAATGCGGGCGTCCACCGCCACGCACCCTCCCGGCCCTGCCACCACGGGGTTCAGGTCCAGCTCCCGGATGGCCGGTTCCGCCACCAGCAGCCGCCCCACCTGCACCAGCACCTCCCCCACGGCCCGGATGTCCGCAGGCGGGCGACCCCGCAGGCCCTGCAGGAGCCGGTACGCCCGGGTCTCCGAGAGCTGCCGCAGAGCTTCCTCCAGGTCGATGGGAGCGAGGCGGAAGGAGACGTCCCGCAGGAGCTCCACGAGGATCCCACCCCCGCCCACCATGACCACGGGGCCGAACTGGGGATCCACCACTCCCCCCACCACCAGTTCCACGCCTCCCTTCTCCATGCGCTGCACGAGGACCCCGTCCACGGAGGCCTGTGGAGCACGCCGGGACACCGCTTCCAGCAGCTGGGGATACGCCTCCCGCACCTCCTCTCCCGACCGCAGGCCTACCACCACCCCGTCCACCTCGGACTTATGCAGGATGTGGGGGGAGACCACCTTGAGCACCACGGGGTAGCCCACGCGATCCGCGGCCGCCACCGCCTCCTCCGCGGTGCGGCACACGGCGAAGGGCGCGTGCGGGATCCCGTACGCCTCGCACAGGGCGTAGCTCTCCGGCTCCAGCAAAAAGCCGCGACCCTGTTCCAAAGCCTGCGCGATCACGGGGTGAGGCATGAATGGACCTCCGATCAGCGCTTGCGCATCCGGTAGTGGACGTACCGCACCACCTGGGCCAGAGCCCGGACCGCGGCATCCGGGAACTCGAAGGTGGGGAGTCCCCCGGCCTCCAGCTTCCTGCGGGCCCGGGCCACCGCATCCCCGAAGGTGAGTACGGGCAGCACGGGCTTGCGTGGTTCCGGCTGGGCCCGGTAGGCCTCCAGGATGGCCTCGGCCACCTCCTCCTCGTCCAGGAAGGCGGGTGGGGTGGTGAGGAGGAGGACCGCGTCCACCTCCGGGGCCTCCAGCACCACCCGCAGGACCTCCCCGTGGGTCTGGGCACGGATGGAACCCGTCATGTCCAGGTAGCCGTCGGGCCTGCCGATGGTGGCGGTGGGCGCCAGCACCCCCCGCAGCGCCTCCCGCACGGAGTCCGAGAGATGGGCCAGCTGCAGCACGTCGCTGGCGGCCACCTCGTCCACGCAGAGGGTGCCCGGGCCCCCGATGGCGCTGCACACGCATACCCGGTTGCCCGGGGGGAGCGGAAGCTTCTCCAGGATCCGCACGAGGTCGTAGAACTCCGACATGCTGCGCGCCCGGATGACCCCCGCCTGGCGGAAGGCCCCCTCGTAGATCTCGTCCTGTCCCGCGAGCGAACCCGTGTGGCTGCTGGCGGCTCGGGCTCCCAGCTCCGTGCGTCCGGCCTTGTAGACCACCACGGGCTTGGTACGGGTCACCTCCGCGGCCGCCAGGACGAATCCGCGGGCGTCCTGCAGCCCCTCCATGTACACGCCGATCACCCGGGTGTGCGGATCGGTGCCCAGGTAACGCACGAGCTCCGTCAGGTCCACATCCGCCATGTTCCCCACGGACACCAGCTTCGAGAGCCCCACCATGCCGAGGGGGCGGGCCCACTGGAGGAAGGAGATGGCGAACGCCCCGCTCTGCGTCACCAGGGCCAGACCGCCCTCCAGGTAGGACCCGAGATCAAAGGTGGTGGTCACGCCCGTGCGGGTGTCCAGCACGCCCATGCAGTTGGGGCCCACCACCCGGATGCCCCGCGGCCGGAGGGGCTCCAGGAGGGCCTCCTGAAGGGCGCGGCCCTCCGGGGTCTCTGTCTCCGCGAACCCGCCGGAGACCACCACCACCGCGGTCGCGTCCCCGCGCTCGTCGTGACGCCGCGCGATCTGCCTCGCCACCTCCACGCACACCCGGGCGGGTACTGCGAGCACCACGAGGTCCACGGGACCCGGGATCTCCAGGATGGAAGGGTAGGCGCGGAAACCCGCCACTTCCGACGCGGAAGGATGCACCGGGTACACAGCACCCGCGAAGTGGGTCTGGGTGGCGAACCTGAGGATCTGGTGTCCGGGGGAGCCTGGATCCGGAGAGGCTCCCACGATGGCCACCCCGCGGGGTTGGAACAACGCATCGAGACTCCGCAAGGTCTGCGGTGCCTTGGGTAGCTCACGCATCAGAAGTTTGCTCCTGCAAGTGCATCATTGTGCCCATTTTACAACATGCCCCCACCGCCCTCGCACACCACAGGCCCGGTGGAGTACAAAGAAAGCAGAGGTCCGGCGGGAGGTGGAGCATGCAGCTCATCGAGGCCTGCTTGAAGGCGCTTTCGGCACGCCTGGGGGACGAACCGGTGGTCGTCCAGGACGCCCGCGTGGGCGTGTTCTACACCGCGGTGGCCCTCGACACGGGCCACGTGGGGGTAGCGTTTACCCCGCGCGGGCTTGCGGACACCGTCTGCTGCCCCCGCTCCGCGGCTTCCGCCCCCCCCGCGGGACGCCTGGTGGGCCGGGACGCGTGGACCCTGGCTGCGGACGCCCGTTCGCCCGTTGCGCTGCGGCGAGCGGTGGGAGTGGCCACCCTGAACGCCCTCTCCGCTCTCGCCATGGACCGCTTCGGCGTTCCCGGGGGCGTGCGAATCCCGGGCCTCGATGCCCTTGAGGCCGCGGGAGTCTCCCCCGAGGACCGGGTGGCCCTGGTGGGTGCGTTCTCCCCCTTCATCAAGAGCCTAATGGGCACGGTATCAGCCCTGTGGGTGGTGGACCGTCACCCGGAAGCCCTGCGGGAGGCGGAACGCTCCCTGTGGCGGCCGCCGGAGAGCGCCGCGGAGGTGCTCCGGGAGGCCACGGTGGTGGTCATCACGGGCTCCGCCCTGGTGGAAGGCGGGATGGACGAACTCCTCGATTCCTGCCCTCAGGCGCGCCGGGTGGTGCTGGCAGGCCCCACGGCTTCCCCTTGGCCTGAGCCGTTCTTCCAGCGGGGCGTGCACATCCTGGGCGGGATCCGGGTGCTGGACGGACCGCGCCTGGTGCGCATCGTGGGCGAGGGCGGCAGCGGGTACTTCTTCCAGGAGGCCGCGGAGAAGGTCTGCCTGGTCCGGGAGGATGTGGCCCCGCTCCTCCTGTCCCTGCGAGAGGTCCGCAAGCTCCCCGCTCAGGAGGCGGCCCGTCGTTCCTGACGGAGGGCCTCCCGCAGGCGGTAACGCAGCAGCTTCCCGGTGGCGGTCCGGGGGAGCTCCGGCACGAACCGGAACCAGCGGGGATGCTTGTAGCCGGCAAGTCGTGCCCGCACGAACTCCCGCAACTCCAGTTCCAAGTTCCGGGATGGTGCGTACCCTTCCCGGAGCACCACGAAGGCCATGGGCTTTTCCAGCCCCATCTCGTCCGGCGCCCCCACCACCGCGCACTCCGCCACCGCAGGATGCTCCAGCAGAATCCCCTCCACCTCCAGGGGGGAGACCCACAGGCCTCCGGGCTTGAGCAGGTCGTCCACCCGGCCCATGTACCAGTAAAATCCCTCGTCGTCCACGGAGAACAGATCCCCCGTGACGAACCACTCCCCCTGCAGGGCCTGTCGGGTCCTCCGGTGATCCTTCCAGTATCCTGCGAAGACCCCTTCGTTCTTCACCCACAGGATGCCCACGGCTCCTCTAGAGACCTCCCGGCCCTCCTCGTCCATCAGCCTCCCTTCGAACCCCGGAAGCAGTACCCCGCTGCTCGGGGGCTTGAGCCTGCGGGGGGTGTTCGAGAGGTAGATGGCCCCTACCTCCGTGGATCCCACCCCGTCGAAAATGGGAACACGAAATCGCTCCCACCACCGATCGAACACCGGCTTCGGCAGGGGCTCGCCGGCGGAGACGCAGCACCGCAGGAAGGAGAGGGACAGGTGTCGGCCCGTGCGGTGAAGATAATCCAATAGGGCCGCGTAGAAGGTGGGAACGCTGTAGAAGACCGTGGGCCGGTGCGCCTCCAGCAGATCCAGCACGGCCCCGGGCTCGGGCCGGTCCGGATTCAGCACCACCTGGGTTCCGCAGAGAAAGGGGCCGTCCAGGGAGTTGTTGCGACCGTAGGAGAAGTACAGCTTGGAGGTGGAGTACACCTTGTCCTCAGGTCCGAGTTCCACCACTTCCCGGCAGTGGGGGGGCATGAAGTGCAGGGGGTCGCGGTGGAGGTGGATCACCGCCTTGGGCCGGCCCGTGGTCCCGGAGCTGTACATCCAGAAGGCCATGTCGTCCGGAGAGGTGCAGACAGGCTCCGGCTCCGGCGGAGCCCCGCTCAGGAGATCCTCCCACGCGATCTCCGGGCTTACAGGCTCTCCCACCACCACCACGTGCCGCAGGGAGGGAGGACGATCCTGCAGGCACCGCAGACGGGCCGCCACCGCCCCGTCCACCACCGTCACCTTCGCCCGGCTGTGCCGGAGGAAATAGGCATAGTCAGCGGGGGTCGCGAGGGTACTGACCAGTACGGGAACCGCTCCGATCTTCAACGCCCCGAAGTAGGCGGCGTAGAACTCGGGGCGATCCGCCAGACCCAGGAGCACCCGATCCTCGGGCTCCACCCCGAGCCGCTGGAGAGCGGAAGCGACCCGGTTCGCCTGCTCGAGGAGAAGCCGGAACGAAACGGCCCTGTCCTGGAAGTACAGGACGGGCCGGTCTCCCCGTCCCTCCTGCACGTGCCGATCCAGCAGGAAGGCGGCGAGGTTAAATTCCTCGCCGTTTGTGTCCCACGCCCTCGGTGAGCCCATCCCCCTCCTCCAACCCATGGCAGCGAGGGGGAGGAGGCCCGTCAATCCTCCGGCTGTACCAAGTCCACTTCTCCGTCTGCATCAGCTATAGCCCCACGAACCGCAACCCGATGTCCTTTTTGCCGTAGCGCTGGTTGAGCTGAAGGACCAGGGCCGCGAGGCGCTCCAGGGTGGCGGCCTGGTGCAGCCCTCCCGCGTCCAGTCCGCGCAGGCCGATCCTCCGGCTCAGGTGGATCACCGTCTCCTTCGCCTCCGGGTCGTCCCCGCAGACCAGGGTGTCCTCCTCCAGGGGGATTTCCAGCCGCTGGAGCCGATGCGCGGAGATGGTGTGGAAGGCAGCCACCACCCGGGCTTCCGGCAGGAGGTGCTGCGCCTGCTGGGCCGCGGAGCCTGCTGGAGGGATCTCCAGCTCCGGAGGCCGGAGTCGCCGGAGGGGTACGGTGGTGTCCACCACCACCTTCCCGCGCACCGCCTCCCGGATGTCCGAAAGGATGGCCTCCTGAGCTGCAAAGGGGATGGCCAGCAACACCACCGTGGCGGCTCCCGCGGCCTCCCGGTTGAGGGCTCCGGAGATCGGCGCTTCGGGTCGGAGGCTCCGGGCCCGAAGCACAGCCTCCTCCGCCCGCTCGCGGCTGCGGGAGCCGAGGATCACGGGAAGGCCCGCGGTGGCCCACCGGAGCCCGAGTCCGAACCCTTCCCTGCCCGTTCCGCCGATCACGGCGATGATCTCGTGTTCCATCAGCCTCCTCCGCGGCTCAGGACGTAACGAACCGGATCCCCCTCCCGGGCCCGAACCCTTCCCCGCCGCTCCAGGTACACCAAGTGAGCCAGGGCCTCCACGAGTCCGAACCGCTCGTTGTGGGGATCCAGGTCCGCTCCGAAGAGCGCCAGATGTACCTCGTAGGCGGTGCGGGCTTCTGCCCGTAACACGGACTCCACGGCCTCCAAGCGGGATGCGTGGTGGGCTGCCAGCTCCTCGATGCGTTCCGCACATCCCTCGTAGGGATCCCCGTGGCCCGGGAGCACCCGCCGCACGGGCAGCTCCCGCAGCACGCGCAGGCTGGTGAGGAAATCCGCGAGGGGGTCGGGGCCCGCCAGCGGCCACAGCCCGATGTTCGGGGTGATGCGAGGAAGGAGGTGGTCTCCCGCGAGGAGGGTGCCCGTGCGTCCCTCATAGAGGCACACGTGTGCCGGGGCGTGCCCGGGCGTGAGAAGCACTTCCCACCGTCCTCTTCCCAGGTGCAGGATCTCTCCCTCGCGAAGGAGGCGGTCCACCCGCGGTGGCTTCGCGGGCTCCCAGACCTTCTGCCCGCTCTCCACGGTCTGACGGACCCTCTCCCCGGGCATCCCTGCCCGGAGGAACTGCCGGGCTACCTCCTGCCAGACCTCCGTCCCCGGACGGTACGCCCAGGTCACCTCCCACTCTCTGGTCTCCATCCACACCGGACAATCGAACTGCTCCTGCAGCTCGAGGGCCATGCCGAAGTGATCCGGGTGGGCATGGGTGATGAGGATGGCCCCCGGCCGGGAACGGGTTCGCCGCAGGGCCTCCTGGAGCACGCGCCGCCCTTCGGGAAACGGGTATCCCGTGTCCACCAGCACCGCGTCCGCACCATCCCCCACCAGGTACACGTTGACCCATCGGGTGGGGAAGGGGACGGGGACCCGGAGCCGCCGGACGCCGGGAGCGACCTCCTCGAAATGCGGGGCGAAGTCCTCCACGTGGCTAATCCCGGCCGAAGGCGGACTGTCCCGTGATCTGGCGGCCCACGATGAGGGTGTGGATGTCGTAGGTGCCCTCGTAGGTGTCCACGGACTCCAGGTTCGCCGCGTGCCGCATGGCGTGGTACTCCGCGGTGATCCCGTAGGCACCGAGGATCAGGCGGGCATCCCGCGCCACCTCCAGTGCGGCCCGCACGTTGTGCCGCTTCGCCAGGGACACCTGGGCGTAGTGCATCCGGCCCGCGTCCTTGAGCTGCCCCAGCCGGTAGGCCAACAGCTGGCTCGTGGTGATCTTGGTGAGCATGTCCACGAGTCGTTCCTGGATGATCTGGGTGGCCGCGATGGGGCGCCCGAAGGCGATACGACCCTGCGCGTATCCCAGGGCCTCCTCGAAGCAGGCTACCGCGGCGCCTACTGCTCCCCACGCGATCCCGTACCGGGCCTGGGTCAGGCAACTCAAGGCCTTGCTGAGCCCTACCCCATTCGGAAGTGCCAGATCCTCCGGAACCTCCACCTCCTCCAGCACCAGCTCGCTGGTGACCGAGGCCCGCATGGAGATCTTCGTGTGAATGTCATGGGCGGAGAAACCCGGGAGATCCGTGGGCACGATGAACCCCCGCACGGCATCGGATTCGTCCCTGGCCCACACGATGGCCAGGTGGGCGATGGAGCCATTGGTGATCCACATCTTGGTGCCCGACAGCACCCAGCCGCGTGCGGTGCGACGGGCCCGGGTGTTCATGGCCGCGGGGTCGCTTCCTGCCGTGGGCTCCGTGAGCCCGAAGCACCCGATGAGCTCGCCCCTCGCGAGCTTGGGCAGGTAATGCCGCCGTTGCTCCTCGCTGCCGAAGGCGTAGATGGGGTACATGACCAGCGAGCCCTGCACGCTCACGAAGGAGCGAAGGCCGCTGTCGCCCCGCTCCAGTTCCTGCATGATGATCCCGTAGGAGATGCTGTCGAGCCCCGCGCACCCGTACGCCTCGGGCAGGTTGGCGCCCAGCACCCCCAGCTCCGCCAGCCGGGGGACCAGCTCCACGGGGAAGTGCCCCTCCAGCCACCACCGCCCGATGTGCGGCAGCACCTCCCGGTCCACGAACCGCCGCATCGTTTCCCGCACGGACCGCTGGACGTCCGTGAGGAGCTCTTCCACCGCGTAGAAGTCCGAAGCCACCCGGTACGCCACCTCTTGCGCCATGGCTCTCCCTCCCGCGCTCAGTTCCCTGATCCCTCGCCCCGCCCCTGCACACCCGGCCAGCGTCCCAACCACGCCGCCCGCCGCAGCAGGGGCGCGGTGCGATACCGTTCCTCCCCGTAGTAGGCCCGCAGGCCCTCCAGGATCCCCACCAGCTGCCGGATTCCCACCCGCTCCGCCCACGCGAAGGGACCGAAGGGGTGGTTTGCGCCCAACCGCATGGCGGTGTCCACGTCCTCTGGGGCCGCCACACCCTCCCCGCACGCGAACGCGGCCTCATTCACCAGGGTCGCCAGAACCCGCGGGAACACCCCGCCCGGGGCATCCCCCGCCCGCAGCAGGGGAAGCCCCAAGGAAGCCAGGAACGGCGTGGGGTCGATCTGCGTGTCCTCGTGGACGGTCCACTCCAGGACCCTGCGGTCCGCGAGGGGCGGAAGGGTGACGTACCCCGCGAGCCGATGTGCCCTTCCCACCCAGGTGGCGCACTCCGCGCTCGCGGCGTTTGTGCACGCCACCAGCAGCACCGCGTCCTCTGGGAGCACGCCATCCAGGGCCTGCAGCAGCTCCCGCTTGCGACCCCGATCTTCCACCTCCGCCTCGAAGACGGCTTGGGCCGCCACAGGCCGTCTGGGAGGCTCAGGAACCTCTACCACGGTGTATCCCCGGTCCTGCAGCCTGCGCCGCAGCTCCTCCGCCAGCTCCGACCGGCCTGCCACCGCGTAGGGGCCGGGAGCCGGCTCCGGAAGCGGCAGGGGAGGCGGTGGGGCCTCGCGCTCTTCTCCGTAGGTGTAGAACCCGCGGCCTGTCTTGCGGCCCAGCCGCCCCGAGAGGACCATCTCCCGCTGGAGAGGGTGGGGGCGGAAGCGGCTTTCGCCGAAGAAGGCGTGGTAGAGGGCCTGGGAGACCGCGTATCCCACGTCGATGCCCACGAGGTCCATGAGCTCGAACGGCCCCATGCGGAATCCCCCCGCCTCCCGGAGGGCGCGGTCCACGGTAGCCGGGTCCACAAGGCCCTCTGCCACCATCCGGATGGCCTCGCCATAGAAGGGCCGGTTCACCCGGTTCACCACGAAGCCCGGGCGATCCCGCACCACAATAGGGGTCTTCCCGAGATCCCGGGCGAAAGCCACGAGCCGCTCCACGGTCTCCGGCGCGGTCTGCAGGGCCTGCACCACCTCCACCAGGCGCATCACGGGTGCAGGGTTGAAGAAATGCAGCCCCGCCACCCGCTCCGGTTGCCGGGCGGCGGCCGCGATCTCCGTCACCGAGAGGGAGCTGGTGTTGGTGGCGAGGAGAGCCGCAGGGCACACCTCCGCGAGCCGGCGGAACAGGTCCTGTTTCAGATGCAGCTCCTCCGGGGCAGCCTCGATCACCAGGTCGCACGGACTCAGGGCCTCCAGGGCCTCCGTGGGGACGATCCGCTCCAGGGCCTGCTCCTGGACATCCCGCCCGAGCCGCCCCCGTTCCACCGCCCGCTCCAGCTCCCGGCGGACGCGCTTCAGGGCCTGCGGCAGGGCCTGCGGGATCGCATCGTACAGCACCACCCGGAAGCCCGCCAGGACGCATACCTGCGCGATCCCCGAGCCCATCGTCCCGGCCCCGCACACGCCCACCGTTTGAATCCCGTGGCCCATCCCCTCCTACCGTCCCTGAAAGACGGGCCTGCGCTTCTCCAGAAAGGCCCGCACGCCTTCCTCCCGATCCTCCGTGCCGAACACGAGGGCACTCAACCGCCGCTCATACTCCAGTCCCACTTCCACCGTGGTGTCCATGGAGCGCAGAACCGCCTCCTTCGCCAGCCGCACCGCGATCGGAGCTTTCGAGGCGATCTCGCGCGCCAGGGCGATGGCCTCTTCCAGGTAGCGCTCCACAGAGGCCACCCGGTTCACCAGGCCCCACGCGTGGGCCTCCTGCGCTCCGATGTGCCGGCCTGTGAGGATCATCTCCATGGCCCGGTACTTGCCCACGACCCGCGGCAGCCGCTGGGTGCCTCCCGCGCCGGGGATGATGCCGATATTCACCTCCGGCTGCCCGAACCGAGCGGTCTCCGAGGCCACGATGAGGTCGCACAGCATAGCGAGCTCACACCCGCCCCCCAGACAGTACCCGCTCACCGCGGCCACGAGGGGCTTGGGGAACCGTCGGATCCGCTCCCAGGCCAGGGGGCGGTGTCCGCCGAGCATTTTTATGGCCGTCATATCCTGGAACTCCTGAATGTCCGCGCCCGCGGCGAAGGCCCGGTCGTTTCCCGTGATCACCACCACCCGGATCTCCGGATCCGCCTCGAAGCCGTCCAGAGCCCGCACCAGCTCGTCCAGCAGCCGACTGCTCAGCGCGTTCAGCTTCTCGGGACGGTTCAGCCGGATGAGTCCCACATGCGCTTCCGGGATCTCCACCAGGATGTCCTCGTACGGCATACTCACCTCCTCACTTCTGGATGTTCACCCCAACCTTACGACATCCATGCCCACAGACGCCTATGGGCACGCTCACCAAAAATCTGCTTCACTTGGAGGAGCAAACAGCCTTTCGCATACCCTCCAGCATCCGCCGGATCTCCCGCGCGGCCCGCTCGGGGTCCTCCGCCCGCAGGATCGCTCCCCGCACCGCCACGCCCCACGCCCCCGCCCCCATCACCTCCGGGACCCGCTCCGCCCTGATCCCGCCGATGGCGAGCACAGGGATCCCTTCAGCTGCCCGCACGATCTGACCCAGCCCCTGCGGCCCCAGGGGAGGGCTGCCGGGTTTGGAGTCCGTGGGGTACACGGGGCCCGCAATGAGGTAATCCGGGTGTTCCCGGCCCGCGCGCACCGCCGCCTCGGGCGAGTGCACGGATCGCCCCCACAGGGGCCAGCTTCCCTCCGGCTTCCGGCTCCCTTCGGGAAGGTGCAGTCCCACTCCCAAGCGGTGCGCGAGGTGGGGGCGATCGTTGAGGAGGAGAACCACTCCCTCTCCCACCGCCTCCCGGATGCGCCGGACGAGCTTCTCCAGCGCCTCATCCGGGAGATCCTTCTCCCGCACCTGGACCGCCTCCACCCCGCCCCGCACCGCTGCCTGGATCACAGCCCCCAGGCGCTCCCCCCCCACCAGGCTCCGGTCCGTGACGAGGAGAAAGCGCGGAACGGACTTCACGGAGTCTGTCCGGTTCGCAGCACCGGCTCCAGGATGCGGCCCGTCATGGGGCTTGTGGGCTCGGCCAGGAACTTGACGGGCATGCGGCCCGCGAGGTAAGCCTGTCGGCCCGCGATGGCCGCGTGCCGGATGGCATGAGCCATGCGCACGGGATCCCGGGCCCGGGCCACCGCGGAGTTCAGCAGCACCCCGTCGCATCCCAGCTCAAAGGCCTGGGCCACGTCCGAGGCGGTGCCCACGCCCGCGTCCACGATCACGGGGATCCGCACCGCCTGCCGGATGAGGAGGATGTTGTGGGGATTGCGGATGCCGAGCCCGCTCCCGATGGGAGCCGCAAGCGGCATCACCGCCGCGCACCCGATGTCCTCCAGCTTGCGGGCGGTGACGGGGTCGTCGTTGGTATACGGAAGGACCTGAAATCCCTCCCGCACCAAGATCCGGGCCGCCTCCAGCAGCCCTTCCACGTCCGGCAGCAGGCTCTCCTCGTCCGCGATCACCTCCAGCTTGATGAGGTCCGTTCCCAGGGCCTCCCGTGCGAGCTGCGCGGTGAGCACCGCCTCCCGGGCCGTGTAGCAGCCTGCGGTGTTGGGGAGGATGTGGTAGCCCTCCTGCTGGAGGATCCGGTACAGGTTCTCGGGCCCCTCCCCGAACCCCACCCGCCGGATGGCCACCGTCACCACCTCTGTCCCCGTGGCCCGCAGGGCGTCCAGCATCACCTGGAGGTTGGGATAGCGGGCGGTACCCAGAATCAACCGAGAACGGAGACGGAGGCCCGCCAGCTCCCAGGTCTCCTCCTCCGAACCCCCGGCCACCGGCCGCACGATCTCCACCTTGTCCCCGGGGCGGAGGGCGTAGGCAGCCCACCGCGCGCGGGGCACCACCTCCTCGTTTACCGCGATGGCGATCCCCTCGAGATCCACCCGGAGCTCCCGCAAGAGGCCCAAGAGCCCATCCTCCGGGAGGGGCCGGCGCTCGCCGTTCACCACGATCCACCCACGCTCGCTCACCCTCTCGCCTCCTCGGTCTCCAGCTTAGCACACCCGCGCCGTACCAGGTCGGAGCCGGGTACAATGGGGCACCGGAGGGAGACGGGGTGCCGCTTCCGAGGCTCAGACCCGTGGAGTTCTTCCCGGTGCGCATCCACGGCCGGAAAATGATCGGGGTCCGGGACCCGGAGGGCATCGTGGAGGACACGGTGCTCCTCCCCCCTGATGTGGCTCTGGTGGCGTCCCTGCTGGACGGAAACCGGGATGTGGTGGACGTGCAGGCGGAGTACGCGCGCCACTCCGGCGGGGAGATCCTGTTCCGCGCGGAAGTGGAGCGCATCGTGGCGGAGCTGGATCGGGCGGGGCTGCTGTTCACGGAGTCCTTCGAAGCCCGGAGGCGGGACCAACTGGAGGCCTACCGGCGATCGGAGGTGCGTCCTCCTTACCTCGCGGGCCGCTCGTATCCCGCGGAAGCGGAACCCCTGCGGGCGATGCTCCGCCGGCATCTGGACGCGGTGAACACCGCGGAGCTCGCGGGGATTCGACCTCGGGGCATCATCGCCCCGCACATCGACTTCCACCGGGGCGGGTGGTGCTACGGGTGGGCGTACGCGGCCCTCCGCCAGAGCCCCGCCCGCACCTTCCTCCTCCTCGGGGTGGCGCACGCGGCCCCACCCGCACCCTTCGTGCTCACGGCCAAGGCCTTCCAGACGCCGCTGGGTGTGGTCCCCGTGGACTCCGCCTTCGTGGAGGCCCTGCAGACACGCACCGGAGACCTCACGGAGCATGAGCTCGTGCACCGCACCGAGCACTCCCTGGAGTTCCAGGTGCTCTTCCTGCAGACGGCCCTGGAGGGCCGCGCGTTCGCCATCGTCCCGATCCTCTGCTCCGGGTTCGAGCAGTGGTGCGGCTTAAACTCCCCCCGGGAGGTAGCGGAGATCGAGCGGGTCATCCGGACCCTGCGGGAGCTTGTGAACGACCGGGAGGATGTGGCCGTGGTGGTGGGGGTAGACCTGAGCCACGTGGGACCCCGGTTCGGGGATCCCGAGCCTCCGGATACCCGCCTCGCCTCCCGCACCTCCCTGCGGGACCACACGATCCTCGAGGCCATCGTGCGGGGGGAACCGGAGGCATTCTGGCGGGAGGGGATGGCGGACGGGAACCGCCAACGCATCGACGCCCTCTCCGCGGTGTACACCGCCCTGCGGGTGCTGGAGCCCGTGCGCGCTCGGCTCCTCCGCTACGGACAGGCCCCGGATCCTGCGGGGGGCATCGTCTCCTTCGCAAGCCTTGTCCTAGGGTAGCGAGCCGCCTACCACCACGTGCACCACCCCGGGACCGTGCACCCCCGGGGTCAGGGTCTGCTCAATGTCCGCAGTGCGACTCGGCCCGGTGATGAAGGTGAGGGCGGTGGGGACGTCTCCCAGGCGCTCAAAGAGGGCGTCGAGGTCCGGGAGGATGCGGTCCTCGGGCAGAACCGCGATGTGCACGGGCGGAAGGAGCGACAGAAGGCGGTCCTGTGTGGGACCTGCAAGCAGCACGAGGCTTCCGGTCTCCGCAAGCCCCCAGTCCGCACCCGTCACGCCCGCCTCCGCCTCGCGCGCCACCTCCACCCCTCCTGCCTCAAATCCCGCCGCGCGCAGCGGGGCGATCAGGGCCCGGATTTCCTCCGCCACCCCCACCCGCCTTGCGCCCTCCGCCCGCAGGATCTCCACCACGGTCTGCACGAGCTCCCCTCCGGGACTCCGATGGACCCGCACCCCCACCGCCTCCGCCTCCCGCAGAAACCGTTCCAGCAGGTCCCTGCCCACTTCCGTCCGGTACCGGGCGGAGGGACACAGGGAACCTCCGGGCGGGAGGGGGAGGTCCGGAGCACCCCGCAGGGCTCTGCGGATGCGGCTCAGGATCTCCGATCGGGCGTCCGCCACGTTCTCCACCGTTCCCGGAAGGTCCTGGGGGCAAGAGGCGGGAAGTCGCGCATCCGCGTCCAGGCCCGGAGGGGGCCTGGAAGGGCCCGGATGGGCCGCTCTCCCCACACCGCCCGCTGCACGACCCGCGCGAGCCTACCACCGAACCGGTAACGCGCGGGGGAGCGCAAAATCCAGCCCAACAGCCGCATGACCAGGCGCTCCGTGGGCCGTATCCCGCCGGAGGCGACCACCTGAGCCCGGAGCTGTACCAGCATCCGGGGGATGTCGATCCGCACCGGACACACCTCCCGGCACGCCCCGCAGAGGGTCGAGGCGTACGGGAGCTGTGCGGCCTGCGTCACTCCCCGTAGCTTTGGGGTGAGCACGGCACCGATGGGTCCCCCGTACACCCAGCCGTAGGTGTGCCCCCCCACCCGCTCGTACACCGGGCAGGCGTTGAGGCAGGCCCCGCACCGCAGGCACTGCAGGGCCTCCCGCAGGTCCGGGTCCGCGAGCACCGCGGTGCGACGGTTGTCCACCAGCACCAGGTGGAAGGCTTCCGGGCCGCCCACCTCCCCGGGCCGTCGCGGGCCGCTGAGCACGGAAATGTAGCTGCTGAGCTTCTGGCCCGTGGCGCTGCGCACCAGCACCGGCAGGAACACCGCAAGGTCCTGCAGCCGCGGGATCACCTTCTCGATGCCGGCCACCGCGATGTGGACGCGGGGAAGCGCGGTCACCAGGCGTGCATTCCCCTCGTTCTCCACCAGCACCACGCTCCCGGTCTCCGCCACGAGGAAGTTGGCGCCCGTGATCCCTACCTCCGCGGTGAGGAAGGCCTGCCGCAGGTGGGCCCGCGCGGCTCGGGTGAGGACCTCCACGGGGGCATCGGCGGGGGTCCCCAGGTGCCGACTGAACAGGGCCGCCACCTCCTCCCGCCGCTTGTGGATGATGGGCGCGATGAGGTGAGAGGGCCGATCCCCATCCAGCTGCACCACGAACTCCCCGAGATCCGTCTCCACCACCCGGATCCCGGCCCGCTCCAGAGCTTGGTTGAGCTCGATCTCCTCCGTGAGCATGGATTTGCTCTTCACCACCGTACGGGCGCCCGCGCTCCGGCAGACCCCCACCACCGTCGTGCACGCCTCCTCCGCGTCCCGGGCCCAGTGCACCACCCCGCCCCGCTGCTGCACCTGAGCCTCCAGCTGCTCCAGGTAGCGGTCCAGGTTTTGGAGGGTGTGCGCCTTGATCTGCTTAGCCCGGTCCCGGAGGGCGTCGAAGTGCGGCAGATCCCCCGTGGCCCGAGCCCACTTCCCCCGCAGGTCCTCCAGGGCCCGGCGCAGGGCCTCCCGCAGCCGCGGATCCTGCAGGGCCCGCACGCTCTGCTCAGAGAACCGGATGGGCTGGCTCACGGCTCCCTCGCGTTCAGGAGTTCCGCGAGGTGTAGGGTGCGGAGGGGGCTGTTGCGTCGCCCAAGAGCCCCCCGGAGGTGCAACAGACAGCTTACGTCCGTGCTCACCACCACCTGGGCACCCGTGGCCTCCAGGTCCGCCAGCTTGTCGAGGAGCATGGCTTCGGAGATTGCCCCGAACTTCACGGAGAAGATCCCGCCAAACCCGCAGCAGGCCTCCGGACACCGGAGGGGCACGAACTCCGCGCCTTCCACGTTTCGAACGAGCCGCTCCGCGCACGCCGCTGCTCCCAGTCCCCGAAGCAGGTGGCAGGAGGGGTGGTAGGTCACGCGGGCCCGGAACCGCGCTCCCAGCTGGGTCACGCCCAGCACCTGCACCAGGAACTCACCGAGCTCATAGGTGCGGTGGGCCACCTCCCGCGCCCGCTCTTCCAGGGCCGTACCCCGCAGCAGCTGCGGGTAGAACTCCCGGACCAGAGCGACGCAGCTCCCGCTCGGAGCCACCACGGCCTCATAAGGGGCGAAGGTCTCCACGAACCGGCGGGCGAGCGCCGTGGCCTCCCGATGGAACCCGTCGTTGAGGAGCACCTGGCCACAGCAGGTCTGCGCCTCCGGGAACGCCACCCGCACCCCCGCCCGCTCCAGGATCGCCACCGTGGCCTCCCCCACCTCCGGACAGAACTGGTCCACCAGGCACGTCACGAACAGTGCCACGTGGGCGGGCCTTCCGCGGTGTTGGGTCTGACCCATCGGTGGTGCCTGAGCCGCTGCGTTCTCCGCGCTGGAGCGCGTGACGGCACAACTCCAGATTAGCGGAGAGAGGACCAAAGAGCACACCGAATGTGGTGGAGGCGGCGGGAATCGAACCCGCGTCCGAGGTGAGCGAGGGCAGAGCGTCTACGAGCGTAGCCTGCGTTTTCCTCTCGTGCTCGGAAGCTCCCGCAGGCGGGATCCTCCGAACACCAGCCCCGCTGGTCTTAGCCGCACCACCCGGGGCAAGGCGGCACAGCGCAGCCGACTCATGGCGCTCCGTCCCGGCCCGTCGGCCCTGCCGGGGGGACGGCCGCGGGGATTAGGCCGCGGCGAGAGCAGGCTGGTTGACGCGTATTGCGTCGCCCAGGTTTTTGACGAGGACCCTGGGACCTCGGCTCGCAGCCCTGCTTCTTCCCACCCCGTCGAGCCCATTCGCCCCCACGGAGAGGAACCGCCGCAGGACCGCCTGCGCTCCCCACAGGTCCCATTGTACCATGGTGAGAGCACCGACGGAACGCCACGCGAGAATGACACCGGAGCGGACCCCCATTGACCGGCTGCGGGACGACGTCCGGCTGCTCGGGACCGTCCTGGGGCGGGTGCTCACCGAGCAGGGGGGGTCCTCCCTGTTTGAGCTCGTGGAGGGCATCCGGCGGATGGCCATCGAACTGCGCACCGCCTACTCCGAGGAGAAGGAGCGGCTCCTCCGCGCCACCGTGGAGAGCTTGGACCCGGACAGCGCCTTCCAGGTGGTGCGGGCGTTCACCGTGTACTTCCACCTCATCAACCTCGCGGAGCAGAACCACCGCCTCCGGAGGCTGCGGGAGCAGGAGCAGGAGGCCCACCCTGCGCCCCGTCGGGAGTCCGTGAGCGCCGCGGTGGCGGCGCTCACGGCCCAGGGGACCGCGAAGGAGCACATCCGGGGGGCCGTGGAGCAGATGGAGCTGCGGCCGGTGTTCACCGCCCACCCCACGGAGGTACGCCGCCGGGCAGTGCTCCGACACCTCCGGCACCTCGCAGCGAGCATCGCGGAGCTCGAGGATCCGCGCCTGGGGCCCACGGAGCGGGCTCGGGTGCTCGAAGGGCTCCACGCGGAGACCACGGCCCTCTGGCAGACGGACGAGGTCCGCACCCTCCGCCCTCACCCCCTCGACGAAGTTCAGACGGGGCTCTATTACTTCGAGCACAGCGTCTACGGTGCAGTCCCCACGCTGTACCGGGACCTCGTAGAGGCCCTGGAGGCCCACGGGATCCCGACCTCCGATCTCCGGCCGGTGGTGCGGTTCGGGTCCTGGATCGGGGGGGACCGGGACGGAAACCCCTACGTGGACGCCCAGACCACCGCCCGAACCCTGGAGCTGCACCGCTCGCTGGTTCTGCGCCGGTACCTGGAGGAGGCGGAAGCCCTCCGGGACGAGCTCACCTTCTCCACCCGGCGCGTGAGGATCTCCGAAGCGCTGCGGACGTCTCTGGAGGCGGACCTGGCGCGGTTTCCGGAGCTGGAGGAGGTGGTCCGGCGGTTTCCGGACGAGCCCTACCGGCAGAAGATGGGATGTGTGGTCGAGCGGTTGCGCCACACCGCCCGGGATCCCCGAAGCCCCCTTGCCTACAGCGGCCCGGAGGAGCTCCTCGAAGACCTCCGATGCGTCCAGCGCAGCCTCGAGGCCCACGGAGGGGTCCGGATCGCGCGGGCGCGGCTCGCGGACTTCCTCGTACGAGTCCAGACCTTCGGGTTCCACCTGGCGAAGCTGGACCTGCGACAGGAGAGCGGGGTGCACGGGCGGCTTGTGGCCCACATCCTGCGGCAGGCAGGGGTGGTGGAGGACTACGAGAGGCTGCCGGAAGAGGAGAAGGTCACGGTGCTCGTACGGCTGCTCTCCGCCCCGCCCCTCGCGACGTCGCACCTCGTGATCGCCTCGGAGCCCGAGCGCAGCACCTGGGAGGTGTTCCGGCGGCTTCCGGGCTGGCAGGCTCGCCACGGGCCGGAGGCGTGCGACGCGTACATCATCAGCCTCACGGCAGGACCCAGCGACGTCCTCGAGATCCTGTTCCTGGCCAGGGAGGCGGGGCTCGTGAGGTACGACTCGGAGGGTCACGCCACGAGTCAACTGGACATCGTCCCCCTCTTCGAGCGGATCGCGGAGCTGCGGGCGTGCGCGCAGATCCTGGAGACCCTCCTCCGCCTTCCGTGCTACCGGACCCAGTTGAAGGCCCGCGGAGACCTGCAGGAGATCATGCTGGGGTACTCGGACAGCAACAAGGATGGGGGGTATCTCGCGGCGGAGTGGGCCCTGTACCGGGCGCAGAGGGTACTGCCCAGGGTGTGCCGTCGGTACGGGTGCGAGGTGCGGCTCTTCCACGGCCGGGGCGGGGCCATCGGTCGGGGCGGGGGACCCGCGCAGCGGGCCATCTTCGCCATGCCGCCCGAGGCCCTCAACGGCAGGCTGAAGCTCACGGAGCAGGGGGAGGTCCTCTTCGCCCGCTACGCCAACCCCCTCATCGCCCGCCGCCACCTGGAGCAGCTCCTCCACGCGCTCCTGCGGGCGTACCTGGGAAGCCCCGGGGCGCTGGATGCCGAGCGGCTGGAGCGGTGGGAGGCGGCGATGGAGGAGCTGGCCGAGGTGGCCCTGCGCGCCTACCGGTCCCTGGTGTACGAGACGCCGGGGTTTGCACGGTATTTCTTTGAGGCCACGCCCATCGAGGAGATCGGTCGGCTCCACATGGCCTCGCGCCCGGCAAGCCGCCGGGACGTGCGGAGCATCGAGGACCTGCGGGCCATCCCCTGGGTTTTCAGCTGGACCCAGACCCGCACGAACCTCCCCGGATGGTACGGGCTCGGAAGCGCCCTGGGAGGGTTTGCGGATCGCAGCCCCGCGCACCTTGCCGAGCTCCAGGAGATGTACCGGGACTGGCCCTTTTTCCGCAGCCTAGTGGACAACGCGCAGATCAGTCTGGGAACCGCGGACCTGCGCATCGCGCGCCTGTACGCGGAGAACGTCACCGACCGACGTCTTGCGGAGGAGATCTTCGATCGCATCCGGGCGGAGTACGAGCGGTCCGTGGAGGTGGTATTGCGGATCACGGGGCAGCGCAGGCTGCTGGACAATGCGCCCACCCTGCAGCGCCTGGTGGCCCTGCGGACCCC
>JAVKHN010000012.1:0-49970 GCA_031459935.1 Candidatus Sysuimicrobium calidum | reverse complement strand
GCCGAGGATTGTAGGGAATCCCCTCCCCGATGCCCACGAACTTCCCCGTGCTCAGCAGCCGGTCCAACTCCTGCGCCGCGGCCTGTGCCGTCCACTCCACCTCCCCCCGCAGCGCCGCCTTCGCCGTCTCCACCGCACTGCAGCACGCCACGAACTTGTCCGGATGCCGCTCCACCAGCTGCGCATTGAGCTCGTTGCTCATCCCGAACCCCGGCAGCAGCACGCACATGTCCACCCCGTACCGCTCCATGTCGTACAGCAGCCGCGCACTGTTGTCGTAAGCCTCCATCCCCCGCATGACGGAAGCAAGATCCTTATACTCCGTACTCCCCTGCAACTGAGGACCCGCGGCGAACCGCTGCGCGTGCACATGGGTGTCTATGATGAAGCGACCCAGTCGCATCCTCCCCTCCCGCTGCGAGATCTCCTGGTCCGTTACCGAACTCCCCACCGTCCCGACAGCCGCCGGGCGAGGTACGCCATGGCCACCACCCCCAGGAGCATCACCGTCCCCAACGCGCCCGCCTCCGGCAGATCCCCCCGCTCGTAGAGGTGCCACAGCCGCACCGCGGCCACGGAAGTCTCCGGCCGGTACAGCACGAGCCCCACGGTGAACTCTCGGAAGCTGATGACGAAGTGGAAGACCCACGCCGCGAGCACCGCAGGCAGCACCAGCGGGATTAGGATGCGACGGATCGCCGCTCCCTCCGCACACCCGCTCACCCACGCCGCCTCCTCCAGCTCCCGGTGCACCTGCATCATGGCCGTCCGCAGGATCCGGCTCACCGTCCCCGTCCGCGCCGCAAACGCCACCACTAGCATTCCCAGGGTCCCGTACAGCCCCACCGGCAGCCACAGGTATACCAGCATCACCGCCAGCGCCAGGATCACCCCGGGGATCACCACGGAGGAAAACGCCAGGAAGTCCAGCACGAACCGCCCCCGCAGATTCGTCCGCGTCACCACCCACGCCACACCTGTGGCCACCGAGACTGCAAGCAGTGCAGCCGCCGCGGAGGCCAGCACCCCGTTGCGCAGGGAGAGGACTGTCTGCGCATCCGTGAGCACCTTCCGGTACGCAGCCCAGGTGGGAGACCCCCACTGCTGGAACCCCGTTCGCACCGCCTCGGGGAAGAGGCTGGTCACTACCAGCACCCCGACCGGAAGTCCTACGGTCACCAGGAGGTACAGCCCCACCAGCCCGATGGCCACGTACCGGGCCCTGCCCAACTCCCGAACCCCTCCCCGAAATCCCTTCCCGCGCACCACCGCATACCGCTCCGCAAGCCGCGTGACCCGGTTGTACGCCCACAGCCCCACCATGCCTACCAGAAGGCCGGGGACCGCGAGGGCCGCCACCTGCCCGTAGTTCGGCAGGGTAGCCGCGGGGTTGAGGGCGTAATAGATCCAGGTGCTGTAGACCTGGACCCCTGCAGAAACCCCCAGCAGCAGAGGGACCTCGAAGCTCTCCAGGGTGAGGATGAGGGAGAGGACAGCCACCGACCCCACCGCGGGGAAGAGCATGGGCAGGACCACCCGCGCGAGAGTCCGCAGCGGAGAAGCCCCGCACACCCACGCGGCCTCCTCCAGGGTCCAATCCAGATTTCGGAAGGCGGAGGCCATCAATACGAAAACCAGGGGCACGAGCCCGAATCCCTGCACCAGGATCATTCCCCACATGCTGAAGATGTTGAGGGGGCCGTTCCCTCCGGATTCCATGCCGAGCACGGCCCGCAGCAGCACGTTCAGCAGCCCTGCCCGGGGCCCCAACAGCATCACCCACCCGATGCTCACCACGATGGGCGGGACCAGTAGCGGCACCAGCAGGGCCACGTAGACCAGGTGCCGTCCCGGCAGGTCCGTGCGCTCCACTAGCCACGCGAACCCGGTTCCTACCAGCAGGCCCACCGCGCAGGACCCCAGGGTGTAGAGGGCGGTGTCCGCGAACACCCGCCGGTACAGAACGGGATTGGTGAAGACGGAGAGGAAGTTCTGCAACGTCCAGCGGGAGGCGGGCTCAAAGGGGAGGACGTTGGTGCCTTCCCGGAACGCCGCGAAGATCAGCGTGCCAAGCGGAGCCAGCAATAGCCAACCCAGGGCCAGGGCCACCAGAACCCCGAGACCCACCGCAGGCTGCACCGCCGCCTGCGTTGCGGCCCGCCACGTCCGGGCCAGCCCTTCCCACGGGAGCGCTCGGGTGGCGATGGGCACACGCCCCATGACAGGGTCCCCTATCGGGTGTCAGGCGTCTGAGAGGGAGCGGGTCCCGTCAGCTGGATCCGGAGCCCCAGGGTGGTCTCCGCGGCAAGCCACTGGACCACTCGGGTCCCGCCCACGACAGCCGGGGGTCCCTCTGGTCGGACGTTCCAGGTCCCAAGCTGCTGCACCGTACCGTCCACGTTCTCGCTGCGCAGGGCGATGTGGTGCACGCTGGGCCCCACCTGCTGGAGGTAACTCCGAAGCGGATGCGTCTCTCCCCATGGGTAGAGGAGCTCAAAGGTGATCCCGCACGCCTCCACAAACGCGAGGTCGATCTCCCGGCCCATGACGTTCCTCTGATGGGAGATCACCTTCCCCCCCAGCACGTCCACGAAGAACCGGAGCGCCTCCTCCATGTTCCGGACCACGACCCCGAGGTGATCTACCTGCAGCATCCACGACCTCCTGGAGGAAGTGAATTCCTGTGCGGAAGGGACGCCATCGCATCAGCAACCCCACCCCGCCTCTGGCCGGACCCATAGACCGCACCCGTGCACGCCCACCAACGCACCCCGAATTCGGGTGCAGCATATCCAAACCGGCCGACCCATGTCAACGGAAGCGCCCCACCACCAGGGCCCGGTATTCCCGTGCAGCCTGAGAATACGGCACCGGGGCCACGGTGGCCCGGATTTCCACCTGCACGTGCCGCTCCACGCTGGGCTTTCGGGATCCCCCGGCGGGCTCTCCCCACACCACGATCACTTCCGTCCCCGGCGCGCTATAGGTCTCCTCCACCATGGCCAGGGACAGCATCGCCCCCTCGTTGGAGCTGTAGCCGCACGAGGTGGAGAATCCGATGACCTCCCCTTTCCGGTTTAACACCTTGTCGTACGGCCACATGCAATATCGGGAGAGGGGCAGCTCCATATACTTGGCCCGCTGTCCCTTGGGCTGTGTGAACAGCGTGCGGAAGACCTGAATCACATCCTCCGGGTTCCACACCAGGGTCACCTTCCGTCGGTGCGGCTCCCTCACCCTCTTCTCCAGTGCCTCCCGACCGACGAACTCATGGTCGAATTTCAGCAATCGCCCGTATCCGAGGTCCCACGGCGTCAGGTAGTAGTCCTCCACGTTGGGGGAGTAGAAGCTGCCCCCCAGGGATCCTGTGGCCTCATAACTCGTGGCTGGAAGCCACTCCCGATATGCCCGCAGGGCAGGGCTGGTGTAGATGGCGGGCAGCACCCCGGAGATCCATCCCGACTCCAGGGTGTTCGTCGCGTACGCCCGCGAGCCCACCTGCCGTAGCCCGAACTCCTCCCCTGCCTCCAGGATGGCAGTCCGAACAGCCTCCCGCTCCTCCCACGGCCCGAACAGCTCCCCGCCCGCCACGCCTGCCATCCCGTGGTGCAGAAACCGAACCCTTCGCCCTCTGACCCGGATCCACGTCATATGGAAGAATTTCACCTCCGGAAGAGGGCCACCGTGGAGTTTCTCCAGCAGAGCCAGCGCGTGGGGCCCCTGCAGCTGGAAACGGTACACCTTGCGGGGGCGGCCCGGATCCACCAGGGACCACTCGTCCCGTTCGAAGGTCACGTCGTAGGTACCCGTCTCCCCGTGGTACTGCACCCAGTTGAGGGCGGAGGGGCGTCCCACCAGCTGAAAGGTCTCTGGTTCCAGATAGAAGAGCACCGCATCCCCGATCACGTAGCCCTCCGGGGAGCACACCACCAGCTGCTTGGCCATGCCGGGTTCAAATCCCCGAAAACTGTTGATGCCGAGGTGATTGAGCAGCCTGAACGCGTCCGGTCCATGCACATACAAGTCCGACATGTGATACGAGAGATCGAACAGCGCCACGGTCTCCCGCCAGGCGTGCTGCTCGTCCCTCCAGTTGGTGAACTCCGCAGGGACCACGGGGAACGCGCGGGCGCCCGTGCGGTTGTTGTACAGATAGTCTGTGACGTTCGGAGTGCGATCCAGGATCTCCTGTAGGTTCCGCGGCGGTGTGCCCTGCATGTTCCCCTCCTATTGGCCTTCGAAGACGTGAACGGGAGCAAACATCTCTTCCAGGGAGATCGGCTGCGTCAGCAGCCCCTGCTCCCAGAGATATCGCACGAGGGTTTCCAGGGTCTTCCGGTTGGGTTCCAGGCCGTACGGCCAGGGATCTGCGCCGAACAGCTCCCACAGCTCCTCCAGGTCCGCGTGCAGCCATGGGAGGCTGTAGCGCAGCGCGGGGCTATAGGCCATCCGTTCAAAGGCCACCTCCTTCGCGCGGCAGAAGGCCTTATAGAGACTGGTCGCCACCCAGGGGTGCTGGCGCAGCAGCTCCTCCCGCACCACCACGGTGTGCATGATGGGAAAGATCCCCGTGCGGCGGTAGTACGCTCGCTCCACCTCCCGGTAATCCGGAAAGAGCCGACGGATGCGCAGGTCCACCCCAAAGGAGCGGGGCCGCACCGCTCCCATGTACGCGTCCAATAACCCCTCTATGAGCATCCGATCCAGGCTGTAGCCTTCCGGAGCGAGCTCCAGCCTCCACCCCTCCCCCTGGGGCAGGTTGGAGATGGCCGCCGAGCGGCGTCCGGGTCGGTTCGCCTCCCCCACCACCCAGGTGATGGAGCGGAGATTCACCCCGTACTCTTCCTGGAGGATCCCCCGCAGCCAGACCAGTGCCGTCTGGCTGAACTCCGGAATCCCCACCCGCCTCCCCTCCAGGTCCTTGGGGTGCTGGATGCCGCTGCCTTCCCGGACGAAGACGTAGCCGTGCCGGAACATGCGGGAGGGAAAGACAGGCAGGGCGACAAAGGGGAAATTCCCCGCGGCCCGGCGGGAGAAATACAGAGAGCAGCTGAACTCGAAGGCGTCGAATTCCCCCGCCACTCCCCGCAGGAACGCTTCCGGAGGCTCCTCCATGGGTACGTACACCAACCGGATTCCCTCCGGCTGCACCGTGCCATCCCGGAGGGACTCTGTGCGGTCGTAAGGGCCCGCAGCCAGCGTGAGCGTCAGGGAAGCGGCCATGGGATGTGCAGCCTGGACGTTCTCACCGGGCGCATCTCCCGGCCCAACGGGGCTCCAGGGCTTCCTCGAAGCTCACCGGCTGCTTGAGAACCCCTGTGTCCATCATGCGGCGCAGCTCCGCCTCGTAGCCCGTGCGGCTCAGACACCCCGTGCCGTATCCGTAGCGGATCCTGCCGACCATCCTCACCGCCAGGTCCGGCGGGACTCCCTGGAACAGCTGAGCTGTCTTCGGGTTACCGGTCACCAGACGCACGATCTCCTCGGAGGAGTGGCTCCGGATGTACGCCAGGCCCTTCCGGACAGCCGCCACCATGGCCGCCACCGTATCCGGCTGCGTCCGGAGAACGCTCTCCGTGGTGGCCAGGATGCCCACCAGGAGCAGGTCGGATCCGATCCACCGCCTCAGCACATGGCGGTCGAAGATGTTCACCAGCATGAATCCCACCCCATCCACCTCTGCCCGGCTCAGGACAGGCTCGCTGAAGGACAAGGCATCCACCCGACCTGACTGCAAGGCGGCATACAGCACCCCTGCGTCCGCCCCGAGGGGTAGCAGTCGGACGTCCCGTTCGGGCTCCAGGCCCGCCCGTTTCAGGAGCGTCACCGCGATGGACCACGTAAAGGAACCCGGCGCCGTGACGCCCACGGTCCGGCCCTTGAGGTCCTCCACACGCCTCACCTGCTCCCGCAGAGCAGATCGGACGATGAGGGTGACGTGAAGCCGGTCATAGGTGGAGATGAGCCCCTTCAGAGGAGCGCCCGCCAGCCGCGCGAGGGGAATGTGTTCGGTCCCAATGACCCCGAAGGGCGCACGGCCGCCGATGAGTAGGTTGCGGATGGCCACACCGCCGGATAGCAGAATCCGTCCGATCTCCACCCCCTCACCGCGGAAGTGCCCTGCCGCTTCCGCCACCAAAACGGGCAGCGCGGGCTCCACGGCTGCCACCACGGGAAGATCCAGCTGTACCGGCCCCCGTTGTGCAATCCCAGGGGACACACTCCCCATCAGCAACCCGATCAGAACAAGCATTCCTCGTCTCCGCACGATCTCTCCTCCCGCTCAAGCCTCCCGCTGCCACCGCAGCAGCCTCCGTTCCACGACCCCTGCCAGGGTCACCATCCCGTACCCCACGACAGCCAGGATGACCACGATGGCGAAAGTGCGGGGGGTGTCCAGCACGCCCACGGAGATCACCATCCGGTAGCCGAGCCCCTGCACCGATCCCACAAACTCCCCCACCACCGCCACGCCCAGGGAGACGCCGATGGAGGTCCGCAGGGCTGCTACCACCCAGCTCACCACGTACGGCAGGAGCACGTAGCGGGCGATCTCGCGTGTCCCTCCGCCCATGACCTCGATCCCGCGCACCCAGTTACGGTCAATGGTCTGCACTCCCTGGTACACGTTGAAGAACACCACAAAGAAGACCGCGAAGAACACCAGGGCAACCTTCGACGCCATCCCCAGCCCGAACCAGACCACGAAGAGGGGGGCGAGGGCGTAGCGGGGCATGGCGTTGAGGGCCACCATGAGGGGTTCGGCAGCTTGGCCGAGGAGGCGGACGTATGCAAACAGCATACCCACCACGACCCCCGTGACAATGGCCAACAGCAACCCCGCCGCCGCCTCGGAGAGGGTGTACAGGGCATCGCCCGCGAGGTCACCACTCCGGGCGTACGCCACCAGTCCTCCGACGACCTCGGTGGGACTGGGCAGGAGGGCGCGGGGCATCGCCCGCCAGCCCGCAATTAGGTCTCCGCTCAGCAAAGCCCAGGTCAACAGTACAGTCCCCGCGAATCCGGCCCGCAAGGCCGTCACCCACACCCCGCGCCGGTACGTCCCGGTCCGGGGTCGCTGGGTTCGCGAGAGGGCCAGGCTCACGAAGACACCTCCTGCAGGGCATACTGGTCCGCGCGGCGAAACTGCTCAGCGAGGCACGCCCAGACCTCCGCCTGCAGCATCGCGAACTCCTTCCGGCCCTGAAGCTCCACCGGGTCCCGAGGATACCCGAAGGGCACGCAGTAACTCGCGGCTACGTGACCGGGCCGGTGGGAAAGCACGACCACCCGCTGCCCCAGCGTGATGGCCTCCGTAAGATCATGAGTGACGAACAGCACCGTGACTCGGTGCTCGGCCCAGAGGCGACTGAGCTCTCGTTGCAGGTGCATCCGGGTGTGCGCATCCAGAGCACCGAAAGGCTCGTCCATCAGCATCACCTTTGGATCGTACACCAGAGTGCGAGCCAACGATGCTCGCTGCCGCATCCCTCCGGACAGCTGATGCGGGAAATGTCGCTCAAAGCCGCTCAATCCGACCCGGGCGATCTCCTGCCGCGCCCGAGTAACCGCAGATCGCAGTGGCATCCGCCGGATGCGCAGGCTGACGAGGACGTTCTGTTCCAGAGTGTACCAAGGAAGCAGGTTGTCCCGCTGGAAGACGTACCCCAGCTCACCGTTCCAGTCCCGATGGTCGCGGATCACCCGGTCCTGCCACCGAACGGTCCCCTCGATTTCGGGGCTTCCCGGAAGCGCGAATCCCGCCACCACGTTGAGGAGGGTGGATTTCCCGCAACCGCTCGGCCCTACAAAGCACACGAATTCCCCTGCCTCCACCTCGAGGTCAACCCGATCCAGCACCCGGAGGTCCCCGAACCGCAGGGAGAGCCCCTCGATCCTCAGTCCTCCGCTCACTTGGCGTTCCCTCAGCTTTAGGTAAGGATGTACCCCGTAGCCATTATAATAATTAAAGATGTACCGCGGGCTCTGCCTTGCTCCCGAAGGTACACCTCACCCTACAGCCCCTCCCTGGTGTTGGGAGCGAGATCGGAAGGTCCACTGCAGAGCATGAGAGAACTGGAGCTCAGCCTCCCAGAAAGGCCCGCTGCACGAGTTCGTCCTGCTGTAGCTCCGCCGCGGATCCGTGCCGCACCACGCGACCGGTTTCGAGGACGTAACCCCTCTGCGCCACCCGCAGGCTCATGCGCACGTTCTGTTCCGCGAGGAGAATGGAACAGCCTTCCGCACGGATCCTCTGGAGCACCTGGAACACCTCCCGGACGATGAGGGGAGCGAGCCCCAGGGAGGGCTCGTCCAGGAGGAGCAGCCTGGGGCCCGCCATCAGACCCCGGGCGATGGCCAGCATCTGTTGCTCTCCGCCACTGAGGGTCCCCGCGAGCTGGCCGTGGCGCTCCCGGAGGCGAGGAAAGAGGCTCCAGATCCACTCCAGCCGCCGGTGCACTACAGAGCGATTCCGAACCCCGTGCGCGCCGAGCAACAGGTTCTCGTACACCGTCATCCCCGTGAACAGCTCCCGCCCCTCGGGCACCAGCACCAAGCCGGCCCGGGCTAAGCGCTCCGGACTCCACCCCAGCACGGACTTCCCCTCGTACTCGATGTGCGCCCCGGGTTGGGGCCGCACAAGGCCCGCAATGGCCTGCAGGAGGGTGGACTTGCCCGCGCCGTTCGCCCCGATGACGGCCACCGCCTCTTGGGGCTGAACCTCCAGGTGCACTTCCTGCAGCGCCCTGTGCTTGCGGTAGAGGACGGTGAGACCCGTGACCCTCAGCATCCCGCGTCCTGTCCCAGGTAGGTAGCCACCACCTCCGGGTGGCTGAGCACCTCCTCCGGCTCCCCTTCCAGGATCTTCCGTCCCGCGTGCAGCACCACCACCCAGTGCGCGATGGCACGCACTGCGGACATCACGTGCTCCACGAGGACCACCGCGGTGCCCCGGGCCTGCAGCCGCCTCAGGAGCTCCAGGGCCACCTGGAGTTCCCCTTCCGTAAGCCCCGCCAGCCACTCATCCAGCAGGAGGAGTCTCGGATCTCCCGCAAGCGCCCGGGCCAGCTCCAGCCGCTTCTGATCAATGTAGGTGAGGTCTCCCGCGAGGACGTCCAGCCGATCTCCGAGACCGACCTCCTCTCCCACCTCCTGCGCCTTCGCCATGGCCTGGGCCACGGGAAGGCCCCGTGCCCGAAAGAGAAAGCCCAGGCCGATGTTCTCCCGCACCGTCATGGTCTCCATGATGCGGGGACGCTGAAAGGTCCGGCCGATGCCCAAGTGCGCCACCCGGTGGGGCGGCCAGCCCGTGATGTCCCGACCCTCCCACCGGACCGTCCCCACGTCCGGTGGGAGGACGCCGCTGATGACGTTCAGGAGGGTGGTCTTCCCGGACCCGTTGGGGCCGATCACCGCCACCACCTGCCCTGCCTGCGCCAGGAGATCCACTCCCACCAGCGCCTCCAGTCCTCCGAACCGCCTGCTCACTCCCCGTACTTCCAGCATCTATCCCTCGCTGCTCTCCACACGCGGAAGCTCCTCTGCCTGAACCCGGATCGCCCCGTGTTTGCGCTCCTCCGCCCGCTGCAGGATTCCCTCCACCAGCCCGGACATCCCCCCGGGCGCGTACAGAACCAGAACCGCAAGGAGGAGGCCCAGTACGAACAGGAAGGGGTATGGATAACGCGCGTACAACCATTCGTAAAGGAGGAGCAGAGGAATGGTCCCCAGCAACGGGCCATAGCTCTGCCGGATCCCGCCCAGCATGGCCATGAGGACCACCTGGAACGACCGCGTGGGATCAAAGGCCATATCCGGGAGTACGTAAGCCCACCGCGGCGCCAGGATGGCTCCCACCACCGCCATGGCGCTCGTGGTTGCGGCAAACACCCCGATCTTCACCCGCGAGACGTCCACCCCCGTGTGGGCCGTGGCTAGCTCATCCTCCCCGATGGCCCGGAGCGCGTATCCCAGCCTGGACCTCCGCAGCAGGAATGCACCCAACAGGAGGATGGCGGTAACCACCCAGAGGGTATAGTACAGATCCAGGTCGCTGAAGGGCACGCTGACGATGCGGCCCACCTTCCGGAACAGCCGTCCCTCGAACCACAGCACGAACTGCCGGAGGAATTCGCTTAGTCCGAAGGTGAACATCACGAAGTAGAGGCCAGAGAGCCGCAGAGTGGCCAGGCCCACCACGGAGGCCACCAGGTAAGCCAGCACGGCGGCCGCCGCGGCGCAGGCCAACACCGGGATGCGGCCACCCAGGTACACGGTCACGTACGTTCCGATGCCGAAGAAGGCGGCGGTGGCCAGGGAGAAGTAGCGGGTGGGCCCGGAGAAGATCGACCACGCGGTCACCAGGGCCATGTAGCTGAGGAGTTCTACGAAGAACCCCACGAGGTACGCGGAGCCCCACCGGGGCGCCGTGAGGAGGATCAGCATCCCCAGGAAGTAAATGGCCCACGCGACGGTGCCTCCCCGTTCCCTCAAGTCCGCCATCCAAAGAGGCCCCGTGGACGCCACAGCAGGATCGCGGTCAGGACCGCGAAGTTCACCGTGAGCCGCAGGGCAGGATCCCACACCGCGCTCACCATGCTCTCCGCCAGCCCCAGCAGGAGTCCTGCCGCAAGGCTCCCCACCGCGCTCCCGATCCCTCCCAGTACGATCACCACCAGGGCCCGCACCGTCACGTCGATGCCCGCGGTGGGACTGAAGGACCAGAACATGCTCAACAGGGTTCCCGCAGCGCCCGCCAGCACCCCCCCGATGCCGAAGGCCACGAGCCGGTATCGCTCCACCCCCACCCCCACCAGCTGCGCGGCCCGGGGGTTATCCGCCATCCCCCGCAGCACCCGGCCCAGGCTGGACCACCGCAGAATTCCGTAGAGGATGCCGCTGAGCAGAAATGCCCCTCCGGCGGCTACCAGGCGGTTTGTGCTGAAGGGATGCCCCAGGAGGAACACCGGCTCGCTCCAGAACGAGTAATGTCGCAGCTCCGCTCCCCACAGCATGAGGGCCGAGCTCTGGAGGAGAAACAGCAGGGCAAACGTCAGCAGGAGCATGGCCACCTCGGCCTCCCTCCGGTCCATGCGAAAGATCCTTCGGAGGCCGGCCACATAGGCTCCGCTGCTGACAAGCCCGGCGGCCACCCCGATGCCGAGGAGGGAGACCAGCGGGCTGAGCCCCCAAACGGTGTACGACGTGTAGGTCAGGAGGGCGCCCAGCATCACGAGCTCGCCGTAGGCCAGATTGAGAATCCCTGCCACCGCATACTGGAGGTTCAGTCCCAGGGCGATGAGGGCGTACACACCACCCAGGATCAGTCCGTCCAGGATCACCGCGACCCAAGTCATCCTGGATTCCCACCAGGACAGGGGCTGCACGCCCAGTGGGCGTGCAGCCCCTGTCCTTCGCTTTCCTTACCTCCGCCACGCCGGCTTGGGAACCAGCATGGGACGGATCTGCCCTTGCAGGCCCCACACGCCCAGGAACTGACCCCCCTGCCACTGTCCGATCATGCTGGGCCAGTAGGTGTTCATCTGCTCCCGAAAACGAAGAGGTCCCATGATGGTTCGGAAGGTCCGGGTGGCGATCACGTCCCGGATCTTCTTCCGGTCGATCTCCCCCACCTCCTCCACGGCCTGCTCTAGGACCTGCAGGGCGGCAGGCATGTACGCTCCGCCCCAGCACTCGATGGGCCTACCCACCACCTTCCGGTACAGCTCGTAGTACTCCCTGGCGCCAGGAACCTGCGGGTTACAGCCTCCCGCGCCCATCACGCCCTCGATGGTACGGGCCCCGTACCTCCGGGGGAGGTCTCCGAAGGCGATCCCCACGGTTCCGTAGTAGATCTTCGGATTGAACTGCTGGGCGATGGCCTGCTCCAGGAGCAGGGAGAAGTCCGAGGGGTAGCTGATGGAGATGTACACGTCGGGGTTCAGTGCCTTCATCTCCCGGACCAGGGGTGAGACGTCCGAGACCTGCAGGGGATAGCTCTTCACGTACAGAATCTGAAACTCCGCCCGCTTCAGAGCCGCCTCGTAGGCGGGCCAGAACTCATACCCGTGCTGGTCCGCGATGTAGGTGGCCACGATCCTGGAACCGATGGTCCCCCGCCGGCGGAAGTGCACGAGCATGTCCGTCACTGCTTTCGCATGGACATCGGGCTGGGCGTGGAACCAGAAGGCGTACGGAAACTCGTGCCGGCGTTTGTAGAGCTCCACCGCGCTCGCATGCACGCCCAGCAGCGGATATCCGTACTTGTTGAAGATGGGCGCTGCGGCGATGTGCATGGCCGTGCCGTAAGGGGGAAGGATCAGATCCACCTTGTCCTGGAGGATGAGCCGCTCGAGGTTCCGGATCAGGGTCTCCTGCTGGCTTCGGTCATCGTACTCGATGAACTCGATGGGAACCCGGCGGCCGAACTTCTTGAGATACAAGCCGCCCTTCCTGTTGAGTCCATCGACCCAGATCTTAAACTGATACCTGCTGGCCTCCGGAACCCCGGGGGAGAGCGGGCCCGTCAGGGAGTGCACCACGCCGATCCGGATCTTGGACGGCCCCCCGGGTTGCGTCGCCGCGTACCCATAGGTGCTCACCCCCACGGCCACCAATGCCACCACGAGCAGGATCCTGTGTGTCGAACGCATGTCCCTCACCCCCTCTTCGGATTCTGATCCTGGCCGCTCCATCCGCCTCTAGCCCGCGCCGCCGTCCTCCCACCCCCCTCTGATGCGTTCTGGGAAGTCCCAAGGCACCCCGGGGTACGTGGTGAGGTACTCGGGCCCCAGCTGCTCCACATCCGTCACCCCCAGGAGCCCCAAGGTGGTGCCGAGCTCCTCCTGCAGCAGCTCCAGGGCCCGCTCCACCCCTTCCTGCCCGGCTGCGGCCAGAGCCCAGCACTGGAGCTTCCCGATAAGGACCGCCCGGGCGCCCAGGGCGAGAGCCTTCACCACGTCCGTGCCCCGAAGGATGCCTCCGTCCACCAGCACCTCTGCCTGGCCCTCGATCGCCGCGACAACCTCCGGAAGCACATCCACGGTAGCGGGCGCATAATCCAGCTGCCGACCTCCGTGGTTGGAGACGTACACCACCTGCACCCCGTGCTCCACTGCCAGCCGGGCATCCTCCACGGTAAGGATCCCCTTCACGACCAACGGCAGGGAGGTCTGGTCCCGGAGCCACCGCACGTCCTCCCAGGTAAGGCCCGCCTGATAGGCGTCGTCCGGGACGATGTCCGCGAGGTTCGGACGTCGCGTTTCCTGCCGGGGCCGAAACCGGTTGCGCAGATCCCGCTCCCGTCTTCCGTACACCGGGACATCCACGGTGAGACACAGGGCCAGGTAGCCTGCGGCCTCCACCCGGCGCACCATCCGACGCATCCAGCTGCGGTCCCCACGCACGTAGAGCTGGAAGATCAGAGGACCGTCCGCAGCCTCCGCCACCTCCTCCAGGGAGCGCTCGGACATGGTGCTGATCCAGGCGATGGTCCCACGGCGGCCCGCGGCCCGGGCCACCGCCCGGGTGCCATCGGGGTGGATCAGGCCCAGGTTGCCGATGGGAGCCAGCATCACAGGCAAGGCCAGGGAACACCCCAGGAAAGCTGTCGCGGTGGACCGAATCCGGACGTCCCGCAGGACCCTGGGTCGGAAGGCGTAGCGTGCCCAGCCCAGCCGGTTCCGACGCAGGGTGGTCTCCGTCTCCGCTCCGCCGGAGACGTAGTCCCACACGTAAGGCGCTAGCTTCCTCCGGGCCACTCGAAGGATGTCGGGGAGGGTGGCGAAGGACTCCGCGCCGCTCACGGAGGTTCTGTCCTCAGTCCAGGAGGGTAACGGTTCCCGTATTCCCATCCACCCGGATCCGCTGCCCGGTGCGGATCCGCTGGGTGGCCACCCCTGTCCCCAGCACCGCGGGAATCCCGTACTCCCGTGCCACGATGGCCGCGTGCGACATGATGCCTCCGATGTCCGATACGGTGGCCTTGATCTTCGCGAATACCGGAGCCCAGCTGGGCTCCGTCACGGGGCACACCAGGATCTCCCCAGGCCGCACCGCATGGAGTTCCTCCACCGTGAACACCACCCGGGCTGGTCCCTCCGCCACCCCGGGCGCCCCCGGAATTCCCCGCAGCAGCTTCCCCTCCTGCGGCTCGAGCCAGCTGTGCATCCGGTCCGGGGTGAAGCCCCACAGCATGATCACGGCGGGATCCGTCATCTCCTCCGGCACCCGGCCCAGGAACGGCGGGGGCGTGACCCTCCGAAGGGCCTGGTGGATCCGCCGGCGCTGCTGGACCACCGGTTGCCAGTACCGGGGACCCCGGGCCCCGCATCCCGCGGACCACGCGAGCAACAGGTCCTGCAAGGCCTCCGCGGTCTCCCGGGGCTTGAGGTAGAAGACGTCCTCGGGATCGTCGAAGAACCCCTGCTGCACGAACAGTCTCCCCAGCTCCCGCACCTTATTCCAGAACAGGCTCTGGTACCACTGCTCCACGTAGAACTTGTGATCCTCGATCCCGTAGTACACCTTCCGCGTCAGCTGGAGCATCTCATCGAAGGCCCGCCGGTCCTCCTCTGAAGGGAGAAGCTGGCGGTACTCTGAGGCGATCCGGTCCCGCTCCGCCACGAGCTCCTCCAGCGGGCGCTCCAGATTCTCCCCGGCCTGGATGCGCTCGATGTAGTGAGGCAGGACCGAGAGGACCGGTGCAGGATCGTCCTTCCAGGCGCGGTGAGTATGGTGGAATCCGTCTCCCGTGCTCATGTAAAACCAGGGATCCGCGCTCCGCTCCCACTCCGCAAGCCAGCGCCGGCCCGGCTCCGTGCTCTCCAGCTCGCGCCATACCTCCTGTCTGCCTTTCCCCTCCTGGAACACTCCTTCGATTCCAAGTTCCACCGCGAGCTTCGCCAGACGCTTCAGCTCATCGTTGGGACGGAACATGCTCACGTTGATCCCGCTAACCATGCGGGGGATGACCGGATCCGGGATCTCCGGGAACGCCTGCTTGCAGAACTGGTAGAAGGTGAGGTACTCTCCGAAGCCGATCATCACGATTTCCATGTGCAGCTGCCACATGCGGTAGATGCTCTCGATGACGCGGTGGTACGTACACAACACGTCCCAGGCCGTACCCACCCCCCGCCGCTCTAGCACCACCCGCTCCTCCTCCACCTCCGGCAGAAGGGGAAACCGAAGGGAATCCAGAGCGCGGATCTCCTCCGTGACCTTCTGCTTCCAGTTCGCGTAGACCTCCTCCCACCGTTCGTAGTAGCTTCCCGCCCGCCGGAGGAAGTACGGCGTCCGGCGCTCGATCTCCTGCGGATCCGTGATGGGAGTGGGACTCATGTACACGTACCCCAGGAGAATGCGGAAGGCCATGCCCTTGGCCCCGGGGATGAGGAAGATGCGGTGGCTCATCTCCCCGATCCCCACGTGTCCTGCCTCCGCCGCGATGATGTCGAAAGGGGCGAGGGGTTCCGTGTAGTGCATGGTGTTGAGAAACCAGAACCGCTCCTCTTCCTCCTCCCGGCGATCCGGGCTGAAGAGCAGATAGTAAGGGTAGAGTTCCTCCCATCCCTCGCACTCCGGTGGCGTTCGAACCTCAAATGGACTCGGAAACCTGCGCCCCATCCCGCACCCCTTGCCCTCCGGCAGGAATTCCCGACGAAGGCACCCGCCTATCGGAAAGTCCCCAGGCACCCCACCCCCGAACGGGCTCACCGAACTACAAAACTTCCTAACCATGAAACGCAGAAACGCAAAGTCCTGTCAAGCCCGTGGGCACGATCCCTGCAGGATTCGCCCCACTTGACGCTTCTGATGTCGCCAGAGTACGTTTGCCCATGAGACCGTGAGGAGGGTGCTCCGGACTTCCAAAGGCCGCCGACCCGGCGGGCGGCGGTCTGTCCTTCCTGTCCTCATCGGGAACGCACTCCGGTGTGCGGATGGGTTCTCCCCACATGCGATCAAACGGAGCGGAGGTGAAGGCGGTGCGCATTGACTTCACGGGAAAGGTGGCGGTGGTGACGGGTGGAGGATCCGGGATCGGGCGGGCCATCTGTCAGGAGTTCGCCCGGGCCGGGGCCCGGGTGGTGTGCGTGGACCTGGACCCACGGGGGGGCGAGGAGACCGTGGCGCAGATCCGGCGGGAGAACGGCGAGGCCATCTTCGTGCAGGCGGACGTGACCCGCTCTGAGGATGTCCAGCGATACGTCCGGGAGGCGGTGGAGCGGTTCGGGCGGATTGATGCCTTCGCGAACAACGCGGGCTGGGAGGGTGCCTTTGCCCCCATCGTGGAGCTTCCCGAAGAGCAGTTCGACCGGATCATGGCCATCAACGTGCGAGGGGTGTTCCTGGGACTGAAATACGTCCTTCCGGTGATGATCCAGCAGCGCAACGGCGCGGTGGTGAACACGGCCAGCATCGCCGCCTATTACGGGAGCGCCACCATGGTGGGTTACAGCGCCAGCAAGCACGCGGTGGTCGGCCTCACCCAGACCGCGGCCCTGGAGGTGGCGCGCTTTGGCGTCCGCGTGAACGCCATCGCGCCAGGCCCCGTGGACACGCGCCTCTATCGTGCCATTGTGGAGGCCAAGCAGCCCGGGCAACTGGAGGAATACAACGAGCGGATGCGGGCCGTCACCCCGGACCAGCGCCTGGGAGAGCCCCAGGAGATCGCCTGGCTCGTGCTGTTCCTGACCTCCGACTTTGCCCGCCACATCAACGGTGCTACCATCGTGATCGACGGAGGTCTCACGGCACAATCCCCCACACCGCGGGGCATCCGGCAGTAGGTAAGGAATCAAGGGGGTGAAACCATGGGGATCTCGCGGGAGCTCGCCCTGCAGCTGTACCGCCAGATGGGTCTTATTCGCCGTTTCGAGGAACGGGTGGTGGAGCTGGTGAACGACAACGAGATCCCCGGCATCACCCACGAGTACATCGGACAGGAGGCGGTGGCCGTGGGTGTGTGCGCGGCCCTGCGGCCGGACGACGTCATCACCAGCACTCATCGCGGGCACGGACACGTGATCGCCAAAGGCGGGGACGTCCGGTACATGATGGCGGAGCTCATGGGGCGGGAAACAGGCTACAACCGGGGCCGCGGCGGTTCTATGCACATCGCGGACGTGCGCCTGGGCGTGTACGGTGCAAACGGGATTGTGGGCGCGGGCTGTCCCATGGCGTGCGGTGCCGCGTACGTGTTCCGCCGCCAGGGGGATCGGGTGGCGGTGGCCTTCTTCGGGGACGGGGCCATCAATCAGGGTGTGGTGCATGAATCTCTCAACCTCGCCGCCATCCTGGATCTACCCGTGGTGTTCGTCTGCGAGAACAACCTGTATGCCATCACCACTCCCCTTCGGTCCGTCACCCGGAACGAGCTGTGGCGGCGGGCGGAGGCGTACGGCATGCCCGCCCGCGTGGTGGACGGCATGGATGTGGAGGCGGTGTATGAAGCCGCCGTGGAAGCCGTGGCCAGGGCCCGGGCAGGGACGCCCAGCTTCCTGGAGTGCCGGACCTACCGCTACTCCGGGCACTACACCGCGGAGCGCAACCTCCCCCACATCCGGTACCGCACGGAGGAGGAGATCGAGCAGTGGCGCCAGCGGGACCCCATCCGCACCTGGCGGCGGCGGATCCTGGAGCGGGGCCTCGCCACGGAAATGGAGCTCAACGGGATAGATCAGGAGATCGAGCAGGCCCTGGAGGAGGCGGTGGCCTTCGCCCGTCAGAGCCCGTGGCCTGATCCCTCCACGGCCCTGGAGTACATGTACGCGGAACCTATGGAAGGAATTCCTGCGCGGGGGTGGCGGTGATGCGGCAGCTGCGGTACCTGCAGGCCATTCAGGAGGCCCTGTATCAGGAGATGCAACGAGACCCCCGGGTGTTCATCCTGGGGGAGGACATCCGGGTGAGTATGCGAGGGACCACCCGGGGGTTCGTGGAGGCCTTCGGCCCGGAGCGGGTGCTCGATATGCCCATCTCTGAGGCCGCCTTCACCGGATTCGCCACGGGTGCGGCCATGGCAGGGTTCCGGCCCGTGGTGGAGTACCAGATCCCCTCCTTGGTCTACGTGGCCTTTGATCAGCTCGCGAACCAAGCGGCGAAGATGCGCTACATGCTGGGCGGGCAGGTACGACTTCCCATCACGTACCTGGTGATGGGCGCGGGCGCGAAGAACAACGCGGCTGGGCAGCACTCCGACAACCCTTATCCCTTCCTCCTCCACGCGGGGTTCAAGGTGGTCCTGCCCTCCACCCCCTACGACATGAAGGGGCTGCTGGCGAGCGCCATCCGACACGACGATCCGGTCTTCGTCCTGTGTCCCGCGGCCCTCTATGCCCTCCGCGGCCCCGTGCCGGAGGAGCCGTACACGGTCCCGCTGGGCGTGGGGGAGGTGAAGCGGGATGGCTCCGACGTGACCGTGATCGCAACGGGACACCTGGTGCAGACCGCCCTCCAGGTTGCCGAGCAGCTCGCCGCGGAGGGGATTCAACTCCTGGTGTGGGATCCCCGCACCCTCCTTCCCCTGGATCGCAAGGGGCTCCTCCAGGCGGTGCATCGCACGGGGCGGGTGGTGATCCTGGATGATTCCAACCGCACCTGCGGGTTCGCCGCGGAGGTGAGCGCGCTGATCGCGGAGGAGGGCTTTGACGTCCTCCGGGCGCCCATTCAGCGCATCACCCGGCCGGACGTGCCGGTGCCCTTCAGCCCGCCCCTGGAACAGGCGGTGCTGCCGGGAGCCGCGCAGCTGCAGCAGGCCGTCCGGCGGGCGCTGGAGTGGAAGCCGGAGGCTTCCGCGGCCGTCTTCTGATCCACGCAGAATCCGACGGGAACGCGAGGGAGTACGGATGCCGCTGGTGGAGGTCAGGGTTCCAAAGGTAGCGATGAGCGTGGATGCGGTGGACGTGGTGAGCTGGCACGTGCAGGTGGGAGACCGGATCCAAAAAGGGTCTCCCCTCGTGGACCTGGAAACGGAGAAGGCCACGTTCACCGTGGCGTCGGAGGTGGAGGGCGAGGTGGTGGAGATCCTCGCGCAGCCGGGAGAGACCCTCCCCATGGGGGCGAGCCTGTGCCGGATCCGGGTGGGGGAGTAGGGGACAGAGCGGAGGCGGCCTCGGAAGCCCGCTTGCTGCTGGAGCCCTACCGGGAACTCCCGGTGCTCCGGGAGCAGCCGCTCAGCGCGGTCCGGCGGATCATCGCCCACCGGCTGGGGGAGACGTGGCGCCACGGGGTGCTGGTCACCCTGCATCGGGGGCTTGAGGCGGGGGCCCTGGTGGAGGCGGCGGAACGTATCGGCCACAGCCCCTTCGACCTCCTCCTGCGGGCTGTGGTACAGGTCCTGGGGGAGGACCCCCGGTTCAACGCCACCTTCGACGGCACCACGCACCGCATGTACGGGGTGGTGAATCTGGGGGTGGCGGTGGACACGCCCAAAGGCGTGGTGGTCCCCGTCCTCCGGAACGCACACGTCCTCTCCCTGGAGGAGCTCGCCCGGACCCGCCGAGAGGTCACGGAGCGCGTGCGGGCCTGGCAGCACCGGTTGGAGGATCTTCTGGGGGCCACCTTCACCGTGAGTCAGCTGGGGCCGCTCCAAGTGGACGCCTTCACCCCCATCCCCAATCCGCCGCAGGTGGCCATCCTGGGGGTGGGCCGCCTGCAGTACCTCTCCGTGGCGTGGTGGCCGGAGCGCACCCCGCAGCTCCGGTGGATCCTGCCCGCAAGCCTCACCTTCGATCACCGGGTGGTGGACGGCGCGGACGCCGCCCGGTTTTTACAGCGCCTTCAGGAACTCCTGAAAGGAGGGGTTGAGCCGAGTGAGCCGTGATTCCGTGCTGGCGGCCGTGACCCGTGCACCCGGGCAGGTGGCGCTCCAGGAATTCCCGCGTCCCGAGCTCGGACCGGAGGACCTCCTGCTGCGGGTGGAACTGTGCGGGATCTGCGGCTCGGACCTGCACATCTTCGAGGGAGACCGGCCCCGGCCCTACCCCATGATCCAGGGGCACGAGTTCGTGGGCACCGTGGCCGCTGTCGGGGAACATGCCCGGGCCCGAAACCGCGTGGACGTGGGGGACCGGATCACCGTGGAGGTGCTCGTGCCCTGCCAGAGGTGTACCTGGTGCCGCGCGGGAACCTACAACCTGTGTCTGGCGAACCGCACGGAAGGCTGGATGTACGGGTGCAACATCACCTGCGAGCGGCCCCCGCACCTGTGGGGGGCGTGGGCCCAGTACCTCTACGTGCCCGCCCAGGCCCTCATCCACCGCCTTCCGGATGGGATCCCGTGGGAGCGGGCGGTGCTGGTCGAACCCCTCTCGGTGTCCGTACGGGCCGTGCACCTCAGCCCCGTCCGGGTGGGCGAGCCCGCGGTGGTGATCGGAAGCGGTCCCATCGGCCTGCTCACCGCGCTGGTGGCGAATCTCGCGGGCGCGCGGCCCGTGATCCTGGTGGGGCGTCGGGAGGAGCGGCTGCGACTCGCGCAGCAGTTCGGGGCCACCGTGGTGGTAAACGAGCAGGAAGAGGATCCCGTGGAAGCGGTACACCGCCTCACAGAAGGGGGAGCCCCCGTGGTCTTCGAGGCCGCGGGCACCGTGCAGAGCCAGCAGGCCGCCTTCGCGTACGCCCGCCCCGGCGGCACCGTGACCCTCCTGGGCCTCACGGGGGCGCAGCCCGTCTCGCTCGCCCTGGATCGGGTGATCGTCACCCGGGAGATCCGGGTTCAGGGATCCGCCATGGGTGCCCAGGCATACCCCGCCACCCTGCAGATCCTCGCGGGATCTGGTTTCCCTCTTGAGGCCCTGGTGACCCACCGGTTCCCGCTCTCCCAGGTGGAGGAGGCCCTGCACACCGTCCGCGGCCGCGGGGGTGGATGCATCAAGGCAGTGATCGCCCCCTGGGATCCCACCTGAACCACTAGGTGAGACCGATCACCCGTCCCTGGTCGTCCAGGGAGATCCGTTCCGCCGCGGGCCGCCGTGGGAGTCCAGGCATGGTCATGATGTCTCCCGCGAGGGCCACGAGAAACCCTGCCCCTGCGGAGAGCCGCACGTCCCGGACGGTGATGGCAAACCCTGTAGGTCTTCCCACCTTTTCGGGATCGTCCGAGAGGGAGTACTGGGTCTTGGCCACACATACGGGGAGGTTGCCGTAGCCCAGAGCCTCGTATCGGGCCATCTTGTTCCGGGCCCGGGCGGTGAACTCGACCCCGTCCGCCCCGTACACGACCCGGGCGATGGCCTCCAGCTTCTTCTGGAAGGGCCAGTCGAGCTCATAGAGGAAGCGAGGGGCAGATGGCGCGGCGTTCTGCTGCAGCACGCTCCGCACCGCCTCTGCGAGCTCCAGCCCTCCCTCCCCTCCCAGCTCCCAACCCCGGAACTGGGCCACGGGAACCTGGAGCTCCTGGCACCGCCGCACCACGAGCGCGAGCTCCTCCGGCGTGTCCGAGGCGAAGACGTTGAGGGAGACCACAGGGGGGATCCCAAAGGTTCGGAGGTTCTCCACGTGCTTGTCGAGGTTCACAAGCCCGCGCTCCACCGCCGCGGGGTTCGGCTCCTCGTAGTTCCGGCCCGCGCCTCCGTGGATCCGGAGGGCCCGCACGGAGGCCACGAGGACCCCCGCCGCGGGCCGGAGGTTTCCGGTGCGACACTTGATGTGCACGAACTTCTCCGCGCCGAGGTCCGAACCGAATCCGGCCTCCGTCACCACCACCTCCGCGCACTTCAGGGCCAGGCGCGTGGCGAGGATGCTGTTGCATCCGTGCGCGATGTTCGCGAAGGGACCTCCGTGCACGAAGGTGGGAGTTCCCTCCAGGGTCTGCACCAGATTCGGGTGGATGGCGTCCTTGAGGAGGGCGGCCACGGAGCCCGCCACCCCCAGATCCCCCACGGTCACCACCTTCTCCTCCTCCCGCTCCCCCACCACGATGCGCGCCACCCGTTCCCGCAGGTCCGCCCGGCTCTGCGCCAGGCACAGGATGGCCATGAGCTCGCTGGCGCTCGTGATGTCGAAGCCGGTCTCCCGAGCGACCCCGTGCATGCCCCCACCCAGCCCCACCACGATCTGGCGCAGGGCCCGGTCGTTCATGTCCACCACCCGCCGCCAGTGGACCCGATGCGGCGCGAGCCCCGGGATGGTCTGGAAGTAGAGGGCGTTGTCCACCACCGCGGCGATGAGGTTGTGGGCCGCGGCCACCGCGTGGAAATCGCCCGTGAAGTGCAGGTTGATGTCGTCCGCGGGGATGAGCTGCGCGCGTCCTCCGCCCGCAGCCCCTCCCTTCACCCCGAAGCACGGCCCCAGGGAGGGCTCCCGCAGGGTGACCGCCGAGCGGACCCCCAAACGCCTCAGGGCGTCTCCAAGACCGATGGCGGTGGTGGTCTTCCCTTCCCCCGCGGGGGTCGGGTTGATTCCCGTCACGAGGACCAGGGCTCCGTCCGAACGGTCCCGGAGCCGCTCCAGGGCCTCCACCCGGATCTTCGCCTTGTCCCAACCGTACGGCAGGAGCTCCTCCTCCAGGACACCCAGATCCTCCGCGAGTTCTTGGAGCGTGCGCGGACGCGGTTGCGCCATGCTTCTGCCCTCCCACTAGGATCCCGCCGAGCGGAATTCGGCGCCATTATGGTGAGGGATCCGGGCCCTGTCAAGGCAACCGCATTTGTGCTATGCTTGCCCCGAGGAGGAATGGGGATGCGCTGCCCCCGGTGCGACCACCCCGTTCAGTTCTGTGAGTGCCTCCCGCCTTTAGAACGCGTCCTGCTCGAATCCAAGACCCTGCTGGTGGACCTCGGTTGGGGACGGCCCTACCGGATCCGGACCCCCACCCGCCTTCTCACGGTGCTCCTCCTATCCGCGCTTCTGATCCTGCCGCTTCTGTTCTTCGCCCTCCCTCTCGCGGCCGTCGCCGCCCTCACCGCAGCGCCCGGAACCGCGTCGACCTGGCAGCAGATCCTCGGATTTGGAGGAGGGGCCGTCCTGGCCTTGATCGGGGCGTGGTTGCTGCCCGGGGCGCTGATGAGGATTCTGGAGCGTACATCCCATACGGGAAGGAGTTCCGTGCGGCCCCGCGGGCCGGGACAGCGGTTTCTGCCCCGCTAGGACCTACCTTTCGCCGCGGGCCTTGCGCTTCGCCCGCTCCACGTAGCTGGCGGTCTCTACCTCCACTCGAATCCACTCCCCGGGCGCGATGAAGGGCGGAACCAGGATCACGAGGCCGTTGTCCAGCTTCGCCTCCTTCCACACGTTCTCCGTACCGATGGCGCGGCTGGGCGGTGCGGTCTCCACCACCTGGACTTCCACCACGTCCGGGAACACCACGCCCACGGGCTCTCCGTCGGAGAACTCCACGGGGACGGTCATTCCCTCCCGGAGGTAGGCGGCGGTCGGGCCCAGGCGGGTATTGTGGATGCTGACCTGATCGAAGGTCTCTGTATCCATGAAGTGGGTGGCCTCGCCATCCTGGTAAAGCACCTGCATGTTGCGGCGGGTGGTCTGCACGTCCTCCACGAGTTCGTCCGCCCGGAACCGTACCTCCCGGATGGCCCCCGTGCGGGTGTTGCGCAGCTTGGCATGAGTCACTCCGCCCATCTGTCCGCTGCCCGCGTGGTAGGAGGCGGCGATCACCTTAAACAGCTCCCCTTCCAGCCGGATCACCATACCGGATCGCAGCTCGGATGCCGCCACCATGCTCCATCCCACCCCGTTGCCCGAACGCTCGGTTCGGGAACTCCCTACCTCACAGTATAGGGCGGAACGCAGCTCCGGTCAGGGCCGGGTGTGGGTGACGCGCACCCGGCCCGTCTGGGCGCTGAGAACCACGTACCGGACCGCGGTACCCGCCCGTACCTCGATGGTCTGGTTGGAGCCCGGGGTGGGAGAACCGGAGCGGGAGAACTCGACGAGGGGCCTGGTGAGCGGGCTGACCTGAACCCCTTCCGGAAACCGGTTCGTGGCTGTCACCACCTCCGTCTCCGCCCCATCCAATCGGACCCCCCGGATCTCCACCCGTTCCGAGAAGTGCACCCGCACGGCTCGCCATTCACCGCCCCGGGCCACCGCGAGCTGCTGAGCGTACCGAAGGACCTGTGCCACCTCCCATGCCACCCCTTCCGCGAGCCGGTCTCCACGCAGTCGGGCGAAGCCGGAGAGGGCAAGGAGGACGAGCAAGCCCAGAATGGTCAGGGCCGCGACGAGCTCCACGAGCGTTGTGCCCTCCGCGGCTCGAATCCTCCGTCTCACAGCTCCTCCCGCCAGCCCACGACCCGTATCCCCTCCGCCTCCCGTCGGAGGAGCGCGACCACGGACCGGGCCGCCCCCCGGACCCTCCCCACAGCCCGCACCTCCACGCACGCCCCGCAGCCTCCGGATCGCCACCGTACCGTGATCCGACCCAGGGGCTCCTCCGCGGGGAACTCCAGCGCATCGGCCGCCGCGCCGCACCCTCCCTCCGCTCCCGGATCCAGGCACAGGGGCATCCACCCGCCGGCTGGATCCTGAAGGGCAGTGGCCCCCCGCGCATCCGTCCAGTCCGCGTCCCGCCCCAGTTCGAAGATCGCCCGCTCCAACCCCGCCTCCGCGAGCCACAGGGCCTGCTGGGCATCCAGGGCCAGGAGGGCGCTGCGGTACTCGTTCCGAACCACCGCCACGAGCGAGGCGGAGATCGTCCAGAGCACCACCAGGGTCATCAACGTGAGAGCCATGGCGACCCCGGACTCCCCGCGCATTAGAGCCCTGACCCGCATCACCGCCCTCCCCGGACCGTGGCGTCGGCCCGCAGCACGAGATCCCGCTCCAGCTCGTAGCGGCCCGATCGGTCTCGATCGAAGACCACCTCCACCCGGATCCGGGCGATGCGTTCCAGATCCGGAGAGTCTACCGGAAGGGGTTCGAGCAACCGATTCTCCGCATCGAAGTAGGCGAACGCCATCTCGAGGATCCGCACGCCGCGCTTCCCCTCCCGCGCGTTGAGCGGCCCTCCCCGGTTGCAGGTGGTGGAAACGTCCCCGCCGATCTGCTCCCGCAGGATCCCGCCGCCCCTGTCCAGACAGAACCTGTGGAGCTCCGCTCCGGGCAGGGAAGTGAGGTCCGCTTCGAAGGAGACCGCGTCCCCAGCCGCCTCCCGAAGCCGGTCCGCCATGCGCAGCCGCCGCACCATCCAGTCCAAGGCAAAGCGGGCCGTCTGTTGCTCCTCCGCGAGGGCCGTACCCATTTGCCAGGCGCGGAGGAGGACTTGCAGGGCCGCGGCGCAGCAGATCGCGACCACGCCCAGCAGGGTCGAGGCCACCAGCAGCTCGATCAGGGTGAGGCCGGATTCCCGCGTGCGCACAGTTCACCTCCGGGCACGCAGGAGCACCGCCCGGGCAAAGGTCCGGCCGTTCGCCGCGTCCTCCGCCGTTCGATACAGCCGCACCGCGATGCGCCTGGGCCCGCATCCGTCCGGAGCCGGGCCGAGCACGGGCTCGTCCTCGATCTCGATCTCCGCCACAGCAAACTCCTGCGGGAGGAGCGGCTCCCCAGGGAGGTACGATCCCGGTATCCGCCTGAGCTCTGCGAGGGGGGGAGGCCCTGACACACCGCAGTCCACGGATCGGAGACGGGCGTAGCTCCATGACCGCAGGTACTCCAGCTCTGCCTCCAGGTACCGCGCCGCAAGGGTCCGCAGCCGGGCGGGACCGGGGACCACAGAATCCGGGCCGGAGGCAAGAGCGGAAGCCCCCATCCGGATGAGGGGGAGCAGAGCGAGGAACGCAACGGCCAGCAGATGCAGAGAGACAAGGACCTCAAGCAGCGTGAGTCCCGACTGCCGCACCACCATCACCCCCGCGATCCTTTCCACGGGGACGAACGCACCGGCCTCCCGATTTTGCGGTTCCCCGGAACCCGTCACGGGACGCGGGTCTTCATCAGGATCCGGAGGTACTCCCGGATGGTGCGGAGGGGAGGAAGCTTGCTTTTGCCCTGCTTGAGGTCGTAGCGGAGCTCGATGGGGATCTCGCGGACCGCGGGCCGGAAGGGCTGTAGACTCAGGAGCAGTTCTGCGGTAGCCGCAAACCCCGAGGACTCAATCCAGCGTTCTCCGTACCGCTCCCTCGCCCTGCGAAGCAGGGCGGCCCGGTAGGACCGGTAGCCACAGGTGTAGTCCCGCACCCCTTTCATGGGGAATCGCAGAGAGAGGAGGAGGCGGGCACCCTGGCTCAGCAGGCGGCGAGGAAGCGGAACCCCGAGGACGCGGCTTCCCCGGCAATACCGGCTCGCGATGGCCACGTCCGCGCCCCCGCGGACGGCCTCCACCAGCTGCGGAATCTGGACGGGACGGTGGGAACCGTCCGCGTCCATGGTGATCACGATGTCCCCGTCCGCGCACCGGTCGAGGAGGGCACCCAGCCCCATGCGCAGGGCCGCACCCAGGCCCCGGTTGCGGTCGTGAATCACCACCAGGGGTGCACAAGGCCCCCGCCAACTGGCCGCTACCTCTCCGGTTCCGTCCTCGCTCCCATCGTCCACCACCAGCACGCGGAGGGGAAGCGTGCGGGCCATCGCGTCCAGACCCGCCAGCACTTCCGGGAGGTTTTTGGCCTCGTTGTAGGCGGGCAGGAGCACCCAGATCCTGCCCGCACACAAGGTCCCTTCCTCCTCCATCAGGCCGTTCCGGCCTCATGGTCGCACTACAGGATCCTACCAGTCCAGTCCTCCTCCCGGGCGTAGGGGTGGCTCCAGAGGGCGGCCTGCAGGACCGCCGCCTTCACACAGGCGGCGTGCATCTTCTCCAGGTCCTCGGAGGAATGTCCCTTGCGGCCCAGGAACGGCCTGAGGGTCAGCACGATGGGGGGCCACCAGGGCGATCCACGTACCGGAGGGGGATGCGGTGCTTGCACATCCAGCCTGGTGGGCGCTGGAGGGTTCGAACCTCCGACCTCCGCTGCGTCAGAGCGGCGCTCTCCCACTGAGCTAAGCGCCCGCACCCAGGAGTATACCAGGGCGGGCCTGCCGATACTACTGGGCCTTTCGGGTACGGACCCGGGCTGGCTCCGTACCGGTCCGGACCCCGGAGAGCGGCCCGGGCTGCACCAGGCCCTTCTCCACGGCCCAGGCGGCCGCCTGGGCCCGGTTGCGCACGCCCAGCTTCTGGTAGATGGATCGCAGGTGGGTCTTCACCGTGGACTCCGCCAGGAACAGCCTGGCAGCGATCTCCTTGTCCGACAGCCCGCTCGCCACCCCCAGCAGCACGTCCACCTCCCGGTCCGTGAGGCCGTGCATCCTCCGTGCGTGCCAGGGCCCCTCCTCCGCCCGGCGATAGAGGTCCTCCACCAGCTGACGCACGATTCCGGGGTTCACCATGGTCTTGCCGCTGTACACCGCCCGGATGGCGTTCACCAGGTTCTGGGGAGAGATGTCCTTCAGCACATAGCCCACAGCCCCCGCCCGCACCGCGCGTCGGAACAGTTCCTGGTCCGCGTACACGGTGAGGATGAGGATCTGGGTGTGGGGACAACTCTGCTTGATGGCCCGGGTGGCCTCGATGCCGTCGCCCTCCTCCATGACCACGTCCATGAGCACCACGTCCGGCCGGTGGCGGAGGGCGAGCTGCACCGCCTCCTGTCCGGTGCTCGCCTCTGCCACCACCTCGATGTCTGGCTCCCGGCTCAGGAGGGCCCGTAGCCCTTGTCGGGTCAGGACCTGGTCGTCAGCGAGCAGGACGCGGATGGGCATGCCTTCTCCTCATGCGAGTGCCTTCAGAGTTCCGCGGCCCGCGCAGCCTCCACATCCCCCCGCCCCCAGAGGCACCACCACGCGGATCCGGGTCCCTTCCACCCCACTGTGAATCCGGAGCTGACCCTTCAAGCGCTTCACCTGCTCCTGCATGAGCGCGAGCCCCAAGGAACGCCGGCCGCGGCCCGGCCGGAATCCGGCTCCCATCCCCTTCCCGTCATCGAAGACCTCCAGGGTCACGGCGCCCCGGCCACGGCGCAGCCGGACTTCGATCCGGCTCGCCCCGGCATGCCGGGCCGCGTTCGTCACGGCCTCGCAGGCCACCGCGGCAAGGCCCTCCTCCACGTGCTCCGGCAGAGCCTCCGGGCACTCCAGATCCAGCAAGAGGCGCGCCTCGGTAAAGACCTGCAGCTGGTCCCACACGTCCCGGATGGCCCGCTCCATCCCAGGAAACGCAGGCTTCTGGGATTTCAGCAACCGTATCGCATCCCGGACCGCGCACAGAGCCTGCCGCACGAAATCCACTGCCTGGTTTTGCAACTTCTGTGCCACGACAGGATCGCGGGCGGCCTCCTGCCTGCACAGGTGCAGGGCGAGCAGCGCACGGACGAGAGCCTGGGCCGGGCCCTGGTGGAGGCGCAGGGCCTGGCGGTGACGCTCTGCCTCCACCACCTCCTCCACCCGTGTGATGGCCGCCAGAACTTCCCGCGCTTCCCGCCACAGGGCCCGGAGGATCTTCCGGTCCTCTCCCGAAAGCGGCTGCTGCCTTTTCACCCACAGGTCCTCCCGGGCACTCCCGTAGGAATCCATCCGCACCCGGTGGTGCCGCACCGCGCTCCGGACATGCCCCCGAGATCCCAGCACCACCCGATCCGCGGACACCGACTCCGCAAGCACGTTCTCGATCCGGTGCCGGACGGTTTCCCGATCCGGGAGGGCCCCCACAGACCGCCAGATCTCCAGACGGTACTTCAGAAGATCCGAAGCCGTCACAACCTGCCCTCCTAGGTCTGATCAAGTCCTGAGGAGCCGAGGGGCCATCAGGGATCACGAACGGGAGCGAAAGGACAACAACTGCGCTTCTGAGGTACGGAAGAGCTGTCTAGACCGCAGCCTGCGGCCCCCTTTGCCTGAAAAAAAATACGCTGGGAAGCGGGGCGGTTCCTGCCTCGATTTTCCGGAGTTGCTCAAAAACTCATCCAAATGAATGATCCCCCTCCCCCGAAAGAGCCTCCGAACCGTCCGATCGGACGGAGGAGCCAGGAAAGCGCTCCCGGAATGCCTCCTCCAAACGATCACGATCGGGTGAGAGGGCTGTGGAGAAACTGCGGGTCCTGGTGGTGGATGACACGACTCTGGTGCGGCAGGGGCTGCGGAGCCTGCTGGAGCACCGGGAGCGAATCGATCTCGTAGGGGAGGCAGCGAGCGCCCAGGAGGCTTATGAGCTCTTGGAGGCGTTGCGGCCGGATGTGGTCCTGGTGGACCAGGAGATGCCGGGGCTGGATCTGGTGGAAGCCATCCGCCTCTTCAAGAGCCGCCTTCCGGAGGTGGAGGTGATCGTGCTCGCGGAGTGGGCGGATGAGGAGCAGGCCTTTCGGGCCATCGAGGCCGGAGCCACGGGCTACGTGCTGAAGGACATTCACATCGAGAACCTGGTCCGGGCCATCGAGGGGGTAACCAGCGGCCGGACACTCATACATCCCCGCATCACCCGGCAGCTGGTGGAGCGGTTCCGGCTTCTCATGCGGGAGCGGCAGGACCAGAACGGGTCCATCCTCGGCGGGCTCACGAGCCGGGAGCTGGAGATCCTGCTTCAGATGGTTAAAGGGGCTACGGACCGGGAGATCGCGAGTCGCATGTTTCTCAGCGCTACCACGGTGAAAAGCCACATCCGATCCATCTTCCGGAAGATCGGGGCCCGCAACCGCACCCAGGCGGTGGCCTACGCACTGCGCAACGGCTGGCACCTCCGAAGTGCGTACGGGCAGGCCTCTTCCGCGGACCATGGGGAGTCCCATGGAGGCTAGCCGAGCCCTGCTCTTCCCGGATCCGGAGCTCCTTGACCGCCGCTGCTGCCCCGTGGGCTGGCGGCTGTTGTGGCAGGCCTCCATCTGGATCGTCCAGGGAATCTACCTGGCCAGGACGCCCACGGGACGCCGGGAGACCTGGCTCATCCTCACGGAAGAACGTGAGCCGGACTGAACTCCGCTGGGAAGGAGAGAACGATGGAGTTCTGGACCTACTACCGGATCCTGCGCCGGCGGCGGTGGCTGCTCCTGGGACTCACCCTCAGCGTGGCCCTGGTCGCGGTACTCGTGGAACGGCCGAGGCCTGCGGAGTTCGAGGCCACCGCCACCCTCACCACGGCGCCACCCGAGGACCAGCGGGTCTCGGACTTCGTGGCGGGCACCCGTCGGGACCGCAGCGCGGAGCAGCAGCGGGCCCTGGCGGTGGATCTCCTGCGCAGCCTCACGGTGGCGGAGCGGGTGATCCGGAGCCTCGGCCTTCCTCTGACCCCGGTGCAGCTGGTGGGGCGGATCCGGGTCCAGCGGGATCCCGGAAGTGACCTCATCCGGGTCACCGCCATGGCGGGCACGGAGCAGGAGGCGGTGCGGCTGGCGAACGCGGTGGCGGAGGCGGCCTCTGCCTTTCACCGGGAGATCAACCGGCGGGGGGTGACCCTCGCGCGGGAGTTCGTGGAGAAGCTGGCGGCCGACATGGGCACCAGTCTCCGACAGGCGGAGGAGGAGCTGTGGCGGTTCCGCAACCTCCGCCAGCTCTACACCCGGGTGCCCAGCCGGATCAACGCTATGGGAGCCCTGGAGGCGGAGATCACCCGGATCGATCTGGGCCTCCGGGAACTCGAGACGAAGCTCGCGATGGTGCGGGAACAGATCCAGCAGCATCTCGCAAACCGGCTCCAACCCCTGCCTCAGGCACCCGGGGTCCCCTTCCGGGCCACGGGAACCGTGATGCTGGACGGGACCCACCTCGCCATCCTGCAATCCGCGGAGCGCACCTACTTCGCCCGGGTGGGCGACGTGATCGAGGGGTTCCGGGTGACCGCGGTGGAGGAGGACACGGTGGAGGTCCGGCAGGGCAATTTCCAGCACCGGTTGCCCATCGATCAGGCCGCCCTGCTTCCCCAGGCCCCGTCCGGCCCGCAGGCCCAGGCTCCGCGGGTCCCGGAGAGCCTCCCGGATCCGGAGTACACGCGGTTGCTCCAGAGCCAGATGAACCTGGAGGCCCAGCGGCTCGTGTTCCTGGCGCGGAAGGAGGCCCTGCGGCAGCTGAGCCGAGCCATCCGGCAGGAGCTGCCAACCCTCTCCCGCTACGAGCTGGAGGAAGCTCGGCTGGAACGCAACGTCCAGATCCTCCAGCAGCAGTACACGAACCTCCAGCAGCGGCTCATGGACATCCGGGTGCGGGAGCAGGAGTTCCAGACCATCGGGACCCTCACGGTGGTGGACCTCGCTCGCATGGCCCGCCGCGCCTCTCCCCTCGGGAACCGACCCATGCGGGGGCTTGCGGGGGCCCTGCTGGGGCTGGTGGGGGGCGTGGGGCTCGTACTCTTCGCGGAGCACACCGATAACCGGCTCAAGACCCCGGAACAGGCGGAGCGGCTGCTCGGGGTACCGGCCCTGGGCGCCATCCCCAGGCACAACCCGCCCTTCGACGAGGGCTACCGCATGCTGCGGGCGAGTCTGCTGAGCCCCAACGGCATGGGGCCGCCCAGGGTGCTCGCGGTGACCAGCACCAAGCCCCGGGAGGGCACCTCCACGGTGGTGATGAACCTCGCCCGGGCCTGTGCGGATGTGGGCGACCGCACGGTGGTGGTGGACGCCATGCTGCGTCGGCCCGCCCTGCACCGCCTGCTGCGGACGGAGGTCAGCCGCGGACTGGCGGAGGTCCTCTCCCAAAGTGCCTCCCTGGAGGAGGCCCTGGTACAGGTGGAGCCCAACCTGTGGCTGTTGCCCGCAGGCGGGACGGTGTCGGATCCCGGGAAGCTCCTGAATCCACGGCGGGTGGAGCCCCTGCTCAAGGCCCTCGCGGAGCGGGCGGACGTGGTGCTGGTGGACACCCCGGCCGCCGGTGCCTTCGCGGACGTGTACGCCATCGGCCCCTTGTGCGACGGGGTGCTGCTCGTGGTAGAGGCGGGGCGTCCGCCGCGGGGCATCGAGGAGCTGGTGCGGGTGCAGCTCCACCGGGCCGGTGCCAAGGTGGTGGGCGTGGTGGTCAACAAGGCAAGCCCTGAGCACGTGGACACGTACTTCTACCACCACCAGTTCTTTCAGTCCAAAAGCGGGAACGGGAGGCTTTGGCGCAAGGCGTAGGCAGTGAGGTGAGGTGGGATGAGCGTGCTGATCTCGCAGGGGGAGCTCATGACCCGCATCCAGAGCCGCAGCGCCCGGGTGGGGGTGGTGGGGTTGGGATACGTGGGGCTGCCGCTGGCGGTGGCGGTGGCGGAGGCGGGGTTTCCCGTGCTGGGTGTGGACGTGGACGAGGCCCGGGTGGACAGCATTCGATCTGAGCGATCCTACATCGACGACGTGGAACCCCAGCGTCTTGCGCCCCTCGTGCGATCCGGCCGCTTCACCGCCACCGTCCGGTACGAGGAGCTCGCAGAGGCGGAGGTCCTCCTGATCTGCGTACCCACGCCCCTCACCCGCAGTAAGGAACCGGACCTCAGCTACGTGCACCGGGCCGCAGAGGGGATCCGCAGGGTGCTCCGCCCCGGCCGTCTGGTGGTCCTGGAGAGCACCACGTATCCGGGAACCACGGAGGAGGTCCTGCGGCCCATCCTGGAGCGCACGGGCCTGCGGGCCGGACTGGACTTCTTCCTGGCCTTCAGCCCGGAGCGGATCGACCCCGGGAACCGCCGGTACAGCCTGCACCAGGTCCCAAAAGTGGTGGGTGGGTGCAGCGCGGCCTGCACGGAGGTGGCCTGCACCTTTTACGCCCAGTTCATCGAGCGGGTAGTGCCCGTGAGCAGTCCTACGGTGGCGGAGATGGTGAAGGTGTACGAGAACGTCTTCCGCAACGTGAACATCGCGCTCGTGAACGAGCTCATGCTGCTGTGCGACCGTATGGGGCTGGATGTGTGGGAGATCATCGAAGCTGCGGCCACCAAGCCCTATGGGTTCATGCCCTTCTCGCCGGGGCCGGGAGTAGGCGGACACTGCATCCCCATCGATCCCTACTACCTCGCGGCGAAAGCCCGGGAGTACGACTTCCACGTGCGGTTCATCGAGCTGGCGGCCGCTGTGAACGACAGCATGCCCTACTACGTGGTCTCCAAGACCACCACCGCCCTGGGGCTTCAGGGGAAGACGCTCCAGGGAGCCAGGACCCTGGTCCTGGGGGTGGCGTATAAGCGGGATGTCTCGGACGCGCGGGAGTCCCCGGCCCTCAAGATCATGGAGCTGCTGGAGAAGCGGGGAGCCGTGGTCCGCTACCACGATCCCCACGTCCCGCAGGTGCGGCTTCCGAACCCGGGCGAGGAGCTCACCTCCGTCCCCCTCACGGACGAGGTGCTGGCGTGGGCGGACTGCGTCATCATCGCCACGGACCACAGCGGAGTGGACTACCGGCGGGTGGCAGAGCGGGCACGGCTCGTGATCGACACCCGGAACGTCCTGCGGGACTTCCGTCCTCCCCACGTGGTGCGGCTGTGACCGGGGTCCGTTCCGCACCGCCCGCCTCCGTCCGTCAGGCCACGCTCACCCTTCCGGTGGGGATCTTCCTCCTGGCGCTTCTGGTGCGGACGTCCGTGGTGGCCCTCACCGTGGGTTGGTCCGCTCCGGCCTCCGCGGAACCCGCCTCTGACAGCCGCATCCACATGGAGCTCACTCAAAACCTGCTTGGGGGTCGCGGATACACCCTCGACGGCGAACCCGTGGCCAGTACCCCACCCCTTTATATCTTCTTTCTCGCGGCCCTGTACGCGGTCTTCGGCTCGCCGGTCTGGGTGCGGGGGGTACAGGTCCTGCTCGGAGCTGCGGGGGTTCTCGTGCTGTACGCGACGGGGCGACGGATCCTCGACGAGCCCACGGCCCTCTTCGGCGCGGTCCTGCTCGCGGTGCATCCGGCCGCGGCCTATCTCGCGGGATTGCACCTCACGGAGAACCTGTTCCTTCCCCTCCTGCTGCTCGGGATCCTGCAGGCGCAGTGCCTCGCGGATCGCCCCTCCGCGGGAGGGGCGCTTGGTCTCGGAGCCCTGGTGGGGCTCGGAGCCCTCGCCCGCGCGGTGTTTTTGGGGTTTGTGCCCTTCGTCCTCCTGTGGTCGGCGCTCCGCTGGGGTGTGCGGAACCGGTTGTCCTACCGGACCGGGGGCCTCGTGGTGGCGGGGTGTGTGCTGGCGGTCCTTCCCTGGACGGTGCGAAACGTCCTGGTACTGCGGGCCTTCGTGCCCGTCCAGAGCAACGGGGCCCTGGTCTTCTGGGCCGCGAACAACCCGCATGCGGACGGCGGGCTCGTGTGGCCCACCCGGAGGACGTGGACCGGGACTCGCCCTCCGGACGACGGGCAGTACGGCTGGCGGGACCTGAGGGTTTCGGAGGAGAACGCGCTGTACTTCAGAGAGGCCCTCCGCTGGATCCGGGAGCACCCCGAAGACTACCTGCGCCTGCTGGGCCGCAAGCTGGCGCGGCTCTATGGGTTTGCCCGGGCCACCGATGAAGGGGAACTGAGCGTGCCGCTTGCCGTGGCGGTCTTTCAGGTGCTGCTGTACCTCGCGGCGGCCGCGGGCTGGATCCTCGCCTGGGTACGGCGCAAACCGGTGGCGCTCTTGGGGTGGCTGGTGGTTTTCACGAACCTCATGGCCCTGGTCTTCAGCGGAGCTTCCCGGTACGCGCTTCCCATGCTCCCGAGCCTCGTGCTCTTCGCCGCCTTCGCCCTGCGGAACGCGTGGCGGTGGGGGGAGGAAGGGTGAATGCTGGAGGTCAGCCCGCAACTGCTCGGAATCGTCTTCGCGGGGATGTACACCGTCCTCGCGGTGCTCAACCCCCGGGGCGCCCTCTTCTGGATCCCCCCCGCCATGGCCCTGGGGCCGGAGATGCCCCTGGGTCGGATCTCCGTGCGGCCGGAGGACCTCATGCTGGTGGCCCTGGCCCTGGGGTGGGCGATCCGGCGGGCCGGGGAAACGCGGGCCAGTACCCCGCTCGATACCCCCCTCGTGCTGTACGCGCTCGCGGGCGTTGCGGCCACCCTCTGGGGAGCAGCCATCGGGACCGCGAACCTGTGGAGCACGCACCCGTGGACCGCCTCCGGCTTCCACGCCCTGAAGCGGCTGGAGCTGGTGCTGCTGTTCTTCGTGATCACGGACCTCCTGCGGACCCCGGACGACGCCCGCCGGATGACCTACGTCTTCATGGGCTCCCTCGCGGCCCTGAACCTCTACGCGCTTGTGCGGTTCCACGAGACCGGACACATGGCCCTGGGTCCGGAGGGGTCGCCGGTTCACGAGCCGGGGCTTGCAGCCATGCTGAACGCGGGCCTCGCGCTGGGGTTTCTCGTGGCCTCGCGACGGTTCCGGACCTCCGCTCTCTTCGGGGGCCTGTTGCTGGGGTCCCTGTACGTGCTTCCCTTCAGCCTGGGCCGCAATTTCCTCGTGGCCACCGCGACCATGCTGCTTTTGGTGGGGCTTTCCCGCAAGCGCAGCCTTCTGCTGCTATTGCCCCTGGGATGGATTTTGGTTCCCACCCTCTTCCCCGAGCACGTGGCGGCCCGGGTCCTGAGCTTGCGGGAGGCCTTCGCGGATGTAGAGTACAGCGAGGCGTACGGCTCGGGCGTCAACCTCCGGCAGCGGTTCCAACCCGGCCTGTACTACACCTCTCAGGCCCTTCCGCAGTCCCCGGTGTTCGGGTGGGGGCTGGCCAGCGTCTCTTTGGGAAGCGTGGACAACGAGTACGCGTTGCAGCTGGTGACCACGGGTCTGTTTGGGTTTCTCACCTTCCTGTGGGTCGTGGTGACCCTGGTCCGCACCACCCGGAAGGCGTACCGGGCCGCGCAGGGCTCGGGCTCTCCCGCTTTCCCTCTCATCGCGGGGTTGCAGAACTGTCTTGTGGGTTATGGCCTCTACAGCCTCTTCAGCCCTTCCATCTCCGCGGCCAGGGCCGGAGCTTTCTTCTTCCTCCTCGTGGGGCTGGTGGCGGTGGTGCACCGGTGCGTGGCGCAAGCGGTTCCCGAGCCCGAGCCGGTCCGGAGGGTGCTGGGTCGCCCGGAGTTCGATCCCGGGAGGCTAGGGGGCAGATGGAGATCTGCGTAGTCGGCGCGGGATACGTGGGCCTTACCCTCGCGGCGTGCCTCGCGAAACTGGGGCACCGGGTGGTGTGCGTGGAGAAAGAACCGGGGCGGCTGGAGGCAATCCGGAGCGGCCTGTGCCCTTTTCACGAGCCGGGACTACCGGGGCTCCTGCGGGAGGGGATGCACGGAGGGCGCCTGGCCTTCACCGGGGAGCTCGTGGAAGTTGCGGCGTCCTCCGAGGTGGTGTTCTGCGCGGTCGGAACCCCCTCCGGCCGCAACGGGGAGGCGGACCTCTCCGCGGTGGAAGAGGTGGTGGACGCCCTCAGCCGGCTGCGGGACGGGAACCGGATCCTGGCCCTCAAGAGCACGGTTCCCGTGGGGACCACGGACCGGGTGGCCCGGCGGCTGGCTCGGACCCGAGGATTCCACGTGGCGTGCAACCCGGAGTTCCTGAGGGAAGGGAGCGCGGTGGAGGACTTCTTCCACCCCCACCGCACGGTGATCGGCACCCGGAGCCCGTTGGCCGCGCAGCGGCTGCGGGCTCTGTTCGAACCCCTCGGGGCCCCCGTGCTCCTAACGGATCCGCCCACCGCGGAGATGGTCAAGTACGCCGCCAACGCGTTTCTGGCCACGAAGATCTCCTTCATCAACGAGATCGCAAACCTGTGCGAGCACGTGGGAGCCGACCTGCGCACGGTGACGGAGGGCCTCGGGCTGGATCCTCGCATCGGTCCTCATTACCTGCAGGCCGGGATCGGGTTCGGTGGGTCGTGTCTGCCGAAGGATGTGCGGGCCCTCGCGGAGCTCGCCCGGGAGTACCTGGTGGAGCCCGTGCTGCTGGAGGCGGTCCTGCAGGTGAACGAGGCGCAACGCCGGCGGTTCGTGGACCGGGTGGAGGTGCTGCTCGGGGGACTTGCAGGGAAGACCGTGGCGGTCCTGGGGCTTTCGTTCAAGGCCGGCACGGACGACGTCCGGGAATCCCCTGCCCTCGCCATCGCGGAGCGGCTGCTGGCCCGCGGCGCATCCGTACGGGCCCACGACCCCGTGGCCGCCCAGGCGGCCCGGCAGAGGCTCCCGGCCCTGCCCTGCTTTGCGGACCCGTACGAGGCCACAAGGGACACGGACGCAGTACTCCTGCTCACGGACTGGCCCGAGTACCGGGACTTGAACTGGCACGAGATCCGTCGCCGCGTGCGCCGGCCGATCGTGGTGGACGGCCGGGGCACGGGGCTCGCGCAGCGCCTCGTGCGGGAAGGGTTCGCGGTGTTCGAGCCGGGTAGCCCGCTGCGCGGGCGCCATCCCATCAGCGCGGAGGAGACGGAATGGTTTATCTAGTCACGGGCGGGGCGGGCTTCATCGGGTCTCACGTGGTGGAGGCGCTGCGCCGGCGGGGAGAGCAGGTGCGGGTGCTCGACAACCTCAGCACGGGAAGCCTCGGGAACCTCGAGGACGCGCTCGGCCTCCCTCGGGGATCGCTCCATCGTCCGCCTGAAGGCGAATTCGTAATCGTGACGGACGGGTGCGAGTTTCTGCTGGCCGACATCCGGGACCTGGAGGTCCTGCGGCGAGCGTGTGAGGGGGTGGAGGTGGTGATCCACGAGGCGGCCCTGCGGGCCGTGCCTCGGTCCGTGGCGGACCCGCTTTCCACCCACGAGGCGAACGTCACCGGAACGCTGAACGTGCTCCTCGCGGCCCGGGAGGCCGGGGTGCGGCGGGTGGTGTTCGCGTCGAGCTCCTCGGTGTACGGGGCCTCCCTGGAGGTGCCGAAGGTGGAGACCATGACCCCTGCGCCCATCTCACCGTACGCGGTCAGCAAGCTCGCGGGTGAGCACTACTGCCGGGTGTTCTGGGAACTTTACGGGCTTGAGACGGTGAGCCTGCGGTACTTCAACGTCTTCGGCCCGCGGCAGGACCCGGCTTCGGAGTACGCGGCGGTGATCCCCAAATTTATCGCCGCGGCCCTGCAACAAGAGCCGCTTGAGGTCCACGGAGATGGACTCCAGTCCCGGGACTTCACCTACATCACCGACGCGGTCCACGCGACCCTCCTGGCCACCACCGCCCCACAGGCCGCGGGGGGGACCTTCAACGTGGGTGCGGGCGAGACGCACTCCGTGCTGGATCTCGTCGCGGCCCTGGAGGAGATCCTGGGCCGTCGGCTCTCCGTCCGCCACACCCCGCCCCGGTCCGGGGACGTCCGCATCACCCTGGCGGGCCTCTCCCGGGCTAGTGCGGTCCTGGGGTACAGGCCGGAGGTCTCGTTTTCAGAGGGGTTGCGGGAGACGGTGCGGTACTTCGCCGCGCAGGGCGCCGTCGCTCTAGCCGGAGGGGAGGGGTGAGTGTGGACCACAACGGTCCGGAAACCCGGAGAATTCGACTGGGCATTCTCTCAGGCGAGCTCTTCGATCTTCGCCTAGGCAAGCGCGGCGGATTCGGGAAGAATGCCCGCACCGTGGCCGCCTTCTTCCGCGACCGGCCGGAGCTCGGGGTGGATGTCGTCTTTCTGCACGGATGGGGCCAGGCGCCTGCCCACGACTTCTTATGGGAACTCGACGGTCTCCCGCTCATCCGCTGCCCGGAGATCTCAGGGCCGCGGCTCCGGCGGTGGTTCGCGTACCGCTCCCTGCTCCGTCGGCACCGGATCGATCTCCTGCTGACCGTGGACTACCATCCATCCTACAAGTGGGTCCTGTACGCCCTGTCCGGTACACCCACCGTCGTGTGGGCGCGCGACCCCCGCACGCCGGAGGACTGGGCAAACATCGACACGCTGCGCATCCCTGGCGTGGAGGGACGCCCCCCAGACAGCCTGCCGTTCGACGCACGTGACTTCCGGCGCGTCTTCCGGGTGTGGCGTATGTTGGCCGGGCGGCTCGTCGTGGCAGCGCCGGACCCGTTTGTTGCCTCTAAAGTCGCCCCAACGTACGGCGTGCACCTTCCGAAGGTCTGTCACCTCCCTACCCTACTCGACCTAGCCCCGGTCCCGGTGCGAAAGAGTTCGCGTCCGCGCGTTCTCTTCCTCGGGCGGCTGGATCCCATCAAGCGGCCGTGGGTATTCTGGCGGCTGGCGGAGCGCCTCCCGGAGGTCGAGTTCATCTGTCTGGGAGCGTCGCACTTCCCCTATCCGGCGCACCGCTGGTGGCCGACACCCACCCCACCCAACTTGCAGTGGCTCGGCCACGTGGACGGCCACGCGAAGGCCGAGCTCTTGGCCTCCGCCTGGGTCCTCGTGAACACGTCCATCCACGAGGCCGTGCCCACGAGCTTCCTCGAGGCGCTGCGGTGTGAGACGCCGATCGTCAGCTGTCAGGATGCCGGCGGGATCGTCTCGCGCTTCGGGATCTATGTAGGACGCTTCCCGGGAGACGGACTTGCGGCTGTCCCGCACCTGGAGCGCGCCCTCCTCGGGCTGATCCGCGACGAACGGCGTCGAACCGACCTGGGCAGGCAGGGCAGGGCCTGGGTCGAATCGGCGTGCAGCCCTGATCGGTTCCTCACAGAGTGGTATGCGCTCCTGAGAGAGCTGGGGGTTTGGCACACCCATGAACCGGCCGAGCAACGCTCTCAGCCGGGCCTCGGGGCCAAGGAGTCCAGAACGTGAAGGCGTCGGCTCGTCTCCGGAATGAAGTCCACGCCTGGCTGAGGTCCCACGACCTCGACCTCCTCTCTGCCTACCCGTACTTCATTCCTAAGAAGCTCCTGCGCGAACGGATCCGGTCGGTTGCGTCCCACGCCCGCGGCATTCTCCTGGACATCGGCTGCGGGGACCGCCCCTATCAGCTGCTGCTTCCTCACGTCCACCGATACGTGGGCATGGATCTCGACGCGCGCCGGCGTCCGGACGTCGTGGGCGCTGCGGAACAGCTTCCCTTCCGGGATCGGGTGGCGGACACCGTCCTGTGCACGGAGGTGCTGGAGCACTCGCCCGAACCGGAGCAGGTCCTGCGGGAGATCCGGCGCGTGCTCCGGCCGGGAGGCACCCTGATCCTCACGACACCCATGTGCTGGAACCTGCACTACGAACCCCACGACTACTTTCGGTTCACCTGCTACGGGCTCGCGCTGCTCCTCGACCGGGCGGGGCTGCAGATCCTCCGCATCGATCGGATCGGCGGGGTGTTCGCCCTCTGCGGGGCACGGCTCACCGAGGTGGTCTGCAAGACCGCGGCCCGGGCTCTCAAGCGGATCCCCCGGCTCCTCTCGCACCTGGTGGTGACGGGCCTCTATCTGTTCATGACCATGACGTTCTCCGGTGCCTCCCGGCTTCTGGACCGGGTGGATCGAACGGACGCCATCGGCTGGCTCGTGCTCGCGCGGCGGCCTATGGAGGAAGCCTCATGAGGGTCTGCCTTGTGACCTCGAGCTTCCTCCCGCAGGTGGGCGGGGCGGAGATTGTGGTGCACCAGCTGGCCTCAGCGCTGCTGGAGCTGGGACACGAGGTCGTCGTGCTCGCGCCCCGCTCTAGCGCTCGACTCCGGCCTCTTCTCCCCTACCGGCTGGAGACCTTTCTCCCCGGAACCCTGTACCTACTGAATCGCAATGAGCGGATGGGTGAAGTCTATCTCGCGGGCACGCTGATGCGCCTGCGGGGACGCTTCGACGTCTTCAACCTGCACTTCGCCCTTCCGCTCGGCCCAGCGCTGGCGCGCCGCCGCTCCTTCCTCGGCGCTCCTCTGCTCCTCACCTTCCACGGCACGGACATCCAGACCGCCGCCGGGATCGGGTACGGCCTGAGACTCGATCCCCGGCTCGACCTCAGGATTCGGGAAGCTGCGAACGGGGCGGACGGACTCGTAGCCATCAGCTCCTCCGTGCGGGAGGCCATCGCCCAGACCCTAATTCGTCCGAAGCCCGTCTTCGACATCCCGAATGGTGTGGACGTGCGCAGGCTATCGCGGGAGCGCCCCCGAGGCCGCTTCCGAGCCAAGTTCGGAATCCCCCAAGACGCCCCGCTCCTGCTGGCCGTGGGCCGCAACCACCCCAAGAAGGGTTTCGACATCCTGATCGAAGCGATGCGCCTGGTAGTCAACGAGGAGCCGGAAGTCCATTGCGCCATCGTGGGTCGAAGCACCACAGCTCTCCGTCCTCAGGTGGACCGCCTGGGATTAGATGGCCATGTGCACCTAGTGGAGGAGCTGAGGCTGCCCGGCGACGCCCAAGCCCCTCCTGCCTTCCCACCGGAGGAGCTCTTGGAAGCCTATTGGGACTGCGACGTCTACGTCTCGCCCTCCCGGATCGAGGGTTCCTCACTCGCGGTGCTCGAGGCCCTCGCCGCGAGCTGCGCGGCGGTGGTGGCGGACGCTCCCGGAAACCGCGACACGGTCCGGGACGGCGAAAACGGCCTGGTCTGCGCGCCCGAACACCCGGAGGATCTGGCCCGAAAGATCCTCGTGCTGCTGCGCAACCCTGCCTTTCGCGCGCAGCTCGGGAAGACCGCGCGGGAGTCCGCTTGGGATTTCGACTGGCGGGAGGTGGCGCGCCGCTACGTTGAGGCATATGAGGCCGTGGGGAACACAAGGCGACCGTCGGAGGCCCGGAGATGAGCCGGTGGATTGCGGTTCACAGACCCGAACTCGCAAACTCCGGAACCGTACGGGTCCGTATAGAGCCCTCGCCGGAACTCACACGGTACTTCCGGATGCCCGTCTTCGAAGCCACCTACGACCGGCCCGTGGTCGGTGTCCCTCCCTCCCTCCTGGCCATCCCTGCCATCGCGGATGTGGCTCCGGTGTGCTGGGCCACGGGTGCGGACTTGCGCCTGGCATGCGTGGACGCCACGTTCCTGCACGCCCTGGACGACCTCCGCATCAAGATCGCGGAGTTCTACCCCGCCCTCCCCTGCACCAGCCGGGTACTCGCCGAGGAGGTGCAGGAGAACCGCATCGCAGGGGACGGGGTGGGCCTGCTGTTCAGTGGGGGCGTGGATTCCACCGCCTCCCTGGTCCGCCACCGTGCCGAGAACCCGGAGCTCGTCATGATCCACGGAGCCGATATTCCCCTGCGGAATGAGCGGCTGTGGGCCCGGGCCCTAGCGGCGAACCGCCGGTTCGTCGCCGCGGAAGGACTCGTGCTCTACACCGTCCGGTCCAACTTCCGGGAAGTTCTGAACCCAGGGGCGCTCGACGCGGATTTCTCTCCGGATTTGCTGGGTCGCTCCTGGTGGGCCGGGATCCAACACGGCCTCGCCCTTCTGGGACTCCTGGCTCCTCTCTCCGCGAAGGCGGGATGGAGGCGGATCCTCATCGCGGCCACGCACTCCTACCACGTCCGCAAGCCGCACGGCTCCCATCCTGACCTGGATTCCCGAGTACGCTGGGCGGACCTGGAGGTGACCCACGATTCAAAGGATCTCTCGCGGTACGAGAAAATCCATAAGGTTCTCAAGCCGTACTTCGATCCGAAACCCGGAAAGCCCACCCTGAGGGTCTGTCTTGTGGACCCTCCCCCGCCTTCTCTCAACTGCGGTCGGTGTGAGAAGTGCGCGCGGACCGTGGTGGCCCTCCTCCTCGCGGGGATGGATCCTTGCGCTTACGGCTTTCCTTACAAACCCCGTACCCTCATGTCCGTCCGAAGGAGGTTGATGAAGGGGAAGCTCAAATTTACCATCGGGCATATCCCACACTGGCAGGAGCTGCAGCGGCAGATCCCCGAAGTCCCACCATGGCCCGAGCCTGCCGCCTTCTTCACCTGGCTCCGGGAGGCGGACTTCGCCCACATCCACAGGGTCTCGGAAGAACGCCAGAGGGTGGAGCGGGAGGCCCTGCGAAGCTCCTTCTTCCTGCGGTGGGCATTCGCATCCAAAGCCGTCGTCCGCAGAACCTTCCGGGGGCTCCAGGGGATCGCTCTGCGGCTTTTGCCTTCAGGCCGGCCATGAGGATCCACCACTTCTATCCCAAGACCCAAAACCTGGGCGACCGCTTCGTGGCCCTAGGGATCGAGCGCCTCTTCCGTGCCGTCGTCCCGGACGCCACGTTCGTCTCGTTCAACGTGAATGACCGGGGAGATGACCCCCAGGAGTTCGGGATCACCCTGCGCGCGGTGGAGCGGGCTAACCGGAAAGCGGATCTCGTGGTGGTGGGCGGCTCCAACCTATACGAGCCAGTTCCCGGGAAGGATCGTTGGGGCGTATACCTCGAGCCCCAGGCCCTCCCTCGGCTCCGGGTGCCGCTCCTGCTGGTGGGGATCGGCACCGGGTCCGATCTCGGCGCCCGGTTCCCCACCCGCCCCACCCTCCAGGTGGCGCGGGAGATCCGACTGCTGCACCGGCATGCCCGATTTTCAGGCGTCCGGGACGTGGTGAGCCTGAGCTGGCTGCGGAACCTCGGGATCACGAACGCGCAGCTCTTGGGGGACCCCGCCACGTTCCTGTTCTCCGCTCCGGCCAGGGAATGCAAATCGGTGCAGCGGGTCGCGGTGGTCCTGCCGTCCCGGCGGCTCTTCTGGCACCGATGGAGACGGGTCCGGTTCTGGGATATGCGGGGGCCGAACCTCTGGCGTGCCCTTTCGGATCTCGCCTCCGGCTTGGCCACGCAGGGTCTGGAGGTGGTCGTCTTCTGCAACGACCCACGGGACCTGGCAGTTGCGCAAGCCCTTCTCCCCCGCAACGGCCAGTGTCCACTCGAGGCCCCCGCAACCGCAGAGGCGTACCTCACCACCCTGCAAGACATGGATGCGGTGGTGACGGCACGGCTCCACACCGCGGTGGTGGCGTTCTCTCTCGGCATCCCGTTTGTCCTAGTGGACTTCGACCAACGGACGCATGGATTCGTGCGCACTTACGGGCTGGACGAATGGGCTATCCCCTATGTCTGGGGGGGAATTGACGCGCACCTCCGGCGTCGGGTGAGCCGCCTGCTGTCCGGGGAAGCGGACTGGGAGCCGTTCGTGGCCAGGCGGGACGAGATGCACGAACGTGCCCTGGCGATGCTCCGGGAGGCCGTCGCAGTCGCGCCCGATCCACCCACGGCGTGCGTTCGATAAGGAGAGGACCCATGCGGATCTGCCTGCTCTGCCAGGAATACCCCTCGGAAGTAAGATCCGGCGGGATCGGGACGTACACGCACACCCTGGCCCGGTCGCTCGCCCGGGCCGGGTGTCGGGTACACGTGGTGGCCCGGGCCGCCTGTGAGCCCTCCACCCGGGAGGAGGAGGGGGTTGTGGTGCACCGCATCGCGCCTGCTCCGGACCTGCTGCAAAAAGTCGCCCGGCCCCTCACCGGGCATCAGAGCTTCCTCGACGCCTATGCCTACTCCCGGGCCGCGGCCGCAAAGGTGCGGGAGATCCTCAGGCGGGAGGGGCTTGAGGTGGTGCAGTCCCCGGAACACGGGGCCGAGGGACTCGTGCTGTTTCGGAACGGCGAGGACCTCCCGCACGTGGTGCGGCTGCACACCCCGCTCGCGCTGGTGAACGAGGCGGCCGGCAAAAAGCTGAGTCCCGGTGGGTGGATCGTGCACTGGATGGAGCGGGCCGCGGCCCGCCGGGCCACCTTGAACACCTGCGCGAGCCGGGCTCTCGCCCGGCAGGTGGCGGCCCGATTCGGGATCCCGCCTCGCCGCATCCGGGTCGTCCCCAATGCAATCGACCACGAGATGTTCTCGCCGGCCCCCGCTCCAGCCTCGGAGGAGCCCACGGTGCTCTATGTGGGGAAGCTCGCGCCCCTCAAGGGTGCCCTGGTCCTAGCGGAGGCCATCCCGCACGTGCTGCGGCGGGTCCCGGAAGCCCGGTTCGTGTGCGTGGGGTCCGACCACACCACGCCCGGTGCGGGCTCCACCCTGGAACGGATGATGGCCACCTTGCGGGAATCCGGCGCAGAGGGCCGCATCCACTTCCTGCAGTCGGTCCCCCGGCCCGAGCTCGTGTCCCTGTACCGGCAGGCCCGGGTGGTGGTGCTGCCCACCTTCTGGGACAACTTCCCCAACACCCTCCTCGAGGCCATGGCGTGCGGGATCCCGGTGGTGGCGAGCGCGGTGGGCGGGGTGGTGGAGATGGTCACCCACGAACGGGAGGGGATGCTGGTACCCCCCGGGAATCCGGAGCGGCTCGCGGAGGCCATCTCCCGCCTGCTTCTCGATCCCGACCGCCGCCGGGAGATGGGACGGATGGGCCGGGAGAAGGTCCTCCGGGAGTACACCCCGCACCGCGCCGCCCAGCGGACCCTGGAGGTTTATGGAGAGGCCATCCGCCGCCACCGGGAGCGGCACAGGAGGACCGCATGATCCAGACCCGTCCCCTCCCCGAAGTGGTGATCCGGGCCGAGGATCCACCCCCGGGCCTAGTGGCCGGACTGCGGGAGATCTTCGTCCACCGGGAGCTGCTGTGGGCCCTGGGGATGCGGGAGGTCCGGGTGCGGTACAAGCAGAGCCTGCTGGGGGTCGTGTGGGCCGCGATCCAGCCCCTTACGATGATGTTCATCTTCACCATTGTGTTCAGCCGGTTCGCGCGGCTGCCGAGCGAAGGGGTCCCCTATCCCGTGTTCTCGTACGCGGCGCTCCTCCCTTGGAACTTCTTCTCCTCCGCGGTCTCCCATGCCATCACCAGCGTGGCGGGCGGCGGGGCCCTCATCAAGAAGGTGTACTTCCCCCGGGCGGTGCTGCCCCTCGCCTCCATGCTCACCAGCGGCGTGGACTTCCTCGTCTCCGCGGGCGTGTTCGGGTTACTGATGGCCTACTACGGGGTCCCTGTCAGCTGGCACGTTCTGTACGTCGTCCTCCTCCTCCTGCTCCAGGTGGCCTTCATGATCGGAGTCTCGCTGCTCCTGGGCGCCTTCAACGCCTACTACCGTGATGTGCGCTACGTGCTCCCCATCGCGCTGCAGGTGTGGCTGTATGCCACACCTGTGGTGTGGTCCATGACCCTGGTGCCGGAACGCTACCGCGCGTGGTACGCGCTCCTGAACCCCATGGCCGCAGCCATCGAGGGCTGGCGGGCCGCGGTGCTGCGGGCCTCGGCTCCGGACCTGCTCCTGATGGCGGCCGCATCCGCCACCACCCTGGCAGTGCTCCTGGCGGGCTACCGGTACTTCCACCACGTGGAGCGCAACTTCGCGGACGTGATCTAGGAGGCCGGGTTTGCGCCACGCCATTGTCTTCGACCGTGTTTCCAAGAGCTACCGGAGGGGATCGGCCCGCTACCGGTCCCTGCGGGACGACCTCGTGACCCTGCTCACCCCCTGGTCCTGGACGAAGCGGCGGGAGGCGTTCTGGGCCCTGCGGGAGGTGAGCTTCGAGGTGGAGCAGGGGCAGGCCCTGGGGATCATCGGGCCCAACGGGAGCGGCAAGAGCACCACCCTCAAGCTCATCGCCCGCATCACCCATCCCACGGAGGGCACCCTCCGCATCCGGGGCCGGGTGGGGGCGCTCATTGAGGTGGGGGCCGGCATCCACCCGGAGCTCACGGGCCGGGAGAACATCTACGTTTACGGATCCATTCTCGGGCTGCGGGGCCGGGAGATCCGGCGGCGGTTCGAGGAGATCGTGGAGTTCGCAGAGATCGGCTCCTTCGTGGACACACCCGTCAAGCACTACTCCTCCGGGATGCAGGTGCGGCTGGGGTTCGCGGTGGCGGCCCACATGGACGTGGACGTGCTGCTGGTGGACGAGGTGCTGGCCGTGGGGGATGCGGCGTTCCAGAGCAAGTGCCTGCGCCGTATCCGAGAACTGCGGGACCAGGGGGTCACCATCCTGCTGGTGAGCCACCAGCTCGCCAACGTCCAGCGCATCTGCCCACAGACCCTCCTCCTGCTCCATGGCCGCGTGGCCGCCCGGGGTCCCACGCCGGAGGTCATCGCGGAGTACTACCGGTACCTGGACCGGAGCGGAGCTTCGACTGCGGAAGTCATCCGGCAGCCGGGAATGCCTGCGTCCCGGGGAGACGACCGGGTGCGGATCGTGGCCGTGCGGCTCCTGGACTCCTCGGGGCGGGAGCGGCCCACCTTCCAGATGGGCGAGGACCTCGTGGTGCGGGTGGAGTACGCGGCCCGGGAGCGGGTGGAGCGACCTCAGGTCTCCGTGAGCTTCAACAGCAGCGACTGGACCGTGTACACGGGCATGGACACCCGGAACGAGAACTTCCTGATCCCCGCCATGGAGGGCCGCGGGCGGGTGGACCTCGTGGTGCCGCAGCTGGGGCTAGGGCCCGGGCTCTACGAGGTGAACGTTGGGATCTGGGACGAGACGCTCAGCGCACCCTACGACTGGCGGTGGGGGATCAAGCGGTTCGTGGTCGACAGCACCCGGCCGCTCTTCGCGGGCCGGTTCGTACTCCCGCACCGGTGGACCTGGCAGACGACACCGGGGAGCGAAGCCCCCGCGGTGATCGTGGCCCCTGGGGGGGAGGGCGCCGCGGCCGTGGACCGGTTCCAGGGCGCGCTGCTGGGCGCGCTGCACACCCTCCTCAACGGCGAGTTCGTGGTGCCCGCGAGCCACCGGAGGGAGCTGCTGCGGCCGCTGGACCTACGGGCTTCCCGGGTGCCCTGGGACGTGTTCCAGCCCGCAGTGGTGGCTCTGCGGGAGCTCCGGGGGGGCCTGCCCCACCGGGTGCGGGCGCTCGCGGAGGAGGGAGCACCCCACCGGTTCCTTCCCTTCGAGCGCGCGGCGCAGCTCCTCTGTGCCCTCTACGAAGAGCTCGACCGGCACCTGGAAGACGGCGCGGATCAAGACGTGCGGGTGCTGCGGGAATTCGACCCCGGGGTGTACCGGGAGCGGGGGATGGAGGCGGTGGTGCGGCTTGGGGAGCACGTGCGGGAAGCGCTCGCGCCGTACCTCGCGGGCTTCTACCTGCACGGAAGTCTCTCCACCCTGGACTACACACCCTACTCCGACCTGGACGACTTCCTGATCGTGCAGCACCAGACGCTTCTGGATCCGGAGCAGCTGATGGCCTGCGCCGAGCGGTGCGTGGAGGCGGCGCGCTTCCTCTACGAGCACGATCCGCTGCAGCACCACGGCCACTTCGTCCTCACGGAGCTCGACCTGCGGCGCTATCCGCCCGCGCACCTTCCGCCCGAGGTCCTGCCGTACGCCACCGCGGTGGTCGGCCCCTCGGCGCTACGGATCCGGGCTCGGGACGGCTCGCGGAGCTACCGGCGGCAGGCCGAGCGGATGGCAAGGCAGCTCGCGCGACACGAGCGCGCGAGCTGCAACGTGTGGGAGTTCAAGGATCTGCTCGCCCGGGTGATGCTCCTGCCTGCCCTGTACCTGGGGGCGGCGGGGGAACCCTGCTACAAGAAGTTCGCGTTCGAGCGGGCCCGGCCGCATTTCGACGGCGCCTGGCGGGTGGTGGAGATCGCCACGGAGCTGAGGGAGCGGTGGTCCTACCGACCGGGTGTGCGGGAAGCACTCCTGCGCGCGGTGAGCCTGCGCCATCTGCGGAATCCCGTGGTTTACCGCCGGCTCATCGCCCGGTACGCGCCACCCCTCTCGCCCGAGCTCACCCGGTTTCTGTGGCGCACGGACTTCTACACGGAGGTGCGGCGGTTCGCCATGCGGACCCTGCAGCTTCTGGAGCAAGGAGAGGGATAGTGCGGGTCTACCGGGACGTGCAGCTCCTCACGTCCGCGGAGTACAGCCGGGTCCTGGACCGGTTCGTGGGCTATGTGTCCCGGCTCCCCGGGGTGCGGGCCGTGTTCCGGTTCGGCGGGCTCTCGCACCCCGGGATCTCGGATCTGGACGTGCTGGTGGTGGTGGCGGATCACGCAGACGCGTGGACCCTGCAGGGGATCCAGGGGGCCACTCAGGGAGGGGCGCTCGCCTCCTATCTGTTTGCCCATCCGCCCGTGGTGGTGCCGGAGGGTGAGGTCCCGCGGGTGCGGTGGGTACACACCCTGTACGGCCTGGAGCAGCTGTGGGGGGATCCCCTCGAGATCCCTCCGCCTCCGCCCGAAGTCGGGCCGTGGCTTGCCATCGCGGAATACGTGGACTTCACCTTCTCCGTGCGGTCCGTGCTGCGGTCCCTGGAGGGGGAGAACGTGGGACTGCGGAGCCTGCTGCTGCTTCTTACCTCCTGCCTCCATTCCCTGCGCCTGGCTGCCGACCTGCTCGGTCAGCCGGTGCACGCGGAGATCGAGGAAACGGTGCGGCGGTTGCGGGACCAGGCGTGCGAGGGGATCGCGGACTTCCAGGGGGTGAAGGAGGCTACGGGGGCGGTGGTGCGAAGGCTGCGGGAGGCGGACCGGGCCCTGGTGGAGTTTTTGGTACGGACCGGGGTGGTGACGGCGGAGCCCGTGCGGGAGTGCGTGCCGTGGGCGGACGGCCGTTACTACCTCTTCGAGCATCCGCTCCGCGACACAAACTTCACCACCTCCACGTCCCTCGCAGGCCGGTGGTGGTGGCGACACGTGGGGGTGGATCCCCGGGTGGACGTCTATCCTGCTTGTTATCTCGCCCAGTTCTCCGCCTATGCCCGCTCGCACGGTCCCCTCGGCCGCGCGCACCAGCTGCTGTTCGGGACCCGGTTCGCCCGGCTCATCCAAAACCCCGCCTACGCGGAGGTCCTGGAGGAGCGGATCGCGGGGGCGGAGCGGACCTACGGGGTGATCCGTCGCGGCGGATTGCGGCCAATGGTTCCCCTGGGGATCGGCTTCCGTCTGCCAGAGGAAATCCGTCCTTCCCGCCGGCGGCGGTGGCTGCGGGGCTTGGTCCTCCGGGAGCTGTCCCGGGGAGGTGCATGATGTTCTCCGTGGTGATCCCCACCTACAACCGTGCGGAAACCCTCAAGCTCACCCTGCAGAGCGTCCTGGCCCAGCGCACGGACGTTCCCCACGAGGTCATCGTGGTGGACAACAACTCCACGGATGGGACTCGCGAGGTCGTGGCAGCGTTCGCGCGCGGGGCCACGGTCGACGTGCGGTACATCCTCGAGCCTGCCCAGGGCTCGTCCGCGGCCCGGAATGCCGGTGTTGCCGCGGCGCGAGGCGAGGTCATAGCCGTTCTCGACGACGACGTGATCGCCGCCCCCGGGTGGCTGGCGGCGCTCGCGGACGCCTATGCGGAGCTCCCCGATGCATGGTGCATCGGAGGTCGGGTCACCCT
>JAVKHN010000011.1:0-50151 GCA_031459935.1 Candidatus Sysuimicrobium calidum | reverse complement strand
CCCGCCGCATGCCAGCTCTATTTTTGACACCCGGGCACCGGAACCCTGGCTCGGTTCGGAACACTCCGGCACCGGTGAACCGCGGCGGCCCGGGGGGCGTCTCTTAGTGTAGAATACCGCGAGGAGGGCGAGGGTGCCCCGGGCGATCGCGGTATGGTCTCTCATCGTTGTTCTCGCGCTGGCCACGGGAGCGGCCGCTCAGGGAGACGGTCGGCTCCTCACGGTCCGGGTGCACCTAGCGGACTCCGTGGACGACGGGCCACAGGCGGGGCGGTACTACGTGGCCTTCAGCACCCTGCCCGGACTCCTTATAGGTCCCGCGCCCTCCGGAGAGAACTGGACGCACTACGTCCTGTACTCCCGGGGCCGGTTCTTCTTCGCTTCCCGGCGCACCGTAGACCTCCCGCCCTTCCTGTTCCGGACCACGCTTCCCCCGGAGCCCTGCAACTGCGGGAGCGTGAGCCCGGACCGCCGGTCCCTGAGCGTGGAGGTCAGCCTCTCGCGCCTCGCGGAGGGGAGCCGGCTGCAGGGGCCCGTGAAGATCAACGTGGTCACCACCGACCGCTACTCCCGGCCCCTGGACGCCCTGGGTCGCGGGGTCGAGGATCCCCTCGGGTTCGTCGCGTTCGATCCCGCCCGGGACGTGGTGGTGCGCAGGGAGGTGCCCGCGGGGAACGCCCCGCCGGCGTACGACATCGTGGGCGTGGAGATCACCCTTCGAGTTCCCTGAGGAGGTGCGAGGATGCGGTGGCTGGCACTGGCTCTGTCCGCGGCGCTCCTGGTGGGGTGCGCGGAGTCCAACCTGATCCGGGGGACAACCACGGACCGGACCCCGCCCGCGGTGACGGCCACGGAGCCCGCAAACGAGGCTCAGAACGTCACGGAGGCCCGCATCACCGTCACCTTCAGCGAGCCCATGGCCACGAACACCGTGCAGGTGCGGACGAACCCCGGCCTCACCCTGGGAGCAGCCACCTGGTCCAACGCGAACCGCACCGTGACCTTCGTCCCCTCCGACCTCCGGCCCAACACCACCTACACCGTCACCGTCACGGGCCGGGACCTCGCTGGGAACGACCTGCAGCAGCCCTACACCTTCCGGTTCACCACGGGCTCCGTTCTCCAGTCCGGCGCGGTGATCGAGGGATTGCTGCGGGGCCGGGTGTTCGCGGGCACGGATGAGCGGGTGTACGCGGTGTTCCTGGCCTATCTCGCGGGCCTCGGGGACCGGGCCGCGGCGACCCTCACAGAGGAGCAGCGGAACCTCCGGGAGAGCCTGGGACGCACCGCGCCGGAGGCGGTGCGGAAGGTCCGGGAATTCCTCGGCTCAACCCCCGCCACCGTGCGGGACCTGGCGGAGTACGCCCTCTGGCTCACTCCCGACCTGCGGGTGGGCCCGGCTCCTCAACCGGTGCAGGGGAGTTCCCGGACGGTCGCCCCCGCCTCTCCCGGACCCGGGCGCCAAGCCCCTTCCCCCGCTCCCGCCAGCCCCGCGCCCACCTCCAGCCCCTCCTCCCGCACCGGCCTGCGGGGCGTCAGCGCTGGGCCCGGTGCCCCCGCGGCTCAGGCCAGCCCCTCGCCCACTCAGCCGTCCCCGGCTGCGAATCAGGCCAGAGGCAGAGTGGTGCAGCGACTCAGCGGGTTCGACGCGGTGATTCGGGAACTCTATGCGGAGGCGAAGGGACCGGACCTCTGGGCAAGGGCCCGGGAAGCCCACGAGCGGGAAGCGGCCCAGCTGCGGGATGGGGGGGAGGACCGGATGCGGCAGGCCGCCACCTACCTCCGGCTCACCACCCTCCCCTTCGGCCGGCTCGTCCTCGTGCCCAACCTGCTGGCCCCCCGGGACTCCCTGGTGGAGGTGCAGTTCGGTGAGGTCCTGCACGTGTTCACGGGGCCGTCTGCGGGCCCCAACGTGCGGGGGGTGGTGCGGGTCTTCCTCCGGTCCGTGATGGCACCCCTCGTAGCCCAGTACCGGGAGGCCGCCTCACAGTCCCGGGAGCTCTTTGACCTCGTCAAGCAGGAGGCGGAGGCCCGGGGATGGGAGGACTGGGAAGCGGTGGTGCGGGAGAGCCTGGTGCGGGCTGTGGAGGTCCGCATGTTCCTGCCCAACCCGCAGGAGCAGTCCGACTCCCTCGATGCTGCCTTCAACGAGGGGCTGGTGCTCGTGCGGCACTTCGCGCAGCGCCTGGTGGACCTGGAGCGGGGCCAGACCAACCTCTCCCGGTTCGTGGAGGACAGCCTGCGGAACGTGAACGTACCGCAGGTGCGCCAGCAGTGGCAGGACCGGAGGAGGTAGCATCACCGTGCCCTCCCTGCTCGATCGGTACGTGGCCCGCGAGCTCATCCCGCCGTTCCTCGCGGGGGTCTTCGCGTTCCTCGTCATCCTGGTGGGCGATATCCTCTACGTGCTCGCGGAGTACCTGGCGCGGGGGCAGGTTCCGCTGTGGGCCCTCTTCCGCCTCTTTTTCTACAAGCTCCCGCACATGCTGGTGATCACCTTCCCGGTCGCCACCCTGCTCGGAACCCTGCTGGGGATCGGGCGGCTCACGAAGGACGGGGAGATCATCGCCCTCCGGATGGCGGGGCTCCCCCTCACCCGGATCTTCCTGCCCGTCATGGGCTTCGGGCTATTGGTGAGCGCCATGTCCTTCGGGGTGAACGAGTACCTCACGCCGCTCGCGAACCGGAAGGCGGACGAGCTCGTGCGCCGCACCATCTTCCGCGAGATCTTCCCCAACATCAAGCAGGACGTCTTCTTCCGGGGGCCACAGAACCGGTACTTCTACGTGCGGCAGGTGGACTACACGAACCGGATCCTGCAGGGGGTGATGGTGTACGAACTGGGAGGGGCCTTCCCCCGCCTCATCACCGCCCAGCGGGCCACCTTCGGAGAGGGGACGTGGGTGCTGGAGGACGGGGTAGTCCGGGAGCTGGATCAGAACGGGTTCACCACCTATGAAGCGGGCTTTCAGCGGTTCGAGCTCCGGGTGGACATGGACGCGCAGGGATTTCTGCTGCAGCAGAAGACCCCGGACGAGATGTCCGCCTCGGAACTGCGACAGCACCTCCAGCAGCTCCGTGAGAGCGGGGTGGATCCGCAACCCCTGGCGGTGGACTACTACTTCAAGTTCGCGGCCCCCCTCGCGGCGCTGATCTTCGCCTTCATGGCGGCCCCTCTGGGACTCGTGGCAGCCCGGGGCGGGCACTACACGGGGGTGGGAGCGGCCATCGCACTCGTCTTCGTGTACTACGCGGTGATGAGCACGGCCCGGGCATGGGCCAAGGCAGGGACCCTCCATCCCTTCCTGGGCGCGTGGGCCGCGAACCTGGCGTTCCTCACGGGTGGCATCCTCCTCTACCTGTACACGGAGGGCCTGCTGAGGGGGAGGCGGCCTCAGGCGGCTCCGCCCGTATCCGCCCGGCCGGTGGAGGCGGGATGAGGACGCTGGCGGTCGTGGGGATCCTCGCGGGGCTGGTGGCGGGGTTCGCCTGGGCCATGCGTACGGAGCCCGTCCCCCCCGAGGTCGTGGCCACCCCCACCCCGCCCGTCACCCTGCGGGCCAGGGAGACCCGGGTGGTGGTCCGACACAAGGGATCTCCCCAGATCGACCTCCGGGCACGGGAGGCGGAAGTCAGCCCGGATCAGCAACGCGCCACCCTGAAGGACGTGGGGCGGGCCACCGTGTTCCGGGAGGGAAAGGAGTTCCTCCGGGTGCAGGCAAAGCGCATCGTCTTCAACCGGCAGACCCAGAACTTCGTCGCCACCGGCGAGGTGGAGATCACCTCTCCGGATGGGGACTGGCTGCGGGCGCCCGAAGTGGTGTACCACAACGACCGGGCCCTTCTCGTCTTCCCGAAGGGCGTGGAGTTCCAGCTGGGCCGGAACCACGCCCGGGCCCGCATCCTGCGCTACCACGTGCAGCGGGACGTGGTGGAGATGGAGGGAGACGTGGACATCCAGCTGGACATCCGCTCCCTCCCCAGTCCCGGCCCGGAGGGAGGCCGATGAGGCACGGGTGGATCCTGGCCATCATCCTGGGAGCAATTCTGACCCTGCCCGTTTCCGCCCAGCAGCCCATGCGCCCCCCCGAGCCGGGGCAGGGCCGGCTGCAGGCGCACCGGATCCGATACGACGCCCGCAACGGGGTCTTCGAGGCGCGCGGGGGAGTGCGGTTGACCCTGGGGGACGTCACGGTCACGAGCGAGGCCCTCACCTACCACGAGCGCACCCGCACCGCCTGGGCGGAGGGGAACGCGCGGGTGGTGCAGGGTCCCACGACGCTCTCCGCGCCCTCCATCCGGTACGAGGCGACTCCGCAGACCGTACATGCCTCGGGGGACGTCGTGGTGCAGCAGCCGGAGGTCACCCTCCGGGCGCGCGAGCTCACCTACCGGCTGCGGGACCAACTGGTGGAGGCCACGGGAGAGGTCGTGGTGGAGCAGCCGGACCAGACCCTCCAGGCGCGCGCGCTCACCTACCGGGTGCGGGAGAAGGTGGCCGACGCCACGGGGGACGTGCGGCTCAGGACCAAGGATTCCACCCTCGAAGGCGAGGCCATGTGGGCGGATCTCGCCGGAAAGGAGGCCCGGGTGCGGGGCCCGGCGCGCCTCGTGCGGAAGGGCGGGCCTCCTCCCCGGGGCCGGGAGCAGGACCGGGTGGCGGCGGCCCTTGCCAAGGAGGACACCACCATCACCGCCTCCCGGACCTTCTGGTTTTCCTGGCAGCAGACCAACGAGGCTCGGGCAGAAGGGGAGGTCCGCATCGTGCAGGTGGACAAGGAGGCTCGGGCAGACGAGGCCCGCTACTCCGAGCAAGATGACCGCATGGAGCTGCGGGGAAGGGCCGAGATCCACCAGCGCAGCGGGCAGTGGCTGGTGCGGGAAAGGCTCGTTCGGGAGCCGCAGACGGAGGAGGAGAGAAAGGCCCTGGAAACTCCGGCCACCATCCAGGCGGACCGCATCGTGATCTACCTCAGTACCCGCGACGCGGTGGCCACTGGCAACGTCCGGGTGATCCAAGGCAGGCGCAGCGCGGTGGGCGAGCGGGCGGAGTACGATGACCGCAACGGGATCATCCTCCTCGTGGGCCGGCGGGCCCGCATGCAGCGCGAGGACGGCGCGTGGTTGGAGGCGGAGCGGGTGGTGGTCTCCCTCAAGGAGGATACCTTCGAGGCCTACGGCGCCGTGGACACCACCTTCCCGGTGCGGCCGTGAAGTTCGCGGCACTCCTGCTGTGGCTCCCGTTGCTGGCCTCGGGATGCGGAGGAACGGTCCAGTTAGAGCCTCCCAGCGGCCCCACACCCAGGCCCGGAAACCACGTGCTCGCCCTCTTCGACCGCCCCTTCCAGGGCGACCCCGGGGTGACCAACGTGTTCGACCATCAGTATCCCGGGCAACCCACGGGCAAGGGCTACTCCCTCACCTTCCGGGGCAACCGGTTCCTGTTCGGGTGGGAGGGCCACACGGGATGGGACTGGCTACTGTGGCGGGGAACTCCGGTGTTCGCGGTGGCAGAGGGAGAGGTGGTGACCGCAGGGGTTCTGCCTCCCTTCTTCTGTTCTCTTCCCGGGTTCGGCCGGACGGTCTCGGACCAGCTCGCGGTGGAGATCCTGGTCACCGCACCGGACGGTACCCGGTTCCGGGTGGGCTACCACCACCTCGACCGGGTGGACGTCCAGGTGGGGCAGCGGGTGGCCGCCGGACAGCAGATCGGGCGATCGGGCAACACCGGCTGCAGCACGGGGCCGCACTTGCACTTCGAGGTCATCCGGCTGGACGGCACGAACTCCGGGAGTCCGGCCTGGGTGGATCCCTTCGGGTGGGAGGGTCCGTTTGCAGACCCGTGGGCCCAGCACCCGCAGGGAGCCCCAAGCCTCTGGTTGTGGAAGCCCGGCGGAGCTCCGCCGACTCCGTAGGGGATCCGGTTTGCGCCTCCGCATCGGCCTCCTCGCCGCCCTGCTGGTCCTCGCGCTGGTGACTCCCGCTTCCCCACAGGAAAGCCAGGAGGAAGGAATCCCCCTCCGGGTCCGGGCCGACTACCTCCGGTACGACCGGGCCCGGCAGGTGGTCTACGGGCTGGGCAACGTAGTGGTCGACTACCAGGACCTCACCCTGCGGGCGGAGGAGGTGCTGCTGGAACTGGAGCCCATGGAGCTGGTGGCCCGGGGGAAGGTGGTCCTGGAGAGCGCGGGGCAGGTGGTGACCGCGGAGCAGCTCACGTACAACCTACGCACCCGCCTCGGCAGCCTGGAGGTCGCGGAGACCCGGTGGCGGGATCCCTTGCTCCGGGACCCCATCCACATCCGGGCGGGTCGGATGGAAGGGAACCCCGAACAGCGGATGTGCTTCCACAGCGCGGAGGTCACCACGTGCAACCTAGACGATCCCGGCGCTCCGTACAAGCTGGCGGCCCGCGAGATCGAATTCATCCCCCAGGATCGGGTGGTGATGCGGGACGTCTCCCTCTACCTGTTCGGCGCGAAGATCCTCACCCTGCCCTTTTTCCTCCTCTTCCTCCGGGAGCCGCGGCAGACCCGGATCCTGCCCCTCGTGGGCTACAGCGAAGAGGAGGGGTTCTTCATCAAGGTGACCACCACCTACTCCCTCAGCGACGAGCACCTGGGGTTCGTCTACACGGACTGGATGGAGCGCATCGGATTCGGAGGGGGAATCGAGCACCTGTGGCGGTACAGCCGGGGCCAGGGGGACTACTTCGTGTACTACTTGCAGAACCGGAGGGTGGCCGGTTCCGACCTCCGGCTGCGGCTGCAGCACCGCCACGATTTCGGGGGAGGACTCGCCGTGGGCGCCTTCTACGACGAGTTCCGCCGGCAGCTGGCAGACGGTAGCCTCACCCGGTCCCTGTACACCAGCCTCGACGCCGTGTACCTCGATCCCGTGCAGTCCGGTAACCTCTTCGCCGCCTACAACCGCAACGACCTCCCCCAGGGGTTCGCCGGGGACTTCCTCAACGCCCTCCTCCAGTACAACCGGACCCTGGCCCCCAACCTCACGGGCCGGCTGCAGGTCCCCGCGAGCCAGCGGGGCGGCCCGGACTTCACGGACCTGGAAGCCACACCCCGCCTTGACCTCACGTACACCGGGCCCGGATATACCCTGCAGCTCGTGGCGGAGCAGCGTCTGGACCTGGAGGGGGACGCGTACACAGGAGACCTGCTCCCCTCGGTCTCGCGGCTTCCCGAACTCCTCTACACGGGCTTCCCCCAGCCTCTCCGGCTGGGAAGCGTCAACCTCTCCTTCCAGCTCCAGGGATCCATGGGCTACTACGTGGAGACCGCACCTTCGGGGGTAGGGATGCTCTCACTTCCCGCGGGGCGGCTGGACGCCCAGGCGATCCTCTCCGGCACCCACACCCTGAGCCCGCAGACCTCCGCAAGCCTTCAGATCTCCCTCCGGGCATCCTACTACACCACCGGGGACCTGCGGGCCCTGGTGTTCGGGAGCCTCGGGCTCAGCCAGCAGATGGGCCCGCGGTTTACGGGCCGCCTGACCTACAACTACAAGGACGGCGCCGGCAATACCCCCTTCCAGTTCGACCGGGATCCCACCCGCATCAACACCCTGCAGGCGCAACTCACCTACCAGGGTCCCACCCTCACCGCGGATCTCGCGATCCCGTACAACTTCCTCCGGGCTCTGCCGGATCCGGTGGTGCTGCGGGTGCAGTGGCTGCCGCTTCCCGGGTGGACCGTGGCCGCGGCAGCTCAGTACGACCTGACGGCAGGGAGTCTCACCACGGTGGAGGCGCAGGTGCGGGCGCGGCTGTCCGACCAGTGGGAGCTGGTCTATTCGGGCCGGTACGCCGCGGCCACGGGGGAGGTCTTCCACGACACCATCCAGCTGAACTACTACCAGCAGTGCTGGGCGGCGAGCGCCACCTACCGGGGCGCGGACCGGGCCGTCTGGCTGGAGGCCTGGCTCACGGCCTTCCCGCAGGCGGTGGGCGCTGTGGGTCTGGGCCAGACGGGCATCCTCTTCCCGCAGCCGCTTCTCCCCTCGCCCACGCGCTAGGGGATCTGGCTGGGGGGCCAGGACTCGAACCTGGATTCCCGGATCCAAAGTCCGGTGTCCTACCGTTGGACGACCCCCCAAGGGCCTTTCCCATTTTATCCCAACTCCGGGGCTGGACGGGGGCCGGAGCGGGTGCTATTTTTTCGATGTGCGAACTGTTCGCTCTAGAAAACATCTCGCCCCGAGGACCCAGGACCCGCTGGAGGACTGCGCGGTGGCCATCGCGGAAACGGTGCCCGAGGTGATGCGGTTTCTGCGCTGCCAGATGCGGGCGGCGGCCGCGGAGATGGGATCTGTCCCCCAGTTCCGCACCCTCGTCTTTCTCCGGCACCACCCAGGCGCCTCCCTGGCGGATCTCGCGGAGCACCTGGGTGTGACCCCGCCCACCGCCTCCGCTCTGGTGGAGCGGCTGGTGCAGCGGGGGCTGGTGCACCGGGCCGCGGATCCCCGGGAGCGGCGCCGGGTGGTTCTGGGACTCACCCCCGCGGGTGCCCGGCTCCTGGAGCGTGCCTGGCGGGCCACCCAGGCGCGGCTACGGCAGAAGCTTGCCTCCCTTCCTCCCACCCGGCTCGAGCAGCTCCGCGAAGCCATGCACCTCCTCGAGGAGGTCTTCCGACGTGGCGACAGCTGAAGTCCATTCCCGGACGGCGACCGGCCGGGACGAATTGCCCGCGGTGGAGGCCGTGCGGCTGACCCGCCGGTTCGGGGATCTCGTGGCGGTGGACGGCCTCGATCTCACAGTTCCCGCACGGACCGTCTTCGGGCTTCTGGGGCCCAACGGGGCCGGGAAATCCACCACGGTGAAGATGCTCACCACCCTCCTCGAGCCCACCTCCGGGGAGGCCCAGGTGGCGGGATGGGACATCGTGCGAGAGGCCCACCAGGTCCGCCGCTGCATCGGATACGTGCCGCAGATGTTGAGCGCGGACGGACTCCTAACTGGCTACGAGAACCTGCTCATCTCGGCCAAACTGTACGGGATCCCTCGCAAGGAACGCGAGCAGCGGGTCGAGGAGGCCCTGCGGTTCATGGGGCTCCTGGAGGCCGCGCACGTGCTCGTGCGCAACTACTCCGGAGGGATGATCCGGCGGCTGGAGATCGCGCAGGCCATGCTGCACCGCCCGCAGGTCCTGTTCCTCGACGAGCCCACGGTGGGGCTGGACCCCGTGGCCCGGAGGGCGGTGTGGGGGTACGTCCGGGAACTGCGGGACCGGTTCGGCACCACCGTGGTCCTCACCACCCATGACATGGAGGAAGCGGACGAGCTGTGTGACCTCGTGGCCATCCTCCATCGGGGGCGGCTCGCGGCCCTGGGTAGGCCCGCGGAACTTAAGGCCCGGGTAGGAAGCGAGGCCACCCTGGACGACGTGTTCGCCCACTTCACGGGGGGCGCCATTACGGAAGGGGGGACGTTCCGGGATGTCATCCGTACGCGTCGCACCGCGCGCCGGCTCGGCTGATCGCCTGGCGGAGTTCGTGCGCGGTACCTTCGTGGTGGTGGAGGCGGAGCTGCGCAAACTCGCGCACGACCCTGCAGAACTCCTCACCCGCGCGGTCCAGCCCATCCTGTGGCTCGTGGTGTTCGGCGGGGTCTTCGCCCGGGTGCGGGGGATTCCCACGGGGTCCGTGGGATACCGGGAGTTCCTCACCCCCGGGATCCTCGCCCAGAGCGGGCTTTTCATCGCCATCTTCTACGGGATCGCCATCATCTGGGAGCGGGACCTCGGAGTCCTGCACAAGTACCTGGTGAGTCCTGTCCCCCGGGGCGCCCTGGTGCTCGGGAAAGCCCTTTCCGCGGGCCTGCGGGGGCTGTCTCAGGCGGTGGTGGTGTACCTGGTTGCGCTCCTCCTGGGCGTGCGCCTTCGGGTGGGGTGGGACACCCTGCTCGGGGTGCCCGTGTTCGTCACCCTGGGAGCCGCGGTGTTCGCCACCTTCTCCTTGCTGGTGGCGTGTCTGGTCAAGACCCGGGAGCGGCTCATGGGGATCGGCCAGCTGGTGACCATGCCCCTGTTTTTCGCCAGCAACGCCATCTACCCCCTGGAACTGATGCCCGCCTGGCTGCGGGGCATTGCTTCCATCAACCCCCTCACCTACCAGGTGGACGCCCTGCGGGCCTTCATGCTCCCCACGGGACACACCCAGTTCGGGCTGGGAGTGGACCTCGCGGTCCAGGTGGTGGCTTTGAGCTTGCTCGCCACCGCGGCCGCACGGGTGTACCCCCGCGTGGCCGGATGAGGGTACGGTCCCGGGGCCTCACGCCAGGGCGATCACGTCCATCTCCACCGCGGCGTCCCGCGGGAGCCGCGCCACCTGCACGGTGGTACGGGCGGGCCGGGCGTCCCGGAAGAAGTTCATGTACTCCTCGTTCACCGCGTTGAAATCGTTGAGATCCCGCAGGTACACGGTGGTGCGCACCACCTTCTCCAGGGAGGTGCCCGCGGCCTCCAGGATGGCCGCGATGTTCAGCAGCACCCGCCGGGTCTGCACCCGCACGTCCCCCGTGACGAGCTCTCCAGTCTCGGGGTCGAGGGGGATCTGGCCGGAGACGAACACGAATCCGCCCGCCCGCACCGCCTGGGAGTACGGGCCGATGGCACGAGGGGCCGCATCCGTGTGGATCACTTCCTTCACCGCACCACCTCCTTCAGCCGAGCTTCTTCTGGAACCGTACAATCGCCGCGGCGAACACCACAACCCCCAGACCCACCAGGGCCAGAATGGAGGGCCACAGAGCCTCGATCCCCACCCCCTTCACGAGGATCCCCCGGATCACGGTGAGGTAATAGGTGAGCGGAACCGCAAGCCCCACCCACTGCAGCGGCGGGGGCAGGGACTCCCGGGGGAAGAGGAAGCCGGAGAGGAGGATGCTCGGCAGAAGGATGAGCTGGGCGAGCTGGGCCGCCTGGGTGAAGGTGCGGGAGACGGTGGAGATGAGCGTGCCGAGGCCCAGGCTGGAGAAGAAGAAGGCTAGGGTGAGCACGTACAGGAGCAGCAGGCTCCCCTTCACGGTGACCCCGAACCACGCCCAGGCGAGGGCCAGGATGAAGGTGAGATTGATGTAGCCCAAAGCCACCAGAGGGAGGATCTTGCCCAGCATGAGCTCCGCGGGCCGGATGGGGGTCACCACCAGCTGCTCGAAGGTCCCCAGCTCCCGCTCCCGCACGATGACCCCGATGGTGAGGAAGGTGGTGGTGAACTGCAGGATGGCCCCCAGGATTCCCGGCACGATGAACACCTGGCTGCGGAGGTCCGGATTGTACCAGGCCCGGGTGCGCACCTCCACGGGCTGCGGCACCGTCCGCTGCCCCCGGCGTCGCAACAGCTGCACGGTGAGGTCCTGCGAGAGACGTGCGCCCACGCCACTCGCCACGGAGAGCACCACCCGGGCGCTTGTGGCATCCGAGGCGTCCACCACCACCAGGACCTGCGCCACCTCCCCCGCCCGGAGGCGGCGGGCGTAATCCGGGGGGATCACGATCCCGATCTTGGCCTGTCCCCGATCCAGCCGGCGCTCCATCTCCCGCAGATCCCGCACCCACCACCGCACCGCGAAGTACCGGGTGTTCTCGAAGGCCCGCACGAGGATGCGGCTCTCCGAGCACGCGCACTGGTCCCACACCGCGGTGGGCTGGTGCAGGACCTCGTTGGTGAGGTATCCGTACAGCACGAGCTGGATGATGGGCAGGGTGATCATGATGCCCAGGGTACGGCGGTCCCGCAGCAGCTGCGCGGTCTCCTTGCGCACGATGCTCCGCAGACGACGGGCGCTCATCCCTCCTCCGCCTCCACCAGGGCCACGAACACGTCCTCGAGGCTCGGCAGTACGGGCTCGATGGACTCCACCGCAAATCCGGACGCCCGCAGATCCTGCAGGAGCCGGGGGGCTACCGCGACGTCCTCGACGATGGCGTGGACGGCGGCGCCATAGAGGGCCGCCTCCTGTACGAGGGGATGTCGCTCGCAGGCAGCCAGGGCCTCCATGAGGCGGTCGGTACGTACCTCCAGGACCACGCCCGGCATGCGGGTGCGCTTGATCTGCTCCGGAGCTCCCCGGGCGATGAGCCGACCGTTGTAGATGAAGGCCAGCTCGTCGCAGTGCTCCGCCTCGTCCATGTAGTGGGTGGTGACGATCACCGTGGTCCCCTCTTCGGCGAAGCGGTCGATGAGCTCCCAGAACTGCCGGCGGGAGAGGGGGTCCACGCCGGCCGTGGGCTCATCCAGAAACAGCACCTCCGGCTGGTGCAGCACCGCGCACCCGAGGGCAAGCCGCTGGCGCAGCCCGCCGGGCAGGTTCGCCACAAGGTCGTGCTGGCGGGCGGCAAGCCCCGCGTGCTCCAACCACGCCTCCACCTGCCGGCGCAGCTCCGCCCCCCACAGTCCGTACACCCCACCGTAGAATTCCAGGTTCTCCCGCACGGTGAGGTCCCGCCAGAGGCTGAACCGCTGGGTCATGTAGCCGATGCGGGCCCGGATCGCTTCCGCCTCCCGCCGCACGTCCCGGCCCAGGACCCAGGCAGTTCCCTCCGTGGGGCTCAGGATCCCGCAGAGCATGCGGATGGTGGTGGACTTCCCCGCACCGTTGGGGCCCAGAAACCCCCACTTCCGGCCCGGGGGGATTTCGAAGGAGACGTGGTCCACAGCGACGAGCCCGTCGAAGATCCGGGTGAGGTTTTCCGCCCGGACCGCTACCTCCGTCATGGCTGCAACCGCGCCACGAACACGTCCTCCAGACCCGGCCGCACCGCCCGCAGCCCGCGCACCGTAACCCCGGCCTCCAGCAGGGACCGCCGCAGGGATCCCAGATCAGCTTCGGAGGCCAGCAGCACGTGGAACCGGTCCCCGAAGACCTCCAGGCTGCGCACGAGGGGGTGTTCCCGCAGCACCGCCTTCGCCTCGGAGCGTGGAACAGCCATCACCTCCACCACCGCCCCACCCAGCTGCGCTCGCAACTGCGCGGGATCGTCGCAGGCCAGTAGCCTCCCCCGGTGCAGAAGACCTACCCGGGAAGCCCGATCCGCCTCATCCAGGTAGGTGGTGCTCAAAAACACCGTGATCCCCTGACGGTTGAGCTCGTAGAGGACGCGCCAGAACTGCCGGCGCGAGAGGGGATCCACGCCCGTGGTGGGCTCGTCCAGGAGCAACACCTCCGGCTCGTGGACCAGGGTGCAGGCGAGCGCGAGCTTCTGCCGCATGCCGCCCGAGAGGGCCAGCGCGAGCCGGTGGCGGGCTCCCTCAAGACCGAAGGCCGCAAGGAGGCGTTCTGCGCGCTCCCGGAAGCGATCAGGCGGAACCCCGTACAGGTCCCCGTACAGCCGCAGGTTCTCCAGCACGGTGAGGTCCCCGTAGAGGCTGAACTGCTGGGGCATGTAGCCGATACGGCCCCGCACCGCTTCCCCTTCCCGCATCACGTCCAGCCCCGTCACCCGGATCTCGCCGGAGGTGGGCTCGAGGGCTCCGCACAGGAGGCGGATGAGGGTGGTCTTGCCCGCACCGTCCGGCCCCACGAGGGCGAAGATCTCGCCCCGCTGGACCGCGAGATCCACCCCGTCCACCGCCCGCAGGAGCCCAAAGGTGCGCACCAGTCCCCGGCACGCGATGGCAGGGGTCATGGCCGGAGACGGATGACGGCGTCCGCGGGGAGCCCCGGCTTGAGGACCCAGCCAGGGTTATGCACCGCGATCCTCACCGCGAACACGAGCTTGGTACGCTCCTCCCGCGTCTGGACGTTTCCGGGCGTGTACTCCGCGCGGTTCGCGATCTCCACCACCCGACCGGGGAAGACCCGACCCGGATAGGCGTCTACCCGGACCTCCACGGGTTGACCCAGCCGTACGCGGCCCAGATCCACCTCCGGCACGAATACCCGGAGGTAAGGATGGCTGAGGTCCGCGATGGTGAGAACCGGAGCTCCAGGGCTCACGAGTTCGCCTACCTCCACCAGACGCGCCAGGACGACGCCGGCTTGAGGCGAACGCAGCACCGCCTGCGATCGGGTCACCTCTGCCAAGCGCACCGCGGCCCGGGCCTGCTCTACCGCGGCCCGGGCCGCTTCCACCTCCCGGGCCCGCTGACGCACGAGCTCCCGGGCGGCCCGGGCGCTTTGCAGGTTGGACTCCGCCTGGCTCAGCTGCGCCCGCGCGCCCTCCTCCTCGAGCGCCCGGATGGAGACCTGTCTCTCGAGCGCCCGGGCCGCGGACAGGGCCGATCTGGCCGCTTGTTCCGCGGCCGAGGCCTGGCTCAGCGCGGCCCGGGCCGCATCCACCTGCTCGGTGAGGGCCGCAAGCTGTGCTGTGGCCGCCTCGTCCTGGGCCCGGGCAGCTTCCAGCTGGCTCCTGGCGGCTTCCACGGCGGCCTGGGCGTTCGCGAGCTGAGCCCGGGCCGCATCCACCTGCTGGGCCGCAACGGCGCCGGCCCGGTAGAGGGCCTCCACCCGGTCCGCATCCGCCCGGGCGCGATCCAGCTGGGCCTGGGCCGCGGCGAGCTGGGCCTCCGCGGTGCGTTGGGCGGCCTGAGCCGCTCGCACCTGGGCTCGAGTGGCCTCGAGGTTGCGCAGGAGGGTCCGGAGATTCGCCTCCGCGGCCGCGCGGTGGAAGCGGGCCTGGTCAAGCTGCGCCCGGGCCTGCGCGATCTGCGCCGCCACCGTGGACCGCTGTAGCTCCGTAGCTTCCCTGGCCTGGGGAACCCGCACCCCCGCGGCCCGGAGGGCGGCCTGCGCCTGCTCCACCGCGATCCGGTACTGGGCCTGCTGGAGGCGCAAGGCCGCTTCTGCCTGGGCAAGCCGGGCCAGGCTTAATCGGAGGTTCGCCCGGGCCTGCGCGAGCTGGGCTTCCAGCTCTTCCGCCTCCAGCTCCGCCACCACCTGCCCCGGGCGCACCTCGTCTCCCTCACGCACCAGGATCCTGCGGATCCTGCCCGCCACCTTACTCGCCACGTCCACCTGCGTGGCCTCGATGGTGCCGCTCACCTCGATGTGGTCCGGAGGCGGGGGGGTGCGCGGCCACAGGAAGTAGGCCGCAGCCCCCGCGAGCAGGGTCGGAACAAACCACCACCGCGCTACCATATCCCTTCCACGGATTGCACGAAGGCAAAGAGGGCCGGAGGCCGGAGGTACTCCCGCTTGAGCGCTTCCAGGGCCTCGAGGAGGATGCGCACCTGCGGCTCCTCCAGCACCAGGAAGAGCAGGTTGTTGGTGCCGGGCCAGATGGCGCTGCCCAGCCGCAGCCCCTTTCGACCGAACCCCATCGCCCCCTCCATCTTCGTCCAGCCCGGAAGCTCCAGGCGGTGCAGGAGATCCATCATGGAGTCGTCAATCCCTGCCTCGTAGATCACCACCACGAGCTTCATCGGCCCGCCTCCTCCGGATGGGAGGCCACTTTCGGGAGGGACCGGAGCCACCGGGCCCGCTCCGCCACCCACTCCCGGAAGTCGTCGAGGAGGGTGTAGGTGACGGGGATGACCACCAGGGTGAGGAGGGTGGACCACACAAGGCCCCCGATCACGGACCACGCAAGCGGAGAGCGCAGCTCCGAGCCTTTGCCGAACTCCAGGGCCACGGGGAGGCTGCCGAGGATCACGGAGAGGGTGGTCATGATCACGGGCCGGAGCCGCGTGGGGCCGGCCTCTACCACCGCCTCCGTGCGCGGGAGCCCTCGGGCCCGCAGGGTGTTGGTGTAGTCCACGAGCAGGATGGAGTTCTTCATCACCAGGCCCGTGAGCAGGATAAAGCCGATGGCGCTCACCATGGAGAGGGACTTCCCCGTAAGCAGAAGTGCCAGGATCCCGCCCACCCACGCCAGGGGCAGGGCCAGCATGATGGCAAAGGGCGTGAAGGTGCTCTCGAACAGCGCCGCAAGCAGAATGTACACGAGCACCACCCCCAGCACGAGCGCGAAGAGGAACGTTCCGCCCGCCTCCACGATCTGCTCCGCCTGTCCTCCGAGCTCCACCGTCGCACCCGGAGGACGGATGTCCGCAATGGCCCGGGATGCGGCCCGGTTCACGTTGCCCGCGAAGTACCCGGGCTCCAGGTTCGCGGTCACGGAGACCACCCGCTGCCGGTTGCGTCGGTCGATGCGGGTGGGCCCGGTCCCCAGTTCGATCCGGGCCACGTCCCGCACGTACACGGGCCGTCCCCTGACGGTGACGAGGAGGACGTCCGGGAGGTCCTCGGGCCGGAGTGCTCTCCCGTCCCGCACCATGCGTACCCGTACGGGGACCTCCTTCTCCCCCGCACGGAACTTCACGTCCACGTTCCCCTCGAGGGCGTTGCGCAGCGCCCCGGCGATCAGGGCGGTGCTGAGGCCGAGCTCCGTGGCCCGCTCCCGGTCTATGTACACCTGCACTTCCGGCCGGCCCAGCCGCACGCTGATGTCCACATCCCGGATTCCGGGGACCCCGCGCAGGCGGTCCGCGATCCGGTCCGCGGTCCGGGTCAGCAGCCCCAGATCCTCTCCCCGCACCCGGACCTCCACGGGCGAGATCGGGCCCGCCACGTTGCCCACCGCGTAGACCACCCGGGCTCCGGGGATCCCGTTCGCCTCCGGATCCCGTTGCAGCTGCGCCACGATCTCCCGGTCCGTGCGGCGGCGGTCCTCCCGCAGGCGCACGAGGAGCTGTGCGAACTGGGGTCCGGTCTGGGTGGGTTGTCCCGAAGTGCCCACGTTGGTGATGACCGTCTCCACCTCCGGGATCCGGCGCAGCACCGCCTCCACCCGCCGGGCCGCGGCCTCCGTGGTCCTGAGATTCGTTCCCGCGGGCAACTCCAGCCGCACGGTGAACACCCCCTGATCCACGGAGGGCAAAAACTCCGTCCCGAGCCGGGACGCGAGGGGGAAGACGAAGGCCACGGAAAGCACCCCGAGGAGCACCACCCAGGCGCGGTGGTGGAGGGCCCAGGACAGGAGCGCCCGGTAATTCCCGTCGAGCCAGGCATAGAAGCGGTCCAAGGGTGCGAACAACCGCGAAGCACCCCCCCGAGGCTCCTCGTGCCGGGTGCGGCGGCGCAGCCACCGGGCGGCCAGCATGGGGGTGAGGGTGAAGGCGGCGAAGAGGCTGGCGAGGGTCACCGTGGCCACGGTGAGTCCGAAGGGCCGCAGCAGCTGCCCGAAGATCCCGCCGGAAAGCGCGAGGGGCACGAACACCACCACGTCCACCAGGGTGATGGCCACGGCCGCGAGCCCGATCTCGCTGCGGCCGTTGTAGGCGGCTTCCGCCGGGAGTTCCCCCCGCTCCAGGTGCCGGTGGATGTTCTCCAGCACCACAATGGAGTCGTCCACGAGGATCCCGATGGCCAGCGACAGACCCAGCATGGTGAAGAAGTTCAGGGTGAACCCCAGACTCGCGATCACCACGAAACTCGAGAGCAGGGAGGTGGGAATGGCGAGGAACACGATGAAGGTGTTCACTGCGTCATGCAGGAAGAAGAACACGATGACGGAGGCGAGCAGGATGCCGAGCAGCAGAGCCAGGAAGACGTCGTTCACCGCCTCCCGGGTGAAGGTGGAGAGATCGCTGGCAACGGTCACCCGCAGGTCAGGGAGCTCCGTCCGAATCCGCCGGAGCTCCCGCTTCACCGCGTCCGCCACCATGATGGTGTTGGCATCCGCGGCCTTGCGCACGAGGAGTGTGACGCTCTCCTGTCCGTCGAGCCGGCTGAGCTGCGTACGCTCTGCCACACCGTCCGTGACCTCTGCCACATCCCCCAGCCGCACGGACCCGCCTCCGGGGAGCCCCAGCCGCAGGTCGCGCAGTTCCTCCAGGGAGGTGAACTCCCCCAGGGCCCGCACCGCGTACACCCGCCGTCCTTCCTCGAGGAAGCCCGCGGGGACGTTGAGGTTCTCCTGGGCCAGGGAGGCGGTGAACTGCACCAGGCTCAGGCCGTAGGCCTGGAGCCGGTCCCGGTCCACCGAGACCTGGATCTCCCGGGTCTGACCGCCAATCACCTCCACATTCGCCACCCCGCCAATCTGCTCCAGCCGGGGCTTGATGCGATCGTCCACGAGCTCCCGCAGCTGCCGGGGCGAGCGGGTGGGACTGGTGAGGGAGAGGGAGAGGATGGGAAAGGCGGAGACGCTGAACCGCTGGACCACGGGCGCGAGGACGTCCCGGGGGAGCTGCGCGCGCACCGCGTCCACCTTCTCCCGCACCGCCGCGGTGGCCGCGTTGAGATCCGTGCCGAGCTGGAACTGCACCACCACCAGGGACAGGCCCTCCTGGCTGGTGGCCTGGATCTCCCGGATCCCCGGGACCGTGCCCACCGCATCCTCGAGGGGTCTGGTGACCGCGCTCTCTACCTCCTGGGGTCCGGCTCCGGGGTAGACGGTCACGACGGAGACAACGGGGAACTCGATGTCGGGCAACAGCTCCACGGGCATGGCCCACAGCAACCGAAGGCCGAGCACGCCCAACGCCACCCAGCCCATGAGCACCAGCACGGGCCTGCGGATCGCAAGACGCGTGAGCCACATCCCTCCCTACCTAAGGCCGTACCACCACGGGGCTCCCGTCCTGCAACCGATCCTGACCCAGCACCACCACCCGTTCTCCGGGCCGCACCCCCAGGACCTGGACGCGTCCCCCTTCCCGCAGGCCCACCCGCACGGGCCTGCGCTTGACCCGGGATCCTTCCACCATCCACACGAAGGGCCCGCCCTCTCCGGAGACCACGGCCTCTGCAGGAACCAGTACCGCGTCCCGGACTTCCGCCACCACGATGGCGCCTCGGCCGAACATACCCGGCCGCAGCGCGTGATCCGGGTTTGGAAGCTCCACCTCCACGGTGAAGGTGCGGGTGGGGGTGCTGGCCACCTCGGACCACCGGGTCACGACCCCCCGGAAGATCCGCTCCGGAAGCGCGTCCACCGTGATCTCCACGGGTCTTCCCCGCCGCACCCGGTGGATCTCCCGCTCCGAGACCTCCAGCTGCACGCGCACCCGGCTCAGGTCCGCCACCACGAGGGCCGGCACGCCCGGAGCGATCCACTCCCCGGGATCCACGGACCGGCGGATCACCACGCCATCTTGAGGGGATCGCACCCAGGTGTTCTGGAGCTGCTGTTCCGCCAGGCGCACCGCGGCGTGGGCCTGGGCCGCGGCCGCCCGGGCCTGGAGCACGTCCTGCCGGCGCACGGGGACCTGCTCCCGGTTCGCCTGAGCGGCTCGCAGGGCGGCCTGGGCTCCCTCCAGGGCCGAGCGGACCTGAGCCACCGCGGCCTCCGCGGCCTCCCGTTGTGCGGCAAGGGTTGAGATCTGGGCCAGGAGGGCGTCCCGCTGGGCTTTCGCGGCATCCAAGGCAGCTTGAGCGCTCCCCAGCTGCGTGCGAGCCGCCTCCACCTGCTGGGCGCTCAGCGCGCCCGCGGCGTAGAGGGCCTCGAGTCGCGCGAGATCCGACCGGACCCGCTCCAGGTTCGCCTCCGCGGCCCGCACGTTGGCCTCTGCGGCCTCGAGCTGAGCCCGCGCGCTTTGGAGGCTTCCCAGCAGAGCGTCCCGGTTGGCCTGAGCGCTCCGGACCTGCGAAGCGAGCGCCCGCACCTGAGCCTGCGCCTGCTGGACCTGGGCCTCCGTGGCCTCCTGCTGGAGAAGCACCGCGCTCTCCGCCTGGGAGATCCTGCTCAGTGCCATGCGAAAAGCCGCCCGGGCCTGCGCGAGCTGGGCCTCCGCGTCCGAGGGATCTAGCCGGAGGAGGAGCTGTCCCCGACGCACCGCGTCCCCTTCCCGCACGAAGACTGCAAGCACCCGGCCCGGGATCTTCGAACTCACCTCCACGGTCTGGGCCGCCGCCACGGAACCCGCGGCCCGGATCACCTCCCGCACGCTCCCGGTGCGAGCGGGCACCACCTCCACCGCTACCGCAGGCTCCGGGGTCGGAGAGCTGCTCCGGGCAGGTTCCCGCCGCACCAGGACCGAACCCCCGAGAGCCACGATCACCGCCACCACGCCGAGCGCGATCCACCTTCGCATCCGGTACCTCCCTAAAGGGCACCCGTGGCGAGCAACCACTGCAACCGGGCGAGGTTCTGTTCGAACCGGGCCTGGCTCAAGCTCGACTCCGCACTCGCGAGCTGCGCCTGGGCAGAGAGGAGTTCCAGGGCGGTCCCCACCCCGGCTTCAAACCGCACCGCGGCGATGCGGGCGGCTTCCCGGGCCTGCTCCACGGCCTTCTCCGCGGTCCTGAGGGCCGCCCCCGACTGCTCCAGGGCCAGCCAGGCCTGCCGGACCTCCAGCTCGATGCGCGCGCGCAGCTGGGCTTCCAGCACCCGCAACTGCTCCAGCCGCAGTTCCGCCTCCCGCACTCGCTCCCGGGTGATGCCGCCGTCGTAGATCTGCAAGGTCACCGCGAGGGTCACGGACCATGTTCCCTGGAGTTGGGCCAGGGGGCCTGTGAGGTCGTAGTTCGCGGCGAGGGCGAGGTTGGGACGGCCGCCGCTCCGTGCGAGCGCCACCGCGGCCTGAGCGGCTTCTATCCGCGCCCGGAGCTCCAGGAGCTCCGGGCGACGTTCCAAGGCCTGCGCGATCCCCTGCGCGAGGGCTCCGGAAACGGGGCGGGGCTCCAGGCCATCCGCGGGCTCAAAGGGCGTATCGAGAGGAAGGTCGAGGATTGCGGCGAGCTGGGCGGCCGCGTTGCGGACTCCGGTCTCGGCCCGGAGGAGGTTCTGCCTCGCGCTCGCCACGCTCACCTCCGCCTGCAGGACGTCGAACCGAGGGGATGTCCCCGCCCGGAACCGGGCCTGGGCCACCCGCAACGCCTCCTCCGCCTGAGCGAGGGCCCGCTGCGCCGCGGTCATCGTCTCCCGGCTCACGAGCCACGCGAGGTATGCCTGCTGGGCCTGAGCCAGCACCTGCTGGCGGATGCGCTCCAGGGCCGCCTGGGCGCCCCGCACATTGGCCTCCGCAAGGCTGATCTGGGCCTCCAGGCGTCCGCCGGTGTACAGCGGGTACTGGGCCAAAAGGCGCAGGCTGAACTGGTTGGGCTCCGGCGGGGGGACGGTGACGGTGAGTTGAGGCGGGGTCGGGCTGAAGGGGTTAGGAAAGGTGAGGGTGGTGCCAGGCTGCTGGAGGTGGACGTAGGATCCCTGGAGGCTGAGCTGGGGCTGCCTGGCGGCCCGGGCTTGTGCAAGGGCCGCCTGAGCGATGGCCAGGTCCAGGGCCGCGGCCCGCAGCTGGAGGTTGCGCTCCAGAGCCAGGGTGGCCACCTCCGCGAACCCCAACCGGCGGGGAGCGGGTTGGGCTCCCAGGGGGGCCTGGATGAGGGGGGGGAGGCAGAGCAGGGCGAGGAACGTCCATCGCTTCATGGCTGACCTCCCGCGACGGTCCCGGTCGGAGGAAGGGACTTCCGGGAGCCGGAGCGACTGAGGAGTCCCTGAAACACCAGGCGGGCCAGCTCCCGGGCCACCACCTCCCGGGAGTAGCGGGCGAAGAGGGGATCCGGGTTGTAGGGATCGAAGAGGGGAATCCCGCGCAGTAGGGCTGCGATGGCGGCCACCACGATGGGCACCTCGAACCGCGCGTAGACCCCTTCCTCTATCCGTCTTGCGATCCGGCCCTCCACCACGGACTTCAGTTCCCGGAGCCGTTCCTGCACGCTGCGGCGGAACTCCGGATCCACATCGGCTCGGTGCATCACCAGCCGAAAAAAGGAACTGTGGCGCTCCAGGAGCTCGAACTGGGTCCGGAGAATCTGCGCGAGGAGCGCCTCGTCATCGGGGACCTCCGGGTGCGCGATCATCCCGTGTAAGGAGGCAAGCGCCACCTCCTCCCAGGCCTCCAGGAGGAGGTGGCGCTTGCCGGGGAAGTACAGGTAGAGGGTGCCCTCCGCAAGTCCAGCCCGCTCCGCAATGGCCCGGACGGTGGCCCCCTCATATCCGGCTTTCGAGAAGACCGCCACCGCCGCCTCCAGGATCTGCTGGCGGCGCCGCTGGGTGAGGCGCCGCCGGGCTTCCTCCGTCAGACGTGCCACCGTTTGAGCCCGTAAGAATACTGAATGATCACTCACTCAAAATATATGGCCCATCCCCAGCCGTCAACGGGGACTTTTGGGGAAACCTGGCATGCTTTTTGCTTTTTGGCCTCTCCCGCGGAGGTGGAGGTGTTCACGCCACCGGAGCTTCCTGAAGCCGAACTGCCGCTTTCCTCCCTGGCAGGGCACCTGCTGCAGGCAGCCCAGTGGGCGAGCGCGGCCCAGGAACCTGATGAGATCCTGGCCCGCGTGGGCGAGGGACTGAGCGCCCTCGCGGTCTCCGTAGCGGTGTTCCGGTTCCGTCCCTGGAAGCGAATCCTCGAGCTGCGGGCCCACTGGGGCCCGGTCCCCATCCGCCGCCCGACCATCCCCGTGGGCAGCGTGGGGTTCGCGCACCGGGTGCTCTCCGCCCGCAGGGCCCTGGCGGTTCCCGACTGCCGGGCGGATCCGGGGGTAAGCCCTACGGTGGTGCAATCCGGGGTGGGCTCCTTCGTGGCGGTGCCGCTCGTGGGGCCAGAGGATGCGGTATGGGGGCTGGTGTACCTGAACTTCGCGGAGCCCCGATCCTTCGAGCCCGAGTTCCTCGAGCTCCTCTCCGCCTACGGCCGGATCGTGGGCATGGCTCTGGATCGGGTGGAGATGCGGGCGCGGCTGCGGTGGGAGCGGGAGCGCCTGATCACCGGCCTCGCGGAGGCGGTGGATGCCCGGGATCCCTATACCGCGGGGCACAGCCGCCGGGTCCGGGTGCTCGCAGGGGCCATCGGGCGGGCTCTGGGGCTCGGTCCGGAGGCGCTGCATCGCCTCCAGGTGGCCGCGCTGCTGCACGACATCGGCAAGCTCGGCGTGCGGGACGGGGTCCTCCTGAAGGCCGGTCCCCTCACCGCCGCGGAGCGGGCGGAGATACAGGAGCACGCCCTCATCGGTGCCCGGATCCTCGCGAGCGCGGGGATCGAACCCGAGATCGTGGACGCGGTGCGACACGTGCACGAATGGTATGACGGGAGGGGATACCCCGCGGGTCTGAGCGGGGAGGAGATCCCGCTGCTGAGCCGCATCCTGGCGGTGGCGGACGCCTTCGAGGCCATGACCTCAGACCGCGCCTACCGCATCGCCCTCCCGTGGGAGGTGGCCGCCTGGGAGCTGGAGCGGGGGAAGGGCCATCAGTTCGATCCCCGAGTGGTGGCCGCCTTCTGCGGGCTGCTCCGGTCCACGCGGGGGCGCTCTGCCCTCCAGCAGGTCCTCTCCGAGGCCGCGCATCCCGAGCCCAGGGCCGCGGATCCCGTGGAGGTGCTGGAGCGGCTCGCGGAGGCCTTCTACGCCTTCACCCTCCGGCTGCTGGAGGCCCTCGAGCGAACCGCGGGGAGGTCTCTCACGGAGGGCCTCCTGCAACGGATTCCCGTGATCCCCATCCTCCCCCGCACGGAAGGGGAGAAGCCCTCCCCACAGACCGTACAGCAGCGGGTGGAGGAATACCGGGAGCAGGTTGGCCGCATGGTGGAGTACACCGCGGAGGTTTGTGGGAAGCGTATCGCACGGGCCCTGATCGAGGAGACGATCCAGGAGCTGCCGGAGGAGGTGCGCCCCCTCACGGCCCTGTTCCTCCGAGTGGAGGACCCGACATCCGCGGATCGGCTATACTCCCGGTAGGCCCATGGAGGGGAGAGTGTACGAGTTCACGGTGCGCACCCCGCAGCGGGAGTGTCTGGTGGAGATCACGGACCAGGTGGCGCAGGCGGTGCACGAAAGCCACGTCCGGAACGGGACCGTCTTTCTGTACGTGCCGCACACCACCTGCGGCCTCGTGATCCAGGAGAACACGGATCCCGGAGTCGCCCACGACATGCTCCTGCTGCTGCGCCGCATGGCACCCCGGGGTGATCCCGCCTACCGCCATGTGGAGGAGAACTCCCCCGCGCACCTCCAGTCGAGCCTGGTGGGCCACACCACCTTCGTGTTCGTGCGGGATGGGGAGCTCCTCCTGGGACGCTGGCAAGCGCTCTTCCTCGCGGAGTTCGACGGCCCCCGGACGCGCCGGGTCCTCGTGAAGGTACTGCCGGACCCGGCCTGATCCGCTAGCGAGCTTCCTCGGCCTGCTTCTGCCGCTGCGCCTCCTCGATCGCCTTCTGGGCCACATGCGGCGGGGCCTCCTCGTAGTGGGAGAAGCTCATCTCGAAACTGCCGCGGCCTCCGGTGATGGCCCGCAGGTCACTGGCATACCGCAGCATCTCCGCCATGGGCACCTGGGCGCGGATCACGGTGGTCCCGTCCCCCCTGGGCTCGATGCCCTGGATGCGGGCCCGCTTCGCATTGAGGTCCCCCACCACGTCCCCCACCACGTCGTCCGGAGCGGTGACCTCCACCTGCATGATGGGCTCCAGGAGCACCAGTCCCGCCTGCTCCGCCGCCTTCTTGAAGGCCAGGGAGCCCGCGATCTGGAAGGCGATGTCCGAGGAGTCCACGGGGTGGGTCTTCCCGTCCACCAACGCCACCCGCACGTCCACCACCGGGTATCCCGCCAGGATCCCCTCCTCCATGGCCTTGCGCACGCCCTTGTCCACGGAGGGCCGGAACTGCTGGGGGATCACCCCCCCCACGATCCGGTCCACGAACTCGTAGCCGCTTCCCCGCGGCAGGGGCTCTAGCTCGAGGACACACACCCCGTACTGCCCGCGACCGCCCGTCTGCCGGACGTAGCGGCCCTCCGCGGTGGCCTTCTTCCGGATGGTCTCCCGGTATGGGACGTAGGGCCGCCCCAGCTGCACGTCCACGTTGAACTTCCGCCGCAGCCGGTCCGCCACGATCTCCAGGTGGGACTCCCCCATCCCCGCGATCACGGTTTTCTTGGCCTCGGGATCGTGCTCCACGTGCAGGGTGGGATCCTCCTCCGCGAGGCGTGGCAGGATCGTGGCGAGCCGGTCCTCGTCCTGCCGGGTCTTCGCCTCGATGGTCATGGAGATCACGGGCTTGGGGAAGGGGATGGGACGCAGGCGCACCGGGCGGTCCCGCTGGGAGAGGGTGTCGTTGGTCTGGGTCTCCGCGAGCTTCGCCACCGCTCCGATGTCGCCGGGAGGGAGCTCCGGCACCTGGATCTGCTGCTTCCCTCGCATGACGTAGAGGGGCCCGATGCGCTCCGGTTTCTCCTTCACGGCGTTGTAGACCTGGCTGTCGGCCCGCAGGGTCCCGGAGTACACCCGGAGGTAGGAGAGCCGGCCCACGTAGGGATCCGCCATGGTCTTGAACACCAGAGCCGCAAGCGGTCCCCCGGGATCCGCCGCGAGTCGTTCCCCGGACTCCGTCTCCGCCTCCCGCTCCCCGGGGTGCGGCGCGAGGGCCACCAGGGTGTCCAGAAGCGCAGACGTACCCGCGCCGAGCAGCGCCGCTCCACACAGGACAGGCACCACCCGGCCACTCCGCACACCCGACCGCAGGCCCCGGAGGATCTCCTCCGGGCTGAGCTCGCCAGCCTCCAGGTACCTCTCCACCAGGGCGTCCTCCCCCTCCGCGGCTTCCTCCACGAGCATCTCCCGCCACCGCCGGACCTCTTCCTCGGTCTCCGGGGGAGGTTCCGCGGTGTGAAGCTTCCCCTCCTCCACCAGGTACGCCCGCAGCATCACCAGATCCACAACCCCCCGGAACCCCCCTTCCCGGTCTACGGGCACCTGGAGGGGAACCACGTGCGACCCGAACCGCTCCCGCAGCTGCTCCATGACCCGCTCGAAGTGGGCGTTCTCCCGGTCCATGCGGTTGAGGAACACGAACCGTGGGAGGCGGGCCGCATCCGCCACCCGCCACAGCTTCTCCGTCTGCACCTGGATGCCCGCCACCGCGTCCAGCACGAAGAGGGCCGCATCCGCCACATGCAGGGCCGCGTGGCACTCCCCGAAGAAGTCCGGGTACCCGGGCGTGTCCAGGAGGTTCAGCTTGTGGTCCTTCCACTCCAACGGGGCGGTGGCCAGGTTGATGGTCATCTTCCGCCGGATCTCCTCGGGATCGTAGTCCGTGGTGGCGGTCCCCTCGTCCACCCGCCCCATCCGCTCGATGGCCCCGGAGGCATACAGCAGCGCCTCGACCAGGCTGGTCTTCCCCACCCCGCCGTGCCCCACCACCGCCACGTTCCGGATGCGCTCCACCGGGTAGACCTTCATCCTGTGCCTCCTTCCCCCTCTCGGTCAGTATCCCAGCTCCGGATCTACGACGTTCCGCAACCCCTCTCCTCGAAGGTAGCGACGGAGGTTATCGCAGAACAACGGGATGGCCCGGTCCATGTACCGGGGGGAGTTACCCGAGACGTGCGGGGTGATCAGGACGTTGGGCAGGTCCCACAGGGGGTGCTCTGGGGAGAGCGGCTCGGTCTCGAAGACATCGAGGGCCGCACCCCGCAGCCTCCCCGACCGGAGCGCCTCCACGAGCGCCCGCTCGTCCAACAGAGCTCCCCGGCCCACGTTGACGAGCACCGCCCCCGGCTTCATCCACCCCAGCTCCTGTGCCCCGATCAGTCCCCGGGTTTGCGGGGTGAGGGGGAGCGTGAGCACCACGTAGTCCGAGCGCCGGAGAACCGCCTCCAGCCCTTCGGGCCCGTATACTTCCTCCACCTCAGGCACCGGTGCGGCGGTGCGCCGCAGGCCCACGACCCGGGCGCCGAAGGCCCGGCACCGGCGGGCCACCTCCTGTCCGATGGCCCCAAGACCCAGGATCCCCACCGTGGCCCCCCACAGCTCCCCACCCGGCTCCGGCTGCCACCGCCGGTGGACCTGGTGACGGAACGCCAGGTGGAGGTTCCGGGCGAACACCAGGAGGCACCCGAGCACGTGCTCCGCCATGGGGATGGCGTGGATGCCCCGGCTGTTCGTGAGGAGGACATCTCGGCCCGCGAGCTTTGGGAGCAGGTTCTCCACTCCCGCGGCGGTGGAGTGTACCCATCGCAGCCGCTCCGCCCGTTCCAGGGTCCCCTCCGGCAGGTCCCACCCCACCCACACCTCGGCCTCCACAGCGTGGTCCAGGGCCTCGGGGCGGGGCACCACCCGCAGTTCCACCCGGCTGTCCACGGCCCGGATCATGGCCTCGTGGTGCGGGCCGATCCGCACCGTGCACACCACCACACACCGGCCGTGCTCTCCCATCTTCCCTCACGAGGCAGGAGTCGGCACCGCCTGGCTCGCCTCCCGCAGACGCTGCACCACGAACTGCCGATCCAGGGCCGCCAGCATCCACCCCGCCTGCGGCCCGCTGGGTTTGCCGAGAAAGCTCAGGTAGAGGGCGCCGAAGGCCTGCTCGGGAGAGAGCCCCAGCTCGGCCTTCAGGGCGTGGATCCGGGCCTGCACCGCCTCGCCCGTCGGCTCCTCCCGTTCGAGGAAGTCCGCGAGCCGCGCGAGCAGGGTGCGTTGCGCGGGCGAAAGGCCCCGGGCAGCCTCGGGCAGCCGGACCTGGACCGTGAACCGGTAGCGATCCGGCGCCCACCGCTCCAGCCACCGCCGGGCGTCCTGTACCCGCGCCCGAAGCTCCTCCCGGTCCTGATCCGTTAAGGGTGCCCCCTTCTCCCGGGCCACCGCGGCCTCGAGGTCCACGTGCGGCATCTGCACGAGGTAGGCGAGCTTCGCGAACCGGGGTCGGTAGAAGGGCTCCGGGGGTGTGTCGCGAAGCCAGGCATAGCGGAAGGTGCGGGCGAGGTCCCGGATGTCCTCCGCCTCTCCGGGAGTCCTGGGCCGCAGTTCCCCGAAGTACGCGGCCGCCGCCCGGTCGTACTCGTCGTAGAGTCGAGGAACGGTCTCCCCGCGGGGATCGAACTCGATGGCGGTGCGGTGGTGGGCCCGCACGATGAGGAACCGCACCAGCTGCGGCCGCAGCACCTCCAGCAGGTCCCGGGCGGGAACGCCCCTGCCCGCACTCCCCGACATCTTCTTGCCGCCCACGTAGATCCACTCGTAGGGGATGGGAAAGGGTGGGGTGATCCCGAAGATCCGGCGGGCCACCGCGGAGGCGGTGTCATGGGTGCCCCCCCGGGTCATGTGGTCCTTCCCGGCCCCCTCCACCCGGACCCCGAAGATCCACCACTTGGCGGCCCACTCCGTCCGGAAGGTCATCTTGGCCCCACCCCGGAAGGGTGAGCGGCGGCCCCGGTACCCGCAGCCCCGCGCCCACGTCACCTTGTCCGGCCGGCACTCGTACGCCACCTCCCTTCCGTCCCAACCGAGCACCGCCGTGGTGGCGATGCGGCCACACGCCTCGCACACCACCTGCACCGGGTGCCGCTCCGCCCGGGTGCTGCCCGTGATCTCCCGCTCGATGCGCACGATCTCCTCTGCCCGGTCCAACACCACCCGCAGGGCTCCGTCGAACTGGCCCGACCGGTAGAGGTCGCTGGTGCGGTAAAACGTACACCCTCCTCCCACCGCCCGGATGATGGACTCGAACTCCGCGATGTAGCGGTGGGCGAAGCTCGCCGCGGTCGCGTCCACCCACGGCACCTCGCTCAGGGGCTTTCCCAGGTGCGGACGGAGGAGGTTCTCCGGCAATCCCGGGGGAATTGCGTCGAAGGGATCGTAGTCGTCGAATCCGTAGAGGAACCGCACCTCCGCCCCCTGCTCCCGGAGTCCCCGGACGAGGGCGTCGTGGAGGATCACCCCCCGCAGGGATCCCACGTGCACGAGGCCGGAAGGCGTCCAGGAGTCATTCACCACGTAGGGGGCCGGACGCTCCGCGAGGATGGCCTCCACCAGCACATCCACCCACATCACCCCCCATCATACCGCCTGCCACCGCGTCGGGGCTAAGCCGTCAGGGAACCGGGGAGCGCAGGGAGCGGAGCAGCGCTTCCCGAAGGGGGCCTGCGAGGTAGAAGGAGCCGGTGACCACCAGGAGATCTTCCTCTCCCAGCCGACGCAGGGAGCTGGCCAGGGCCTCCTGTGGATCTAGCAGGCTCAGGACCCGGGAGGTATACCGCCGCGCTACCTCCGCGAGGGCATCGGCCGGAAGGGCCCGGGGATCCTGCGGGGTGGTGGTGATGACTTCCTCCGCAAGCGGGACGATGAGCTGGGCCACGGGGTCCGGATCGTGGGTGGCGATCATCCCCAGCACCAGCACCACCCGCCGCCCCGGGAACAGCTCCTTGAGGGTGTCCCGCAGGGCAGCCATGCTGGCAGGGTTGTGGGCCACATCCACCAGGATGGCCGGCCGGAAGCTCAGAAGCTCCTGTCGGGCGGGCCAGGACAGGCGCGCAAGCCCCGCGCGCACCACTTCCGGCGCGATCCTCCGTCCTTCCCGGCGCAGCAGCTCCTCCACCGCGGTGACGGCTACCGCGGCGTTCACCGCCTGGTGCCGCCCGAGCAGCGGCACGTGGAGGTCCTCGTACCGGCTCAGAGGGGTCTCCACCGTGAAATCCACGCCGTCGAGCCCTACCCGATGGATCTCGTAGCGCACGTCCCGTCCCACCTCGATGAGGTGGGCTCCCAACTCCCGGCACCGCTCGTGGAGGACCTCCCAGGGCTCCGGAAGTTGCGGAGCGGTCACTACGGTGCCCCGCCGCCGGGCGATCCCCACCTTCTCCGAGGCAATCTCCCGCAGGGTGTTGCCCAGCAGGTCCGTGTGGTCGTAGGAGATGGGGGTGATGACGGAGAGCTCGGGGTCGCAGACGTTGGTGGCATCGAGGCGTCCCCCGATCCCCACCTCCAGGATGGCCCGATGCACCCGCTCGCGGAGGAAGTATAAGAGCGCCAGGGCCACGGAGACCTCGAAGTAGGTGGCCCGGCCCCAGGGGTCCGCATCCCCCGCCTCCACCGCCGGGCGTACCTCCGCCACCAGGTCCGCGAGGGTCTCCTCCGAGACCAGCACGTCCCCCACGCGGATCCGCTCCCGGAAGTCCACTAGGTGGGGCTTGGAGTACAGCCCCACCCGCTCCCCGCTCTCCTGTAGCACCGCGGCCATCATGGCCGCGGTGCTTCCCTTGCCCTTCGTGCCCGCCACCAGCACCGTGCGCAGGGAGGTGTGTGGGTTGCCGAGGCGGCCGAGGAGCGCTCGAATACGGTTCAGCTTGATCTGGGCATAGGGCATGGGGGCCCGCTCGTAGTTGAGCAGGCCTTCGAGCCACGCCAGCGCCTGCTGATAGGTCATGGGACCGGAGCGTCCACGGCCACCTGGAGCTGCGCGGCCTGCAGGGTGTTCCGGAGGAGCATGGCGATGGTCATGGGCCCCACCCCGCCGGGGACCGGGGTGATCCAGCCCGCCACCTCCCGTACGCCCTCGAAGTCCACGTCCCCCACAAGCCGACCGTCCACCCGGTTGATGCCCACGTCGATGACCACGGCCCCGGGCTTCACCATCTCCGCGGTCACCAGGCGCGGCCGCCCCACGGCCACCACGAGGACGTCGGCCCGGCGCGTGTGCTCCGCCAGGTTCTCCGTACGGGAATGGCACAGGGTGACGGTGGCGTGCTCCCCGAGGAGCAACAGGGCCGCGGGTTTGCCCACCAAGCTGCTCCTCCCCAGGACCACCGCGTGCTTGCCCACCAGGGAGATGCCGGTCTGCCGGATCAGGGCCAGGATGCCAAGGGGGGTGCAGGGCACCAAGTGCGGCCGGCCCAGGGCGAGACGGCCGGTGTTGTAGGGGCTCAGGCCGTCTACGTCCTTGCGGGGATCGATCCGCTCGAAGATGGCCTCCGGATCGATGTGCGGAGGCATGGGCATCTGCGGCAGGATGCCGTGCACGTCCGGCCGTGCGTTCAGACGATCCACGAGCTCCAGGACCTCCGCTTGGGTGGTCTCTTCCGGGAGGTGGAAGGTCTCCGAGCGGATGCCCACCCGACCCGCGGCCCGGGTCTTGTTCCGCACGTAGACCGCGGAGGCAGGGTTGTTCCCCACGAGAATGGCCGCAAGACAGGGGGTGACGCCCCGCGTCCGCACGAAGGCCTCCACTTGCTCCCGGACCTCCTGTTCCACGCGGGCCGCAAGCTGCTGTCCATCGAGGAGGTACGCCATGGCTCCCTCTGCGTCCGTCTAGGATGGGGATCGTATTCCTACTCTGGAGCGGGAGACGGGAATCGAACCCGCACCACCAGCTTGGAAGGCTGGGGCTCTACCATTGAGCTACTCCCGCTCCTCACTCCTCTGGTGGGCGGGGAAGGATTCGAACCTCCGAAGGCGTTCCGCCAGCTGATCTACAGTCAGCCCCCTTTGTCCGCTCGGGCACCCGCCCAACCACTGCTGAGTATACCAGGAGTCCCTTCCGGGTCAAGGCGACCGAGGCTTCTGGACGCAGGCCCGGAACCGGTGCACAATGGACCCGATACCGTCCGAGGCGAGGAGCGTTCCATGGCCGTGACCCTTTTCGGCATCCTCATCGCGCTGGGGGTGATGGGCGGGGCGGTTTACGTGGGGTGGAGGCTCTTGGCGCCCAGCTGGCGAAGTGCCTGGGAGGAGCTCACCCGCTCCCTCAGCGAGGTCTCCCTTCCCTTCCCCCGCATGGGCCTTCGGGAGGACCTCGGGGACCGCATCCCTCCCCCGCGGCTTTCGTGGAACTGGGCGGCCGCGGCGTTCGGGCCCTTCTGGTACCTCGCCATGGGCCTTTGGGCGCACTTCGTGGCCCTCGCGGCCCTGGTGCTCCTCTCCGGCGGGCTGCTCGCGCCCCTCGTGTGGCTCTACTGTGCCCTCAAGGCCAACGAGGATCTGTGGGAGGCCCGGAAGGCCCGGTGGAGTGCGTACTGAAGCCGTGTGGTTTACATGAGGTAAACTAACCTATACTGGAGGAGGTCGGGCGATCTGGACCGCGGTCGGCCGGATCCCTGATCCTTCTCCTGTGCAAAAACGGAGCAGGCGATGGCACACGGGACACCGGCCCCTTCTTCGGAGAGTGCCCAGAATCCCCTGGAGCGGACCGCGGGCTCCGGACTCGGATTGGGGCTCCTGTTCTGGCTGTTCATGCTGGCCGCGGTGGCCGTCACCCTGTACGCCCGGCGCGCCTGGTGGCTTCCTCCCCTGGCCGCACGGGAGGGTGCCAGCATCGATCGGCTCATCGAGGTCACCCTGGGCGTAACGGGCGCCGCCTTCCTCCTCGTCCACGCGCTGCTGGGCTACTTCGTGATCCGATACCGCACCCGGGGACAGCCCCGGGCCTACTACTTCCCCCACAGCACACCTCTGGAGGTGCTCTACACCGCGGTTCCCGCGGCGGTGCTGGTGAGCCTCAGCGTGGCGGGGATGGTGACTTGGTCCAGGCTGCATGCCTCGCCGCCTCCGGACGCCTTCCTCATCGAGATCCGGGGGCAGCAGTTCAGCTGGTCGGCCCGGTATCCCGGCCCGGACGGGAAGCTGGGCCGGGTGGACCCCCGTATCCCGCAGCCCTTCAATGTGGACCCGCAGGATCCCGCCGCGAAGGACGATGTGGTCAGCAGCGAGATCTATCTCGTGGTGAACCGGCCCGCCCACATCCTCCTGCGGACCCGGGACGTCCAGCACAGCTTCTGGGTCCCTGCCTTCCGGCTGAAGAAGGACCTCCTGCCGGGAAGCACCACGGAGCTCTGGCTCACCCCCACCCGCACCGGCACCTTTGACATCGCCTGCGCGGAGCTGTGCGGGGTAGGGCACTACACCATGTACGGGCAGGTGCGGGTGGTGACGCAGGAGGAGTTCGATCGCTGGCTGCGCCGGCAGGCGCAGGGAAGGTGAAGGGAAGGAGGTCCCATGGCGGCAGCGGATCTTCGCGTGCACGAGGCTCACCGGGAGAGCTTCTGGACCCGGTACGTCTTCAGCCAGGACCACAAGGTCATCGGGATCCAGTACCTCCTCACATCCTTCGTCATGCTGCTCATCGGCGGAGCCCTGGCCATGGCCATGCGGGTGAACCTCGCGTGGCCCCAGAGCGGCATCCTGCAGGCGGATCAGTACCTGGCCGCGGTGAGCATGCACGGCACCCTCATGGTCTTCTTCGTGCTCACCCCCGCCCTGCTGGGAGGGTTCGCCAACTTCCTGGTGCCGCTCAAGATCGGGGCCCGGGACATGGCCTTTCCTTTCATCAACATGCTCTCGTACTGGGTGTTCCTGCTCTCCGCCCTGGTGCTGCTCGCGAGCTTCTTCGTGCCGGGCGGTCCCCTCAACGCCGGCTGGACCGCCTACCCGCCCCTCAGCGCCCTCCCTCAAGCGGCCCCGGGTTCGGGCCCCGGACAGAGCGTGTGGCTGCTGTCCATCGCCATCTTCTGCGTCTCCTCCCTGCTGGGGTCCCTGAACTACATCACCACCATCCTGGTGATGCGCACGCCCGGCATGAGCCTGGGCCGGATGCCCCTTACCGTGTGGGGGATCTTCCTCGCGGCCATCCTGGCCTTGCTGACCTTCCCCGTACTCATGGCCGCGGGAATCCTGCTGCTGTTCGACCGGCACGCGGGCACCAGCTTCTTTGTGCCCACGGGCCTCGTGGTGGGCGGGGAGGTGATCCGGCACACGGGTGGCAACCCGCTGCTCTGGCAGCACCTGTTCTGGTTCTTCGGGCACCCCGAGGTCTACATCGTCATCCTGCCGCCCATGGGCATCGTCTCGGATGTGATCGCCAACTTCGCCCGCAAGCCCATCTTCGGATATCCTGCCATGGTCGGCTCCATGGTGGCCATCACGGTGCTGAGCTTCGTGGTGTGGGGTCACCACATGTTCGTGAGCGGAATGCATCCCCTGCTGGGCACGGGGTTCGCCATCACCACCCTCCTCATCGGAACCCCCAGCGCGGTGAAGACCTTCAACTGGCTGGTGACCCTGTGGCGGGGCAAGCTCTACTTCAGCACCGCCATGCTGTTCGCCCTGGGCTTCGTGAGCACCTTCGTAGCCGGGGGGCTCACGGGGATCTTTCTGGGCAACGCCGCGGTGGACATCCCCCTGCACGACACCTTCTTCGTGGTGGGCCACTTCCACCTGGTGATGGGGGTGGCGGCCCTGTTCGGCATCTTCGCGGGGACCTACTTCTGGTTCCCGAAGATGTTCGGCCGCATGATGGACGAGCGGTTGGGCCGGTGGCACTTCTGGCTCAGCATCCTGGGCGTGTACGGGACCTTCTTCCCCATGTACTACCTGGGACTCGCGGGCATGCACCGGCGCATCTACAACTACCAGGCCTTCCCGTACCTGGCGAAGTTGCAGCCCGTGCAGGTCTTCATCACCCTGAGCGCCTTTTTGATCTTCCTTGGAGGCCTCGTGTTCGCCTATAATCTCTTCACCAGCCTCGCGAACGGTCCGCGGGCGGATCGCAACCCCTGGCGCGGCACTACCCTGGAGTGGTCCGCCGACAGCCCTCCGCCGCATGGGAACTGGCACGGGGAAGTGCCACGGGTATACCGGGGACCGTACGAGTACAGCGTGCCGGGCGCCAGGGAGGACTATCTTCCCCAGTGGCTGAGCCCGGTGGAGGCGGGCGTGGAGGTCCGGCACTGATGGCCGTCACCGTCCGGGACCTCGCTCCTCCACCCCCAAAAGCCCCTCCGCCGGACGATCGCGGGCCCGGCGGTCCTCCACCCGCTCCCCGGGTCACCACGCGGGTCGGCGTGTGGCTGCTGGTGGGAGCGGTGAGCCTCTTCTTCCTAGCCCTCACCAGCGCCCTGCTGGCGCGGCAGGCAGGCCTAGACTGGGGCCGGACCTCCCTGCCCCGGATCCTGTGGCTCAGCACCGCGGCCATCCTCGCCAGCAGCGCTCTACTGGAGGCCGCCCGGGCCTCGCTGCGGCGGGATCACCATGAGGGATTCCGCAGGAGGCTACAAGTCTCTGCCCTGCTGGGCGTGGGCTTCCTCGCCGCCCAGCTCACCGCCTGGCGGACGCTGGTGCATCAGGGGGTGCACCTCGCCACGAATCCTCACACCTCGTACTTCTACCTCCTGACGGGTGCGCACGCCGTTCACCTGCTGGGGGGACTGGTCTGGTTCGGGGCCATGGTCCGGGCCACCCGGCGTGGAGCCGCGGATCCGGAGCGGATCGGGGACTTTGCGGTGTACTGGCACTTCCTGGCAGGACTCTGGGTGTATCTCTTCGCCGTCCTGTTCCTGTGAGGAGGAAAGCCGTGGCGGAAGCCGTTCGAACCCTGGAACGCGTCGAAGCGGAGGCCACAAACGTCTGGGCGGGCGGAGTCTCGCCCTTCGGCATGAGCTGGGGGAAGTTCATGATGTGGATCTTCCTCCTCTCAGACGCCTTCACCTTCGGGGGACTGCTGACCGCCTACGGTGCGGTGCGGATGAGTTCCGGCGTCTGGCCCAACGCCGCGGAGATCTTCCGCATCGGGTTCGTGGGCACCATGACCTTCATCCTCATCTGCAGCAGCGCCACCATGGCGGTGGCGGTGCACGCGGCCCGTCGGGGCGACCGGCGCATCGCGGAGAGCTTCCTCCTGCTGACCATTCTCGGCGGCCTCACCTTCCTCGGGATGCAGGCGGTGGAGTGGACCCACTTCATCCGGGAAGGCGCACGGCTCTCAAGCAACCCGTGGGGGGTTCCTGCCTTCAGCGCCTCCTTCTTCATCGTCACGGGGTTCCACGGCGGGCACGTAACGAGCGGGGTCCTCTACCTGTCCTTCGTGCTCCTCAAGACCCGCCGGGAGCGGCGGATGCTGGAGGCCTGGGAGCGGCCGCTGCGGGATCGAGCTGGCCGGCGCATCGACCCCGGTGCCCGGGTGCGACTGCTGCACCTTCCAGAGCGGCCGGAGCTCACGGTGGAGCAGACCCACCCGCAATGGGGAAAGGCGGTGGTGCTGGTTCCGGAGAAGGGGCCGAACGCCGCGGACATGGTGCCCGTGGAGTGGGTGGAGGTGGTGGAGGAGGCTCCGATCCCGCCGGTCCCCGTGGACCGCGTGGCCCACGCGGAGCGCATCGAGAACGCGGGACTGTACTGGCACTTCGTGGACCTCGTGTGGGTGTTCGTGTTCACCCTCATGTATCTGGTCCCGCCCGCGGTTCCCGCGGCCATCCCGCATTAGGAGGGGACCATGGAGGAACGGCACACTGGACATGGATACGCGGTCTACGGGGTCACCTGGTTCTGGCTATTGGTGATCACCGTGGCGGAGATCTGGATCACCCTGATGCACCTGCCCCGGACCGTGCTGATCGCAGGGCTCGTGGGCATGGCCATCCTCAAGGCGGTTCTCATCATGGCCTACTTCATGCACCTCCGGTACGAACGTCCCATCGTGGCCGCCATCTTCAGCGTCCCCATCGCTGTCCTCCTCATGGCCCTGTTCGCGGTGGTGGGCATGGACGCCCTCGCGTTCTAGGCATGGGAGAAGCAAAACCCTCACGCCCTCCCCATCTTCCTCCATCCGACGAGGGCTCCTGCTAGGAGCCCTCGCTCTCCTCATGATGGCTCTCTGGCCGGCTCCCGTGCTCCTCGTCGAGGATCTCGACGAACCGGGAGTGATGGGGATCTTCCCGCTGATGCCCGGCGAGACCCTCTCCCTCCGCTACCGCCACTCCCTCCACGGTGGACGGGTGTGGGAGCACTTCCGGGTGAGCGGAAGGGGACTCGTGCTCACCGGGCTGGAGGCCGATCGCGAGGCCGCCCTGGAGTACTACGGGCTTCCGGGGCGGATCCGGCATCGGGCAGACCGGGTGGCCATCGAAGGCCTGAGGTTGTTCGTGGGCGGACTCGTGGTGCGGGCCACCTCCCTGGGAGAGCGGACGCTGGTGGTGGGCGGCCGGGCCATCTCCCTGGCAGCCGGCCGGGAGGGACACCGGATCCGGCTCCGGGTTGTGTACCTTCCGGGGGCGCGGCTAGTCTGGAACTGGCTACAGGTCCGCAGGAAGGGACAATGACCGAGGTGCGGGTCCCAGAAGCTCCGCAGTTCGAGGTCGAGGAGCTCATCGAGCGGTTCGAGGGGGCCACCCGGAGGCTCACGGGACCTGTGGGGTGGGTGGTGACGCTCCTCGCCCTCGCCGGCTCCCTCTACCACCTGTGGGCCGCCCAGGCGCCCTACATCCGTCAGCTCCATCTCACCCGTCATCTGCTGCTGGTCCTGGTGCTCACCTTCCTGCTGTATCCCGGGTGGAAGGGGGCACGGCGTGGCGTGCACCCCGTGGACTGGCTCCTGGTCCTTCTCTCCGTCCTGGGGCTTGGATGGGTGTTCTGGGACTTCGAGCGCTTCGTGTACCGTCAGGTGATTCCCAACGTCTATGACCTCCTCTTCGGCACCCTCACCCTCCTCACGGTCCTGGAGGCCACCCGGCGGACCACGGGCTGGCCCCTGGTGATCCTCGCGGTGGCCTTCCTCCTCTACGCCTTCTACGGCCCCCTTCTCCCGGAACCGTGGACCCACCGGGGCTACGACCTCGATCGGGTGATCGGCCACCTGTACGTGGGGCTGGAGGGGATCTTCGGAGTTCCGCTGGACGTCTCCGCGAGCTTCATCATCCTGTTCACCCTCTACGGATCCTTCCTTGAGCAATCCGGAGCCGGGAAATACTTCGTGGACCTGGCCTTCGCCCTCATGGGACGGCGGCGCGCGGGAGCGGGACAGGCGGTGACGGTGGCCTCCTTCCTCCTGGGCGGGCCTTCCGGGAGCGGGGTGGCCACCACGGTGACCGTGGGGGCCATCGCGTATCCCCTGCTGCGCCGCAGCGGCTACGACCCCGAGTCCGCAGGGGGGTTGCTGTCCGCGGGCGGCATCGGCGCCGTGATCTCCCCGCCCATCCTGGGAGCCGCGGCTTTCCTCATCGCGGAGATCCTGAAGATCTCCTACCTGCAGGTGATGGTGCTCGCCATCGTCCCCACGCTGCTATACTACTTCTCCATCCTCCTCATGATCGAGCTGGACGCCCGACAGTTCGGCCTCCGGCAGGTGGAGATCCAGGCGGAGAACCCCTGGCGGCTTGCGGGTCGCTACTGGTACCTGCTGGCCTCCCTGGTCCTGATTCCCCTCTTCATGGTACGGGGGTTCACCGCCATCGCCGCGGTGTTCTGGTGCATCGTGACCACGGCCCTCACAAGCCTCCTCCGCCCCGAGACCGCCCTGGTGGTCGTGCGGCGTGTCCCGGACGCGCCGCCCTGGCCTCCGGGGATCCGCAGGATCGCGGGGGGGACCCTGGGGGCCGCCCTGGCTCTCCTCCTCACCCCGGCCCTCCGGAACCTCCTGGCCCTGCCTCTCCTTCCGGCTATGGCCCTGTGCGCGGCGCTCGGCGCGGCACTGGGCGCCGCAGCGGAGCGGGCATGGAGGGAGCCCTACACGGGCCCTCCCCTGCGGCTCCAAGGACCCGGCTTCCGGAGGCTGGGGGCGTGGGAGGTGGGTGGCGCCCCGCTGGTGGCCGCCCTCGCGAACGGCACCAAGCAAGTGCTCACCGTAGCGGTGACCTGTGCGGTGGCCGGAATCATCGTGGGAGTCATCACCCTCACGGGGCTAGGGCTCAAGCTCTCGGGCATCATCGTGGATCTGGCCCGAGGCCAATTGCTGCTCACCCTCCTCTATTCGGGGATCGCCCTGTGGATCCTGGGACTGGCCCTGCCCATCACCGCCACGTACATCATCGCCGCGGCCATCATCGCCCCTGCCCTCATCCGCCTGGGGGTTCACGAGCTGGCAGCCCACATGTTCATCTTTTACTACGCCATCCTCTCCGAGGTATCCCCACCCGTGGGGTTGAGCCCGCTTGCGGCCTCCGCCCTCACGGGCGGGAACGCCTTCCGCACCATGCTTATGGCGTGGAAATATACCCTGCCCGCCTTCGTGGTTCCCTTCATGTTCACCGTGCACCCGGAAGGGATGGGCCTGCTGCTGCAGGCCCCCTGGAAGGTCATCGTGAAGGGGATCCTCACCTCCCTCCTGGGGCTCACGAGCCTCAGCGCCGCGGTGAACGGATGGCTCCTGCGCCGGGCCACCTGGCCGGAACGGGCGGTCCTCGCCCTCTGCGGCCTGCTGCTCATCTACCCGGCCACCGCCCTGGACCTGGCGGCCGCGGGGGGGCTCGGGGCCGTGATCCTGCTCCAGTGGTTCACCCGGCCGCAGCCGGCCCCCGAGCGGGGCGTTTCGCATTCTTCTTAAAAGAGAGGAGGCGAACACCGTGGAAGAGGACTTCAGCCCCCTGGCTCCCCTGGAATCCGCCACCGCCCCGGAGGTGGTGGCTTGGTGCGCGGAGCTCCTCGTGCACAAAGCCCGCCTCCACCTGGGCTTCTCCCCGGAGAAGGGCCCCACGGACCCGGATCAAGCTCGGCTCGCCATGGACGCCGCGAGCGCCCTGGTGGAGCTCCTTCAGGGAAAACTTCCCGGGGAAACCCTCGGGGAACTGCTGATGCACATCGCGGACCTGCGCCTCCGCTACCTGCAGCTCCAGCGGCCCCGCTAGCCGGAGGTCACCGCTCCGAGGGGAGAAAGATGGCCCGCCCCTTCCCGTCCGCGAAGACCCGAACCGTGATCTGATGCTCTCCCGGCGGGAGGTGCGGAGCTTCCAGGATGAGGGCCCCCGTGTCCACGGAACCGACAAGCCCCGTGCCATTGCGCAGGATCGTGTAGCCCCGGAAGGTGTCGAACTGGTAGGGAACGAAGACCACTTCCTCGGCCAGCAGACCTCGGGCGGCGAGGTCGTGGAGCAGCCCATCGATGCGCTCGCACGTGGACCACCCGTAGCTGTCGGCGGAGACGATCACCGCGGCCTCCTCTTCGCCCCGCCAGACCCGCACGCACCCCACCAGACCGTGACGGACGATCAGGGACTCGGTCTCCTCCACGCCCTCCGGCTTGATGGGCACCTCGTCGCACCAGTAGTAGATCCCCATGACCGACCTCCCATCCAGGGTTGTGCGGAGATGCTGTGCATAGATATTCACCGTAGCTGCCTTCTCATTTAGTACGCCATGGAGGACCGCCTGTCCCTTCTTGATTTCGAGAAATGTGTCCCTGGAATCCAAATGCAGAGAATTCTGAGCAAAACCTTCCGCAGCTCGGTCGGCGCGTGTGGGTTACAATGGCTCTATGGCGAATCGGTTGATCCATGTCAGAAGTCCCTACCTGCGGGCCGCCGCGCACCAGCCCGTGGACTGGTACCCGTGGTGCGAGGAGGCCTTCGAGCGCGCACGCCGGGAAGACAAGCCCATCCTGCTGGACATCGGAGCCGCGTGGTGCCACTGGTGCCACGTGATGGATCACGAGTCCTACGAGGACCCGGAGGTGGCCGGGTTCATCAACGCGCACTTCATTCCCATCAAGGTGGATCGGGACGAGCGTCCGGACCTCGACGTCCGGTTCCAGAATGCCGTCAGCGCCCTCACCGGACACAGCGGATGGCCCCTCACCGCCTTCCTCACCCCCGAAGGGCAGGTCTTCTACGGCGGCACCTATTTCCCCAAGGAGGATCGCTACGGACTCCCGGGACTGAAGCGGATCCTCCAGAGCGTGGTGGAGACGTACCGGAAGGAGCGGGATCGCACTGTGGCGTTCGCCAAACGCCTGGTCGAGGATCTGCGCCGGGCACAGGCCGCCACGGGCCGTGGGCCGCTCTCCTGGGACCTGGTGGATCGGTTTCTGGACGAGGCGAGCCGGGCCTTCGATGTACGGTATGGCGGATTCGGGTCCGCTCCCAAGTTCCCCCACACGCCGGTTGTGGACCTCCTGCTGCACCTGTGGTGGTTCCGTCGAGAGCCGTGGATGGAGACGGTGGTGATCCGTACCCTGGAGGCCATGGCCCGGGGCGGGATCCGGGACCATCTGGGTGGCGGTTTCCACCGGTACAGCACGGATGCCCGCTGGCGCGTGCCGCACTTCGAGAAGATGCTCTACGACAACGCGGCGCTGCTTGGCACCTACGCCCGGGCCGCCGCGGTCCTGGATCGTGCCTTCTTCCGGGAAGTGGCCCGGGATACCGGGGCCTTCCTGCTGGAGACCCTCCAGGATCCTCAGGGCGGCTTCGGCGCAAGCCAGGATGCAGACGTGGACCCCAGGGACGACGGTGACTTCTTCACGTGGACCCTGGCGGAGGCGGCCGCGGTCCTGGATCCCGAGGAGCTGGAGGTCGTGCGGCTGCGGTTCGATCTGCACGAGGTGGGGGAGATGCGGCACGATCCCCGCCGCAACGTGCTGTGGGTCGCCCGGGATGTCCCGGAGATCGCTCGGGCGCTGCGTTCGGATCCTGAGCACGTGGAAGCCCTCCTGCAAAGCGCGGTGGAGAAGCTGCGGCGTGCCCGAGCACAGCGGCCCGCTCCGGCGGTGGACCGCACCCTCTATGCCAGCTGGAACGGGATGGCCATCCAGGCCCTTCTCCTGGCCCACCAGGTGCTGGGGAATCCGCGTCTAGTAGAGGCGGGCCTGCGGGCCCTCCAGCGGTTCCTCGAGGAGGGCTATCGCGTGGAGAGCGGCTTTCCGCACGCCCTCCACGACCCGGACGGCCCCCGTACCCTGGACGACCAGGTGCACATGGGCCGGGCGCTGCTCGCGGCATATTCGTATACCGCGGATGCGGCGCTGTTGCGCGCCGCGCAGGGGATCGCGGACCTGCTGGACCGGGCGTACTGGGATCCCGTGGAGGGCGGCTACTTCGACGTGCCCCGCGACACCGCCCGTGATCCCGCCCTCGCCATCCCCCACAAGCCCCTGCAGGACGCGCCGACCCCTGGCGGGAACGCCTCCGCCGCCCTGTTCCTCCAGGACCTCGCCACCCTTACAGGAGATACCCGGTACTGGGAGCGTGCCCAGGAGGTGCTGGAGGTGCTCAGCCAGCCCGCGAGCGCCCACGGGTACCTCGCCGCCACCTACTGCCTGGCGCTGTGCCGCCACCTCCAGCCCGGGGCCCACGTGGTGGTGGTGGGCCACCGCGAGGACCCGCGGACCCGGGAGCTGCTCGAGGCCGCGTGGCACACCTCCCATCCCGACAAACTCGTGAGCTGGCACGCGCCGGGCGAAGACCTGCCCCCGCCGGTCCGGTCCATGGCCCAGCACGCGGGTGAGCGGGCCGCGGCCTTCGTGTGCGTGGGGGGTTCCTGCCAGCCGCCCGCCTTCGATCCTGAGGCCCTCCGCCAAGCGCTCCAGCATCCGCAACCCCAGTCCTGACGCGGCTGTGCCGCCGTGACGGTTCCGTTGCGAACGCGCTCTATCCTGCCCTCCTGGTGAGGGATCCGCCCAGGATCGAGGCCCGGGAGTTCCTCGACGGTCCGGCCCAGGACCCGGTGGCGTTCGCGGGACTGCTCGCGGACATCCGGCGGGTGAACCGATGGTACGGGGGCCGGGCCCTGGTCCTGCACTACCTGCAGGCGTTCGCCCGCCGCATCCCGCACCGACCCCTCCGCGTCCTCGACGTGGCCACGGGCAGCGGAGACCTGCCCGCGGAGATGGTCCGGTGGGCCCGCGCGCGGGGCCTCTCCCTCCGGATCCTCGCCCTGGACATCCACCCGGACATCCTGTCGGTGGCCCGGCAGCTTGTCTGCGACGTCCCGGAGGTGCGCCTGGTGCGGGCGGATGCGCGGGCGCTGCCGCTTGCAGACCGGAGCGTGGATCTCGTGTTCTGCGGGCTCGCCCTCCACCACTTCCCCTGGGAGGACGCGGTCCGGGTGTTGCGGGAGGTGGATCGGGTGGCCGCGGGCGGCTACGTGGTGCACGACGTGCTGCGGACCTGGACCGCGTACTTCGGCGTGCTCGCGGACACCTGGATCCTGGGCCGCAGCCGTCTGAGCCGTCACGACGGCCCCTTATCCGTCCTGCGGGCGTACACCCTGGCGGAGCTTGCGGAACTGGCCAGGGCCGCAGGGCTGCGGGGCGCGCAGGTGCGGCGCCACCGGTTCCAGCGGGGCGTCCTCGTGCGCTGGTCGGAGGAACGGGATGGACGCTGATGTCCTGGTGGTGGGCGCCGGGCCCGCGGGGAGCAGCCTGGCGATCCGTCTGCGCCGAGGGGGCTGGCGCGTGGGGGTGCTCGACCGGGCGCGCTTTCCCCGGCAAAAGCCGTGTGGCGAGTACCTGAATCCGGGCGCGGTGCGGGCGCTTGCGCGGCTCGGCCTCGGAGCGCAGGTGGAGGCGGCAGGCGTGCGGATCCCCGGAATCCTCCTTACCGGTCCGGACGGTACCTCCGTGTGGGCACCGTTTTCCTCCGGGTTCGGCCTGCTGCTGCCGCGGGTCCGGCTCGACCATCTCCTGGTGCAGGAGGCGGTGCGCGCCGGCACGGAGCTCCTGGAGGGCGTCCGGGTGGACACGGTGGTTCCGGGCAGTCCGCCGGTCGTCCTGGCCCGTGCAGAAGGCCACGCCCTGCGCCTTCGGGCCAGGCTCGTGGTGGGGGCGGACGGCCTGCGCTCCGCGGTGGCCCGATCCCTCCACCGCCTGCGGCCTCCGGCCTACGCCTACACCACCGTGGGGGCATCCTTCGAGGGGCTCGGATGCGACCATCCGCGCGGGGATCTCCACGTGGGACCTGAGTGGTACGTGGGTGCGGCGCTCTACGGTGGGGGGGTGGGGAACGTGGTGGCCGCCCTGCCCCCGCGGATGATGCGGGAGGTTCGGGATCCGCATGCGGCCTTTGCGCGGGCATGCGCGCGGCTTCCCGTGCTGTGCCATCTGATGCGGAAGGCCCGGCCCACGACCCCCTTCGTATGCGTCGGCCCCCTGGGGTTTGCGGCACGGCGGGCATGGGCTCCGGGCGTGCTGCTGGTGGGCGATGCCGCGGGCACCGTCGACCCCATGACGGGCCAGGGCGTGTATCTGGCGCTCCGGAGCGCCGAACTCGCCGCCGGCTTCGTTGACCGGTTCCTGCGAACCCAGGACCCGCGGGCGCTTGTGGACTACGACCGGGCCCGCCGGAGAACGTTCCGGCGGATTTGGGTCCTCGGTCGGTTGCTGCAGTGGGGGATGCGACACGGGCTCGCGCGCTGGTTCATACGGTGCCTGGCGGATTTCCCGGCCCTCGCGTCCTGGCTGGTGGGAGCGGTGGAGGGTACGTGACCATGCGTCTCGTGCACATCGCCCGGATCCGGGCTCCGCTCGTGGTGGCCTTTGACCTCGCCCGGGATGTGGAGCGCTGGCCTCAGCTCCTCCCTGCGTACCGGTGGTGCCGGATCCTGGAGCGGACGCAGAACCGCCTGACCTTTGCCATGGCCGGGTGCGTTCGGGGATGGCCGGCCCGGTGGGTGGCGGTGCAGGAAGCCGATGAGTCCGCCCGCCGCATCGTCTTCCGGCACCTCCACGGGATCACCCGCGGGATGGTCGTGGAGTGGCGGTTCGAGCCGGATGGGGAGGACACGAGGGTGGTGCTGGTACACGACCTCCTAGTGCCCTGGCCGCTGGTGGGCCGTTGGATCACGGAGCGGATCGTGGTCCCGGTGTTCCTGGACTTCATCGCCCGCCGGACCCTGGAGGCCGTCCGGGCGCGGGCGGAGCACCTCGTGGAGGCGCGGGAATGAAGGGCCACCGGGTGGCGGTCACGGGGATCGGCGCCATCACCCCCATCGGGATCGGCGTGGAGGGTCTGTGGCGCGGGGTCCGGGAGGGCCGATCCGGCGTGCGACGGCTTGAGCGGTTCGACGCCTCCGGATTCGCTAGCCAGGTGGCCGGGGAGGTGGTGGACTTCGACCCGGCCGCGGTTCTGGAGCCCAAGCAGGTGAAGCGACTCGATCGGTTCGCCCAGTTCGCGGTGGCCTGTGCCCGGCAGGCGGTGGCGGATGCGGGACTGGACCTGGAGGCCGTGGATCGGGATCGGGTGGGGGTCTTCATCGGGACCGCCCTGGGCGGGGCCGCGTTCGCAGAGGAGCAGGCCCGAATCTACCTGCAGGAGGGGATCCGGCGGGTGCGGCCCACCCTGGCGGTGTCCGTCTTCGGCGGGGCCGCCAGCTGCAACATCGCCATCGACCTCGGGCTTACGGGCCCCACGAGCGCCAACAGCGACTCCTGCGCTTCCGGGGCCATTGCCATCGGGGAGGCCATGCGGCTGGTGCGCGGCGGGGAAGTGGACCTCATGCTGGCGGGCGGCGTGGAGGTCCCCCTCACGCCCCTCATCTTCGGAGCCTTCGACCTCCTGCGGGCCATGTCCGCTCGGTTCAACCACGATCCCGCAAGGGCCAGCCGCCCCTTCGACCGTCACCGGGACGGGTTCGTGATGGCGGAGGGGGCGGCGATCCTCGTGCTCGAACGGCTTGAGCACGCACTGGCCCGCCACGCCCGCATCTACGGGGAGGTCGTGGGGTACGGCGCCACGAACGACGCCCACCACATGACCGCGCCGCTCCCAACAGGTGCTCAGGCGGCCCGGGCCATGCGGCTTGCTCTGCGCGACGCGGGGCTTGCCCCCGAGCAGATCGACCACATCAACGCCCATGCCTCCAGCACCCCCCTCAACGACGTAACGGAGACCCGCGCCATCAAAGAGGTCTTCGGCCCCCATGCCCACCGGATCCTCATCAGCGGCACCAAGTCCATGCACGGGCATCCGCTGGGGGCCGCGGGCGCCGTGGAGGCCGCCATCTGCCTATTGACGCTTTCCCGGGGCTACGTGCCGCCCACCCTCAACCTGGAGGAGCCGGACCCGGAGTGCGACCTCGATTACGTGCCGAATCAGGGGCGGTCCGCCCGGGTGCACCACGCCCTCAACAACTCCTTCGGGTTCGGCGGGATCAACGCGTGCCTGGCGTTCGGGCGATATCCCGCCTCCGAAGGCGAGAGCCGGTAGCCTTCTCCTGTCAAGTTTCCTCCGCTTTCTGCAGCCCGTTAGGCTACGAAGGGGATGTACATCCGGCTCAAGCACGTGCTGAGCGAGCTTACCCTGCAGGCGGCCCGGGCACCCACCCAGGCCCGGTTCGTGGTATGGCTCGGCGGGTACGCGCAGGTGGCCGCTTCGGGCGAGGCCGTGCCGCTTTCCCGGGTGCAGACCGCCGCCCGGGCGCTCGCCGCACCGCTTCATTGGCCGGTGCGGCTGCGGGATCTCTCGGTGCTGGTGGGGCGCCGGCTGCTGTGGCGGACAAGCCGCCGGGTGAGCCTCGCCCGGGCCTACCGTCCGTACTGGCCGTATTTCCACTCCCAGGCCCTCCAGCTGTACCGGGCCACGGCCCACCTCCTGCGCAATCTGGGGCACGGAGATCTCCCGGAGGCGCTGTACCGAGGGCTTGTGCTCTTCGACTTCGGCCTGTACTTCGCGTGCCACGAGTACTTCGAGGAAATGTGGCGCGTGGCAGATCCGAAGGACCGGGACTTCTACCACGGGCTCATCCAGGTGGCGGCCGCCTTTTACCACTATGAGAAGGGAAACTCCCGCGGGGCCCTGGCCTTACTGCGCCGGGGGCTTGCCAAGCTCGCGGCATACCGTTCCGGATATCGGGGGGTGGAGGTGGAGCGCGCGTGGGAGATCCTGCTCCCCTGGGAGGACCGGTTCCAGCACGGGAGCCCGGCGGCCCCCCCACGGCTCGTCGTACAATCGGAGCGACCTCCGGAACCGGGGGAGGGAGCATGAGGCAGGTGTTCGAGCACATCGAGCGCAACGCGCAGGCGTACATCGCCGCCCTGCAGCGCCTGGTCCGCCAGCCCAGTGTGGCCGCCCAGGGGATCGGGATCGAGACGTGTGCGGAACTGGTGGCGGAGATGCTCCGGGAGATCGGCGCCCGGGTGGAGGTGCTGCGGCTTCCGGGGGCCGCGCCCTTGGTGTACGGGGAGATCCCCGGAACTTCGACCAAGACCCTCCTCATCTACGAGCACTACGACGTCCAGCCCCCTGAACCCCTGGAGGAGTGGATCTGCGATCCGTTCGCCGGAGAGATACGGGGAGACCGGATCTACGGGCGCGGGGTCGCGGATACCAAGGGGAACCTGGTGGCCCGCATTTGCGCGATCCGCGCCCTCCGGGAGGTGACAGGACGTGTGCCGGTGACGGTGAAGTTCCTCGTGGAGGGGGAGGAGGAGATCGGAAGCGTGCACCTGCCGGAGTATGCGGACCGATATCCGGAGCTCTTCCGGGCGGACGGATGTCTGTGGGAATCCGGCGGCAAGGATCACCAGGAGATCCCCAACCTGTACCTGGGCGCGAAGGGGATCGTGTACGTGGAGCTGGAGGCCCGGGGCGCGGTCCGGGACCTCCACTCCTCCCTCGGTACCATCGTCCCCAACCCCGCGTGGCGGCTGGTGTGGGCGCTTTCCACGTTGAAGGATGAAGGGGAGCGGATCCTCATCGAGGGGTTCTACGATGACGTGGCGGAGCCCACGCCGGAGGACCTCGCACATCTGGAGCGGATCGCCTCCACCCGGGACGACGCGACCCTGCTGCGGGACCTGGGGCTGGACCACTTCCTCCTGGGATTGAGCGGCGTGGAGCTGCTCAAGCGGCACCTCTTCCAGCCCACGTGCACCATCTGCGGGCTCGCGGGCGGCTACTCCGGTCCCGGCTCCAAGACCGTACTCCCCAAGGTGGCAAGGGCAAAGGTGGAGTTCCGGTTGGTGCCCAACCAGAGGGCCTCAGATGTCCTGCAGAAGCTGCGGGCGCACCTCCAGCGGCACGGGTTCGGGGACATCCGGGTGGTGGACCTGGGTGCGGAGAACCCCGCCCGCTCGCCCATGGGCGCGGAGATCGTACAGGTGGTGGCTGCCACCGCCCGGGAGGTGTACGGCCAGGAGCCCCTCATCTTCCCCCTCATGGCCGCCACGGGACCCATGGACGTGGTGTGCGGGCGATTCGGCACCCCTGTCGTGGGGACAGGAATCGGGTATCCGGGCGCTAACGTGCACGCGCCCAACGAGAACATCCGAATCCAGGACTACGTAGACGGCATCAAGCACATCGCCCTCCTTCTGGAACGGTACGCGCCCGATAGGCGCGTTTGACTTCTCCCCGCTCCGGTCCCTATCATGGGGTCGGCCCGGAGGGGTGGCCGAGCGGTCCAAGGCGGCGGTTTGCTAAACCGTGGCGGGGCAAAAACCCCGCCCGTGGGTTCGAATCCCACCCCCTCCGCCAGCTAGGGCTTCATCGGCCGGTACACCACCACCATCTGGACGCGGTTCCCTCGGGACTTATCCAGGGCGAAGGAGATCCCGAGGTGCGGGTAGGCCAGGATCAGGGTGTTACGGTCCTCCTGGGCCTGATCCGTGGGGCCGAAGGTCCGCAGGAGCTCCGCGAGCTCGCTGCCGACGCCCAGTCCCTGGGCGGTACGATACCGTGGATGCTCCACGAAGATGGCGTCCACGTGCCCCTCGACGTCCACCCGCACCGTGATCCCCCGCTGCGGCCAGAAGAACCTGCCGCTGCCCTCCGACCGGGCCTGCGCTGCCGGAGGCCCCAGGTACTGGAACACCTGCACCATCCGCATGCCCAGGACGACGGGCCCTACCCGCTGGCCGGGGACGATGAGGAGCGCGGCCGGGACCACCGTGGGGACCGTCAGGATGGCCAGCAACGCAGCTCCAAGTCCCGTGGACACGCTCTCACCTCGCTGCTAAAATAAAAGCCGACTGCGCCCGTAGCTCAATTGGACAGAGCATCTGACTACGGATCAGAAGGTTGGGGGTTCGAGTCCCTCCGGGCGCGCCAGCCCAGATCTGGAGCGGGTTTCGGCCCTCAGGACCCCTCAAAAACCCGGGAAAAATCAGACGCTCGGCCCTCATACCCTACCAGGTACTCTACCTGAAGGCTCGCTTCGCTCACTACCTGAAGGCTCGCTTCGCTCACTATGTGTCCACCCCCTACCGGACACCGTGGAGGCCTTCCTCCTGACCAAGAGGGTCGGGGGCTGCACGGAGAAGACCCTGGCCATGTACCGGTGGTGGCTGGACCGCCTGGTCCGGGAGGTCCAGGTCCCCGACCCGGTCGGGGTCAGGAAGTTCTTCGTCCGGCTCAGTGAGAGCGGGGTCTCCCACAGCACCCAACACCAGGCCTTCAGGGTGTTCCGGGTCTTCTTCAGGTGGGCACTGAACTGTGGGGCTATGACGTCTGACCCCCTGCGAGGCTTCACCATGCGTACGCCGAAAACACTGCCCCAGGTTCCCACCGTGGAGGAAGTCAGGGCGGTGCTGGCCAGTTGCCCGGACACCTTCGAGGGGGTGCGGAACCGGGCCATGATTTTGGTCCTGGCCGACTCGGGCCTGAGGGCCAACGAGCTGCTGAACCTACTGGTCGAGCACTGGAGCCCTGCCGACCGGAGCCTGTTCGTCCGGTCCGGCAAAGGACGCAAGGACCGGGTGGTGTTCGTGGGAGCTACTACCACCAGGGCCCTGAAGGAGTGGCTCGCACGCCACCCTGCCCCTGCCCCGGAATCGTACCTGTTCACGGACAGGCAGGGCAAACGGGTCAAGCACCGCCACCTGGTCACACTCCTCCACCGGCTCAGCGCACGGGCAGGCCTACCCGAGCACCGGTGGTTGCACCCTCACGCACTGCGCCACTTCGCGGCCACCAGTTGGCTGAGGGAAGGCATGGGCCTGGACGAGGTCCGCAGGCTGTTGGGCCACGAGACCCTGCACACCACCCTGAGGTACTCGTCCCTAGTCAGCAAGGACCTCCAGCAGGCCCACAAAAAGGCCAGCGCGGTGGACCGGACAGGCCTGGGGGAGGTGTGACTCACCTGCGGCGCTGCGAAGCAGATGTGCCGGCCCAGAGATGGTCCACAGGACTGTGGGCCTGGAACTTGGCCCGGATGACCTCGTCAGCGACGGACGCGTAGCGCAAGGCCATGGCCAACGTGGTGTGGCCCAGGACTCTCCGGACCAGTTCGAGGTCCCCAGTGCTCCGCATCAGACTGGTGGCCGCATAGTGCCGGAGGGCATGGGGACCGATCCTCCTGATCCCTGCCCTCCGGCTCAGACGGCCCAGGATCTGCCCGATCCCGAACGGGCCCAGCATGTCCCCACTACCGGTGCAGAACAGGGGTGCTTCAGGCCTGGGGTCAGGGTGCAGGGACAACCAGGACCGGAGGACTGACGCGGTGGCGTCCCCGAAGTACGTGACCCGGTCCTTCTGCCCCTTGCCGGACCAGACCCGGACTGTCCTGGTCACGAGGTCCACGTCCCGGACCCGGAGCCGGCGCAGTTCCTCCTTCCGGAGGCCGCTGTCCGCCAGCAGGCAGACCATGGCCCGGTTCCTCCGCCCCTCAGGGGTGTCTGGGCAGGCACGGAGGAGGGCAGCCACCTCCTCAGGTGTGGGCACCTTGGGAAGAGTGCGTGGTGCGCGCACCTTCAGGTCCGCCAGGGGGTCCTGGTCCAGCCTGCCCGTCCTCACGCACCACCGGAAGAAAACCCGGAGGGCCCGGTAATGGTGGTGGACGCTCGTGGGCTTCATCCTG
>JAVKHN010000010.1:0-50548 GCA_031459935.1 Candidatus Sysuimicrobium calidum | reverse complement strand
CCCAGAACCAGGGACCGGATCCGGTCGGTCACCACCAGCAACTCGAACACCCCCACCCGCCCCTTGTACCCCGTGTGGCGGCACGTCTCGCACCCCGCTCCCCGATACAGGGCCACTTCTTCTCCCACCTCCGCCAGGTCCTCGCTCAACCGGCGGATGGCTTCCCCGGGGGCCCGATAGACCTCCTTGCACCGGGAGCAGATCTTCCGGGCCAGCCGCTGCGCCATCACCCCGATGACGGAGGAGGCCACCAAGTACGGCTCGATGCCCATGTCCAGCAGGCGCGTGAAGGCGCTTGCTGCATCGTTGGTGTGGAGGGTGCTGAACACCAGATGGCCCGTGAGGGCCGCCTGCACAGCCAGCTCCGCGGTCTCCTGATCCCGGATCTCACCCACCATGATGATGTCCGGGTCCTGGCGGAGGATGGAGCGGAGTGCCGTGGCGAAGGTGAGCCCCGCCTTGGGGTTCACCTGCACCTGGTTGATGCGGGGAAGCTGGTACTCCACCGGGTCCTCGATGGTGATGATGTTCTTCTCCAGAGTGTTGATCTTCGTGAGGGTGGCGTAGAGGGTGGTGGTCTTCCCGCTTCCGGTAGGGCCCGTGATGAGGAGCATGCCGTAGGGCTTGGTGGCTAAGCGCTCCCAGGTCTCCTGCACGTCGCTGGCCATGCCCAGCTGTCCCAGCTGAATGAGGGTGCCGGACTGGTCCAGGATCCGCATCACCACCTTCTCCCCGAACATGGTGGGGAGAGTGGAGACCCGCAGGTCGATCTCCCGGCCGTCCACCCGCAGGTGGATGCGGCCGTCCTGCGGCCGGCGCCGTTCTGCGATGTCCAGGTTGGCCATGATCTTGATCCGGGAGACCAGGGCCGCTTTGAGGTTCTTGGGGGGACTCAAGACGTCGTGGAGAACTCCATCGATCCGGTAGCGCACATGGATCCCGTGCCGGTAGGGCTCGATGTGGATGTCCGAAGCTCCCTCCCGGATGGCCTGGTCGAGGATGAGGTTCACCAGTTTGACCACCGGCGCCTCGTCCACCATCTGGCGGAGCCGGTCCAGACTGATCTCCTCCTCGACCGGTGCTTCCGGGCCCACCTCCACGTGCGCGGTCTGCTCCAGGAGCGAACCCAGCTGGTGGTGCTTGTGGATGGCCTGAAGCAGCTCCTCCTCTGTGGTGATCCGGGGCTCCACATCGAGACCGGTGATGAGCCGCACGTCGTCCAGGGCGAGGAGATTCAGGGGGTCTACCAGGGCCACGAGCAGTTTGTCCCCGTTCCGGGCGTAGGGTAGCACCTTGTGCCGTATGCACAGGTGGTGCGGCACCATCCGCGCTACCTCCGGGTCGACCCCCGTGGAGGAGAGGGAGACGTACGGGTAGTTCCACTGGATCCCGATGGCCTTCGTCAGGTCCTGTTCCGTGATGACCCCCATGGAAACCAGGATGCGTCCCAGCTTCTCCCGGGTGCGTTCGTGGATCGCCAAGGCCTGCTCCAGCTGCTCCTCCGTCACAAGCCCCATGCGGAGGAGGATGCGCCCCAGGGGTTCCCGTTTCCCCAGCGCGGGTCCCCCGGGACGTGTGGGTGGGCGGTCCGCTGAGCGCGTGGGGCTGGGAGGGGTCTGGGATACCCGTGCCGGCGGAGCGGCTCCCAGCTCATCCGCTCCGCTCGGGGAGGAAGCGGTGTCCTCGATCCTCCCCTCCGCCTGGACCTCCGGGGTAAAGACGGGGACCGATGCCTCCGCCGGCTCCGCAGCCGGAGCCTTCCCGCCTGCCCACGACGCCACACCATCCCCGCTCCCCTCCAGGGTCAGGGCGCGGGTCTCCACCTCCTGGGCGGCCTGCTCCATCCCCTCCCTTCGGTACAGTGCCCCGAGCGCCCGGAGGACGCCCGCGGCCTCCCTCGCGGCTCCGGTCTTCAGGTACAGATCTGCGAGATCCAGGTACACGGAGGGGTCCTCGGGGTCCAGCTCCAAAAGGTGCTTGTAGTCCCGGATGGCGTCCAGAAGCCGGCCGTTCCGGAGATGCCGCGTGGCCTGGTGATACTGGAAGGCGCATTCCAGCGTCCGGTTGCCCGGTGGGAGCCGAAGGAGCGTCTTGTAGGTCTGGATAATAGGGCTCTCCCACGGTTCCGGTCCGTCCCTTCGGGTGAGCGCGTCCTCCACCTTGGGCATATCGGCTACCTTATCTGATTACTATAGCAAGATCCATGCCAGGATCCCAGGGCGTGCGCGGCACTTCCCGGTTCCGCCGGGGAGGAGGGGTTCGGTGGGGCATGCAGAACCCTTTGAGGAGAAAAGCGCGCGGGAGTGGAACGGAACTTGCTTAATCCTCCAGGGGGCCCAGAGGGAGGGGGTGGGAGGATGGACTTTGAAGCGGCGGAACTTGCGGTCCTGAGCGGGATGGTGGCGGATCGCCACCTGCTGACCCTGGCCCTCAATGAGGGGTTCAGCCCGGAGCTGCTGGGTCACCCCGTGACGCAGCGGTTGGGCCGGGTGCTCCTGGAGCTCTCCCTGACCCGCAGGGAGGCTTTGGATGCAGTTACCCTGACCGCGTACCTGCAGGATCGGGGGCTGCTGACCCCGGAGATGGAGAAGACGGTGGCGGCCCTCTCCGTGACCCGCCCCCCCACCGCGGCCCAGCTGGTGGCCTATCTGGAGCTGCTGAAGGGTCGGGAGAGCCGAAGGCGGTTGGAAGCGGTGGGGCGGCGTATTCAGGAGTTTCTCGCCCGAAGTCCCGGGGCGGGGACCCCCGAGGTCCTGCAGTTCACGGGAGAGATCATCACAGAGCTCTTCGAGCTCCAAAAGCGGAGGCTGCGCAAGCGCCTGGTGCCCACCAGTGAGCTTTTGCAGGAGCTTGTGGAGCGCGTGCGGGATCCCCAGCACGTGGGAATCCTGGGCTACTCCATCTCCCCCTTCGACCGGCTCAATCAGGTGCTGTCCGGTCTGCGTCCGGGGTTCTACTACGGGCTGGCGGGTGCACCGAGACGGGGCAAGACGAACCTGGTGCTGCAATTGGCCAGTTACGTGGCCCGTAACCACCGGATCCCCGTCCTCTACTACAGCTGGGAGCAGACGGCCCAGGTGCTGGCCGCCCGACTGCTGGCGAAGGAGCTCCTCGTGAACCCCGCGGATCTGTTGAGCGGCAACCTGGATCGCACGCCCGCGCTCCTGACATCCCTGCGCCGGGCGGAGGAGAGCATCTTCCAGTACGCCCCGTATTTCTACCTCATCGAGGCGGGCCGGAGGGATACCCTGGACCGGATCAAGGTCCACGCCTACAACGTGATGCAGGAGCACGGCACGGACCAGATCCTGATCTGTCTTGATTACCTCCAGAAGATCCCCCTCCCGCAGCCCATCGAAGACGACAAAGCCCGCACGGATCTCATCAGCAGCCAGCTGGCGGAGCTCAGCCTGGAGCTGCGGGCACCCATCGTGGCCATCTCCCCTCTCGACAAGGAGGGGTGCCGGCTCGACGAGAAGCCCGCGGAAGAGGAAGGACTCAGTAGCCCCTACGAGCGGCCCACCATGCATCACAGCGTGGGCTCCGGGGATCTGGAGTACGACCTGGACGTGGCCATGGTGCTGGTGAAGGACTGGAAGGCCACGCACGACCTGCGGGAGTACCTGGAATCCAAAGCACGACAGGAGGGGATCGATCCGGATGCCCTTCCGAAGATCGATATCCTCAATCTCTTCATCGACAAAAACCGGGATGCGCCGGAGGCGGAGGCGAACATCATACAGTTCGCTTTCTTCGTAACCCTGAACCGGTTCGTGGAGCTCGGCTTCAAACTGGAGAAGGAGTACCGGGGCGATTATCGGGCCTTCGCCAAAATCGTGGAGATGTACAACGTGCTGCGCGAGGCTGGGTTCCTGCAGCCTCAGCCAGCCACTTTCTAGTCCGGGAGGAAGGATTATGGAGATCCACGAGCTGTTGCGGCACGCGGTGGACTACCAGGCCTCGGATCTTCACCTCACCGCGGGCATCCAGCCCACCCTCCGCGTCTGGGGAAGGCTGGTGCCCTTGGAGCAATACCCCGTGCTCACCCCGGAGGACACGTACCAGCTGGCCTACAGCATGATGAACGCGTTCCAGAAGCAGAGGTTCGAGCGGACCTGGGAGCTGGACCTCTCGTATGGGGTGAGCGGACTGGGGCGGTTCCGGGTCAACGTCTACCGACAGCGGGGGGCGGTCGGGGTGGCCATCCGGGTGATCCCCCACCAGATCCCCCGAATCGAAGATCTCAACCTCCCCCCGGTCCTCGTGGAGCTCACCCGCCGACCCCGGGGGCTCATCCTGGTCACAGGTCCCACGGGCCAGGGGAAGTCCACCACTCTGGCGGCCATGATCGACCGGATCAACGAGGAGCGCAGCTGCCACATCGTCACCATCGAGGATCCCATCGAGTACCTGCACGAGCACAAGCGGAGCATTGTGAACCAACGGGAGCTGGGGTTCGACACCCAGTCCTTCCCGAACGCCCTGCGGGCGGTCCTCCGGGAGGATCCCAACGTGATCATGGTGGGGGAGATGCGGGATCTGGAGACCATCGCCCTCGCCCTCACCGCGGCGGAGACGGGACACCTGGTGCTGGCCACCCTGCACACGGGGACTGCGGCGCAGTCCATCGACCGGATCATCGACGTTTTCCCGCCACACCAACAGCAGCAGATCCGGGTGCAGCTGGCGAACGTCCTGGAGGCCGTGATCAGCCAGCAGCTCCTGCCCAACCAGCTGTTCCTGCGACGGCACGGGAGCCCGGAGCGGCTTGCGGCAGCCCGGCGGGGGAGCGGGGTGAGTACCGTGCCGCGGACGTGGCCCACCCTGGAGGAGGTGGGGCGGGTCCCTGCGGTGGAAGTGATGATCGCCACCCCCGCCATCCGCAACCTCATCCGGGAGGGCAAGACCCACCAGATCGACGCGGCCATCCAGACGGGACATCAGCATGGCATGCAGACCATGGACCAGTCCCTGCGGACCCTGTACGAGCGGGGCCTCATCTCCTTCGAGGACGCCATCAGCCGGGCCATCCGGTCCGATGAGCTGCGGAAGATGATCGCGGGACACCGGTAGGGGGAGGTGAAGCCATGGCGGTCTTCCAGTACACGGCCCGGGATCCGATGGGCCGGGTGATCACGGGAGTCCTGGAGGCGGAGAACGGAGCCCAGGTGGCGAGCCGGCTGCGGGAGATGGGACTGTTCATCACCGCCATCGAGCCCGTGCGGGCGGGCCCCGGGGAGGCCCGCGGCCTGTGGGACCTCCTCCGGGGGATCAGCCTGCGGGAGCTGGCCCTCATGAGCCGGCAGTTCGCCACCATGGTGAACTCCGGGCTCTCCCTGGTGCGGGCCCTGGGCATCCTCGAGCAGCAGACCAGCAATCCCAAGCTGCGGCGGATCCTGGCGCAGGTGCGGTCGGACGTGGAACAGGGGCGGACCCTGGCGGACTCGATGGCGAAGCATCCGCAGGCCTTTAGCTCCCTGTACGTGAACATGGTGCGGGCCGGGGAGGCGGGCGGGGTGCTGGATGACGTGCTGCAGCGTCTGGCGACCTTCCTGGAGAAGGAGTATACGCTCCGGCAGAAGATCAAGTCCGCCATGGTGTATCCCGTGATCCTGGCGGTGGTGGCCACCCTGGCGCTCCTCTTCATGACGGTGTTCATCATCCCGCAGTTCGTGGTGTTCTACCGGGAGCTGGACGTGGGAGACCTCCCCGTGCCCACCCAGATCCTCATGTGGGCGAGCCTGATGATCCGCTCCTTCTGGTACATCTGGGTCCCCGCGCTGGCCCTGGCTGCCTACGGATTCGCTCGGTGGATCCGGACCCCGGCGGGCAAGGCGTGGTGGGATCGAACGAAACTGCGCCTGCCCCTGTTCGGGCCTCTCGTACAGAAGGCCCTCCTGGCCCGGTTTGCTCGGACCCTGGGGACCCTCCTGGGCGCGGGGGTCCCTCTGCTGCAGGCCTTCGAGGTGACGGGGAAGGCGGTGGACAACGTAGTGGTGGAGGAGGGCATTCAGAAAGTCAGAAGCAGCATCCGGGAGGGGGAGAGCATCGCGGTCCCCCTGTCCTCCATCCCGCTGTTCCCCCCCATGGTGGTGCAGATGGTGCGGGTGGGTGAGGAGGCGGGAAATCTGGACGAGATGCTGGTGAAGGTGGCGGACTTCTATGACACGGAGGTGGAGGCCACGGTGGGGGCGCTCGCCAGCACCCTGGAGCCCGCCATGATCGTGTTCATGGGGGCCGTGGTGGGCGCCATGGTGATCTCCCTGTACCTGCCCATCTTCAAGCTGGTGGCCCAGGCGGGCTAGCGGAGCGGCGAAAGAGGGGTCGGGGAAGGCACGTCCGGGCTGGGAGGGGCCAGCTGTCGGGCAAGGACGTGCCGGAGCCACGCACGATCCGCGGCCACGATGACCCAGCGGCCGTCGGTGTGGGCCAGCACGAGCTGAATAGGAGGGGACTGGGTCACCACGGACATCCGGACCCTTCCCTCTGGGAGCGCCTCGAATCGCACGAAGGCCAGGACCGCGGCTGCGGTAACGGGGAGGCCACCCCACCGGGGGAGATGCACAGGGGCGTCCGGAGTCCCGAGAGCCACCTTTCGCACCAGCTCCCGGATCTCCTTCTCCACCCGCTTCTGAGCGAGCGGGCGGGCAAGGCCGAAGGCGGCCCGGAAGAACGGGCGGAACAGGGGAGAGAGGGGATAGCGGGCAGGATCTCCTGTGCGGTTGGCAGCCCAGGTCTCCTCGAGGGCGTCCACCAGGGACGCGGCGAGGGAGGGGACGTGGATCCAGCGGAGCGCCGTCTCGGGGTCCCCAGATCGGAGGGCGTGGGTGAGGCCGACCATGTCGTAGTAGGGGCTCCTGCGCAGGTGGCCCGCGCCCGCGAAGAGCACCAGGGCGAGCCCCACCAGGGCGACGGTGCGTACCACACGCATGCTGCGCCCTCCATGATATAATCCTCCTAGCCGTGTCGGGCCGTGGCGCAGCCTGGGAGCGCACCTGAATGGGGTTCAGGAGGTCGCCGGTTCAAATCCGGCCGGCCCGACCAGAAAAGACCCTGTTCGTCCTTCAGCCATTCGCCCGCAGGAGCTCGGAAAACCATGCGAGCCATGGTTCTGCTGGACCCCCGCTCCCCCCTCCAGATCGTGGAGCGGGAGGTCCCCACCCCGCGGGCTGGCCAGGTGCTTCTCCGGGTGCACGCGTGCGGGGTCTGCCGTACGGACCTCCACATCCTGGACGGTGAGCTCCCGGCACCCAGGCTTCCCCTCATCCTCGGGCACCAGATCGTGGGGACCGTGGTGGCATTGGGCGAGGGGGTGAAGGGGGTTCGGAAGGGAGACCGGATGGGGGTTTCCTGGCTGGGTTGGACCTGTGGGGAGTGCCGCTACTGCCAGCGGGGACAGGAGAACCTGTGCCCGCTGGCTCGGTTCACCGGTTACCACCTGGACGGTGGATACGCGGAGTACGCGGCGGCGGATGTCCGTTACTGCTTCCGGATCCCCGATGGGTACCCGGATCTAGAGGCCGCGCCGCTGCTATGCGCGGGTCTCATCGGCTACCGGTGCCTCCGCATGGCCGGAGACGCGGAGCGCCTGGGAATCTACGGATTCGGGGCCGCTGCCCACATCGTCACTCAGGTGGCCCGATACCAGGGACGACGGGTGTTCGCCTTCACAAGGCCCGGGGATCTCGACGCCCAGCGGTTCGCGCTGGAGCTGGGCGCCGTCTGGGCGGGGGACACTACCCAGTCGCCTCCCGAGGATCTCGATGCCGCCATCCTCTTCGCCCCCGCAGGGGAGCTGGTGCCTGTGGCTCTTCGGGCCGTGGCGCCGGGCGGGGTGGTGGTTTGCGGCGGAATCCACATGACGGACATCCCATCGTTTCCGTATGCACTTCTGTGGAAAGAGCGGATGGTGCGGAGTGTGGCAAACCTCACCCGGCGGGATGGGGAGGAGTTCCTCCACCTCGCGCCCCGGGTGCCCGTGCGCACGGAGGTGCAGCTGTATCCTCTTGAGGAAGCCAACCGGGCCCTGGAGGACCTCCGCCGTGGCCGCATCCACCGTGGGGCCGCGGTCCTGGTGGTGGGCGACTAACGCCTTCCCGGTCGATCGGGGGGCCTGCATTCGCCCCCTCCTAAGGGCTGTGGAGCTTCACCGGCTCGCCCCGCAGGCCCGCGCGCAGGTTAAGCCACTCCACGAAGATCGCAAAGCCCATCGCGAAGTAGACGTAGCCCTTGGGGATGTGCACTCCGGTGCCCTCGGCCACCAGGGTGAAACCGATGAGCAGAAGGAAAGCGAGAGCCAGTATCTTCACCGTGGGGTGTCGGTTCGCAAAGGAATAGATGCCCCGTGAGGCGAGGAGCATGATCCTACGGAGATCAGGATGGCCGCCATCATCACTGGCACAAAACGCGTAAGGCCGACCGCGGTGATCACTGAATCGATGGAGAAGACGATGTCCAGGAGAAGCACCTGACCGATGATGCTCATGAAGCTCGGTGCCACCCGCCCGGGCCGCCCGACCGGACGTCCCCTCCAGCTTCTCGTGAATCTCCCTGACCGACTTGCCCAGCAGGAACAGGCCTCCGGTGATCAGGACCGAGTCCTTGCCCGCGATCGGGTGGCCCAGCACCGCGAACGGAGGTCGCTTCAGGGCCAGGATCCAGGTCAGGGTCACCAGGGCCGTCCAGATCTCGGGGTTCGTCAGCCGGTCCACGGAAACGAGTGTACCGGCACCTGCCCTTGCACGGAGCGGGAGGAGGGGCAGATACTGATCCGAGAAGCCGTTCGGCTTCGGAGGTGAGGGATGCTCGACCCGCAGGACCTAGAGGCCCTTGTGACCTCCCCCAGACGGGACGTGCTCTCCGTCTGCCTGGACGTGGATCCCACCGAGCCCTCCAACCAGCGGTCTGAACCCGCCTGGCGGATCTGGGCCCGACGCGCCCTCCACGAAGTGGTGGAGAATCTCCCCAAGGAGGAACGGCGGGCGGCCCGGGAGGTGGCGGACCGCATCGTTCAGTACCTCCGGGAAAGCCGACCGCAGGGGCGAGGCCTTGCCCTCTTTGCAGCTTCGGATCTCTGGCGGGAGTATTCGCTGCCCGTGCCGCTCCCCAACTTCGTCCGGTACGGCCGACCGGACGTGTGGCCGCTGCTTTGGGCCATGGACGAGTACCAGCCGCACGCCATTCTCATCGTGCACCGGGACCACGCGCGGCTGTTGATGGCTTACCTCGGCTCTGCGAGCCTGATCGAGGAGGAGAGCCTGGAGCTGGACACCACGAGCTGGCGGTTCACCGCAGGGAGGCCCCCGACGTTCACCGGACGCCTGGGTACCGGAGCCACCCGAGGCGTCCAGCGGGACACCTTCGAAGCCCGGGTGGACGACCACCTGCGACGGTTCTGGGCGGGGGTGGCGGAGGCGGCCGCGCGGTTTGTGGAGGAGCGGCACATCGAGCGGCTCCTCCTCGGCGGCCCGGAGGAGGCGGCCTTCGGCGTGCGGGACCAGCTTCCCGAGTCCGCATCTCGGAAGGTGGTGGCGGTGGTGCCTCTTCCCTCGCCCCTCGAGGAATGGCCGCAGATCCGGGGCCGGATCCTGGCAGTGGCGCGGCAGGCGGAGCGTCAGCGCGAGGCGGAGCGGATTCAGGAGCTGGTGGAGCGGAGCGGGCAGGGGGAAGGGGTTCTGGGACTGGAGCCTACCCTGGAGGCCCTCGTGCGGCGGCAGGTGCAGCTCGTGGTGGTGGATCGGGAGCTGGAGGTGGAGGTGGTGGAGTGCCCTAGCTGCGGGTACGTGAGTGGCAGGATCCTGGAGACCTGCCGCATGTGCGGGGCGGCCACGGTCCGGACGCGGCTCACCCAGGTCCTGCCCCTCCTCGCGCACCTCAACCGCGCGGCCCTGGAGCTGGTGAATCCGCAGCCCATGCTGCGGTCCCGCGGGGGCATCGGGGCACTGCTGCGGTACTCCGTCTGAGCCCACTACTCCAGCGGGAGGACGAGGCCTTTCGGGATCCGCTGAAGATGGGTCCCGAAGGCCGCGGAGAGTGCCTGCATGCGTTCGCAGATGGCCTCGAACTCTTCCCCGCGGGCAAGCTGCACCCGGGCATAGTGCAGCCGCACGGGGATCAGGTGCAGGCGGTGGAGGGTGGCGGCGGCATCGAATTCCGCGAGAAACACGAAGGACCAGTCGTTGCGCAGGTCCGGATCCACCGCGTAGTCGTCCAGGAAGTCCCCCGTGTCGTAGAGCACGAGCCGTCGGCCGAACCGCTCCACCCCCTGGAAGAGGTGGGCGGAGTGCCCGTGGAGGAGGTCTACGCCGCGGCCCATCACCGCCCGGGCAAAGGCCCGGAAGGTGGAGGAGGGGGTGAGGACCATGTTGGGACCCCAGTGTAGGGAGAGCACCACGAGCTGCGCACCGGCCTGACGGGCGCGGGCGATCCAGCCCTCCACGCGATCCAGGGTCTCCGGGTCCGTCCGGATCTCCAGGTAGTTGGTGCCCGGCTCGTCCGGCCCTGCGGCGAAGGGGGGCTCGTTGTCCGTGGCGGAGAGGATGCCCACCCGGATCCCTCCCACCTCCACCAGGGCCGGGGTTTCCGCCTCCTCCCGGTTGCGCCCCGCGCCTGCATGCGCGATGCCGGCTTCGTCCAGGTACCGGAGGGTGTCCAGTAGCCCCGGGATGTCGTAATCCAGCACATGGTTGTTCGCGAGGCTCACGTATCGGATCCCCCCGGCCCGGAGGACCTCCACCGCCTTGGGATCCGCGCGGAAGTGGAAGACCTTGGGGGTTCTCCCCCACGGGCGGCGGTGCGTGGTGATGGCACACTCCAGGTTTGCGAACACCGCATCCGCCGTCCGCAGCAGGGGCAGCACATCCCCCCAGAACCACTCGGGGGGCCGGTGCGGGATCAACGCGTTGACCCCGCGGCCCAGCATCACGTCTCCCACGAGGGCCAGGGTGGGCATGGCCTGAATCTCCATTCGCCGTGGGATGCGCAATTCCCTGGGATGTGTGTAGGCTTTAAGTAGGGAACGACGGCGCGGGGGTGCGGAATGAGCAGGAAGTGGGTTTATCGGTTCGAGGAAGGCGGCGAAGCCCTTCGGGATCTGCTGGGCGGCAAGGGCGCGGGGCTTGCGGAGATGACCCGGGCGGGCATCCCGGTCCCTCCGGGGTTCGTGATCACCACGGAGGCCTGCAACGCGTACTACGAGGCGGGCCGTCAACTGCCGGAAGGGCTGTGGGAACAGGTGCTGGAGGCTCTGCGGGAGGTGGAGACGCGCACGGGCAAGCGCTTCGGGGATCCCCATCGGCCGCTGCTGGTCTCCGTGCGCTCGGGGGCCAAGTTCAGCATGCCCGGCATGATGGACACGGTGCTGAACCTGGGGATGAACGACGAGGTGGCGGAGGGTCTCGGCCGTATCTCCGGGAATCCCCGCTTCGCCTACGACGCGTACCGACGCTTCCTGCAGATGTTCGGCCGCATCGTCCTGGACGTACCCGGCGAGGTCTTTGAGCGGGTGCTGGAGGAGTACAAGCACCGGGGGACCGAGCCGCGCCAGGATACGGACCTCACCGCGGAGGAGCTGCGGGAGATCTGCAAACGGTTCAGGGACCTCATCCGGGAGCACACGGGCCGCGAAGCTCCGCAGGATCCCTACGAGCAGCTGCGGCTTGCCATCGCCGCGGTGTTCGACTCCTGGATGGGCAAGCGGGCCGTGGACTACCGGCGGGTGCACCGGATCCCGGACACCCTGGGGACCGCGGTGAACGTACAGGCCATGGTGTTCGGCAACCTGGGCCCGCAGTCCGCCACGGGGGTGGCCTTCACCCGCAACCCCGTGACAGGGGAGAAACGGCTCTACGGGGAGTACCTCCCGCAGGCCCAGGGGGAGGACGTGGTGGCGGGCATCCGCACCCCGAAACCCATCGCGCAGCTGGCGGAGGAGATGCCGGAGGTGTACCGGGAGTTCGTGCGGGTGGCGGAACTCCTGGAGCGGCACTATCGGGACATGCAGGACGTGGAGTTCACCATCGAGAACGGCCGGCTGTGGATGCTGCAGACCCGGTCCGGCAAGCGTACGGGGGCGGCCGCGGTGCGCATCGCGGTGGACATGGTCCGGGAGGGACTCATCGATCGGCGCACCGCGGTTCTGCGGGTGGACCCGGAGCAGTTGGCACAGCTCCTGCACCCTACGGTGGACGAGGCCGCGCGAAGGATCGCCCGCCAGGACGGGCGCTTCCTCGCCCGGGGGCTTCCCGCCTCGCCGGGGGCCGCGAGCGGACAGGTGGTGTTCGATCCGGACGAGGCAGAGCAGCGGGCGGCCCGGGGAGAGAAGGTGATCCTGGTGCGCACGGAGACCTCTCCGGAGGACTTCCACGGGATGGTGGCGGCGCGCGCGGTGCTCACCGCCCGGGGCGGGATGACTTCCCATGCGGCGGTGGTGGCGCGAGGCATGGGGAAACCCTGTGTGGTGGGCGCGGAGGCCCTGGTGGTCGTTCCGGAGGCCCGTGAGATGCGGGTCAACGGAAGGGTGATCCGGGCCGGGGAATGGATCACCGTGGACGGCGGGACGGGCGAGGTGTTCCTTGGGGAGCTTCCCACCCGGGAGCCGGCCCTCACGGAGGAGTTCCGCACCTTCATGCAGTGGGTGGACGAGTTCCGCACCATGGGGGTCCGGGCCAACGCGGACACTCCCCAGGACGCCCGGATCGCCCGGCAGTTCGGGGCCGAGGGGATCGGGCTGTGCCGTACCGAACACATGTTCTTCACCGGCGACCGCATCTACGCCATGCGGGAGATGATCATGGCCACCACTCCGGAGGAGCGGCAGAGGGCCCTCGCGAAGATCGAGCCCCTCCAGCGGCAGGACTTCGTGGAGATCTTCCGGGCCATGGACGGATACCCGGTGGTGATTCGCACCCTGGATCCTCCTCTCCACGAGTTCCTGCCCCAGGAGGAGGAGGCCATCCGGGAGACCGCAGAGCGCATCGGGGTATCCGTGGAGGCCGTCCGGCAGAAGGTCGCGGCCCTTCGGGAGTTCAACCCCATGATGGGCCTTCGGGGATGCCGGCTGGGGATCCTCTATCCGGAGATCACGGAGATGCAGGCCCGGGCCATCTTCGAGGCCGCAGCCCTCTGCCAGGCGGAAGGGGTGCACGTGGAGCCAGAGGTGATGATCCCTCTCGTCTCGGATCTCAACGAACTGCGCGCCCAGGCGGAGGTCGTGCACCGGGTGGCCCGGGAGGTGATGGAGCGCACAGGGCAGCGGATTCCCTATCGGGTGGGGACCATGATCGAGGTACCCCGGGCGGCCCTGGTTGCGGACCGTATCGCAGAGGTGGCGCAGTTCTTCAGCTTCGGCACCAACGACCTCACCCAGTTCACCTTCGGCATGAGCCGGGACGATGCGGGCCGATTTTTGCCTCGCTATCTCGACCAGAAGATCCTCCCCGAAGACCCCTTCCAGGTGCTGGACCGGGAGGGGGTGGGACAGCTGGTGCAGATGGGGACCGAACGGGGGCGCAGGGCTCGGCCGGACCTCGTGGTGGGGATCTGCGGAGAGCACGGGGGAGAGCCCAGCAGCGTCAGGTTCTGCTACGCGGCGGGACTGGACTACGTCTCCTGCTCCCCCTACCGGGTGCCCGTGGCCCGACTCGCGGCAGCCCAGGCGGCCTTGGGCGAACGGGTCCGGGACGTATAGCCCGCCCCTCAGGCCCTGAGAAGAGCTTGGAAGGCCACCATGGCCAGGGTCGTGAGGGACACGGTGGTGGCCACCACTCCGTGCGGGGCCTGCTCCAGAGCGTCCGGTAGGATCTCGGAGGACACCATCCAGATCATGGCCCCCGCCGCGAACCCAAGCCCCGTGGGCAGGTACGCCCGGAAGACCTCTACGAAGAGGTAAGCAGGAGGTGCCAGGAGGGGCTGGGGAAGGCTGCTGAAAATGCTCCACCACGCAGCCTGCCAGACGGAAACCCCCCGGGGCACCAACACCAGGCTGATGGCAAGGCCTTCCGGGATGTTGTGCACCGCGATGGCGAGGGCGATGAAGAGGCCGAGTTCCCTTCCACCGCTGAAGGAGACGCCGATCCCGATCCCCTCCGTGAAGGAGTGCAGGGTCATCATGCCCACCACGAGGAGCGCCTTGCGCGCTTCCATCCCGGACAGGTTCCCCAGGCGCAGGTCCTCCCGTCGCCGCAGGGCGTTCGAGCTCCAGGCGATGAAGCCGATGCCCAGCAGGGCTCCCAGAAGCACGCGCTCCAGAGGGTAACGCAGACCCTCGTGAAGGAGCCCGAAGCTGGCGGCCAGCATGAGTCCTGCGGCCGCTGCGTTGAAGGTCCCAAGCCAGGTGCGCGTGGCGTTCCGATAGAGCAGGAAAGGGAGAGCTCCGACCCCCGTGCATGCCGCGGTTCCCAGGGCATACAGGAAGACCGATCCGAGGCCGCCATGGAACATGCTTCCGTGCTCCCGCACCAGGATAGACGCGGGGCGGCGGTTTCGTCGATTCTGAAGGGAGGAGGTAAGGGTGCCCGTCCGGTCTGCGTTCGGGGGCCCAAGGGTTACTCCGGCTCCGCAGCAGAACTCCATCGTTCCGGGGAGCGCCACAAGCTGCTGCGCAGAAGCTCCCGGATGAAAAGCAATTCCTTTGGGAGGCGATCGTAGAGGAGGGTGAGAAGATCCTCGTGCGCACGAATCTCCTGCATCCACTCGGTCCGGTCCACGCGCATGAGCTGCCCGAACCGCTCCCGGCTGAACTCCAGTCCCTCCCAGTCCAGATCCTCGTAGCGGGGCATCCAGCCGATGGGGCTCTCCACCGCGTACGCACGGCCCCGCACCCGCTCCACGATCCACCGCAGGACCCGCATGTTCTCCCCGTATCCCGGCCACAGGTACTTCCCGTCAGGCCCCCTGCGGAACCAGTTCACGAAGAAGACGCGGGGTGGATTCGGGAGCTCTCGGCCGAACTGGAGCCAGTGGTGGAAGTAGTCCCCCATGTGGTAGCCACAGAAGGGCAGCATGGCGAACGGATCTCGGCGCACCCGTCCCACCTCGCCTGCGGCCGCTGCGGTGGTCTCCGTCCCCATGGTGGCCGCCAGATACACGCCGAAGTACCAGTTCACCGCCTGATACACAAGGGGAACCGTGTCGCCACGTCGGGCGCCGAAGATGAACCCACTCACCGGCACCCCTTCGGGATCCTCCCAGGCGGGGTCCATGGAGGGGCACTGGTGGGCGGGAGCGGTGAACCGGGCGTTGGGGTGGGCCGCGGGCTGTCCGCGCTCGGGATCGTACGGCTGCCGCCGCCAGTCCAGCAGCCCCGGGGGCGGGACTTCCGTGAGTCCCTCCCACCAAACATCCCCGTCCGGGGTGAGGGCCACGTTGGTGAAGATGGTGTTGTGCTCTATGGTGGCCATGGCGTTGGGATTCGTCTCCCAGTTGGTCCCGGGTGCAACCCCGAAGAACCCGGTCTCCGGGTTAATGGCGCGGAGCTTTCCGTCGCCTGCCGGGAAGATCCAGGCGATGTCATCCCCCACGGTGGTGACCGTCCAGCCCCGGCGTCGGAAGCTCGGAGGCGGCACCAGCATGGCGAAGTTCGTCTTGCCGCTGGCGCTGGGGAACGCGGCCCCCAGGTACGTCTTCTCCCCGTCCGGAGAGCGAACCCCCAGGATCAGCATGTGCTCCGCCAGCCATCCTTCCTCCCGGGCGATCCAGCTGGCGAGGCGAAGGGCGAAGGACTTCTTGCCCAGCAGCGCGTTCCCCCCGTAACCGCTGCCGAAGGAGACGATGAGGCGTTCCTCCGGGAAGTGCACGATGTACTTGGTGGCGTTGCAGGGCCAGGGGACGTCCTGTTCTCCGGGCCGGAGGGGAACGCCCACGGAGTGCAGGCATCGGACGAACTCCCCCGTTCCCAGGGCCTCCAGCACCCTGCATCCCATGCGGGTCATGATCCACATGTTCACCACCACGTACTCGGAGTCCGTGATCTGGACCCCAAACCGGGCATAGGGTGAACCCAGGGGCCCCATGCTGAAGGGGATCACGTAGAGGGTGCGGCCCCGCATGCACCCCCGCAGGAGGTGCTCCAGGGTGTGCTTCATCTGCTGAGGATCCACCCAGAGATTGGTGGGGCCCGCGTCCTCCCGCCGCCGGGTGCACACGAAGGTGCGCTCCTCCACCCGGGCGGTGTCCGAGGGATCGGAGAAAGCCGCGTAGCATCCCGGCCGCCTCTTGGGGTTCAGGGGGACAAACGTCCCCTTCTGCACCAGCACCCGGCACAGCTGTTCGTATTCCTCCTGGGACCCGTTGCACCAGTGGATCCGATCCGGCCGGGTGAGCTCGGCCACCTCCTCCACCCACCGCACGAGAGTCCGATTCCGGGGCAATTCCTGCACCGTGGGAGGCTCCTCTTCCGGAGTATATCCCCCTTCTTCGGGGCAAGCCCTCCTCGGAAGCGATCAGCCAGCGAGATCTCGCAGGCGCGCCAGCCAGGCGGATCGGCGGAGCTTGGCGAGGGCTCTCAGCTCCACCTGCCGGACCCCTTCCGCGGTGAGCCCGAGCCGCCGGCCCACCTCCCGCATGGTTCTGGGAGGTTCGCCGTCAAGCCCGTAGCGCAGCCGGATGACCGCGCGCTCACGCTCCGGGAGTCGCTCCAGCAGCTGCTGGAGGACCTCCCGTCGCATGCGGGGGACCAGCGCCTCATCTGGATCGGGGGCTTCCAGGGCTGGGAGGAGCTTTTCAAAGTCGTCGTCGGGGATCAGGGCTTCCAGGGACACGGGAGCCTCCAGCAGGGGAAGGTCCTGCAGGACCCGCTTCAGAGGCCATCCCAGGCAGCGGGCGATCTCCTGGGGCGTGGGCTCCCGCCCCAGGCGCTGCGCCAGGATCCGTTGCTCTCTCCGCAGGCTAACGAGCTCCCGCCGCCGGTAGGTGGGAAGGTGCAGCACCGGGTGCTGCTCCAGCAGGGCCCGCTGGAGGGCATGGCGAACCCACCACACGGCATAGGTACTGAAGCGTCGGCCCCTTCGTCCGTCGAACCGGGCCGCAGCCTCTACCAGGGCCAGGTTGCCCTCCTGGATCAGGTCCAAAAGGGATCCCCCGAGGCGGGCGAACCGTCGGGCGAGGGAGACCACCAGGTAGAGATGCGCTTCCACCAGGGCGCGGAGGGCGTCCTTGTCCCCGCTCTGGATCTGTCGGCCGAGGCGCTCCTCCTCCTCCCGCGTCAGACGCGGGCTCCGCGAGACTCGGTTTAGGTAGGTACGAAGCCACTGATCCCGGTGCTGCGATCCCGAGCGCATCCCGTTTTTCCTGAAGCCGGAATTCCCACCGGGTTTGATCCCCGTCCCCGGGACGGAGTATTCGATCCTCTCTACTTTTTTCCCTTCCTCTTCTCCGTTTATCCGCCGTTTATGAATTCCCCTGAATCGGTGGGACATTCCGATCCACCTTCTCCGCGCGGTATGCTGATCCTGAAGATGCCTGCGACCGCCCGTATCCGAAGGAGCCGAAGAAATCTGGACGCCCTCAGCAGCCGGGTATGGCTGCGGGCCATGATTCGCCGTCTCCGGGCCGTGGCCCGCGCGGCCCGGGAGGAGTTCCACTCAGGCCTCACACAGGTGGCGGCCCACCGGGTCGCTACCCTGGTGCGGGAAGCTTTCGAAGTGGACGCGGTCTCCCTGGTGGGCCGCGCGAAGGTCCTGGCCTTCGTGGGCGCGGGAAGCGACCACCACCGGCCGGGGGAGCCCGTGACCACGGAGTTCACCAAGCACGTGCTGTCCACGGGGGAACCCGCGGTGGCCCGGGATCGGGCCGCCATCGGGTGCCCCGATCCCACTTGTCCCCTGACCGCGGCCATCGTGGTCCCCATGCGGGTGAGGGGAATGGTGCCTGCGGCTCTCAAGCTGTACCGGACCGATGGCCGTCCCTTCCGACCGGAGGCGGTGGAGGGTGCGGTCCTGTTGGGGGAGCTGCTGGGCGCCCAGCTGGAGCTGAGCCTCCTGGAGGCAGAGGTTCGACGGCTGGAACGGGAGGAGCTGCGGGCCCTCCGGACGGAGATCTCCCCCCACTTCGTCTTCAACACCCTGCATGCGGTGGCCGCCACCTGTGGCCACGACCCCGAGCGGACGAGGCGGCTCGTGCTGGACTTCGCGGAGTTCCTGCGACACGCCCTCCGGGCGCACGGGGAGTTCTGCACCCTCGAAGAGGAGCTCTGGTACGTCCAGCACTACCTGAACTTCGAGCGGATGCGGCTGGGAGAACGGCTGCGGGTGGAGGTGGAGATCCCCCGTTCCCTGTGGAACCTCCTGGTCCCCGTGCTGACCCTGCAACCCCTCGTGGAGAACGCGGTGGTGCACGGGGTGGAGCCCAAGCCAGGACCCGGTACGGTCCGGGTGCGGGGGTGGGAGGAGGAGGGGGTCGCGGTCTTCACCGTGGAGGACGATGGGGTGGGGATTCCGGAGGAGTTGGTGGAGCACGTCACCCTGCGGGGAGTCGGATCCGGGCTGGGGGTGGGCCTCTTTAACGTGCACCGTCGCCTAGAGACCATCTACGGGCCTGGGTTCGGCCTCCGCATCGAGAGCGAGGAGGGCAAGGGAACCCGCGTGGTGGTCCGCATCCCCCGCGGATTCCCCGATGGCCGTACATGAGGCCGTTTCGGATCCTGATCGTGGATGACGATCCCACGGCCCGGGCACACCTGGAGCGTCTGCTCCGGGTTCTGGGCCAGGACCAGGTGGAGACCGCGGAGGACGCCTATGCCCTCCTGGATCGGATCCGGAACTCCCCGCCGGAGGTGGTGTTCCTGGACATCCGGATGCCGGGGCTGAGCGGCCTGGATGCCCTCCGCGCCCTCAACGCCCTCCCGCAGCGCCCCCGAGTGGTGCTGGTCTCCGCCTTCGACGAGCACGCCCTGGAGGCCTTCGAGGCCGCGGCCTTCGATTACCTCCTCAAGCCCGTGGACCCGGATCGCCTTCGGAAGACCTTGGAGCGGCTGGCGGCCGAGCCTCCTCCGGGGATTCCCTCACGCCTGGCCCTCCCCACCGCGGATCGGGTGGTGCTGCTGGATCCCGACCAGATCCTCTACGTGCAGGCCCAGGGCGACCTGGTCCGGGTGGTGACCCGGGAGGGCACCTACGAGGCCCGCACGACCCTTCGGGAGGTGGCTCGGCGCCTTCCTCCCGCTCGTTTCCTCCGGGTCCACCGCAGCTACCTCGTGAACCTTGACCACGTGGTGGAGTTGCACCCGTTCTTCTCCGGAACCATGCTTCTCCGTCTGGACGACCCCCATCGCACGGAGATCCCGGTGAGTCGCTCCGCGGCCCGGTTCCTGAAAGCCCTCCTCCAGCTGTAGCCGCTTCCTCAACCTTCCCTCATTTCCGTTCTCGCCGTACCCTTTAGGATGCAACTCTCGGGTGGAGGAGGTGAGCGGATGGGAGGAAACGCACCCCGGGTGGCGGATCGCCGGGAAGCCCGTAAACGCCTGCAGACGGTCCTCGAACGGGTGGAGGCACGGGTGCCCGTGGTGGTGAGCCGGCGCGATGCGGAGCGAGCCCTGGGAGCCCTCCAGGTCACGGGCGATCTCTGGGAGGTCTTCCGGCTAAGCCGGGCCCCCATCCGCTTCCTCTGCGCCTTCCTGCAGGAGCTGATCGCCCAAGGGCTGGTGCAGCTGGAGGGCGTCCACCTGCGCCTCAGCCCAGAGGGGCGGGGGTGGGTTGGGGCCCTTGGGATTCCCCCAGCCCGGGAAGTCGCCTGCTCCCGTTGCGGAGGGCGGGGGGTGGAACTTGGAGCCCTGGGGGAGGAGGTCATGGGGCGCTTCCGCGTCATCGCCCGCCGCCGCCCGCCTGCCCTCCAGGCCTTCGATCAGGGCTACGTCACGGAGGAGACCACCTTGAGCCGGGTGGCCTTTGCCCTGGACCGGGGAGATGTGCAGGGCAAGGAGGTCTTCGTGGTCGGGGACGACGACCTGGTGAGCATCGCCCTGGCGCTCACCCGCCAGCCCCGACGGGTGGTGGTGGTGGACGTGGACGAGCGCATCGTGGGGTTCATCCGGGAGGTGGCACGCCGGGAGGGCCTGGATATGGTGGAGGCCCATGTCTACGACGTGCGCTCTCCCCTCCCGGAGGCATGGCGGGCGCGCTTCGACACCTTCTTTACGGATCCCACGGAGAGCCTACGGGGATTCCAGGCCTTCATGGAGCGGGGCGTGGCAGCCCTCCAGGGGGCGGGATCTGCGGGGTACTTCGGCCTCACCCATGGGGAGTCCAGCCTCGAGAAGTGGGCCCGCATCCAGCGGGTTCTGCTGGACCTGGGTGCGGTGATCACGGACATCCGGGACGGGTTCAACGTCTACGACAACTGGGATTACATGGAGACCATGCGGGCCTGGCAGTGGCTTCCCGTGCGCACCCGGCCGGAACACCTGTGGTACTTCTCCGCCCTCTTCCGGATCGAGCTCCTCCGCACACCATCGGTGGAGAACCTGCCTCTGGAGGGGAACCTCTTCGAGGATGAGGAGGCGGCCACCACCTGAGGCGGTGTGCACGAAAACGCCTCGCGAAACCCACCGCTGAACCTGGAAATTCAACCGTTCGTCGTCCAGGAGTGGAGCCTGCCCGGGATCCGAGGTCACACTGGGGATGGAGGTGTGCACCATGACGCGGGAGTGCGCATGTGGCCGGGTGGTGCGGTGGATGGATGCCTGGACGTGCCAGGCCTGCGGTGCGCCGTGTTGCCCGAACTGTGCGTATCGCCCCGAGGCTACCATCTACTGCCAGGACTGTGCTGACCGTACTCCGTGGGCGGAGCCGGCGCTCGCGGCGAGGGCAGACTTCTCCGTCTACAAGTGGAGGATGCAGATGGAGGGGATTCGATGAGCCAAACGGCGGATCATCTCCGCAGGGAGGCCGAAGCGCTGGAGCATCGCTGGCGGACGGATCCTCGCTGGCGGGGGATCCAGCGAAGCTACACCGCACAGGACGTGGTGCGGCTTCGGGGATCCGTCCGGGTGGAGTACACCCTGGCCCGCCGGGGAGCGGAACGCCTGTGGGCGCTGCTGGAGAAGGAGGCGTTCGTGGCGGCCCTGGGGGCCCTCACGGGGATGCAGGCGGTCCAGATGGTGCGGGCGGGTCTGCAGGCCATCTACGTGAGCGGGTGGCAGGTGGCTGCGGATGCCAATCTGGCTGAGCAGGTCTACCCGGACCTGAGCTTGTATCCTGTCAACAGCGTGCCCGCCCTCGTGCGCCGCATCCAGAACGCCCTGCGGCGGGCGGACCAGATCGAGTGGTCGGAAGGGCGGTTGACCCGGGACTGGCTTGTGCCCATCGTGGCGGACGCGGAGGCGGGGTTCGGAGGTCCCCTCCACGCCTTCGAGCTCACCAAGGCCCTCATCGAGGCGGGCGCCGCGGGCATCCACTTCGAGGACCAGCTGAGCTCCGAGAAGAAGTGCGGGCACCTGGGGGGGAAGGTTCTGGTCCCCACACGTCAGTTCCTCCGAACCCTCACCGCGGCCCGCCTGGCCGCGGATGTCCTGGATGTGCCAACGGTGCTCATCGCCCGGACGGACGCCCTCTCTGCCCCCTTCCTGCTCAGCGACGCAGACCCCTACGACCACGCGTTCCTACTGGACGGGCGGACGCCGGAGGGGTACTACCGGGTGCGGGGGGGACTGGAGGCTGCCATCGCCCGGGGTTTGGCGTATGCGCCGTATGCGGACCTGCTGTGGTTTGAGACCTCCCGGCCCGACCTGGAGGAGGCCCGCCGGTTTGCGGAGGCCATCCACGCCCGCTACCCCGGTAAGCTCCTCGCGTACAACTGCTCTCCCAGCTTCAACTGGCGGCGCCACCTGGACCCGGACACCATCGCGCGCTTCCAGCGGGAGCTTGCGGCCATGGGCTACAAGTTTCAGTTCGTCACCCTGGCTGGGTTCCATGCCCTCTGCGCCAGTGCCTTTGATCTCGCCAGAGGGTATGCGGAGGAGGGCATGTCCGCCTACGTGCGGCTGCAGGAGCAGGAGTTCCAGCTGGAGCGGCAGGGATACACCGCGGTGCGTCACCAGCGGGAGGCGGGCACCGGATACTTCGATCTCCTAGCCCAGGTGATCGCCGGCGGGGAAGTCTCCACCTTGGCCTTACAGGGATCCACGGAGGCGGAACAGTTCATGGAAGTGCCTGCGCGGCCGCGTCCGGGATAATCCGGGATAAATTAAACAAAAAGGCCGGGGATCCTTCGATCCCCGGCCGGGTCGCTTCGGAGCGGGCGGGTTAGAACTCCTCCTCGTGCATGCCCGGGGTGGGGGGCTTTTCCTTCTTCTTCTCCCGCTTCTCCACCACCAGGGCCTCCGTGGTGAGCAGGAGCCCCGCCACGGATGCGGCGTTCTGGAGCGCGAGCCGCACCACCTTGGTGGCGTCCACCACCCCGGCCTTCACCAGGTCCGTGAACTCCCCGGTGCGCACATCGAGGCCGAAGTTGCGGTCCGTGCTCTCCTTCACCCGCTCCACCATCAGCGACCCTTCCAGCCCGGCATTCTCCGCGATCTGCCGGAGAGGTTCCTCCAGCGCCCGGCGGACGATCTGGACGCCCACGGCCTCGTCCCCGTCCAGCTGCAGCCGCTCCAGGGCCCCCAGGCACCGGATGAGGGCCACGCCGCCTCCGGGCACGATGCCCTCCTCCACCGCGGCCTTGGTGGTGTTCACCGCGTCCTCGAAGCGCATCTTGCGCTCCTTCATCTCCGTCTCCGTGGCGGCTCCCACCCGGATCTGGGCCACGCCGCCCGACAGTTTCGCCAGTCGCTCCTGCAGCTTCTCCCGGTCGTAGTCCGAAGTGGTCTCCTCGATCTCCTTCTTGATCTGGGCGATGCGGCCCTTGATGTCCTCGGGCTTGCCCTTCCCGCCGATGATGGTGGTGTCGTCCTTGGTCACCCGGACCTTCTCCGCTCGGCCCAGCATGTCCACTTCCGCGCTCTCCAGCTTGATGCCGATGTCGTCGCTGATCACCCGGCCGCCCGTGAGGATGGCCATGTCCTGGAGCATGGCCTTCCGTCGGTCTCCGTAGCCCGGGGCCTTCACCGCCACGCTGGGCAGCACCCCCCGCAGCTTATTGACCACCAGGGTAGCCAGGGCCTCCCCCTCCACATCCTCCGCAATCACCACGAGGGGCTTGCCGAACCGGATGACCTTCTCCATCACAGGCACGATGTCCCGGGCGCTGCTGATCTTCTTCTCCGTGAGCAGGATGAAGGGCTCCTCCAGCACCACCTCCATCTTGTCCGGGTCCGTGATGAAGTAGGGGGAGATGTAGCCGCGATCGAACTGCATCCCTTCCACCACCTCTACGGTGGTGTCCATCCCCTTGGATTCCTCGATGGTGATGACACCGTCCCGTCCCACCTTCTCCATGGCATCCGCGATGATCTCCCCGATGCTGGGGTCGTTTGCCGCGATTCCCGCCACGTGCGCGATGTCCTCTCGGTTCGTCACGGGCTGGCTGAGGTTCTTAAGCTCCTGCACGCACACCTCCACCGCGGCGTCGATCCCCCGCTTAATGAGCATGGGATTCCTGCCCGCGGCCACGTTCTTCAATCCTTCCCGGACCATGGCCCATGCGAGCACCGTAGCCGTGGTGGTGCCGTCTCCCGCTTGGTCGTTGGTCCGGCTGGCCACCTCCTTCACGAGCTGAGCTCCCATGTTCTCGTAAGGATCCTCCAGCTCGATCTCCTTCGCCACCGTCACCCCGTCCTTCGTGATGGTGGGTGACCCCCACTTCTTCTCCAGCACCACGTTGCGCCCCTTGGGTCCCAGGGTCACCCGGACCGCGTTTGCCACCTTCTCCACTCCCCGTTCCAGTGCCCTCCGGGCCGTCTCCTCGTACAGCAAAAGCTTGGCCGGCATTCCTGCTCCCTCCTTTTCCCTAGGATCTTGGAGCCTTAGGTTAGCACTCGCACCTGGAGAGTGCTAACCCCGGTTCTCCATTTTTGGAGAACCGCGCGGGAGTTGCAAGTCGTTCTGCTAGAATGACCCGGGTGGCCAGTCCGTGGGTGGGCGGCATCGGTTGCGGGAAGTGTGGCCCGCCCTGGGAGGGATCGGTTTCCTCCTGGGGTTTCTGGTGGTGGTTCAGGTCCGCAGTGCCCGGGAGATCCGGCAGCAGAGGGAGCTCCCCCCCCTCCGGGTGAAGGAGCTGGCGGCGCTGGTGGCTCAGGCAGAGACCGCGCGGAAGGCTCTGGAGGCGGAGGTGACTCGTCTCCGGCGGTGGCTGCAGGAGTACGAGACCCTGGTGGCGGAAGGTAAGGCCCTGGGAACCACGCTGGCGCGGGAGCTGGAGCACCAGCGGATGGTGCTGGGGCTCGTGCCCGTGCGGGGGCCCGGAATCGAGGTGCGTCTGGAGGCCGGGTCGCGTCCCCTGGTGGGCCTTTCGGGTGGGCAGGTGCAGGCGATGGAACTGGCAGGGCTTGTCAACGAGCTGTGGGCCTCCGGGGCGGAGGCGGTGGCGGTGGGCGGCCTGCGGGTGTTGGCGCGATCCGGGTTCCGGCAGTCCGGTCGGAGGATCCTCGTGGACGGGGTTCCCCTCTCCCCTCCCTACGTGATCCAGGCGATCGGAGAGGCCGAGCTCATGGAGGCGGCCCTCCAGACCCCCGGCGGGTTTGTGGAAGGGCTGCGGTCCGTGGGGATCGTGGTCCGGATCCGCCGAGCCCCCTTCTTGCGCCTTCCGGCCTACACGGGACCGGTGGGGGCCCGGTGGGCCAGACCTGTACCGTAGCCTGGACAGGGTCGGGCTCCGTTGCTACCATACCTGGTGGGCCGTTAGCTCAACTGGCAGAGCAGGGGACTCTTAATCCCAAGGTTGCAGGTTCGAGTCCTGCACGGCCCACCAGATATGGGTTTGGCCCCGCAGGGGTGAGGTGGCCTGCGGGGCTTTGGTTTCGAGCTGGAGTTCGGTGAATCGCGGGCGTGGCGGAACCGGCAGACGCGCCGGACTTAGGATCCGGTGGGATCCCCGTGGGGGTTCGAATCCCCCCGCCCGCACCACCGAGGGAGGAGTCGATGCTGAGGGTAGAGGTACACCGTGAACCGGGAAGCCGGGCCGTGCTGGAGGTGGAGGTCCCCCCGGAGCGGGTGAACCGTGCCTTGGAGCGGGCCTTTGCCCGTCTTGGACGCTCCACCACCGTGCCGGGCTTCCGGCGGGGCAGGGCCCCTCGCTTCCTCCTGGAGCGGTATCTCGGGAAGCAGGTGGTGCAGGAGACCGCCCTGGAGGAGCTGGTGCCGGAGGTCCTCCAGGAGGTGGTGACCCAGACCGGAATCCGGCCCATCACCCGCCCGCAGGTGGACGTGGAGAATCTGGTGGAGGGTCAGCCGCTCCGGCTGCGGGCCACGGTGGAGGTGGTCCCCGAGGTCCGGCCCATGGACTACCGATCCCTCCGGATCCCCAGGCCGGAGTCCCGGGTGACGGAGGAGGAGGTGGATCGGGCCCTGGAGGCCATGCGAGCCCAGCTGGCGCAGCTTGTGGCGAAGGAGGGACCCGCGGAAGTGGGGGACTTCGTCCTGGTCCGGGTGGAGGAGGCACCGGAAGGGGAGCCCCGGTTTGGACCGGGTAAGGAGCTGCTTCTGGAGGTGGGGGGACAGGAGACCCCGCAGGTCCTGGCGGAGGCCCTCCGGGGAGTCCGGGAGGGGCAGGCCGTGGAGGTTCCCTGGAATGGGAAGGGGGTCTTGAGGGTTGTAGTGGTTGGGGTGCGCAGCCGGGACCTCCCGCCCTTGGACGATGCCTTCGCGCGTCAGGTGAGCGATCACCAGACCCTGGAGGCCTTGCGGGAGGAGGTGCGCAAGAAGCTGGTGGAGGAGGCGGCCCGGCGCGTGGCGGAGGAGTACGAGACGGAGGTTCTGCGGAGGGTGGTGGAGGGATCCGAGGTGGACCTGCCCAGCAGCCTTGTACACGCGGAGATCCATGCGCTCTTGGAGGACCTGGTGGACCGGCTGCGGGCAAGAGGCCTCACCCTGGAACGGTACCTGGCGCTCTCGGCGAAGACCCTGGAGCAGCTGCACGAGGAATACCGGCCGGTGGCGGAGCGGCGGGTGCGTGCCCGACTCGTGCTGGACCGGATCGCGGACCTCGAGCACCTGGAGCCCACAGAGGAGGAGCTCCGGCAGGAGGTCGAGAACCTAGCGCAGGAGCTGGGTCAGGAGGCGGCGGAGGTGCAGAGATGGCTGGAGGAGGAAGGACGGGGATCTTTCCTTCGGTCCCAGCTGCGCCGGCGCAAGACCCTGGCCTTTCTGGTGGCCGTGGCGAGCGGAGCGGAGGTTCAGAGCTTGTCCGGGGAGGAGCCCGTATGACCCTGGTACCCATCGTGGTGGAGCAGAGCGCGCGGGGGGAGCGCGCCTACGATATCTACTCGCGCCTGCTGAAGGACCGCATCGTGTTCCTCGGGGGTCCCATCGACGACGAGACCGCGAACCTGGTGATCGCGCAGCTGCTGTTCTTGGCCTACGAGGACCCTCAGAAGGACATCCAGCTCTACATCAATAGCCCCGGGGGATCCATCACGGCCGGGCTCGCCATCTACGACACCATGCAGCACATCCAGCCGGACGTGGCCACCATCTGCGTGGGGCTCGCGGCCTCCGCCGCAGCCCTGCTCCTGGCCGGGGGCACGAAGGGAAAGCGGGGAGCCCTGCCGTACTCCCGCATCATGATCCACCAGCCGTGGGGAGGTGCCCAGGGCCAGGTCACGGACATCGAGATCCAGGCCCGGGAGTTCTTGGAGATGCGTCGGATCGTGAACGAGATCCTGAGCCGGCACACGGGCCAGCCGCTGGAGCGCATCGAGCGGGACACGGACCGGAACTTCTGGATGAGCGCTCAGAAGGCAAAGGAGTACGGGCTCATCGACCAGGTCATCGAACCACGACCGGAGAAGGTGGCGGCGTACACGAGGGTGAGCCAAACCGGCTGAGGACCGGAGGAGACCATGGCGAAGGGATTCGGGGGCGGACGCATGTTCCGGTTCGGGGACGAGCACGACCGGCTGAAGTGTTCCTTCTGCGGAAAGCCCCAGGAGCAGGTGCGGAAGCTGGTGGCGGGGCCCGGGGTGTACATCTGCGACGAGTGCATCGAGCTGTGCAACGAGATCCTGGAGGAGGAACTGTACGGAGAGCCCGACGAGGTAGCCCCTCGCAGCCTTCCCAAACCTCAGGAGATCTACGATGCCCTCTGCCAGTACGTGGTGGGTCAGGAGCGGGCGAAGAAGGTCCTGGCGGTGGCCGTCTACAATCACTACAAGCGCATCGGCCAGCGCCGCCCCAACGATGTGGAGCTGCAGAAGAGCAACATCCTCCTCATCGGGCCCACAGGTTGCGGCAAGACCTACCTGGCTCAGACCCTGGCGAAGATCCTGGACGTCCCCTTCGCCATCGCGGATGCCACGAGCCTCACGGAGGCGGGATATGTGGGCGAGGACGTGGAGAACATCCTCCTCCGCCTTATCCAGGCCGCGGACTACGACGTGAAGCGCGCGGAGCGCGGAATCGTCTACATCGACGAGGTGGACAAGATCGCCCGGAAGTCCGAGAACCCCTCCATTACCCGGGACGTGAGCGGGGAGGGGGTTCAGCAGGCCCTGCTGAAGATCCTGGAAGGGACGGTGGCGAACGTCCCCCCGCAGGGCGGCCGCAAGCACCCGCACCAGGAGTTTATCCAGATCGACACCACCAACATCCTGTTCATCTGTGGGGGGGCCTTCGAGGGCCTCGATAAGATCGTGGAGAGCCGGGTACGGCGGGCCAGCATCGGCTTCGGGGCTAGGAGCGAGGCCCGGGCCCGGGATACGGGAGAGCTGCTGCGTCAGGTGATGCCACAGGATCTTCTGCGGTACGGCCTCATCCCGGAATTCATCGGCCGGCTCCCCATCGTGGTCACCCTGGACCCCCTCACGGAGGAGCAGCTGGTGCGCATCCTGGTGGAACCCAAAAACGCCCTGGTGCGTCAGTACCAGCGGATCCTGGAGATGGATGGGGTGGATCTGGTGTTCACGGAGGAGGCCCTGCGGGCCATCGCCCGGGAGGCCATGGCCCGCAATACGGGTGCCCGGGGTCTGAGGACCATCATCGAGGACATCATGCTGGACGTGATGTACGAGATCCCCTCCCGTCCGGACGTGAAGCGGTGTCTGGTGACCCTGGAGGCGGTGGAGCGTCGGGTCCCACCCATCCTGATCACCGCGGCGGAGGCGAAGCGGTTGCCGAAGGAACGGCCCGCCTCCTAGCCGCCGCGCGGTGGAATCTTCCCGCCCTCCCCTGCGTATACAGGGGGTGAAGGCTCGAATTCGGTGGAGGGATCATGAGCGAGACACGGACGGTCTATCCGGCAGTCCTTCCCCTGCTGGCCCTGAAGGGGGTGGTGGTCCTCCCGCACGCGTCCCTGGCTCTGGGCGTGGGACGACCCAAGTCCATCCGAGCCCTGGAGCACGCCATGGAGGGCGAACGGCTGTTGTTGCTTGTGGCCCAGCGGGACGAGAACATCGAAGACCCCAAGCCCGAGGACCTCTTCACCTGGGGGACCATCGCGCGGATCATCAACGTGGGTCGCCAGCCCGATGGCGTCCTGCAGGTGATGGTGGAGGGGCTGGTGCGGGCAAAGATCCTGGAGTTCGTCCGCACGGATCCCTACTTCGCCGTCCGGGCGGAGGCGGTGGAGGACGCCGCGGAGCGTACCGTAGAGATCGAGGCCCTCATGCGGGGGGTGTCGGCTCAGTTCGAGCGGTACGCACGGCTGAGCCGGTCCGTGCCTCCGGAGGCCTTCATGGCCATCATGGGAACGGAGGAGCCCGGCAAGCTCGCGGATCTGGTGGCCCAGCATCTTCCCCTGAAAGTGGAGGAGCGCCAGCAGCTCCTGGAGCTGGATCCCGCGGGTCGGCTTGACCTGCTCGCCCAGATCCTCCACCGGGAGCTGGAGATCCTGGAGCTGGAGCGGAAGATTCAGAACCGGGTCCGGAAATCCATGGAGCGCTCCCAGCGGGAGTACTACCTCAAGGAGCAGCTGAAGGCCATTCAGCAGGAGCTGGGGGAGCGGGACGAGCGGCAGGCGGAGGTCGAGGAGTACCGGAAGAAGATCGAGGCCGCAAACCTCCCCGACCACGTCCGGGAGAAAGCTCTGGAGGAGTTGAGCCGCCTGGAGAAGATGCCGCCCATGGTGGCGGAGGCGGTGGTGGTGCGCACCTATCTGGACTGGATCCTGGCCCTGCCATGGAGCGTCCGCACGGAGGACCGTCTGGATATCCAGGAGGCCCGCCGGATCCTGGACGAGGATCACTACGGGCTGCGCAAGGCCAAGGACCGGATCATCGAGTACCTGGCGGTGCGCAAGCTGAGTCCCGGGACCCGGGGGCCCATTCTCTGCTTCGTGGGTCCCCCGGGGGTGGGCAAGACTTCCCTGGGGAAGTCCATCGCCCGGGCCCTGGGCCGGAAGTTCGTGCGGGTGTCGTTGGGAGGAGTGCGGGACGAAGCGGAGATCCGGGGCCACCGCCGCACCTACGTGGGGGCGCTCCCGGGCCGGATCATCCAGGGCATGAAGATGGCGGGCAGCAAGAACCCTGTGTTCATGCTGGATGAGATCGACAAGCTGGGCCTGGACTTCCGGGGGGATCCTTCCGCGGCCCTGCTGGAGGCCCTGGACCCGGAGCAGAACCATGCCTTCAGCGACCACTACCTGGAGTTGCCCTTCGACCTCAGCGAAGTCATGTTCATCTGCACCGCGAACATCCTGGACACCATCCCGCCCGCCCTCCGGGACCGGATGGAGGTGATCCGCTTCCCCGGGTACATCGAGGAGGAGAAGTTGGCCATCGCCAAGCACTTCCTGCTGCCCAAGCAGCTGCGCGAAAACGGGCTAGCGGACCGGGGGCTGCACTTCAGCGACGAGGCCATCCTGCGCATCATCCGGGAGTACACCCGGGAAGCTGGGGTCCGAAACCTGGAGCGGGAGATCGGCACCATCTGCCGGAAGGTGGCCACCCGGGTGGCCAGCGGGGATCCGAGGGCACCCCGACGCATCACCCACAAGGTATTGCCCCGCTACCTCGGTCCGCCCCGGTTCCGGTATGGCGTGGCCGAAAAGCAGGACGAGGTGGGAGCTGCCACGGGATTGGTATGGACGGAGGTGGGGGGAGACATCGTGACCGTGGAGGTGGCCCTGGTCAAGGGAAGCGGCAAGCTGGTGCTCACCGGGCAGCTGGGGGACGTGATGAAGGAATCCGCCCAGGCCGCGGTGAGCTACGTACGGAGTAGGACCCGGTGGCTGGGGGCGGATGAGGACTGGTACAGCAAGCTCGACGTACACATCCACGTGCCCGCGGGCGCTCAGCCGAAGGACGGACCCTCCGCGGGCATCACCATGGCCACGGCCCTTGCGAGCGCCCTCACGGGCCGACCCGTGCGCAAGGACGTGGCCATGACGGGGGAGATCACCCTCCGGGGCAAGGTTCTGCCCATCGGGGGGGTGAAGGAGAAGGTGATCGCCGCCCATCGGGCGGGGATCGAGACCGTCGTGCTGCCCAAGGAGAACGAGCGGGACCTCGTGGAGATCCCGGAGAACGTGCGGCGCAAGCTGCGCTTCAAGCTCGTGGAGCACATGGACGAGGTGCTGGAGGCAGCCCTGCTGCCCGCGAAGGAGCGCGTGGCCGTGCCGGAAGCCGCTCCGCCGCAGCCCGTGCTGGAGGTGCCCCGGATCCCGGCAGAGGCCCCCGCCCAGGTTCCCCCGCCCCCGCCCCAGGCGTAGCCCGGGAGGTGGCCGTGCTCCGGATCCTCTCCGGGGAGGAGCTGCGGCGAGCTGTTTCCATGAGGGAGGCCATCGCCGCGGTAGGGGAGGCCTTCGTGGCCCTATGGGAAGGGCGGGTCCACGCCCCTCCCAGGATCCACCTCTCCACCCCTTCCGGAGTTGCCCTCTATATGCCCGGATTCGCAGAGGGGATCGGGCTTGGGGTGAAGGCCGTCGCCGTCTATCCCGAAAACCCCCGCCTGGGTCTCCCCACCCTCCACGCCGCCGTCCTGCTCCAGGACGGCTCCACCGGCCGGCCGCTCGCGCTGCTGGAGGGAAGCACCCTCACCGCCCTCCGCACGGGGGCGGCCACGGGTGTCGCAACCGATCTCCTGGCGCGGCCGCAACCCTCCGTGGTGGGCCTTATCGGGGCCGGGGTGCAGGCCCGGACGCAGCTGGAGGCGGTGTGCGCGGTGCGGGAGGTCACCCAGGTCCGGGTGTACGCCAGGACTCCGGAGCATCGGGAGGCGTTTGTGGCGTGGGCGAGGGCGCAGCCCTGGATCCGGGGGGCCTCAGTATTCCCGGCCCCCAGCGCGGAACTTGCCGTGCGGGGCGCGGACATCGTGATCACCGCCACCACGAGCGCCACCCCGGTCCTCCGGGCGGAGGATGTGGCCTGGGGCTCGCACCTCAACGCCATCGGCGCCTTTACCCCCGCGGCTCGGGAGATCCCCCCGGAGCTTGTAGCCCGCAGCCGGGTGTTCGTGGAAAGCCTGGAGGCTGCCCGGGCCGAGGCGGGAGACCTCATCCTCGCCGCGGAGGAGACGAAGCTGGATTGGAGCACCGTGACGGAGCTCGGGGCGGTGGCCGCTGGGGCCCGGCCCGGGCGCACGACCCCGGACGAGGTCACCCTCTTCAAGTCCGTGGGGCACGCGGTCCAGGACCTCGCGGTGGGGATGCTGGCCCTGCGGCGGGCGGAGGAGCGGGGACTGGGTACGCTCCTCTCGTGGTGAGTTGCAGGCAGGCGGGGGGCTACCGCATAATCGAAGCCGGCGGACGCCGCCCCATCGCCTGGGTGGGGCGGCGCTTTGCGCTGAGGAGGGAAGGATGGCCATCCAGGAGCTCCCCAAGGTCTACGAGCCCGGCTCCGTGGAGACGCGGCTGTACGCGGCGTGGAAAGCCGCAGGGTATTTCCGGGCCAAGCCCGATCCCGCCCGATCCCCCTGGGCGGTCATGATGCCGTTGCCAAACGTGACGGGGGAGCTGCACATCGGACACGCCCTCAACAATACCCTGCAGGACATCCTCGCCCGCTTTCAGCGCATGCGGGGCAGATGCGTCCTCTACCAGCCCGGTACGGACCACGCGGGGATCGCCACCCAGAACGTGGTGGAGCGGGAGCTGGCTAAGGAGGGCCTGCGCCGGGAGGACCTGGGCCGGGAGGAGTTTGAGGAGCGGGTATGGGCCTGGGTACGGAAGTACGGGAGCATCATCTATGCGCAGCTGGAACGCCTGGGGATCTCCTGCGACTGGGACCGTAAGGTCTTCACCCTGGATCCACCCTATTACGACGCGGTGCTGGAGGCCTTCGTGCGTCTCTACCGCAAGGGCCTCATCTACCGGGGCAAACACATGGTGAACTGGTGCCCCCGCTGCCGCACGGCCATCTCCGACCTTGAGGTGGAGTACGAGGAGGTGGACAGCCACCTCTGGTACGTGCGCTACCGCAGCGCGGGCGACGGCCCGGATGTGGTGGTGGCCACCCAGCGGCCCGAGACCATCTTCGCGGACGTGGCCGTGGCGGTTCACCCGGACGATGAGCGGTACCGGGAGCTGGTGGGGAAAGAGGTGCTGGTGCCCCTCACAAACCGCCCGGTGCCCGTCATCGCAGACCGGCGGGTGGATCCCTCCCTCGGGACGGGCGCGGTGAAGATCACTCCGGGCCACGACCCCCTCGACCACGAGATCGGTCGGGACCATGGACTTCCGATCCTCGTGACCCTGGACGAGGGCGGCCGCATGAACGAGCTGGCTCCGAAGTTCGTGGGGCTGGACCGGTTCGAGGCCCGCGGACGGGTGGCCAGGGCCCTGGAGATGCAGGGGTTGCTGGTGCGGACAGAGCCCTACCGGACCCGGGTGGGGAAGTGCGACCGGTGCCACACGGTGATCGAGCCCTACATCACGGATCAGTGGTTCCTGGACGTTCGGGACATGGCCCGGCGCACCGCGGAGGCCATCCACACGGGACGGGTGCGGTTCCACCCCGAGCGGTGGACCCGGGTAGCCCTGGACTGGCTGGAGGGGATCCGCCCCTGGGTCATCAGCCGGCAGCTGTGGTGGGGACACCGGATCCCCGTGTGGAACTGCGCGGGCTGCGGGGACCGGGTGGCCTCAAAGGTGGAGCCGTTCGCGTGCGAGCGGTGCGGCGGGAGGACCTGGCAGCAGGATCCGGACGTACTGGACACCTGGTTCAGCTCCGCCCTCTGGCCGCTCGCAACCCTGGGCTGGCCGCAGGAGACCGAGGATCTGCGCTACTTCTACCCCACGAGCGTCCTCGTCACGGATCGGGGGATCATCTTCCTGTGGGTGTGCCGCATGATCATGTTCGGGCTGGAGTTCCTGGACGAGGTGCCCTTCCGGGACGTGTACATCCACCCCACGGTGCACGACATCCACGGCCGACGCATGAGCAAGTCCCTGGGCACGGGCATCGATCCCATGGTGGTAATCGAGAAGTACGGCGCCGATGCCCTCCGGTTTGCCCTCACGTCCCGATGTTCCGCGGCCCAGCAGGACATGCGCTTTGACGAGAAGATGATCGCGGACGTGCGTACCTTCGCGAACAAGATCTGGAACGCGGCCCGGTTCGTGCACAGGAACCTCGCTTCGGAGGATCCCACGCAAGTGGATCCTGCCTCCCTGCGATACGGGATGCCGGAGATATGGATCCTCAGCCGGCTGGAGCGCACGATCCAGGCCGTGACCCGAGCCTACGAGACCTACGAGTTCGATGAGGCCGCCCGCAGCTTGTACCGGTTCGTGTGGGACGAGTACTGCGACTGGTACCTGGAGATGAGCAAGGTGGATTTGGCGGCGGAGAAGGACACGGCCCGCGCCGCCCGTTACGTGCTGTGGCACGTCCTCCTGGAGACCATGCGTCTGCTGCACCCCATCATGCCCTTCCTCGCGGAGGCGGTGTTCCGAGCCCTCCCGCATCAGGGAGACACCCTAATGCTGGGCCCGTGGCCTCGCAGCGACCCGCGCCGGGTGCACGAGGAGGTGGAGCGGAGCATGGGGCTCTTCCAGGAGGCGGTGCGGGAGATCCGGAGTCTGCGGGCGGATCTCGGGCTAGGGCCGCACCAGGGGGTGCATGTGCAGGTGTTCGCTCCCGGAGCGGAGCGGGAGCTATTCACGCAGCTGCAGCCCTACCTTCAGTCCCTGGCCCGGGTGGAACGTCTGGAGCTTCTGCCCGTGGATGCGCCCCGGCCGCACCCCGCGGCCATGGGTCTTGCGGGATCCGTAGAGCTGTACATCCCCCTGGAGGCCGCGCAGAGCCGGACCCTCTGGAACCGGGTGCAGCGGGAGCTGGAAGCCCTCGTCCGGGAGCAGGAACGGCTGACCCGCAAGCTCCAGAACCCCGAGTTCCGGCAGAAGGCCCCCCCGGAGGTGGTGCGGGCGGAGGAGGAGAAACTGTGGGAGGCCCGGACAAGGGAGCAGAAGCTGCGCCGGTACCTGGAGGCCCTGCAGGAGGTGTGAGGAGACGGACATGTCTGATGCGAGCGTGCAGTACGAAGTTCGGGAGGGAGTCGCCACCATCACCCTGAACAGGCCCGAGGTCCACAACGCCCTCAACCGGCAGATGCTGGCAGATCTCCGGGCGGCCCTCCGCGAGGCGGAGCAGGATGTCCGGGTGCGCTGTCTGGTGCTGACCGGGGCCGGAAAGGCCTTCTGTGCGGGGCAGGACCTGCGGGAGCTGGAAGAAGACCAGGATGTGCTGGACCACCTCCGGGAGCAGGTCAACCCCCTTGTCCTGCACCTGCGACGGATGGAAAAGCCGGTGCTGGCGGCGGTGAACGGAGTGGCGGCGGGGGCGGGATGGAGCTTAGCTCTGGCGTGTGACCTCCGCATGGCTTCCTCGGACGCCCGGTTCCTCACCGCCTTCACCCAGGTGGGCCTGGTACCGGATGCGGGGAGCACGTATTTCCTTCCCCGCCTTGTGGGCCTGGGGAGAGCATTCGAGCTGTGTGCCCTCTCCGATCCCCTCAGCGCGGAGGAGGCCCTGCGATGGGGACTGGTGAACTGGGTGGTGCCCGCGGATGAGCTGCGGGAGCGGGCGGGTGAGGTGGCCCGCCGGCTCGCGCTGGGCCCCACGCGCGCCTACGGTCTGTTGAAGCGGGCCCTTCTGCGCTCTCTCGAGGGGGATCTTCCCTCCGTCCTGGAGTACGAGGCCATGCTCCAGAAGGTGGCGAGCTGCACGGAGGACCACCGGGAGGGCCGGAGGGCGTTTTGGGAGAAGCGTCCGCCACACTTCACGGGCTGCTAGCACGGAGGCCGGGAATGCGGGACGTGGTGATCGTGGACGCGGTGCGCACCCCCATTGGCCGGTACGGGGGTGCGCTGCGGGATATGCGGCCGGACGATCTCGCCGCGGTGGTGATCTCCGCCCTCATCCGACGGACGGGCGTGGATCCCGGCCGTGTGGACGACGTCATCCTGGGATGCGCCAATCAGGCGGGTGAGGACGGCCGGAACGTGGCCCGGATGGCTCTGCTGCAGGCCGGGCTTCCCGCGGAGGTTCCGGGTCAGACGGTGAACCGGTTGTGTGGGAGCGGACTGCAGGCCGTGGTGAGTGCGTTCCACGCCATTCGGTGCGGGGAAGGGGATGTGGTCATCGCGGGCGGGGTGGAGAGCATGACCCGTGCACCCTTCGTGGTGGCGAAGTCCCAGGAGCCGTGGAGCCGCCGGTTCGAGGTCTACGACACCACCCTGGGTCCACGCTTTTCCAATCCGCGGCTGGTGGAGAAGTGGCCGGGCGTGGCCATGGCCCTGGGTGAAACCGCGGAGATCGTGGCGGAACGGTACGGGATCACCCGGGAGGAGCAGGATCGGTATGCCCTGGAGAGCCAGAGGCGGGCGGCCCGCGCGATCGCGGAGGGTCGGTTTCGAGACGAGCTCGTGCCCGTGGTCGTGGCTGGGAAGGGGGAGCCCGTAGTGGTGGAGCAGGACGAGCATCCCCGCCCGGATGTCACCCTGGACCGGCTTGCTGCTCTCCGTCCTGCCTTCCGCCGGGAGGGGACCGTGACCGCGGGCAACAGCTCCGGCCTGAACGACGGGGCCGCGGCCCTGATGCTCATGGACGCCCACACCTGCGCGGAGCTCCATCTCCGACCCCTGGCCCGGATCTTGGCCAGCGCGGTGGCCGGGGTGGACCCCGCGGTCATGGGGCTCGGTCCCGTGCCCGCGGTCCGCAAGGCCCTCTGGCGGGCGGGGCTGCGGCTGGAGGACATAGATCTCGTGGAGCTCAACGAGGCGTTCGCCGCGCAGGTGCTGGCGTGCGTGCGGGAGCTGGGGCTGGATCTGGGACGGGTGAACCCCAACGGCGGGGCCATCGCCCTGGGACACCCGCTCGGCGCCAGCGGGGCCCGCATCCTCACCACCCTGGTGTGGGAGCTGCACCGCCGGCAGGCCCGATACGGGCTCGCTACCATGTGCATCGGGGTGGGGCAGGGGATCGCGGTGATCGTGGAACGGGTGGATGGGGTATAATGGGCGCGACTTGATCCGAAGGAGCAGGATCGTTGCGAGGACATCCCCTGCGGCTCTTAACCCTTTTGGTCATCGTGCTCGGGGCGTTCCAGCTGGCCTTCCGGCCCCTGGCGTTGGATGGATGGAGACCCGTGCTTCAGCCCCCGCGACCCCACCTCCGGCTGGGGCTGGATCTTCAGGGCGGCACCCGCATCGTGCTGGAGGCCCAGCCGCGTCCGGGTGTCCAGGTCACCCCGGACAAGGTGGACGCCGCCATGCGGGTCATCGAACGCCGCATCGACGCACTAGGGATCGCGGAGCCGCTGCTGCAGCGCCAGGGCTCGGATCGCATCATCGTGGAGTTCCCGGGTCTACAAGACCCGCGGCGGGCCAAGGAGCTCATCGGCCGAACGGCCCTGCTGGAGTTCGTGGACACAGACCAACAGAGCCTCCCGGAGGGCGCGGAGTGGCTTCCGGACAACCGCCGGGTGCGGCTTCCCGATGGCCGCATCGTCTCCCTTCCCAAGAAGGTGGTGGTGACGGGGGCAGACCTGCGGGACGCGCGGGCGGAGTTGGATCCCCAGGGATTGAACTGGGTGGTGCGCTTCCGGTTCGGGGGGGAGGGCGCGAGGAAGTTCGAGGAGCACACGGGCCGCAGCATCGGAGAATACCTCACCATCGTCCTCGACAACCGGGTGATCAGCTCGCCCGTGATCCGGGCCCGGATCCCCGGGGAGGGCGTGATCGAGGGGACCTTCACCGCGGATCAGGCCCGGGACCTTGCCATCCTGCTGCGGGGGGGAGCGCTTCCCGTCCCCGTCCAGCCCGTCGAGGAGCGCACGGTGGGGCCCACCCTGGGGCGGGATTCCATCGATCGGAGCGTGCGGGCAGGATGGATCGCCGCGACCATGGTGGTGGCCCTCATGACCTCCTACTACGGCCTCGGCGGGCTGCTGACCTCCGTGGCCCTGGGGATCTATGCCCTTGTGGTCCTCGGGGTGTTCACCGCCCTGGGCGCCACCCTGACCCTACCCGGCATCGCCGGCCTCATTCTGAGCCTCGGGATGGCGGTGGACGGCAACGTGATCATTTTTGAGAAGGTCAAGGAGGAGCTGCGCATGGGCAAGCCCCTTCGGACGGCCATCGCCACGGGCTGGCGGCGGGCTCTGTCCACCATCATCGACAGCAACGCCACCACCCTGATCGGAGCCGCGGTGTTGCTGTGGCTGGGAAGCGGGCCCATCCGGGGCTTTGCCGTCACCCTGGTGGTCGGGGTGCTGGTGAGCGTGTTCACCGCCGTCTTCGTGACCCGGTGGCTGGTGGAGCTGTGCGTGGGGACGGGGCTTGCGGGTTGGTTCGTACGCATGGCGCGGCTGCCCCGGGCGAAGGAGGCGGCGGCATGAGGCGCTGGGACCTCATCGGGCACCGCCGCTACCTGTACCTCGCTTCCCTCCTCATCGTCCTCCTCGCGGGCGCAGCCCTTGCGGGCAACGCCCTCTCAGGCCGGCCTCCCCTCAACTGGGGCGTGGACTTCACGGGCGGAACCCTGCTCCTCCTGCGGTTCGAGGACCGCACGGTGACCACCGGCAAGGTGCGCTCCGTCCTGGCCCCGCTCCGGCTCGGGGAGGCGGTGATCCAGCAGACCCCGGGAACCGCGGACATTTCCATCCGGACCCGGCCCCTCAGCGTCGCGGAACGCAACCGGGTGCTGGGGGCTCTCCGGAACGCGATGGGCCCGTTCACCGTGCTCAGCGTGGACGACGTGGGGCCCAAGATCGGACGGGAACTGCGCAACATCGCCATCCTGGGGGTGGCCATCGGGCTCGCCCTCCAGGTGGTCTACGTCACCCTCCGGTTCCGCTCCTGGCATTACGCTCTGGCCGCGGACGTTGCCCTGGTGCACGATGTCCTCGTAGTCCTGGGGGCCTTTGCCCTCACCCGGGCCACGGTGGATAGCGCCTTCGTGGCGGTTCTCCTCACGGTGGTGGGGTACAGCATCAACGACACCATCGTGGTCTTCGACCGCATCCGGGAGAACCTGAACCTGCGTGCCCGGGAGCCGTTTCCGGAGCTCGTGAACCGCAGCGTCCTGGAGTCCCTGGTGCGCTCCCTGGGAACCAGCATCACCACCCTGCTCGCCATCGGGGCCGTGTACGTGTTCGGAGGGCCTACCATCCGGGACTTCGCCTTTGGCCTGTGCGTGGCGGTCCTCACGGGTGCCTACTCCTCCATCGGGGTGGCGAGCCCGCTCCTGGTGGACCTCACGACCCGTGCGGAGCGCAGGGCTTTGGTCGCCGCTACTGCTCCGTCCGGTCCCCAATCAGAGGTGGTGGAAGCGGGGTCACGCCGTCGCCGCCGTACCTCGCGCGTTTGACCCGTTGCGCGGCCCGTGCTAGCATCGGATAAACTGGATGCGGGTGTTCCTGATCGCCACCTCCGTGCTCGCCCTCCTCGCGGTGGGCGTGGTCCTCAGCAATCTGCAGACCACGGAGACGGTGTCCCTGCGGTGGGGTCCGTGGGTGGCCTTCCAAGGACCCCTTCCCAGTGCCATCGTGGCGGCCCTGTTCGTCGGGGCGGGAGTTCTGGGCGTCCCCCTGCTGGTGAGCAACCTCCTGCTCCGCGGCCGGGTGGGGCGTCTGGAACGCCTGGGTCGGACACCCGCCGTCCCCGCGGCTGAGCCCTTCCCAGGAGGCGATGCGGAGCCCACGCGCAAGCTCTGAGGGCTCTACCTCCTCCCGGTGGCGCCTCCCCGACCCGGATCCCCTCTGCCAGGTCCTCGCGCATCGACTGGATCTCCCCTCTGTCCTCGTGCAGGTCCTCCTGCGGCGCGGCTGCCGCACGGAGGAGGAGATCCGGGCCTTCCTGCGGGCGGAGCTGCGAGACCTCCCCGATCCGGAACAGATCCCCGGTATGGCGGAGGCGGCTTCCCTGGTGGAGGTGGCGGCGGTACGCGGAGACCCCATTGTGGTTTACGGGGACTACGACGCGGATGGGGTGTGCGCCTGCGCCATCGTGGTCCGGGGATTGCGGGCGCTGGGAGCCAACGTGACCCCTTATCTCCCCCACCGCCTCCAGGAGGGATACGGCCTCTCCGCCCGGGCCGTGGATCGCATCGCCGCGAGCGGTACCCGTCTGCTCGTGGCGGTGGATTGCGGGATCACCGCGGTGGAGGAAGTCGCCCTCGCCCGCCGCCTGGGGATGCGGGTGGCGGTGGTAGACCACCACGAACCTCCTCCCTCCCTTCCTCCCGCGGATGCCCTGGTGAATCCCAAGCTGGACGATGGACCCTTTCGAGAGTACTGCGCCGCCGGGCTTGCGTGGCTGCTCGTGCGGCTCCTGGGATCCCGCCGGGGGACGGGAGGGGCCGAAGAGCTCGTGGAGCTCGCGGCCATCGGTACCCTGGCGGACATGGTTCCGCTGCTGGGTCCCAACCGGATCCTTGCCAAGGCGGGTCTCGCCCGGATGTCCATCAGCCCCCTGCCGGGGCTGCAGGCCCTCCTGCGGGCCGCAGGCCTGTCCGACCGCGTAACCGCAGAGGATGTGGTATGGCGCCTGGCGCCCCGACTCAACGCGAGCGGCCGGCTGGAATCCGCCCAGCGCTCCCTGCAGCTTCTCCTCACAGAGGACCCGGAGGAGGCGGCCCGGCTGAGCACGGAGCTGGAGGCCCTCAACCAGAGGCGCCAGCGGGTGCAGGACGAGGTGGTGGAAGATGCCGTGAAGGCCGCCCAGGCCTTGGATCCCTGGAACCGCGCCACGCTGGTCCTGTGGGGGAACTGGCACCCGGGGGTCCTGGGAATCGCCGCGGGCAAGGTCCGGGAGACCTTCTACCGGCCCACGATCCTGCTGAGCGTGGGGGAAAGGACCGCCCGGGGAAGCGGCCGCAGCGTCCCGGAGGTGAACCTCGTGGAGGCCCTGCGGACCTGCGCGCCGCTGCTGGAGGCGTTCGGGGGGCATGCCCAGGCCGCGGGCCTGAGCCTTCCGGTCGAGCACCTGGAGGCCTTCCGGGACCGGTTTGAGGAGGCGGTCCAGGCCTGGGTCCGCCCCCAGGACCTCGTCCCCACCGTGGACCTGGATGCGGAGCTCTCGCTTGCGGAACTCGACGACCGGTTCGTCCGGTCGCTCCTGGCCCTGGAACCCCACGGGGTGGGCAACCCCCGTCCGGTGTTCTCCCTGCGCGGCCTGCGGGTGCTGGAAAGTCGCCTGGTAGGCGCCGGCGGAAGCCACCTGCGCCTGTGGCTCTCCGACGGCACCCGCCACGTGGAGGCCATCGCCCCGAGGCTCGGGGACCGGGCGGAGCGCCTCGCCCTCTCCGCCCCGCGGGTAGACGTGGCGGCCTCCGTGGAGCCGTCCCCCTGGCCCGATCGGGATGCGGTCCGGCTCGTGGTTCAGGACCTGCGGCTTGCCCAGACCTCCCCGGTTCCCCCGGATACGGGGCGGGTTCTGGCGCGCCTGTTCGAGCGGGCGAGCGAGTACTGGGAACCCAGCTGGGCGGGGATGGAGCAGGCCCGCTCGTTCGAGCTGGAGATCCGCTGTGAGGCGGGTACACCTAGCCCAGCGGCCGGGTGCATCCTCCGCTTCGTCCGAGAGCCGGACCATCCCACCGACCCGTACACGGTCCGGCTGGACCTCGAGGACGGACGCCCCCTCGTTCGCCTTCCCTCGGAGGTGGCGGGCCGGATCGCCCCGGGCCTGGACCGCGGCGAATCCTACCGGGCCACCGTGGTGGAGGCAGAATCGGGTCGCGTGTGGATCCGGGTGGAGCGGGAGACGGGGGAATCCGACCCTCGAGGGGAGGGAATTCTGGAACTCCAGGCCCTTCCTTGGGAGCGGCTCCCGGATCGGGTCCGGGGATGGCTGGATGCGACCCGAGAAGGAAAGGGAGCGCTGGTGGGAGGCCCGGGGCGGGGCCTGTGGAGGGTGCTGCTGGTGGGGGTGGCGGAGGAGGCGTGCCGGGGAAGGAGGGTGGTGTGCGCTTGGCCCACCCATGACCTCGCGGACGCCCGGTGGGCGCAGTGGGGGCCGAGGCTGTGGGCCTGCGGGGTGCCCGCGGTCTGCGTGCACGGGATATGCTCAGAACCCGCCGCGGTCCACGCGCCCGTGCTCTTCACCACCTTCTCCTACCTCCTCCGCCACCCGGATCTGTTGAGGCCGCAGGACCTGCTCGTGGGGGAGTCCCTGGCCCTTCCGGAGATGGCACTCCGGCACCCCGGTCCGGTGCGATGGAACCTGTGGTCCGCCCGGGCGGAGCTGCCTGCCGAATGGGTTGCGGAGTACTGGGAGGGGATACGCCTGGAGGTGGCCCTCGACGACTGCCGGAGCCGACGAGGGCCGGATCACTTGGTGGACCTCGTGCGCTCCGGAGAGCGGGTGGTGGTCTTCGAAGCGAGTCCCCAGGAGGCGGTGCGCACCGCGGAGGCCCTGCGGACCCAGCTCCCGCAGGTGGACATCGCCTACGACCACCCCCTCCTCCCACATCCCCTTCGGCGGACCCTGCACGCCCTCCTCTCCCTGGGCCGCCTGCAGGTCCTGGTGTGCGCGGGCCCCCCGCCGGAGGAAGGGGGTACGCGGGCCGATCACTTGGTGTGGCGCACCCCGCAACCCCGGGCGCTCTTCCTGTTCCAGGCCGCATGTGCCGCACCGGGCCGGGAGCGTGTTACACTGCACCTAGCCTTCGATGCACAAGACGGAAGGCGGATCCGAGAGGCGTGGGAGGAGGCATATCCGTCACGGAGAACCCTGGTGGTGGTGTACCGACGACTCCGGGCGGGGAAGCGGCCCGTGTCCTCCGCGCAGAGTCTTCCTGCAGCACTCGCCATCCTCCGGGAACTTGGGGTGGTGGAAGAGCGAGGAGGGGAGTGGTTCCTCCTTCCAGGACGACAGCGGGCAGATCTGATGGGATCCGCGCGGTTTCTAGAAGGGGAGGAGATCCGGCGGGCCCTGGAGCAGGGGATCCGGTGGATGCGGCGGGCGGGTGCCGTGGAGATCCTGGAGGGGATCGCCGGCCCCGCCCCTCCCGCGGGGTGAAGCAGGGATGGCGCTTGAGGAGCTGAAGACGGAGCCCGCGCTGCCACCGGAGATGCAGCGGGTTGTGGAGCGGGTTCGGGAGGCGAACCCGCGGGCGGACCTCACGCTGGTGGAGCGGGCCTATGCGTTCGCCGTGGAGGCCCACGAGGGGCAGTTCCGGCGAAGCGGCGAGCCCTACGTCTGCCACGCCCTTGCAGTGGCGGAGATCCTGGCGGGTCTGCGTCTGGATCCCGTGACCGTAGCCGCAGGGCTGTTGCACGACGTGCCGGAGGACACCCGGCATACCCTGGAGGAGATCCGGCAGGAATTCGGGGAGGAGATCGCTGCCCTGGTGGACGGGGTCACGAAGCTTGGAAGGATTCAGTGGAAGAGCCGGGAGGAGCGTCAGGCGGAGAACCTGCGCAAGATGCTCCTCGCCATGGCGAAGGACATCCGCATCATCCTCATCAAGCTGGCGGACCGGCTCCACAACCTGCGCACCATTGCCGTCATGCCCCCGGACCACCAGCGCCGCAAAGCCCAGGAGACCCTGGAGATCTACGCGCCCCTTGCGAAGCGCCTGGGGATCGGGCAGCTGCAGAACGAGCTGGAAGATCTCGCCTTCGCCATCCTGGAGCCGGAGGCGTACCGGGAGATCACGGAGGCCCTGCGGGAGGCCCAGACACAGCAGGAGGAGATCCTGCAGAGCATCAAGGAGGAGCTGTACCGGGAGCTGAACCGGGCGGGGATCCGGGTGGATCGTGCGAACATCACCGCGCGTCCCAAGCACGTCTACAGCATCTACCGGAAGCTGCAGCGGCCGGAGTACCAGGGGAAGGGCCTGAGCCGCGTCTACGACCGTCTGGGGGTGCGGGTGATCGTGGACGAGGTGAAGGACTGCTACGCGGCCCTGGGGGTCATCCACTCCCTGTGGAGACCCATTCCCGGGGAGTTCGACGACTACATCGCAAACCCCAAGCCCAGCGGCTACCGATCCCTGCACACCACGGTGATCTACCGGGGTATGCCCCTGGAGGTGCAGATCCGTACCCATCAGATGCACCAGGAGGCGGAATACGGGATCGCGGCCCACTGGCGGTACAAGGAGGGCCGCACAGTTCCCCGGGACCGCGCCTTCGAGGAGAAGCTGAGCTGGCTGCGGCAGCTGTTGGAGTGGCAGCAGGAGATGCAGGACGCCCGGGAGTTCATGCGGTCCGTGAAGCTGGACCTCTTCCAGAATGAGGTCTTCGTCTTCACTCCCAAGGGCGATGTGATCGACCTGCCCAGGGGAGCCACTCCCGTGGACTTCGCGTACCGCATCCACACGGACATCGGCCACCGGTGTGTGGGCGCCAAGGTGAATGGACGCCTCGTCCCCCTCAGCTATCAGCTGCAGAGCGGGGACATCGTGGAGATCCTCACCTCGAAGACCTCCCCAGGACCCAGTCGGGACTGGCTGGGATTCGTGGTCACCAGCAACGCCCGCACCAAGATCCGGCAGTGGTTCCGCAAGCAGCAGCGGGAGGAGAACATCGCCCGGGGGAGGGAGCTGCTGGAGCGGGAGCTGCGCCGGCTGGGACTGCTCGGGCAGCTGCTGAAGACGGAGCGGCTGCGCCAGGCCGTGGAGCGACTCCAGCTGCAGAGCGAGGAGGACATCTACGCGGCTCTGGGGAACGGTGATCTCACCCTGCTGCAGGTGGTGCAGGCCCTCCAGGGGCCCGGAGCGTCACCCTCGGAGGCGCTTCCCGCGCCTGCGCCAACCGTTCCACCGCCCGTACAGGCGGCCCGGGGACTGCGGGTGCGGGGGGTGGACAACGTGCTCACCACCCTGGCCCGGTGCTGCATGCCCCTGCCGGGCGATGCGGTGGTGGGCTACATCACCCGGGGAAGAGGGGTGACCATCCACCGCCACGACTGCCCCAACCTCCAGCACCTCCGCCGGCAGCCCGAGCGGTTGCTGGAGGTGGAGTGGGAGCCGTCCGGGGACGGAACGTATCCCGTGGAGCTCCAGATCGAGGCCCTGGACCGGGTGGGCCTTCTCAAGGACATTCTGAGCGCGGTGGCGGACACCCGGACGAATGTGCGGAGCGTGAACGCCCGGGTACGCCGGGACAAGGTGGGCGTCATCGATCTCGTCCTGGACATCCGCAACGTGGGCCAGCTCACCACGGTGATGCAGCGCATCAGTAAGGTGCCGGACGTCTACCGCGTGGAGCGGGTCTCCAGCTAACACCGCGGGCGGAGGGAGGTATCGTGTCGGGATTGCTGGCGGGGAAAAACGCCCTCGTGATGGGCGTGGCGAACCGGTGGAGCATCGCGTGGGGAATCGCCCGCGCCCTCCACCGGGAGGGCGCCCGTTGCCTGCTCACCTATCTGGGGGAGCGGGAGGCGGATACGGTCCGCAAGCTGGCGGAGGAGCTGGGGGGAGCACGGGCCCTGGCCTGCGACGTCTCCCGGGAGGGGGACCTTCAGAGCCTGCAGCAGGCCCTTCAGGAGGATCCGGGGGAGGTTCACGTCCTCGTGCACAGCATCGCCTACGCCCGCACCGAGGATCTGCGGGGAAGTTTTCTGGACACGAGCCGGGAGGGGTATCTGGTGGCACAGGAGGTGAGCGCCTACTCGCTCGTAGCGTGCGCCAGGGCCCTGGCGCCGCTGATGCCTTCGGGCAGTAGCATCCTTACCCTCACCTTTGCCGCAAGCTCCCGGGTGTATCCCAATTACAATGTGATGGCGCCCGCGAAGGCCGCCCTGGAGTGCATCGTGCGGTACCTGGCCTACGAGCTGGGGCCGCGGGGGATCCGGGTGAACGCCATCTCCGCGGGTCCCATCAAGACCGCTTCCGCCCGGGCCGTGGCGGGGTTTACGGAGTTCCTCAGGGCGTACACGGAGCGCGCCCCCCTCCGCCGGGCCGTGGAGGCGGAGGACGTGGGGGACGTGGCGGTGTTCCTGGCGAGCGACCTGAGCCGGGTGGTCACGGGTCAGGTGCTGTTCGCGGACGCGGGCTATCACGTCCTGGGCGTCTAGCCGCGCCATGCGGGCGGTGGTGCAGCGGGTCAGTAGAGGCGCGGTCCGGGTCCAGGAGGAGCTTGTGGCGGAGATCGGTCGAGGACTGGTGGTGCTCGTGGGCGTGCACATCCGGGACGCGGAGGAGGACGCCCGGTGGCTGGCCCGAAAGGTGGCGCAGCTGCGCGTTTTCCCGGATGAGGCCGGAAAGCTGAACCGGTCCGTGCTGGAGGTGGGAGGCTCCGTGCTTTCCATCTCCCAGTTCACCCTGTACGGGGATGTGCGCAAGGGGAACCGCCCCAGCTTCGTGGAGGCGGCTCCGCCGGATGTCGCGCGACGGCTGTACGATGCCTTCAACGAGGCCCTGCGGATGCTCGGCGTACCCGTGCGGACGGGTGTGTTCGGTGCCGTGATGCAGGTGGAGATCTTCAACGATGGACCCGTCACCGTCCTGCTGGATACCGCGGAGGTGTGGCCATGACGGACACGCACCTGCTGCGCGAAGCCCTGCGGCACTACGGCCTGGAGGTCTCCCCCGAGGACGAAGCCCGGGCTGCGGAGCAGCTGCGTGCGGTACTCCGCCGTCTGGAGCCTCTCGAACGGGTGGAGACCCAGGAACCGCCTGCGGACCTGAGATGGGTGGAGTTCGCTTGCGCACCGCCCTCCGGGCTCGCAAGCACCGTGGAGTGGCTGGCAAACGCCCCTCCTCAGCTCCCGGAGGATCCCCTGCGGCTCTCCCTGGTGCAGGTGGCCCGGGCCATCCGCCACCGGAGGATCTCCCCGCGGGAGGTGGTGGAAGCTGCCCTCCGGCGCATCGAGGAGACCAACCCGGTGTTGCGGGCCTTTCTCTTCGTGGACGCGGAAGTCGCCCTGCGGCGGGCCCGGGAGGCGGAGGAGGCGGCCGTACGGGGGGCGTGGTGGGGACCCCTGCACGGGATCCCCGTCGCCCTCAAGGACCTCATCGCCCAGGAGGGTGCCCCGTGGACCTGTGGCTCCCCGCTCCGTCAGGGCGTGGTGGCCTCCGAGGACGCTCCGGTCACGGCCCGGCTGCGGCAGGCGGGAGCCGTGTTCGTGGGAAAGACCCACCTGCACGAGTGGGCTTACGGGGTGTCCAACGACAACCCGCACTTCGGCCCGGCCCGCAACCCCTGGGACCCCGTACGCTCGCCCGGCGGTTCGAGCGGGGGAAGCGGGGTAGCGCTTGCCACCGGGTGCGTCTATGGGTCTGTGGGGACGGATACCGGAGGGTCCATCCGGATCCCCGCGGCCCTGTGCGGCGTCGTGGGGCTCAAGCCCACCTACGGGCTCGTGCCCACGCAGGGCGTCTATCCCCTCTCGTGGTCCCTGGACCACGTGGGCCCCATGGCCCGCACCGTGGATGACGTGGCCCTCCTCCTGGAGGTGCTGACCGGGATCCCCTGGGGGCGGAGCGCGAGGATCCGTGGCCTGCGGGTGGGGATGCTCCGGAACTTCTTCGAGGGGGCGGTGGATGCGGACGTGGCCCGCACGGTCGCATCCGCCGCGGAAACCCTCCGGCATCTGGGGGCGGAGGTGGCGGAGGTGCGGGTGGAGGGGTTGGAGGCCGCCTCCGCGGTGGCCACGGCCCTGCTCATGGTGGAGGCGAGCACGGGGCATCTGCGGACCCTGCGGGAAAGCCCCCATGTCTACGGCCAGGACGTGCGAGAGCGGCTGCTGGTGGGGTTGGCCCTTGGAGGTGAACGCTACGTGCGGGCGCGATCCGTGCGCCGCGCCCTCATCCGCCGCTTCCTGGAGGAGGTGTTTGCCCAGGTGGATGTGCTCCTCACCCCCACGGTCCCCCTCCCCGCTCCACCCCTGGAGGAGGAGACCACGTATCTCGCAGGCAAACCGTACAACACCCGCGCGCTCCTCACCCGGTTCACCAATCCCTTCAACGCCTTGGGGTTTCCCGCCCTCTCCGTCCCATGCGGGCTTGTGGCAGGTCTCCCCGTGGGGCTGCAGGTGGTGGGCCGTCCGTTCGGGGAGGCCACGCTCCTCCGGGTGGCCCGGGCCTATGAGCGGGCCCGCGGCCCAGCTCCCCTCCCCCCTACGGGCCCCCGGGAGGGAAGCGGCTGATGGAGCCCGTGCATCGGATGGGCGGAAGCTCCAGGACGGTGCGGAGCCCGGGGGGCGCCTGGGCCACGATGGGGATGGTGTTCACGGTGAGGGCACAGGTGGCCATGTCCCCGTGGAGGCCACCGGGGATCTCCACGGTAAGGGGAGGCTCCCCCTGAATCACGATCCGATCCCCAGGGGTCAAGCCCAGGGCGAGGGTGAGCTCCAACCGGATGCGCTCCTCCTCGCCCACAAGCCCCCTTGCCACTTGGTGAATTCCCGCCACCCCCGGAAGGCCGGGGAGGCGCACAGGCTCCACATGGTCCGCAATGATCTCCAGGGGCCAGCCCAGCGCCGCGCCGATGAGTGCCACGGATTGCGCCAGACCCACGTGTCCCACTCTGCCTTCCGCGAGCGCGCTCCAGAACTCCTCCTCCGAAAGTCCAACTCCGGCCTTGCGCTGCAGGGATTCCCGCCGGCGTGATACATCCACCCGCCGCTCCACCCGGATGGACTTGACCACCGCGCAGGCCGCGGTGAGCACCACGGGGAGGAGGTCCATGGCGAATCCCGGGTTCACACCCACCCCCGTCACCGTAACTCCCCGGGCACGGGCGGCCTCATCCAGCCGCTCCGCCTCCTGCGCGTGGTGGAACCAGGGATACACGAGCTCCTCGCAGGTGGAAATCACGTTGGCACCCGCCTGTACCACCTCCAGGATCTGTGGCACCACCTGAGCGAGGCGCGAGTGGGTGGCATGGAGGACCACATCCGCTTGCTCCGCGATGGCACTGTCCGCGCTCACCCGCACGCCGAGTGCGTCGGTGCCCAGTAGCTCCCCCAGGTCACGCCCCACCCTCTCGGGCGCCACGTCCACGGCGCCTACCAGCTCCACCTCCGGTCGCTCGAGGAGGATCCGGGCGATGCCGAGCCCGATGGCACCCAATCCGTACTGCACCACCCGGAACCGACTGCGCACCTGCACCTCCCGCGGGAATCTCAGGCCAGTATACCGCGCCGAAGAGGGGACGCGCCGCAGCACGGCGTAAGGAAAGGGTGTGGCGGGCTTCGCGCTGGTGGCCCTGGGTGGAAACGCCCTCCTACGAGGTGAGGGGGACGTCTCCGTAGAGGCGGAGCGGCGCACCCTGCGGGGCACCGCGGAGCAGGTGGTGGCGCTCACCGCCCAGGGCTGGAAGCTCCTTCTCACGCACGGGAACGGACCCCAGGTAGGCTTCGACCTCCTGAGAGCCGAGGTGGCGGCGCGGGCAGGGGGATTTCCACGGATTCCCCTGGACGTGCTCGGCGCGCAGACCCAGGGCAGCATTGGGTACCTCATCGCGGAGGCGTTGGAGCGTGCCTTCCAGCGTCCGGGGTCGAGGCGGCCCGTGGCCGTGGTGGTGACCCGGGTGGTGGTGGATCCCCGGGATCCCGCCTTCACCCACCCCACCAAGCCCGTGGGACCCTATTATTCCGAGGAGGAGGCCCTCTCGCTCAGAGAGCGAGAGGGCTGGGTGGTGGTGCGGCAGGAGAGGGGGTGGCGTCGCGTGGTCCCCTCCCCGGAGCCCCTCGAGGTGGTAGATCTGGACGCCATCCGGCTCCTCCTGCAGGAAGGGTACCTCGTGATCGCCGCGGGGGGCGGCGGGATCCCTGTAGTCCGGGAGCCGGACGGCTCCCTGCGGGGAGTGGAGGCGGTGGTGGACAAGGACCTCACCTCTGCGCTGCTGGCAAGCGCGTTCTCGTGTGATCTCTTCCTCCTCTCTACGGACGTACCCGGCGTAGCCCTCCACTACCGGAAGCCCGGGGAGCGCTGGCTTGACTGGTTGACGGCCTCCGAAGCCCGCCGCTACCTCGCGGAGGGCCACTTCCCGCCCGGGAGCATGGGCCCGAAGATCGAGGCGACCCTCCGGTACCTGGAGGCGGGCGGAAAGGAAGCGGTGATCACCGCCACAGAGGAAGTGGTGCGGGCGGTGCGGGGGGAGGCGGGAACCCACATCGTTCCGGATCCTTGATCTCAAGCACGGAGGAGGTCTATGCGGCTCTCCGCCTTAACCGCGCGGCTCGGAACGGAGACGGCGTTTGAGGTGCTGAGCCGGGCCCGGCAGTTGGAGGCCCGGGGCAGGCGCGTGCTCCACCTGGAGCTCGGAGAGCCCGACTTCCCCACGCCGCGTCACATCCGAGAGGCAGCGAGACGGGCCCTGGAGGAGGGCTATACCTACTACACCCCTTCCGCGGGACTTCCGGAGCTGCGGGAGGCCATCGCCCGACACGTCTCCCGCACGCGGGGGATCCCCGTGGATCCCGAGGAGGTGGTGGTCACTCCCGGTGCCAAACCGGTCCTCACCTTCGGGATCCTGGCCCTGGTGGACCCGGGGGACGAGGTCATCTACCCGGATCCGGGCTTCCCCATCTATGAGTCCGTGATCCGGTGGGCGGGGGCCCGGCCCATTCCGCTTCCCCTGCGGGAGGAGAACGGGTTCCGGGTGGATCCGGAGGAACTGCGCCGCCTCGTGACACCCCGGACCCGGCTTTTGATCCTGAACTCCCCGCACAACCCCTGCGGGTCCGTGCTGGAGCGGGAAGAGCTCAGAGCCATCGCGGAGATCTGCCTGGAGCACGACCTCTTCGTGCTCTCCGATGAGATCTACAGCCGCATCGTGTACGAGGGGGAACACCAGAGCATCGTCTCTCTCCCGGGCATGCGGGAGCGCACCCTTCTCCTCGACGGGTTCAGTAAGGCCTACGCCATGACGGGCTGGCGATTGGGATACGGGGTCATGCCCAGACCCCTCGCGGAGGCGGTCACGCGGTTTGCGGTGAACGTGCACTCCTGTGCGCCTGCCATGGTCCAGCGGGCGGGGCTCGCGGCCCTGGAGGGGCCGCAGGAGGAGGTGGACCGCATGGTGGCGGAGTTCCGCCGCCGGCGGGACTCGGTGGTGGCGGCCCTGAACGGCCTGGAGGGGATCCGGTGTGCGGTTCCCCGAGGTGCTTTTTACGCCTTCCCCAACGTCTCGGC
>JAVKHN010000001.1:0-177143 GCA_031459935.1 Candidatus Sysuimicrobium calidum | reverse complement strand
CCCGGAGGCCCGGGACCGCCTCCAGGAGGTGAGCCACGTTCGCGGCTGCCTCCAGCAGGTGCTCGAAGTTGTCCAGCACGAGCAGCAGCTGCTTCTTCCACAGGGCCGTGCCGAGGCGTTCCACCGGCGGCTGCCCCGGAGGAACTCGGATCCCCAAAACCCGGGCCACGGCCGACATCACCAGGGAGGGCTCCGGGAGGGGCGCGAGGTCCACGAAGGCAGTTCCATCCGGGAACGCCTCCGCACACCGGTGGGCGCACTCCACCGCGAGTCGGGTCTTTCCCACTCCGGGCGGCCCGGTCAGGGTCAGCAGCCGTGCCCCTGAGTCCAAAAGCAGCGTGCGGAGCTCCGCTAATTCCCGTGCCCGCCCCACGGGGGGCGTGGTGGGAACGGGGATCCGGAGGGGTCTCAAAATCCTGCCCTCAGCCTGAGCTTCTACCTCGGGGGGCCGATTCCTGCTCCCGCGCGGGGGCTGGAGGTCCGTGGTAGACTGCTTCCGGAGCGTTGGAACCGGAGGTGAAGAGATGCCGACCGTCTACCTTCCCACACCCCTGCGCCGGCTCACGAACGGCCAGGCCCGGGTGCAGGTGCCGCCCGGCACCGTGGAGGAGGTCCTCGACGCCCTCGATGCCCAGTTCCCCGGGCTGCGGGCCCAGATCTGCGACGAGCAGGGGGAGGTGAAGGCCTTCATCAACGTGTTCGTGAACGGCACCGAGATCCGGGCGCTCCAGGGGCGCGCGACCGTGGTGGGTCCGGAGGACGAGGTGTCCATCATCCCCGCCATGGCGGGAGGCCGGCGGTGACGGGAGGGGAGAGGACCTCGGGGGTCGTTTTGGCGGTTCACCGGGCTCTCCCGGATCTTGTGTTCGTGCCCGCGGAGGACGTCCTGCTCCACGAGGAGTGCGATCCGGAACGCGTTGCCCGCCTGTGCCGGCGCCTGCAGCAGGAAGGGGTTCTGAAGAACCCGCCCGTGGCCGCGCGGCTGGAGTCCCGGGTGGTGGTCCTGGACGGCGCCAACCGCACGGAGGCCCTGCGGACCCTCGGAGCCCGCACCATCCTCCTGCAGCAGGTGGACTACGAGGATCCCGCGGTGGAACTCCGGACCTGGCGGCACCTGGTCACGGACGCCCCCCCAGACCTCGAGCGCCGCCTGCGGGAGCTCCTCCCTCTGGAGCGGATGGAATCCCGAGAGGCGGCGCAGGCCCTTGAGCAGGGGCGGATCCTCGCGTACCTGCGGCGACCTGGGGGTACCCTGGTGCTCCCGCGGGGGGCGGACCTCCCGGAGGACGTGGCACGGCTGCGGGAACTGGTGAGCTTGTACAAGGGTGCTGGACGGATCCACCGGGTCCTGAGCGAAGACCCGGAGCGGCTGGCCGGGGAGTACGGGGAGGCGGGCATGCTGGTGGCCTTCCCCACGTTTACCAAGCGGGAGATCCTGGAGATGGCGCACAACGGGGTGAAGCTCCCCACGGGGATCACGCGGCATGTGATCCCGGGGCGGGCCCTGAGGGTGAACATGCCCCTGGAGCGAATGCTGCGGGAGGAATCCCTGCAGGCCCTCCAGATGTGGCTCCACAGCTGGATGCGGGAAAAGGTACGCAACCACGAGGTGCGGTACTACGCGGAATCCACCTTCCTCTTCGACGAGTGAGGTCATGGCGTACCGGTTCGTCTCCGCGAAGCTGCAGATCGGTGAGGACCTGCTGAGCCGCATCGGCAACACGCCCCTGCTGCGCCTGCGCCGGATCCCCCGGGACCTCTCCCCCGGGGTGGAGATCTACATCAAGGCGGAGTGGTTCAATCCCGGCGGATCCGTGAAGGACCGGCCCGTGCTCCGCATGATCGAGGAGGCGGAGCAGGCGGGGCTGCTCACCCCGGACAAAATCATCCTGGACTCCACCAGCGGCAACGCGGGCATCGCCTATGCCATGATCGGGGCCGTGAAGGGCTACCGGGTCAAGCTGGTGATGCCTGCCAACGCCAGCGAGGAACGCAAACGCCGCATCCGGGCGTACGGCGCGGAGATCGTTTTCTCGGATCCGCTCGAAGGCTCGGACGGCGCCATCCTGCTGGCCCGTCAGATTTACGCCCAGGACCCCGACCGGTACTACAAGCCGGACCAGTACAACAACCCCGCCAACTGGCGGGCCCACTACGACACCACGGGCCCGGAGATCATCGCGCAGACGGAGGGGCGCATCACCCACTTCGTGGGCACCCTGGGCACCACGGGCACCGTCACCGGGGTGGGCCGGCGGCTGCGGGAGTTCAGCCCGGATGTGGAGATCATCGCAGTGGAGCCCGATAGCCCCCTTCATGCCATCGAGGGTCTCAAGCACATCGAGAGCTCCATCCGACCCGGCATCTACGACCCCACGGTCCACCACCGGAAGATCGGGGTGAGCACGGAGGCCGCGTACGAGATGGCCCGGCGGCTGGCCCGGGAGGAGGCCCTGTTCGTGGGGCCCTCCACGGGGGCGGCCATGGCCGCGGCGCTGCGGGTGGCCCGGGAGCTGGAGGAGGCGGTGATGGTGGTCCTGGCCCCGGACGGGGGGGACCGGTACCTCACCACCCCGCTCTGGCGGGATCTGTGAGAGGGGAGTAAAGTGATGCTGAGGATCCGAGCGGAGCACCTGGAGGAGATGGTGGCCCACGCCCGGTCGGAGGCGCCGAATGAGTGCGTGGGATTGCTTCTGGGCCGGGACAAACGGGTGGAGCGAATCTGGCGGGGGACGAACGTGCACCGGAGTCCCTTCTCCTACCAGATGGACCCCGCGGAGCTGCTGCGGGCCTTCCGGGAGATGGAAGCCGCGGGGCTGGAGCTGGTGGGGATCTACCACTCGCATCCCGCGTCTCCCGCCTACCCCTCGAAGACGGACGTGGCCCGGGCGTACTATCCGGAGGCGGCGTACGTCATCATCTCCCTGCAGGAGGATCCTCCGGTGGTGCGGGCGTTCCGGATCCAGGACGGCCAGGTGACGGAAGAGGATGTGAGGGTGGAATGAGGGTTTCCACACGGACGGAGTACGGCATCCGGGCCCTGATCGACCTTGCCATGTTCGAGGCCCTGGGCCCGGTACAGACCCACGACATCGCCCGCCGCCAGGGGCTTCCGGAACCCTACCTCAACCAGATCCTCAGCGCCCTGCGCCGGGCGGGGCTCGTGGTGAGCAAGCGGGGACCGGGCGGGGGACACCTGCTGAGCCGGCCGCCCGAGGAGATCTACCTGGCGGAGGTCTTCCTGGCCCTAGAGGGGACTCCCTCGCCCTGGGAGTGCGTGGACACCTCGGAAGCCAACTGCGCCTTCGCGCTCTGCTGCGGCCTGCGGCCTCTCTGGCAGCGGATCAAAGAGGCCACGGAGCACGTTCTCCGCACCACCACGCTCGCTGACCTCCTCCCCCCTCCGGCCTTCTCGGCCGGACTGGACCGTGGCAGGATCCGGCACCCCACCCGCGTCTAACTTCCAAACGAAGCCGGCCCGTGCCCCCGGAGGACGCCTGAGGTATGATGGATCAGGAGGGTGCGAAATACGGAGCATGGGGAAGCCGTTGACGGAACCGGAGCAGGGGCGCTGGACGGTGCCGCAGGGTACGGGGAAGCCGGAGGACGCGGCCCTCCGTCGCAAGCGGTTCGAGGAGATGGTGGGTCAGCACCTGGATGCCCTCTACGCGGCGGCCCTCCGGCTCACCCGGAACCGCCAGGACGCGGAGGATCTGTTGCAGGAGACCCTGCTGAAGGCATGGCGGTCCTACCACACCTTCGAGGAGGGCACCAATGCCCGGGCATGGCTGTTTCGCATCCTGATGAACGCCCACATCGACCGGTACCGCAAGGCCACCCGGGAACCCGAGCTGAGCGACGTGGAGGACGTGGAGGAGTTCTACCTGTACACCAAGGTGCAGGAGTCCGATCAGCTGCGAAGGGTCGGAGATCCGGAGAGGCTACTGGAGCGCATTATGGAGCACGAGGTGCGGGAGGCCCTGGAGAACCTTCCCGAGCACTTCCGCAGCGTGGTGATCCTCGCGGACCTGCAGGGATTCTCGTATAAAGAGATCGCAGACATCCTGGGGATCCCCGTGGGAACCGTCATGTCCCGCCTCTTCCGGGGCCGGAGGTTGCTGCAGAAGAAGCTGTGGGACTACGTGCGGGCCCACCACCGCATCTCGGAGAGCCCATCCGCCTCCTCAGAGGCAGACGCGGCCAAGGGGTAGTGGGGGCGAGACCTTGGACTGCCGGGAGTTCGCACAACGGCTCTGGACGTTCCTGGATGGAGAACTTGACGACGGTGCCTGTCGCGAGCTGCGGGCGCATCTGGAGAACTGCCCGGGGTGCTGGGAGCACTACCGGTTTGAGGGAGCTCTGCGCGCCCTCGTCCGCCGGTGCTGTCAGGAGCCCGCTCCGGAGATCGTCCGCCGCCGCGTGATCCGCTTCATCGCCCGCCTCACCGCACGCGAAGGGTAGGTGCACGCCGTCCTGGAGGCGGTGTTACAATCCCGCCGTGCGGCGGGCCGCGATCGACATCGGCACCAACTCCGTCCGCCTGCTGGTGGCGGAGGTGGAGGGCGACCGCGTCACCCCGATCGCACAGCGCATGGAGATCACCCGACTGGGAGAAGGCCTCGCCCACAGCCCCGTGCTGGCTCCTCAGGCCATCGGCCGGACCGTCCGGGCGGTGCGGGAGTTCACGGCCCTGGCGCAGGGCCTCGGCGCGGAGTCCCTGGTGGTGTTTGGCACCAGCGCCCTCCGGGAGGCCCGCAACCGTGCCACCCTGGAGCGGGATCTCAAACCCCTGCGGGTCCGTATTCTCACGGGAGAGCAGGAGGCGGAGCTCTCGTTCTTCGGCGCCCTGGCCGGACTCCCCGACCTCCGGGGCCGCATCCTGGTCCTGGACGTGGGCGGGGGGAGCACGGAGCTCACCCTGGGAACCCGGGAGCGGATCGAGGATCGGGTGAGTCTTCCCCTGGGGGCCGTCCGCATGACGGAACGGTTCATCCGCAGCGACCCCGCGGCGGAGGTGGAGCTGGAGGCTTTGAGCCGCACCGCCGCCAGTATCCTGAGCCCATACCGCAAGGTCTTCTCCCGCCCGGATGTGGCCGTGGGCGTGGGCGGGACGGCCACCACCCTGGTGGCCGTAGACCGGGCGCTCGAGCCCTACGACCCCGCGCAGGTACACGGAACCCGGCTGACGCAGCCGAAGGTGAGCTCCATGGCGCGGGGCCTGTGCGCCATGCCCCTCGCCCTGCGCCGGCGGCTTCCGGGACTCCAGCCGCAGCGGGCGGACATCGTCTGCGCGGGCGCGGTCCTGCTTGCCACCCTGCTGCGGGAACTGGAGATTCCGGAGCTCCTGGTGAGTGAGAGCGACCTGTTGTGGGGAGCCCTCCTCCGGCTGCGGTAGGTCCCATGAGATACCGGATCGGACTCCTCCTGGTGGTGTTGGTGGCCGCGGTCACGGCAGGGGTTCTGTGGTCTGTGGGGGTAGGGTTCCGCTCCGCTGTCCAGGAGGTGGAAGTGGTGCGGGTGCGGCGCGGGACCCTGGAGGTGACGCTTTCCGCAGAAGGGGTGTTCGAGGCTCCCACCGTGGACCTCTCGTTCGAACTTCCGGGCCGGCTCCACCGCGTCCTCGTCCGCGAGGGCCAGACCGTCCGGCAGGGGGAGGTGCTGGCTGTGCTGGAGGAGGCGGAGCTGCGGACTTCTGTGGATCAGGCTGTCCTGGCGGCCCGCTCCGCCCTGCACGAGGCGGACCGGGCCGGAGGGATCCGGTGGGCGGCGGAGGAGGAGGCCCGGAGGGCGGCGGTGGCGGTGCGCATCGCCCGGGAGGAGGTGAAGCGGGCGGATGCGGCGGTGGAGGCCGCCCGCGCCCAGGTGCGGCAGGCCCTTGCGGCGTACCGGGCGGCCCAGGCCTCCCTCGCCCAGCTCCGCGCGGGGGCGCGGCCCGAGGAGCTGCGACAGGCGCAGGCTGCGGTGGAAGCAGTCCGGATCAACGTGGAGCAGGCCCGGCGGCAGGTCGAGGTCCAGGAACAGCTGTACCGGGAGGGCGCGGTGGCAAAGACCCAACTGGAGACCGCCCGGACCCAGTACGAGACGGCCATTGCCCAGCTCCGGCAGGTCGAGGCGCAGTGGGACCTCGTACGGGCGGGAGTCCGCCGGGAGGCGGTGATGGCCGCAGAGCAACAGGTGCGGCAGGCACAGGCCGCGTGGCAGGCCGCCCTGGAGGCGTTGCGGCAGGCGGAGATCGCCCGGGCCGTGGCCCGGGCGAACCTGGCCCAGGCACAGGTCGGGGAGCGGGCGAGCCGGGCAAACGCGGCCCAGGCCCGCTCCGGGCTGCGCTCCGCCCGGGCGCGGGCGGAGCAGGCGCTCGCCGCGGTCCAGGCGGCCCGCGTACGGCTGGAGAAGTCCCGCCTGCGGGCCCCTTTCGCCGGCACCGTCGTCCGGGTGCTCTTAAACCCGGGAGCCGTGGTGAGCCCGGGGCTCCCCGTGCTCCGCCTCGCGGCGCGGGAGGGATGGATCACCGCGGAAGTGGACGAGGCCGAAATCGGCCGGATCCGCCTCGGACAGCCCGTGCGGATCCGCGCGGACGCATACCCCGGGCGGCTCTACCGGGGACGGGTGAGCTGGATTGCGCCCTCCGTGGAGACGCGGTTGCAGGACCGGGTCGTGCGCGTGCGGGTGGAACTGACGACCCCGGCGCAGATGCGGGTAGGTACTGCGGTGGATGTGGAGTTCGTGCTGGATCGCGTTCCCCACGCCCTCCTGGTGCCCGCGGAGGCCGTGGTGGAAGCTGCGGATGGGAGCGCGCACGTCTACGTGGTGGAGGCCGGGGTGCTGCGCAGGAGGCCCGTGGTCCGGGGGCCGCGCAACGAGGCCCAGGTGGTCGTTCTGCAGGGGCTCCGGGAGGGGGAGCTGGTGGCCCTGGCCGAGCCCCAGGTGCTGCGGGAGGGGCTCCGGGTCCGCATCCGCACGGTCCCATGACGCCCGTGGTCTCCCTCCGGGATGTGCACAAGGTGTACCGCACGGGAAAGGTGGCGGTGCACGCCCTCCGCGGCGTCAGCCTCGACGTCCATCCCGGGGAGTTCGTGGCCATCATGGGACGCTCGGGATCGGGGAAGTCCACCCTCATGCACCTCATGGGGTGCCTGGACCGCCCCACCTCGGGCGTCGTGTACCTGGAGGGGGTGGATGTGAGCCGGCTCCCTGACGACGCCCTCGCGCACATCCGGAACCAGCGGGTGGGGTTCGTGTTCCAGACCTTCAACCTCCTGCCCCGACTGTCCGCGCTGCGAAACGTAGAACTGCCCATGGTGTACGCGGGTGTCCCCAGATCCGAACGGCGCCGCCGCGCCCTACGGGCCCTGGAGCGGGTGGGGCTACAGGACCGGGTCCACCATACCCCCCAGGAGCTCTCGGGCGGGGAGCAGCAGCGGGTGGCCATCGCCCGGGCCGTGGTGAACCACCCGAGCCTGGTGCTGGCGGACGAGCCCACCGGCAACCTCGACACCCGCTCCGGGGAAGAGGTCCTCGCCCTGTTCCAGGCCCTGAACGCATCCGGGGTCACCATCGTGCTCGTCACCCACGAGCTGGACGTGGCCCGGCACGCCCGGCGGATGGTGGTGCTGCAGGACGGGCAGATCGTGCGGGACGAGCCCGTGCCTCCTCTCAGGCGGGCCGGCCCGGAGGCAAGGTGAGCAGACATGGATCTGTGGGAAGCTGCCGGTCTCGCTCTGGAAGCCCTCCGTACCCACCGGCTCCGCTCCTTCCTCACCACCCTCGGGGTGACCATCGGGGTCACCGCAGTCATCGCTCTGGTGACCATCGGGCAGCAGGCCCGCTCGAGCGTGGTGGGGGAGCTCGCGAACCTCGGCCCGGATCTCCTGTGGGTGCTCCCGGGAAAGGCCAAGAAAGGGCAACAGGCCCCAACCGAGGAAGGGCGCCTCACCCTCACCTACGAGGACGCTCTGGCCATCCAGGAGGAGGGGATTGCGGCCCGCGAGGCAGCCCCCATCCTCCAGACCACCGCGGAGGTCTCCGGTGGGGGCCGCACCACGACCACCACCGTCATCGGCACCACCCCCAACCTCCTGCGCATCCGCAACCTGCAGGTGGCCCACGGACGGTTCCTCGCTCCCTCTGACCTCGCCCGGCGCCGCCGGGCAGTGGTCCTGGGAGACGCCCTCGCTCGGGAGCTCTACCGGATCCCACGGGCCGCGGTAGGCCGTCGCTTCGTCCTCCTTGGCCGTGCCTTCGAGGTGGTCGGTGTCCTGCGGCCGGAAGGGCAGCTACTGGGTGTGAACCTGGACGACCGCGCCTACATCCCCTTCTCCACCGCCCAGCAGATCTTCCGGGTGGAGCACGCCTCGTGGCTGTTCGTCCGGGCCCGGGACACCGCCTCCATCGCCCGGGCCCGACGCGAGGTGGAGCGCATCCTCCTGCGGCGGCACCGGGTGGAGGACTTCACGGTCCTCACCCAGAGTCAGCTCCTTAGTTCCCTGGATGCCATCCTGCGGATCCTCACCCTGGCGCTTGGGGCCATCGCGGCCATCTCCCTGGTGGTGGGCGGCATCGGGATCATGAACATCATGCTGGTCTCCGTGACGGAGCGCACCCGGGAGATCGGCATCCGGAAGGCGGTGGGTGCCCGCTTTGCGGACATCCTCCTGCAGTTCCTGGTGGAGGCCATGGTCATCAGCCTGCTGGGGGGCCTCGCAGGCATGGCCCTGGGGCTCGGCATCTCCTGGGGCGTCACGGGACGCCTGTTCAGAAGCCCGCCCACCGCGGCCGCGGTGATCCCCATCCTGGTGCTGGCCACGAGCTTTTCCATCCTGGTGGGGCTGGTGTTCGGGGTGTACCCGGCCTGGCGGGCCGCGCGCCTCGACCCCATCCAGGCGCTCCGCTACGAATGACGCGCCGGCGGGCCGCTCCCGGGACTGAGCCATCGCCCTTGGGGGGCGCCTCCCTGTCACCTCGGTGCCGCGTGCCCGCCGGCACTATTTATTGTATCCCTTCGGGGACGTGAACTCCTTCCACGGAAGACTCTGAACTCGGGTCGGCTTCGAAAGAGGAGGGGCGGAATTCCAGGTTGCCGGAGCGGCCAGTAGTGGTATACTGAGAGATGGCGACGCGGGGTGGAGCAGTCTGGTAGCTCGCCGGGCTCATAACCCGGAGGTCGGAGGTTCAAATCCTCCCCCCGCTACCAGGAGTGGAGGGCGCGATGCGCCCTCCTTTTTCATCCAGCCGGTGGGAGGTCGGGGGTGGGAGCTCTGTCCCGGGCGCGCTTCGCTTCCCGACGGGCCTGTCGGCGGGCTGCCTTCTGCTCCCGCTTCATCTGCTTGCGCAGCTCCCGCTGCCGCTTCAGCGCACTGTACCGGGGTCTTCCCATCTCGACTCCTGAGGAACGGATTTCCCTCATCGTCTCACGAATCCGGCCGGGGCGGTAGGGGAGGCGCAAGCCGGGCCTGGATCACCCCCCACCGGCCTCCCACCCGCCACGCCGGATCCAGCTGACAGACCCGGTCCACCATCGCCCCCTCCAGCCCCACCACCACCTCGGACTTCAGGGTTCGCAGGACCACGAAGGGAGCCGGGAAGTACGCGGTGGTGGCTTCGAGGGGAGTGGTCGGCGGCCACCACACGTCCCCCACCAGGCGCCGGTAGTTGGCGTCTCCCTTCAGGATCACCAGCTGGCAGGTAGCCAAGTCGGCTTCCAGATCGAGAGGCATCTCGTAGTATGCAAGGCTCGTGACGAAGAACCAGTGGGCAGCCCACCGCACCCGCCCACTTCGGGCAAACGCCCGCAGCCGCTCCCCCAACCCCATCACCCTCCCCCTCCCCTCGACCAGAGTCTCCAGGGTGGCGAGCACGTCCTGAGGTGTGGCGTCCGAGACGAAGAAGGGGTGCCACTTCACGTGCAGGACCACCTCCTCCGCGATCCCCCGCTCCAGCAGAAAGTCCACCAGGGCGAGGTCCGCGAGCAGCTCAGGACCCGCATTGTCCACAGCCACCGCGATCCGAAGGCCCCGGGAACCGGCCAGAAACGCCCACACGGACTCCGTGTCGTCCACAAGCAGCCCCCCGCGCGGGTCGAAGGCAAATCGGGTCCCCTTCGCCACCTCCGGCAGGCTTAGATCGAAGCGGTTGCCCCACAGGCTCGCGTACAGAAGGGTTCGGAGGCGGACCGCAGGATCCTCGGGAAGCGCTCGCAGGAGCACGGCGACGTCGCTCACGCCCCGCGCGAGCTCGGCCCGCTTCATCCCCCAGAACGGGTCCACGCCGTACCAGGGACCCGGGCGGAAGTACCGGGTGGCCTCCAGCAACCTCCGGTAACTGAAGGCCTCCGCCCAGTACCACGGCACATCCTGCCAGCTGCGGCCCACATACGGAGCCGACAGCGCGTCCCACAGGGACCGGTCCGGGGCCGGTTCCACAAGCGGCCGGATGGTCCCGTGGAGGACCTCCTCCCGGAGGCGCTCGAGCTCCGCCCGGATCTCCGGAGGGAACGGGTTCCAAGTTGCCACCTCTTCCACAATCCCGGGGATCCGGACCCGGAAGGTGCGCTGGGCCAGGGAGCCCGGATCCGAGGTCCGCAGCGGAGGCGGAAGGGACCGGAGGTCGATGCGGGGCCGCGGAAGGTCGAAGGGCCCGATTCCCATACGCTTTCTTACTCTTTTTGACGGAAGCCGGCGGAGGTCCTCGGCCGCGGGAAGGGGAAGGAAGGGACGGCCCGTTGCTCGAATTCCGCGGGAGGGCAACGCCACAGAGCGGAGGGAACGATGGCGGAACGGGTGCCGACCTTTTCCAGTCCGGACGAGGAGCGGGCGTACCTGCAGCAGGTGAAGGAGGAACTGGATGCCGCCCGGACCAAGGAGGACGTGATCGCGGTCTGGAAGCGGCACTACCTGAAGATCGGCCACCGCAAGCTCGGTCGCCTGCTGCTCGGGCGGCCCATCGAGGAACTCATCCGGTCGAGGGGGTAGACGTGAAGGGTCCGGAGGAACTCCTACGGGTGGACCGCGAGCACCTCATCCATCCCCTCCACCATCCCGCAGATCACGACGATCCCATCCTCTTCGTGGAGGGGGAGGGTGCTGTCTTGCGGGACGCGGAGGGGAAGGAGTACATCGACGGCCTCGCATCCCTGTGGAACGTGAACGTGGGGCACGGACGGGCGGAACTCGGAGAGGCCGCATCCGCCCAGATGCGCCGGCTGGCCTACACCAGCGCGTACGCAGGCTACACCAACGAGCCAGCCATTCGCCTGGTGAACCGCCTGCTCCGGCTCGCGTACCCCAACCTCTCCGGGGTCTACTTCACCACCTCCGGCGCGGAGTCCAACGAGACCGCCTTCAAGATCGCCCGCTACTACTGGAAGCGCCGGGGCGTTCCCACCAAGACCAAGATCATCACCCGGATCCATGCTTACCACGGGGTCACCCTGGGCGCCATGAGCGCCACGGGGATCCCCGCCTACCAGAGGATGTTCGAGCCGCTCGTCCCCGGATTCGTGCACATCCTCCCCTCCTACCCGTACCGGTATCCGGGCTCCATGGCCGAGGCCCTGGAGGAGGCCATCCTGCGGGAAGGGCCCGAGACCGTGGCCGCCTTCATCGCGGAGCCCGTCATCGGAGCGGGCGGCCTCATCCCGCCCACCCCGGATTACTTCCCTAAGGTCCGGGCCATCTGCGATCGGTACGACGTGCTGTTCATCGCGGACGAGGTGATCACGGGGTTCGGGCGCACGGGGAGGTGGTTCGCCTTGGAGCACTGGGGCGTGCTGCCGGACATGGTGACGTTTGCCAAGGGGGTCACCAGCGCCTACCTGCCGCTTGGGGGAGTGATGGTCTCTCAAAAGATCCACGAGGCCGTCCTGGAAGCCCCGCTGGAGCAGCGGTTCATGCACGCGGCCACCTACTCCGCGCACGCCACCTGTTGCGCGGTGGCCCTGGCGAACCTGGACATCCTGGAGCGGGAGAACCTTGTGGAGCGGGCGGCGGCCATGGGAGCCCGCCTGATGGAGGAGCTAGGGACCCTGCGCGACCTCCCGGTGGTGGGGGATGTACGGGGACTAGGCCTCATGGGCGGGGTGGAGTTCGTACTGGATCGCAGGACAAAGGAGCCTGCGGTGGGGATCGGCGCGCGGGTGCTGCGGGAAGCGAGGCGGCGGGGATTGCTGGCCCGGTTGCGGGTGGGTCAACGGGGAGAGCACCCCATCGGGGACGTGATCTGCCTCGCGCCGCCCTTCGTGATCACCGAGCAGCAGGTGGGCCGAACGGTGGAGATCCTGCGGGACGCCATCCGGGCCGCCATGGGCTGAGCAGAGAACCCTACCCCGCCCGCTTCCGGACCACGGGGACCGGAGCTGTGATCGCCTCCGTGACCTTGGGACGCACGGCCCAGAGGAGCTCGGGCCAGGCCTGCCGCCGCTGCAGCAACCACCGGGCCCGCGTGCTGTAGGTGGCCTCGTAGTACCGCACGAGGAGCCGATGGAGCTCCTCCGCCTCCTCCTCGGAGAGGGAGCCGATCTCCACGAACTCCGGGTTGATCCGGCGCTCCAGGACCTGGCGGTCCATCAGCACGAAGGCCTTGCCGCCCGTCATGCCCGCCCCGAAGTTCCTCCCCACGGGTCCGAGCACCACCACCACCCCGCCCGTCATATACTCGCAGCAGTGGTCGCCCGCGCCCTCTACCACCGCCACGGCCCCGCTGTTGCGCACCGCGAACCGCTCTCCGGCCCGCCCGGCCGCGAACAGCACCCCGCCCGTGGCCCCGTAGAGAGCGGTGTTCCCCAGGATCACGTGCCGGTGGCTTTGCCGCCGCAGCTCCGGCGGGGGTACCAGCACGATCTCCCCGCCGCTCATTCCCTTGCCCACGTAGTCGTTGGCCTCGCCCAGGAGGCGGAAGTGCATTCCCGGCACCAGGAAGGCCCCGAAGCTCTGGCCTGCCGCACCCTCGAACTCCAGCCGCAGCGTGCCCTCCGGCAGCCCCTCGTCCCCCCACCGGGCCGCGATCTCGCCGGCCAGGGTGGCACCCACGGTGCGGTCCCGGTTGGTGATGGGGTGATGACCGGTGACCGGGGTGCCGCGCTCGACGGTGTCCCGGTACTGCTGCACCAGGCGCTGGTTGAGCGTCCCCTCCACCCGGAGGGGTGGGTTCCAGCTACCGCGGGCGGGTCCTTCCGCGGGCTCCAGGAGCTTCGAGAGGTCCAGCCGCTCGGACTTCGGCAGCTGCACCTCCTCCCGCACCCGCAGCAGGTCCACCCGGCCGATGAGCTCGTCGAGGCTGCGGACCCCGAGCCGGGCAAGCCACCTCCGTACATCCTCCGCGAGGGCGCGGAAGAACGCTTCCACCCGCTCCGGGGCACCGGGGAACTTGGCCCGGAGATCCTCCCGCTGGGTGGCGATGCCCACAGGGCATGTGTTGGCGTGGCACTGTCGGGCCATCACGCACCCCAGGGCCACCAGGGCCGTGGTTCCGAACCCGTACTCGTCCGCGCCCAGCAGGGCCGCCAGGATCACGTCCCGCCCCACCTTGAACCCACCGTCCACCCGGATCCGGACCCGCTCCCGCAGGTTGTTGTGTACGAGCGCGAGCCGGGTCTCCGCAAGACCCACCTCCCACGGCAGCCCCGCGTTCTTGATGGAGTCGAGCGGGGAAGCCCCGGTTCCGCCCTCGTGTCCGCTGATCTGGATCACGTCCGCGTATCCCTTCGCCACCCCGGAGGCGATGGTACCCACTCCCGTGGTGGCCACCAGCTTCACGGCCACGTAGGCCTCCGGGTGGACCTGCTTGAGGTCGTAGATAAGCTGGGCCAGGTCCTCGATGCTGTAGATGTCGTGGTGGGGCGGCGGGGAGATGAGGGTGGTACCGGGCTGGGTCTTGCGCAGCCGGGCGATCTCCTCCGTCACCTTGTGGCCCAACAGCTGCCCGCCCTCCCCGGGCTTGCTGCCCTGGGCCATCTTAATTTCCAGCTCTACCGCGGAGCGCAGATACCCTGCCGTGACCCCGAACCGGCCGCTCGCGACCTGCTTGATGGTGGTGTTGGGCCAGTCGTCGTTGGGCCGACGCCTGCGGCGCTCCGGGTCCTCCCCGCCCTCGCCGCTGTTGCTGCGCATGCCCAGGCGGTTCGCGGCGATGGCGAGGGTCTCGTGAGCCTCCCGCGACAGCGCCCCGTGGGACATGGCGGAGATCACGAACCGCCGCAGGATGGCTTCTGCAGGCTCCACCTCCTCAAGCGGCACCGGGGGTCCCGCGGGCACGATCTCCAGCAGATCCCGCAGGGCCTGAGGCGGCCGCCGGATCGCGGTCTCCACCAGAGCCTGGAAGTCCTCCGGGCGGCCGCTCTGGCTCACCCGGTGGATGGCCTTCACCACCGCGGGCTCGTACCCGTGGACCTCCCCGCCGTGCCGGTACCGGTAGAACCCCACATCCGGCAGATCGGGGTGCTCCCGGGCGTGGCGGTACGCCGCGTGTCGCCGCAGGACGTCCTGCGCGATGGCCTCAAGCCCCACCCCGGGCGCATGCACCGGGGTACCGGTGAAGTACCGGGCCACCAGGTCCTCGTCAAGCCCGATGGCCTCGAAGATCTGGGCCCCGCAGTACGCCGCGAAAGGCGCGATCCCCATCTTGGCCATGACCTTGAGCAGCCCCGCCTCCAGGGCCTTGCGGAGCTTGCTAGCCCCCTCCGGGTGCAGCCGGTCTGCGGTCTCGAGGGCCAGGTACGGGAAGATGGCCTCCGCCCCGTAGCCCACCAGGCAGCAGACGTGGTGCACCTCCCGGGCCTCCCCGGTCTCCACCACCAACCCCACCCGCATCCGCAGGCCCTCCCGGATCAGGTGGTGGTGCACCGCACCCACCGCGAGCAGCATGGGGATGGGCGCCCGATCCGGGCTTATGTTCCGATCGCTGAGCATGAGGATGCCCGCTCCCTCCCGCACCGCCTGCGCGGCACGCGCGCACAGCGCATCCACAGCCCTCCGAAGGGCTTCGGCGCCGCCCGCGGGATCGAACAGGGCCTCCAGCCTTACGGCCCGGAAGGGACAGTCCGGGCCCAGGAGCCACCCGAACGTCTCCGGGGTGAGGATGGGGCTGTGGAGATGCACCAGATCCGCGTGCTCCGGGGTTTCCTCCAGCAGGGAACGCCGGGGGCCCAACAGCACATCCAGGGACATCACCGTGTGCTCCCGGAGGGAGTCGATGGGCGGGTTGGTGACCTGTGCAAAGCGCTGCCGGAAGAACTGGTACAGGAGCCGCGGGTGGTGCGAGAGGGCAGAAGGCGGGGTATCGTCCCCCATGGAGCCCACCGCGTCCTTCCCCTCCGCGGCCATGGCACCCAGCACCCGCTGCACGTCCTCTTTGGTGTAGCCGAAGGCGAGATGCAGCGCGTGCAGGAACTCCTCGCCGTTCCCTGAAGCCGCGGAGAGCACCGGGGCCTTGCCCGCTTCTCGGATGCGCCGGGCCCACGCCGCGTACGGACGGCGACGGCTCAGCTTCTGAAGGATCTCCGCGTGGTGGTAGACCTCGCCGGCGCAGAGGTCCACGGCGATCATCTGACCCGGGCCGAGGCGACCCCGCTCCAGGATCCGTCCGGCCGCCAGCGGGAGGATCCCTACCTCGCTCCCCGCGATCACGAGTCCGTCCCGGGTGATGGTGTACCGGGCGGGCCGCAGACCGTTCCGATCCAGGGCCATCCCGATCACCTGTCCGTCGAAGAACGCCAGGGCCGCGGGCCCATCCCAGGGCTCCACGAGGCAGGCGTGATACCGGTAGAAGCCCCGGACCTCCGGATCCAGCTCGGGATCCTTCTCCCACGCCTCCGGCACCAGCATCCGGAGGACGTGGAGCAGGTCCCGGCCGCTGCGGCGCAGCAGCTCCGCGGCGTTGTCCAGCATGGCACTGTCGCTTCCGCCGGGCTGGATGACGGGGAGGAGCTCTCCGATGGCCTCGCCCCACAGGGGGCTACGGAGCTCCGGCTCCCGGGCCCGCATCCAGTGGATGTTGCCCAGCAGGGTGTTGATCTCGCCGTTGTGGGCCAGCAGCCGGAAGGGCTGTGCCAGAGACCAGGAGGGGTTGGTGTTCGTGCTGTACCGCTGGTGGAAGACCGCAGCCTGTACGGAGAAGTCCGGATCCTGCAGGTCCAGGTAGAACTGCTCCAGCTGGGGTGCGCTCGCCAGGGCCTTGTACACGATGGTGCGGCACGAGAGGGAAGGGATGTAGGCGCCTACAGGCGCGATGCGCCGCTCGATCCGCCGGCGCAGCCGGTACAGGAGCCGCTCGAACGCTTCCTCCTCCAGGCCCTCGGGTCTGCGCAGGAGCGCCTGCTCGATCCACGGCAGGGTCGCGAGCGCGTACTCGCCCAGGGCTCTGGGCTGTACGGGAACCTTCCGCCAGCCCAGGAGCTCCACGCCGAGGGCCGCGAACTCCGCCTCGCAGGCCCGGCGACACGTCTCCCGCGCCTGCGCATCCCGAGGGAAGAAAAACATCCCCACCGCGAGAGCAGGAACCTCCCCGCGGATTCCCATCTCGTGCAGGATCCGGCGGAACATCCCCTTGGGAATCTGCGTGAGAATCCCGGCCCCATCGCCCGTCCGGCCGTCCGCGGCCTGGGCTCCGCGATGGGCGAGGTTCCGTAGGGCCTGCAAAGCCAGGCGGAGAACCGCGTGCGAGGCGACTCCATCCGTGCGGGCCACGAAGCCCACCCCGCAGGCGTCCCGCTCTCCGAGGAGCAGCGTTCCCAGGTCCCAGTGGTCCGTCCACGACATCGCGGTCGGCTGGCTCCGTCCTGGAAATATGGGAAAGCCCGAGAGGGCCGAAGCACGTCCCCTCGGGCCCGCTCCCTGTACGTTGTCCTTTAGGTACCAGGCCGGGGGCGATATGTCAAGGAAGTCTATGATAAATCTTGTGGATCAGATCCGCTCCCCCGCCAGGATCGCCTCCGCCACCGCCCGCATGGAGCGCCGGGTGCGGCGGGCCTCCTGTTGGATCCGGCGGTACGCCTCCTCCTCCGTGAGGCCCTCCCGGCGCATGAGCACCCCCTTGGCCCGCTCCACGAGCTTGCGGTCCTCCAGGGTCTGCTCCAGTTCCGCGATGCGGCCCTCCCGCTCCTGCAGGTCCCGGAACCGGGCGAGGGCCACCTCGAGGGCGGGCACCAAGTCCTCCTCCTTGATGGGCTTCACGAGGTATCCCAGAACCCCCGCGGCCTGGGCCCGACGCACTAGCTCCCGTTCGCTGTAGGCGGTGAGCATCACCACGGGGGTGGGGCGGATCTCCTGGATCTTCTGGGCCGCCTGGAGGCCGTCCATCTCCGGCATCTTGATGTCGAGGATCACCAGGTCCGGCCGCAGCTTGCGCACCAGCTCCACGGCACGGCGCCCGTCGGAGGCTTCCCCCACCACCCGGTAGCCTTTTTCCTCCAGCATGGATCGCAGTCCCATGCGGATGAGGGACTCGTCGTCCGCGATCACGATGCGGATCACGAGCCCAACACCTCCCGGGGGATGCGCACGAGAAACACCGCGCCCTCCCGGTTCTCCGCCCGCAGCTCTCCGCGTAGGTCCTCATGGACCAGGGTGCTGGCGATGCGCAACCCGAGCTCGGGGGAGGCCCGTGGGTCGAAGCCGTCCGGCAGCCCCCTCCCGTCGTCCGCCACCTCGAGGAGCACGTGGGTGGGGGTCTGGCCGAGGTGCACGACGAGGCGTCCACGACTGCGGCCCTGGAAGGCGTGCTCCAGCGCGTTCTGCACGAGCTCCGTGACCACCAAGGCCGCGGCGGTGGCGGGCTGCGAGGGGAAGTACACGTCCTCGCCCTCCACGGAGACCTCCAGGATGAGGTGGGCGGGACACATGTTGGACACCACCGCGCGGGTCACCCGGTCCAGGACCTCCCGGAGGTTCACGGTGCGGAAGCCCTCCAGGGAGAGGATCTCGTGCACCGCAGCGATCCCCAGAACCCGGTTGATGGTCTCCGTGAGCACCTCCCGCACCCGGGGATCCTGGTCTCCGGAGAGCTGCAGCCGCAGGAGCATGGCGATGGTCTGGAGGTTGTTCTTCACCCGGTGGTGCATCTCCCGCACCACCGCGGATCGCATCACCAGGTGCGCGTTCTCGATGGCGAGGGCGGTTTGGGTGGCCAGGGCGGTGAGGAGACTCACATCGCCGGTGGAGAAGGCGTGCGCCTGTGCCCGGTAGCAGTTCAGCACCCCGATGGTCCGATCCCGCACCCGCAGGGGCACGCACACCATGGAGCGCAGCCCCTGCTCCCGGGCCAGCTCGGGGTCGTAGAACCGGGAATCCTGCACGAGGTCCTGGACCACCTCCACCTCCCCCGTGGCCGCCACTCGGCCCGCGATCCCCTCTCCCAAGGGGATGGGATCTCGCTCCGTATAGCGGTCGTCCGGGGGGTGGGCCGCGGCCCGCCGGAGCCCTCCGGACTCCTCATCGAGCAGCAGCAGGCTCACCAGCCGGGCATCCAGCATGCGGGCGGCCATCTCCACGATCACCTGCAGGACCTGCTCCAGGTAGAGGGGGGAGGCGAGGGTCTGGCTGAGCTCGGCCAGGGTACGCAGCTCATGCAGCTGCCGGCGCATGTGATCGTACAGCATGGCCTTCTCGATGGCCCCGCCCGCCAGGTCTGCGATGAGGCTCAGCAGCTCCACCTCTTCCTCCCGGAACTCGTGCTCTGCCCGGGTCTGGACGTTCATGGCCCCCAGGACCCGGCCGCCCACGGTGAGGGGAACCGCCAGCAGGGACCGGAACCGGTACTCCTGGGTCTCCGGGAGGAGGACGAATCGAGGGTCCCGGGCGGCATCGCTGCTCCAGGCGGGCTGCCCGTGCTTGGCGGCCCACCCCGTGAGTCCCTCCCCCAGGCGCAGCCGGGCCCGGCCCACGGCGTCGGGCGCGAGCCCCGTGGTGGCCTTCAGCACCAGGTACTCCCGCTGGGGATCCAGCAGGTAGAGGGAGCAGGAGTCCATGCCCATCACCTCCGCGGTCTTGCGGGTGATGAGGGCCAGGGTGGAGTCGAGGTCCAGGGCCTGGCTGATGGCCCGGCCGATCTCCCGCAAGGCGGCGATCTCCGCCGCCTTGCGCTGCAGCCGCTGCTGGAGTTCCAGGAGGGTCATCTCAAGGGGATTGTAGAGCCGCCTCCTCCGGCCGCCAAGCACATGCCATAATGGAGCCCGATGGAGTCCCCCAGCGTGCGGCAGCATCGGGAGGCCGCTCCCGGCTCCGTGGGGTGCGCGGTCCTCACCATCAGCGACACCCGAACCCCGGAGACCGACACGGGCGGGGACCTCCTCGTGGAGCTGTTGACCACCCGCGGACACCGGGTGGTGCGCAGGGGCATCGTTCGGGACGAACCGGAGGCCATCGCAAGCTGGATCCAGCAGGCAGCCCAGGACCCGGAGGTACAGGCCATCCTCACCACCGGAGGGACCGGGATCGCACCCCGCGACGTGACCTACGAGGTGGTGGCCGCCCTGGTGGAGAAGCGCCTGGACGGGTTCGGGGAACTGTTCCGGATGCTCTCCTACCAGGAAGTCGGGCCCGCCGCCATGCTGAGCCGGGCCGTCGGGGGGGTGTACCGGAGAAAGGTGATCCTGAGCATGCCCGGCTCCCCGCATGCGGTACGGCTCGCTATGGAGAAGCTCGTCCTCCCGGAACTGGGGCACCTGGTGCGGGAGGCCAGTCGTCCGGGAGGACACTGAGCCACGGCCATCGAGCGCGTGTTGACAGGAGGGGACCAGCCCGTTAAAATTGAAACTGAAACTCGATTTCACTTCGCCGGCTCATGCAAAACCGACCGAACCGCCGCCTCACCCCTCAGCGCCGGGCCGTGATGCGCGCCCTGGAGGAGCTGGGTTGTGCCCAGGACGTGGATGCCATCCACGCCCGGGCCCGCCGGTTCCTGCCCCGGATCGGCCGGGTCACCGTGTACCGCGCCCTGGATCTGCTTCAGGCTGAAGGGCTCGTGGAGGCCCTGCACCTGGGAGATGGCCGCACCCGGTACGAGCTCGCCCGCACGCACCACCATCACCTCATCTGCCTGAGGTGCGGGAGGCTGGAGCCCTTCGAGGAGTGCAACGTGGCGGCGCTGGCGCGGGCCGCCCGGACCCGTGGGTTCCGGGTCACCGGGCATCGGCTGGAGCTCATGGGCTACTGTGCGCGCTGCCAGATCCGAAAGGGCCCCCCATGCGAGGCGTAGCGCTGCTCCTGCTGCTGCTCGGCACGTCCGGGGCACCCGTGGGCCCGCAGAAGTTTCTGGTGGTGGCCTCCTTTTATCCCCTCTACGAGTTCACCCGCCGGGTCGGAGGGGACCGCGTGGAGGTGCGGCAGCTGGTGCCCGCAGGCATGGAGGTGCACCACTACGAGCTGACTCCCCGGGACGTGCTCACCCTCCGCCGGGCCCGCCTGCTCGTGTACAACGGTGCGGGGCTGGAGGTCTGGATCACGCGGCTTCAAAGCGAGCTCCCCGCACACGTCCTCCTCGTGAATACCACGGAGGGCTTGCCGCTCCTGCGGGCTCGCTTTGGCAACACCTCCAACTCCGTGGACCCGCACGTGTGGCTGGACCCCGTGCTGGCGCAGCTGCAGGTGGAGCGTATCCGGGCGGGGCTCTCTCGGGTGGATCCTGGGGGTTCGGAGGTTTACCGACGGAACGCCCAGATGCTGCGGGCCGAACTCGCCGCCCTTCACAGGAGGTTTCAGGAGCGTCTGAGAGGGTGCCGCACCCGGGTCTTCATCACCGCGCACGCGGCCTTCGGGTATCTCGCGCGGCGGTACGGGCTCGAGATGGTCCCCATCACAGGACTTTCGCCGGAGGCGGAACCCACGAGCGCAAAACTCCGGGAGGTGGTGCGCCTTGCCCGCCTGTACCGTGTGCGGGTGATTTACTTCGAATCGCCCGCGAATGCCCGGGTGGCGGAGACCATCGCCCGCGAGGTGGGCGTCCGCACCGCGGTGCTTCATCCTCTGGAGAGCCTTCGGCCGGAAGACCTGGCCCGGGGACGCACGTACTTCACCGTGATGGAGGAGAATCTCCGGAACCTCGCCCATGGACTGGCGTGTCGCTAGCGGACCCGCGGTGGTGGAGCTCCACCGGGTGTGCGTGGACCGGGACGGCGAGCGGATCCTGGAGGACGTGGACCTGGTGGTGCACCGGGGCGACTTCCTAGGGATCATCGGCCCCAATGGCGCGGGCAAGACCACCCTGCTGCGGGTGATGCTGGGGCTGGTGCATCCCAGTCACGGATCCGTGCGCCTGTTCGGGGAGGATCTCCATTCCTTCCGGAGCTGGCATCGCGTCGGGTACGTGCCTCAGCGATCCGTGCCGTACGAAGTGCGCCTGCCCGCCACGGTGCTGGAGGTGGTGCTGAGCGGCCGGGCGGGGCGTGTGGGGGTGGGACGGTGGTTCACGAAGGCGGACGAGGAGGCCGCGGAGCGGGCCCTGCGGACGGTAGGAATGGAGGGGTACCGGAACCGGCCCGTGGCCCGGCTCTCCGCGGGCCAGCAGCAGCGGGTGCAGATCGCCCGGGCCCTCGCCACGGAGCCGGAGCTGCTGATCCTGGACGAACCCACCGTGGGGGTGGACGTGGAGGCCCAGGAGCAGTTCTACGGACTCCTGCACCGGCTCAATGAGGAGGGTGTCACCCTGGTGCTCGTCTCACACGACATCGGGGTAGTGGCCCGGGAGGTGACGCGGATCGCGTGCCTGAACCGCCGTCTCTTCTTCCACGGAAGCCCGCAGGAGGCGCTCCGCTCGGGCGCGCTGGAGCGGCTGTACCCCGCGGGGAGCTGGCTCGTGGCGCACCGGCACTAGCATGCTCGAGCTCCTGAACTACGGCTTCATGCAGCGGGCGCTCGCCGCAGGCGCGGTGGTGGGCGTGGTGGCGCCGCTGATGGGCGTGTTCCTGGTGCTGCGGCGGCTGAGCCTCATCGCGGACACCCTCTCCCACACCGCCCTCGCGGGCATCGCCCTCGCCCTCCTCCTGAGAGCCGATCCCCTGTGGGGAGCCCTGGGGGCCGCTCTCCTGGCCGCGGCGGGGGTTGAGTGGCTGCGCACCCGGGGACGGATTCCCGGGGAGGCGGCCCTGGCGGTGTTCCTCTCCGGGGGATACGCGGTCGCGGTGGTGCTCCTCAGTCTGGGCCGAGGGTTCACTCCGGACCTCTTCGCGTATCTGTTCGGCGCCCTCACCGCGGTCCAGCCCCGGGACCTCCGGCTCCTGGTACCCCTCGGCGGGATCGTGGTGGGAACCGTGGGGATCCTGTACAAGGAGCTTCTCGCCATCACCGTGGATGAGGAGGCGAGCCGCACGCAGGGGATCGCCGTGGACGCCCTCAACCTCCTCTTCACCTTGCTCGTGGCCGCCACCGTGGTGGTCTCCATGCGGGTGGTGGGAATCCTCCTCACGGGTGCCCTGCTGGTTCTGCCGAGCCTTTCGGCCATGCGGGTGGCCCGCAGCTTCCGGGCCATGCTGGGGCTTGCGGTGATCTTCGGGCTTCTCTCCGTGCTGGTGGGGCTAACGGCAAGCTTTTACCTGAACGTCGCGCCCAGCGGCGCCGTGGTGCTGACCGCCCTCGCGGTGTTCACGGGGAGTACCCTCCTGATCCGCGGGTAGGACATGCGTCCTCCGTCCGGCTGCAGACTCCCCCGCACCGTGCACACCATCGGCCACTCCACCCGCCCCCTGGAAGGCTTCCTCGCCCTCCTGGAGGCGCACCGCATCCAGGTGCTGGTGGACGTGCGTCGGTGGCCCACCTCGCGCCGCTTCCCCCACTTCCGGAGCGAAGTCCTCTCGGAGGCCCTGCGAAGCCGGGGTATGGGATACGTGTGGCGGGAGGACTTGGGCGGCTACCGCACACCGGAACCCGGAAGCCCCAACACGGGCTGGAAGGTGGGGTCGTTTCGGGCCTACGCGGACTTCATGCTCACGGAGGCCTTCGCACGCATCCTCCAGGAACTGGAGGCCCTCGCCGCCCAGCGCCGGATGGTCCTCATGTGCGCGGAGGCCAGCCCGTGGCGGTGCCACCGGCAGCTGCTGAGCGATGCGTTCCTGGTCCGCGGCTGGCACGTGCGCCACATCACGGACCAGGGCTGCGCGCCGCACCGCCTGCCGAGATTCGCCCAGGTGGAGGGGACCCGGATCCTCTACCCGGCGCCGGGCTGAGGGAAGGAGGGTCTCGCGTCTTGGTGGCTACGCCCTCTAGGGGCCCGGGGTCCGGAAGACCAGATCCACCGCTACCCGCACGGGATCCTCCGCCACGAAGATCCAGAACCGCGGAAGCGGAATCCCGTACTCGCTCATGCGGACCACGAACTCCGCCCGGCCGCGGAACCCGTCCACAAGCGGGGTGATGCGGGCCGGAAACAGGACCTCCCGCTGAACCCCGTGCAGGTGCAGGATCCCCCGGACCTCCGCGGGGAACTCGGAAGCGACCCGCACGCGTTCCGCAAAGACCGTGCCCGTAAAGGCGACCAGGGGATAGCGATCCGTATGCAGGTGCGACCGGTGCATCTGGGCATCCCGAAGGCCGAGCCCCGTAGTGGCGGAGCGGGCAGGCACCCGGACCCAGAGCTCCGCCGCATACACGAACCCCTCCACCTGCCGCACCAGGGCCCGGCCCTCCATCTCCCGGGCGGATCCCGCAAACCCGCCCCGGTTGTCCCGCACGAAGAAGGTGATCCGGGAGGCCTCCGGCACCAGCACGAATCCTCCCGCAGGAAGCGGCTGGGCACCCCCCCGGGAGGAGGCCAGGAGGAGAACCGCCCCCCACGCTCCCAGGACCTTCCGGATCCCCACGGTGCCAGGTTCCCCTCCGCGTGTATCGGGCAGGTAACCCGGAAGCCCGCGCGGACCTACCGGAGGGTTGTCGGGAACCTCACTTGCCCAGTTCCGGCACGGGAACCGCTCCCGGCCGCTGCACGAGCGCCCCCCGCTTGCTCATCCACACCGCGAAGGCGATGACCACGAGCGCGGTCGCCACCACCACGCCCCGGGCCACCACGGGAAGGTCCTGGATCACCAGGGGGGCGATGAGGATGGCCACCAGGTTCATCACTTTGATGATGGGATTGAGGGCCGGACCCGCGGTGTCCTTGAGGGGGTCGCCCACGGTGTCCCCCACCACCGCGGCCTTGTGGTAGTCCGTGCCCTTTCCGCCGAGATACCCGTCCTCGATCTTCTTCTTCGCATTGTCCCAGGCCCCGCCCGTGTTCGCCATGAACACCGCCAGCAGCTGCGCGGTGAGGATGGCGCCCGCGAGATACCCGCCCAGGGCCCCGGCTCCCAGTCCGAACCCCACCAGCACCGGGGCCGAGATGGCCACGAGGGCGCTGGGCAACAGTTCCCGTTGGGCCGCGGCGGTCACGATGTCCACGCACCGGGAGTACTCCGGCCGGGCCCGGCCCTCCAGGAGACCCGGGATCTCCCGGAACTGCCGGCGCACCTCTTCCACCACCTGGAAGGCGGACCGGCCCACGGCCCGCACGAGGAACGCGGAGACCAGGAACGGCACTGCCCCGCCCACCAGCAGTCCGATGAACACCAGGGGCAGGTTCACCTGGATGCCGATCCGCTCCAGGGCCGCCAGAAGGCCTTGGCCTCCCGCCTGCACCGCGCGCTGCAGTTCCCCGGGATCCGCCAGCAGGCGCGCCTCGTCGATGTACGAGCGGAACAGGGCCGTGGCCGCCACCACCGCGGTGGCGATGGCGAACCCCTTGGTAAGGGCCTTCGTGGTGTTGCCCACCTGGTCCAGCCGGGCCACGATCCGGCCCGCGAGGGACCCGCCCCGCTCCACCCCCGACATCTCGAAGATCCCGTTCGCGTTGTCCACGATGGGCCCGTACGTGTCCTCAGCGAGGATGAAGCCCGTGGTGGTCAACAGCCCCAGGCCCGCGAGCGCGATCCCGTAGGCCGAAAGCGCAAGATCCCCGCCGAAGATGGCGAAGGAAGCCAGGATGGTGGCTCCAATGGCCACGATGGACCACACGCTGCTCTCCATCCCCAGCCCCAGCCCCGTCAGCAGGAGGGTGGCGGAACCCGTCTTGCTAGCGTAGGCGATCTCCGTGACGGGTGGGCGATCCGTGTGCGTGTAGTAGTCCGTGATGCGCTCGATCACCACCGCGAGCACGATGCCCATGAAGGTGGCCCAGAAGAACCGCCAGTCTCCCAGGTACACGTGGGTGACGACGCCGAACCCCACGGTAGCCAGAAGGGCGGCGGTCCAGAATCCCCGGCTGATGGGCCTCATGGGATCCCCCACCTCCTCGTCCGAACCCCGCACCACCCAGGTCCCCACCACGGAGGCGAACACGCCCACGGCCCGCACCAGCAGCGGGAAAAGGATGAGCTTGAGGGCAAAGGCCTGGGCGGCCGCCTCGTCCGGGAACCGAGCCCGGAAGAGGGGATCCAGCAGGGTGGCGGCCCCGAGGATGATGGCGGCCACCAGGGTCACCTCATAGGACTCGAAGACGTCCGCGGCCATCCCCGCGCAGTCCCCCACGTTGTCGCCCACGTTGTCCGCGATGACGGCCGCGTTGCGGGGATCGTCCTCCGGGATTCCCACCTCCACCTTTCCCACGAGATCCGCACCCACGTCCGCGGCCTTCGTGTAGATCCCGCCCCCCACCCGCATGAAGGCGGCCACCAGGGACCCGCCGAACCCGAAGCCCACGAGGACCCGCATGGCATCCTCACGGAAGAGCATGAAGATGATCACGGCTCCGAGAAGCCCCAACCCGACCGTGAACATCCCGGAGATGGTGCCCGCCTGAAACGCGAGTTCCAGGGCCTCCTTGAACGACCGGCGGGCCGCGTTCGCCACGCGCACGTTCCCCTGCACCGCGGAGGTCATCCCCACATACCCCGCGCCGTAGGAGGCCAGGCAGCCCATGAGGAACGCACCCGCCACCCCCACCGCCAGGATGGGTTTCTCCCGGTAGAGGGGGAGGTACAGGAGGTACAGCCCCACCGTGAGGAGCGCGATGAACCAAGCCATGGTGCGGAACTGCCGGCTCAGGTACGCGTACGCCCCTTCCTGGATGGCGCGGGCCACGGAGACCATGGCCTCCGGCCCAGGGTCCGCCCGCAGCACGCGGGCCCGGAGGTAGGCTCCGTACAAGAGGGCCAGAAAGGCGGAACCCAGCACCGCCCACAGCAGGCTCAGCTCGGTACCCGAGAAGGGCGGGAGAACGATCTTGGCCTCAGACATCCCGATCCTCCTGAAATTCCTACCGGAGACTCTCCGCTCCCGGAGCCTCCTCCGGGAGGCCATCCCCTATCTTACCAACTCGGATCGCGGGGGTCAGGCGCGGACGATCCGGAGGACGCGGGTACAACCGGGAACTCGCCCCGCGGAGAGAACAAGCACACCTCCCTCGCCCGCGAGCGAGAGAAGGGGCAGGGTCTGACGCTCCGCCACCAGGAGGTATCGGTTGAGCCGCATGACGCGCAGGCGCAGGGCGCCCAGGGGTCGGTGCAGGCCGGAGACCACGAACCATCCATTCTGCCGGACATATCCCTCCGAGGGAAGCCCCCACCCCACAGACCGGAACCGCATCCCCACGAGCACGAGCCTTCCACCCTGGATCCGGTAGGTCTCGACCACGGGGGTCCGCTCCACGGAGTGCACGTACCGAAGCTCGAAGAAGGGGGACTCCCGCAGGCAGAGAAGGATCTGGGACGTCCCGGAACGCCCAGGAGGAAGCGCCAGAACGAGAAGGAGCAGCCAAAGCATCAGCGCAGCGGTCGGTAGCGGACCAGCGCGCCCACGGTGATCCCGTGCCGCGCGAAGAATCCCTGATTCACCTCGAGGGCATACTGGGCCTCCACGCGGGAGACGTAGATGGGGATCTCGCCACCCGGGCGGGGCGGGTCCATGTCCTGGATGTCCACGATCCGCCAGCGGGTGTCCATGAAGGCGATGGAGAGGGGGATCAGGGTGTTCTTCATCCAGAAGGCCAGGCGCTGTGGGGACTCGAACAGGAAGAGCATGCCGTGGCTCTCGGGGAGGTGGGTGCGGAACATGAGGCCCCGGGCCCGGGTCTGTGGGGTATCCGCCACCTCCACCTGTACCACCACGCGCCGGGACCCCTGCAGGAGGGTCACGACGCCCCGCTTGAACTCCGGGGCCGCTACCGGCTGCGCCGCCATGATCACCAGGACCGCCAGGACCAACAACCGCATGGAGCTCTCCTCACGGGATCCGATCCACCACCCATCGCAGAAGAAGGGGGACCGCGGGATTCTCCCGGGCGGTCACCACGTCTAGGTGCGCGGCCTCCGGCAGGATGTGCACGGTGGCGTCGCGGCTTGCGGTCCGGCGCAAGAAGAGCCGGTGCATCCAGGGATGCCGCAGGATTCCCTGTCCCGCGCCAACGGACAGCATGGGCAGATCCAGGGTGCCCGGTGGGCGGATCCGCCCGATGTCTGGGACCCGGGGCGAGGGTTCCATACGCACCGTCACCGCGACGTCCAGGAGCAACCGCAGGGGGAAATACCACTCCGAGAAGTCCGTTTCCTCGTCCACCCCGGCGGAGCTGAGCTCCCGCAGGTCCGTGGGCTCCCCGACATCCGGACCGTTGCGCCATCCCACCAGCTCCCGGCCCGGGTGGGGACGCAGGGAGGAGAGGACGACGAGTCCCCGGCTGCGGCCGGAGGGATCCGGGACGAGTTCGAAGGTGCCGTCCGGAAGGCCCAGACGCGAGCGGAGAGCGAAGTTCCGCTGCGCGTTGTCGTCCAGGCTCATCCCCAGCGCGGCCTCGTTGGTGAGCGGCATGGGATAGGTGGGGGCCAGGGGGAAGCTGGCACGCTCCTGCGGCCGAAACCGCGCGAGGAGCATGGCCACGGAGAGGGCCCGGGTGAGGGTCGGATTGAGGGTGGAGAAGGCCAGGTAGGGGGGGACGTGTCCCTGCACCAAACCCTCCACCCCCGGAACGCGCCCCACCATGGGGAGCACGAACCCGCTCCGGTACGCCCGCTCGTCGATGGCCGGAAGCACGGGGACCGGGAGCCCGTCGAGGAACACAAGACCCCGCACGTGGCGGAGTCCCGGATCCGGATCGGCTTCGGTGCCGAAGTCGTAGGCGGCGTACAGGGCCGCCAGCACTCCCCCGAGGGAGTGCCCACCCAGGAAGACGGGCATTCCCGGAAGCCGTCGCCCGATCTCCTGGAGGAGGGCGTGCAGGTCCCGGAGATGCACGTCCAGGCCCCAGTGGGCCATGGCCCGGAGGACCTGAGGGTCCGGTTCGGCAAACCGCCGGCCCCCCAGCTCGAACCCTGGCGCGAAGGAGTAGGCCACCGCAAACGCGGGGTTCTGCGTCCGCAGGGCCTCCCGCAGACCCGTGTGATCCTCCAGGAGGTTACTGCGGCGCTCCCAGACCCACACCTCCACCGGTCCCTGGGCCGCCAAAGCCCGGGCCAGAAGGCCCAAAGAGCCCGCTCCGCCGCTCAGCCCGGGGATCAGCACCAAAACCGCCCGGGGCGGGCGATCCAGATCCACGTACCGGAAGGCCACGCTCCGGTTGAGGGCGGGTGGGGTGTGCGGTTCCGCAAACCCCGCGACCTCTATCCGCTCGCGGACCACCCCGCCGAGCGCGAGAACCAAGCCGAGCGCAAGTCCCAGAACCGGCATCCCTACAGTTCGTCTACCAGCTCCCCGGGCACCGCCTCCAGCTCAAACCGCTGGCCATTCCGGATTCCGTGCACCGCGAGCGGGACGCCCGGGGGGTGCTGGCCCAGCACCGCCTGCAGGTCGTCCAGGCTGCGCACGGGCCGGCCCTGCAGCGCCACCAGGAGATCGCCCGGTCGCAGCCCCGCCCGCTCTGCCGCAGAGCCCGGCTGGACCTCCAGCACCCGCACCGCGGTGGAAGCACCGAGTCGGTGACGCACCGCGAGGCCGCGGTTCACGGGGACCGTGGAGGCCACGATCCCCAGGTACGCCCGTCGCACCCGGCCGTAGCGGATGAGCTGGGCAACCACCCACTTCGCGGTGTTCACGGGGATGGCGAAGCACAGCCCCTGGGAACCCGCGATCACCGCGGTGTTGATCCCCACCACCTCTCCCCGGGCGTCCACAAGCGGCCCCCCGGAGTTTCCGGGATTGAGGGCCGCGTCCGTCTGGATCACGTTCTCGATGAGCCTGCCCGTCTCCGAACGGAGGGTGCGGCCCAGGGCGCTCACCACGCCCGCGGTGACCGTGGCGGAAAACCCCAGGGGGTTCCCGATGGCGACCACCAGCTGCCCCACCCGGAGCTTGGAGGAGTCCCCGAGCACCGCGGCGGGAAGCCCGCTTTCCGGCACCCGCAGCACCGCGAGATCCGTATGGGGATCTTCCCCCACCGTCCGGGCCGTGAACTCCCGACCATCCACCAGGCGCACCTCGATGCGGTCCGCACCCCGCACCACGTGGCTGTTGGTGAGCACATACCCATCCGGGGTGAGGATCACCCCGCTTCCGATTCCCCGCACCTCCGCCATCCCCCGCCGGCGCACAAGCCCCACGCTCACCACCGCGGGCCCCACGCGCTCCACGGCCCGCACCACGGCCCGGGAGTACGCATCCAGGACCTCTTCCTCTGCGGGGGATGGCGACCCGGCATCCTGCTGTCCCGTCTGGTTCCCCGCGACCGTCCACTGCCACTCCATGGCTCTCCTCCGGCTCCTGCTGAGCCCACAAACGTCCAGCAGCTCCGGGGAATTCCCCCCGCCGGGTCGTCCCGGAGGTATCCTCAAGGGGAAGAGCCTGAGGGAGGAGGCCATGGCCATCCTGTGCGATCTCCACCTGCACTCAAAGTACAGCCGGGCCACCAGCCGGGACATGGACGTGGAGAGCCTGAGCCTGTGGGCCCGGCGCAAGGGGATTCAGGTGGTGGGCACGGGCGATTTCACGCATCCCCTGTGGCTGCGGGAGCTGCGCAGCAAGCTGCGCCCCGCGGAGGACGGGCTTTTTGAGTACCAGGGGACGCGGTTTGTGCTCACCGTGGAGGTCAGCAGCGTCTACCCACAGGACGGGAAACTCCGAAAGGTGCACACCCTCCTCCTGAGCCCCTCCTTCGAGGTGTGCGACCGGATCAACGCGGTGCTGGGCCGGTTCGGGAACCTGGCGGCGGACGGACGCCCCACCCTGACCCTCAGCTGCGCGAAGCTGGTGGAGTACGTGATGGAGATCTCGCCCCGCTGCCTGGTGATCCCCGCGCACGCCTGGACCCCGTGGTTCTCCGTGTTCGGGTCGCAGTCGGGCTTCGATTCCCTGGAGGAGTGCTTCCGGGATCAACTGCGACACGTGCGGGCCATCGAGACAGGACTCTCGAGCGATCCGCCCATGAACTGGCGGATCTCCCGGCTCGACGGGATCACCCTGGTCTCCTTCAGCGACGCTCACTCCCCCAACAAGCTCGGGCGGGAGGCCACGGCCCTGGAGGCGGAGCTGAGCTACGACGGGATCGTGGAGGCCATCCGCGCGGGCCGGGTGACCTACACCATCGAGTTCTTCCCGGAGGAGGGGAAGTACCACTACGACGGCCACCGTGCCTGTGGCGTGCGGCTGCACCCCCGGGAGACCCGTGCGCTTGGAGGCCGGTGCCCGAAGTGCGGCCGGCCCGTAACGGTGGGCGTGCTGCACCGGGTGGAGTCCCTGGCGGACCGACCGGAGGAGACGGTCCCTCCCGGGCGGCCTCCCTACCGCAACCTCATCCCCCTGGAGGAGATCCTGGCAGAGGCGCTGGAGCAGGGAGTGGGGACCGTGCGGGTGCGGGAGGAGTACCTGAAGCTCGTGGAGCGCTTCGGAGGGGAGTTCGCGGTGCTCATGGACGTGCCGCTAGAGGAGCTGCGAAAGGTCACACCGCCTCGCGTGGTGGAGGGGATCTTGCGCATGCGCACAGGGCAGGTGCACATCGAGCCCGGGTACGACGGGGAGTTCGGCCGCATCCACCTGTTCGCGGAGGGAGAGGATGCATCGGAGGGCGGGCGGCCCGCGCAGATGAGCCTCTTCTAGCCGTGCGAGACCTCGAACCCGTCGAGGGCGCCGTGGTCCTCCACCGGGGCCGGGAGCGGCGGATCCTCCCCGGGCACCTCTGGGTATACGAAGGGGAGGTGGCGGAGGTGCGGGGGAACCCGGCCCCCGGGGCCATCGTGGACGTCCTCACCTCCCGGGGTGCTTTCTGCGCACGAGGGTTCTACAACCCCCACAGCAAGATCCGGGTCCGCATCCTCACCTTTGAGGAGGAACCCATCCGCCCGGCCTTCTTCGCGCGTCGCATCGCCCAGGCCCTGGCGCTGCGGGAGCGGGTGGTCCGGGAGACCACCGCCTACCGGGTGGTGTACGCGGAAGGGGATCTTCTCCCCGGGCTCATCGTGGATCGGTATGGGGATCTCCTGGTGATGCAGACCCTGGCCGTCGGGATGGACAACCGCAAGGAGCTGCTGGCAGACCTCCTCCTGGACCAGACCGGAGCCCGGGCGGTGTACCTACGCAACGACTCGGAGGTGCGGTCCCTGGAAGGCCTGCCCCGCTATCAGGGATTTCTCCGGGGAGAGCTCCCGACCCGGGCGGAGATCGCGGAAGGGCCGGCCCGGTTCGTGGTGGACGTGGCGGGAGGGCAGAAGACCGGCTGGTTCTGTGACCAGCGGGAGAACCGCCTGAGCTGCGCCTCCCTCGCCCAGGACGCGGAGGTCCTGGAGGTGTTCTCCTACACCGGGGCCTTCGGGATCCACGCGGCCCTCCAGGGGGCCCGGTCGGTGCTGGGCATGGACGTGAGCAAGGAGGCAGTTGCCCTCGCCCGGGAGAACGCCCGGCTCAACGGCGTACTGGACCGGTGCCGGTACGAGGTGGCGGATGCCTTCGAGGCCCTCCGGACCCTGGGGCAGCAAGGGGCCCGGTGGGATCTGGTGATCCTGGACCCGCCCGCCTTCGCCCGCCGGAAGGAGGCGGTCCGCCGGGCCCTGGCGGGCTATAAGGAGATTAACCTCCGAGCCCTTTTGCTGCTGCGACCCGGGGGATACCTCGTGAGCTGCTCCTGCTCCTCCTTCGTGGATGAGGGGGTGCTGTGGGGGGTGATCCTGGAGGCGGCCCGGGACGCGGGCCGGCGGCTGCGCCTGCTGGAGCTGCGGGGGCAGGCTCGGGACCACCCCATGCTGGGGGCCATGCCCGAGACCCGCTACCTCAAGTGCTTCGTGCTCCAAACGGTATAATGAAACAGGAAGGAGCGAGCCTCCGGGTGCCGATGCGATGGCGTGCTGAGTGGTCTGGGAGGAGGGAAGAGGGGTCCCTCCTCCCCTCGTTTTCTTCGGGAACGACAGAGAGACATCTGGGACGAGGAGGGGTTTGGGTTGTCGACAGCATACCTGGCGTCCAGTAGCCCGCATGGGCGGGAGCGGCGGATCCCCGCCCGCTCCATCCAGATCACGGATAACCTCGACCTGCTGCTGGGGGTCCTCCCGCCCCACATCCGGGAGGTCGTGGAGCGCAAGCCCTACCGGGACAGCCTCATCGAGGTGGTGATGGACCTGGGCCGGGTGCCCGAGGCCCGGTATCCGGAGGGGGCGGAGGCGCTCAGCAAGGAGCCCGTCACCCGCGCGGACATCCACTACGTGGTGGAGCGGGTGGGGGCTTTCGGAAAGGACAACCGGGCCGGCATCAGCGGGACCCTCCACCGGATCTCCGCCATCCGCAACCGGCTGGGCGAGATCGTGGGGCTCACCTGCCGGGTGGGCCGGGCGGTGTTCGGGACCGTGGACATCGTGCGGGACGTGATCGAGTCCGGGAAGTCCATTCTCCTGCTGGGCCGACCGGGAGTGGGCAAGACCACGCTTCTGCGGGAGGCGGCCCGGGTGCTGGCGGACGAACTGGGCAAGCGGGTGATCGTGGTGGACACCAGCAACGAGATCGCGGGGGACGGCGACATCCCGCATCCCGGGATCGGCCGGGCCCGGCGCATGCAGGTCCCGGAACCCGCCCTGCAGCACGCGGTGATGATCGAGGCAGTGGAGAACCACATGCCCGAGGTGATCGTGATCGACGAGATCGGCACGGAGGCGGAGGCTCTCGCTGCCCGCACCATCGCGGAGCGGGGGGTACAGCTCATCGCCACCGCCCACGGGAACACCCTGGAGAACCTGCTTCAGAACCCCACCCTCTCGGACCTCATCGGCGGCATCCAGGCGGTCACCCTCTCGGACGAGGAGGCCCGGCGGCGGGGCACCCAGAAGACGGTGCTGGAGCGCAAGGCGCCTCCTACCTTCGACGTGGTGATCGAGATCCACGACAAGGACAAGCTGGCGGTCCACCATGACGTGGCGGAGGTGGTGGACCGCATGCTGCGGGGCATCCCGCCCCGGCCCGAGCTCCGGGTACGGGCCAGCAGCGGAGAGGTGGAGATCCGGGCCGTGGAGGCCGAGGAACCGACCCGGTCCTTCGTGGTGCAATCTCCCGAGGCAAAGCCCCAGGGGAAGAAGGTCCTGCGCATCTATCCCTACGCGGTGAGCCGCAACCGCCTGGAGCGGGCCATCCGGGAGCTGCGGGTGCCCGCCTACGTGGTGGACCGGCTGGAGGACGCGAACGTGGTGGTGACCCTGAAGTCCCAGGAAAAGCGGCAACCCAAGAAGCTGCGGGATGTCCAGGAGCGGGGCGTTCCCCTCTACGTGGTGAAGAGCAACACCGTCACGCAACTCGTGAACTTCCTGCGCTCCCTGTTCGAGGTCGGGGAGGAGATGAGCGCAGAGGAGGCGGCGCTTCGGGAGGTGGAGGACGCCATCCAGGAGGTCCTGCAGCGGGCCCAGCCCGTGGAGCTCTCCCCGCAGAACGCCTACGTGCGGAGGCTGCAGCACGAGCTCGTGCAGCGCTACGGGCTCGTCTCGGAAAGTAAGGGAGAGGAACCGTTCCGCCGGGTGGTGATCTACCCACGGTGAGGGAGCCCACCGGAAGACCCCTCCGGCGAGGGATGTTCCTCGCCCTGGACGGCCCGGAGGGGGCGGGGAAGACCACGCAGGTGCTGCGCCTCCTGGAGCGCCTCCGATCCGCGGGGGTGGAGGTGGTGACCACCCGGGAGCCCGGGGGAACCCCGCTGGGGGAGGCCATCCGGGCCCTCCTCCTCGATCCTGCCTCCCGCGGGATCTGTCCCCAGACGGAGATGCTCCTGTTCGCCGCGGCCCGGGCCCAGTTCACCAGGGAGGTGGTGCGGCCGGCCCTGGAAGCAGGGCGGGTGGTGCTCTCGGACCGGTCCGTCTACGCTTCCCTGGCCTACCAGGGGTACGCCCGGGGGCTTGGGGTGGAGGTGGTGCGGTGCGTGAACGAGGTGGCTACAGGCGGCCTGTACCCCGACCTCACCCTCTTCCTCGACGTCCCGCCGGAGGTGGGGCTGGAGCGGGTGAGCCGGGCTCGCGGAGAGGGAGGGCTGGACCGGGTGGAGGGCGAGGATGCCGCGTTCCACCAGCGGGTCCGGGAAGGGTTTCTGCGGCTTGGCCGCGAAGACCCGCGCGTGCGAGTGGTGCCGGCCACGGGGAGTGTGGAGGAGGTGGCGGCACGGATCTGGGCGGAGGTGGAGCCGGTGCTGCGGGCACGGGGCCTGCTGGCGCGCACACCCGGGGAAGAGGGGAAGGGTCGTGTCTAGCGGGACGCAGCTGGTGCTGGCCATCGTGCAGGAGAAGGACGCCCCCAAGCTCATCGAGCAGCTCACCGCCTCCGGCTTCCAGGCCACCATGCTGGCAAGCACCGGGGGATTCCTGCGAGCGGGAAACGCCACCGTTCTCGTGGGCACGGAGGCGGAGCAGGTGGAACGGGTGCTGGAGATCGTGCGGGCCACCTGCCGTACCCGGGAGCAGCTGCTGACTCCGGTCCCACCCGTGATGGAACCCGTGGAGGTTTACGCCGCGTATCCCGTGCGGGTCCGGGTGGGGGGGGCCATCGTGTTCGTGCTGGATGTGGTGCGGATGGAGCGGGTGTAGTGCGGTTCGCGGATGTCCTGGACCAGTACCACGCCATCGGCCTACTGCGCAGCGCGCTCCGCACGGGGCGGGTGCACCACGCCTATCTCTTCGCGGGACCCGCGGGTACGGGCCGTCGGGAGGTCGCCTGGGCCTTCGCCCAGGCCCTCCAGTGTGAGGACTACGCGGAGGACGCGTGCGGAGCATGCCTGCCCTGCCAGAAATCGGAGCGAAGGGTGCACCCGGACATCCGGTGGGTTGAACCGCCCGAGGGCCGCCAGGGAATCGGCATCGACCAGATCCGGGAGCTGCGTCAGGAGGCCGCGTACGGCCCGTACGAGGGGAAGTACAGGGTATACATCGTGGCACCTGCGGAGCGGCTCCTCCCGGAGGCCCAGAACGCCCTCCTGAAGTTGCTGGAGGAACCGCCGCCCCGCACCGTGATCCTCCTGGTGGCGGAATCCCCGCACGCGCTGCTGCCCACGGTGGTCTCCCGCACGCAACTGGTGCGGTTCAACCTGGTCGCGGCCGCGGACATCGAGCGGGCCCTGCGGGTGCAGCTTGAGGTGCCCCCCGCCCGGGCGCGGGTGCTTGCGGCCCTGTGCGCGGGCCGCGCTGCTCTCGCAACCCGGTGGGCCCGGGATCCGGATGCCCTCGCGGACCGGGACCGGGTGGTGGGGTGGCTTGAACGCGTCGAGCAGGAGGGGTTGCTGGCGGCACTGGAGGCCGCGGAGTCCCTAGCACAGGACCGGGACCGCCTCGTGGCGCTGCTGGACATCGCCCTCCTGTGGTACCGGGACGTGCTGATAGAACACCATGCGGCCGACGAACGCCTGCTGGTGAACCTCGACCGCCGGGAGGAGATCCGTCGGTTCGCGGCCCGCCTGGGTCCGGAAGCCGTCCACCGGCGGATGGAGGCCATTGAGCGCGCGAAGGCGGAACTGCGCCGCAACGTGCAGCCGCGTCTGGTGCTGGAGGCCATGTTCCTGCAATTCGGGCTCCATCCGGTCCCCACGACCCCCTCCGTCTAACGTAAGGCGAGCAGGGACCAGAAGAGCAAGAAGAAGAGCACGGCTCCCGCGGCCACCCATGCCCACAGGGGCCCGGACCGGGAGCGCGGCCGGACCGGCTGTTCGATACAAGGCCGGCACAGGTTCCCGGATGCGGTCTTCACCACGCACCCCGGGCAGATGGCACGTCCGCACCGCGAGCAGTAGTAAAGGGCGGACCGGTCCGGGTGGTAGGCGCACTGGATCTCGCTCACCGTCCCGCCTCGCCTACCGCCTTGGCCCGGAGGGATTTGAGCACCTCCAGATTGCGGCGATCCGGCCCCTGCTCGCCGAAGCCCGGGGTCTCGATGATCCCGCAGAGGGAATCGAGCCAGGGATGGTTCACCAGAGCCCGGAAACCTGCAAGCCCAATCCGACCCGCGCCGATGTTCTCATGGCTGTCCCGCCGGCTCCCGCAGGGGACCCGGGTGTCGTTGAGGTGCACCAGCCGCAGGCGTTCCAGGCCCACCTGGGCGTGGAAGGCCCCGAGCATGGCCTCCACCCCCTCCGGGGTCCGGAGATCCCAACCCGTCGCGTGCAGGTGCGCGGTGTCCAGGCAGATTCCCACCCGCCTGTCCCCGTCCAGGGCGTCCACAAGCGCCTCAAGCTCCCGGAAGGTCCCTCCCAGGGTATTCCCCGCACTCCCCTCCAGGAGCACCAGGGCATGATCCGTGGCGGCAAGCCCCCTCCGCACCGCCCGCGCCACCCGGCGCACCGCCTCCGCGAAGCCACAATCTCTCGCGCTTCCGATGTGGGTGACCACCCCAAGCCCCTCCAGGGCCTCCACCACCTCCAGGGCGTGCCCGAGGGCCCGCACGGATCGCTCGTAGACCTCCCCCGTCGCCGCCAGGTTCACGAGATACGGGGTGTGGGCCACGAGGGGGTCGAGGCGACAGGCTGCGCGCGCGCGGCGGAATTCCTCGAGATCCGCCGGAGGGTAGGAAACGGGGCGCCACTGCCGGGGGTTCCCCACGAAGATCTGGAGGCACTCGCACCCGATGGCCACGGCCCGGGCGACGGCCTTGGGGAGGCGACCCCGGACGGAGACGTGGGCCCCGAACCGCACGGCTCTACTGTAGCAGACCTGGACTACCATGGGAGGAGAGCGACCCAGGAGGCTCGCGTGGAGCGCAGACCCGGCTTCAACGCCCTGGCGGTACCCGCGGGATCGGGGATCCACTAGACCTCCTCGCGGACCTGGAGCAGGCTGTGGCATGAGGCTGGATCCCCGGCTGGTGGAGCGGCTGGCCCGGGCGCGCGTCGTGGTGGACTCCGAGCCCCTCGTCCGGGTACATCTCCCGCACTGGGAGACGAAAGCGGTGCAGCGGCGGGCGAATCGGTTCCACGCGCCCTTCTGCCTTACCTTTGAGCCGGACGGGGTCCGGGTGATCTGCCGGGAGACGGAGTGGGCGCAGGCGGGTCGGGGATTGCACGCGATCCGGGTGGAGACCGGCTACCGGATGATCACCCTGGACGTGGAGCCGCATGCGGAGGCCGCAGATCTCCTCGCCACGATCACCGACCTGCTCCAGCAGAAGGGAATCTCCGTCCACCCCCTTCCCACCTTCCACCGGGACCGCCTGCTGGTGCACGAGTCACGGTTGGAACAGACCCTCCGGCTCCTGCAGGACCTTCAGGCCTCGGACCCGCAGCAAGGTCTCCCCTCGTGAAACTCACGGGTTCACAGGCGCACCTTATCCTAAACCGTGGAGGGGATCTCATGCGACGCGGGCTTCCCCGGATCCTGGGAGCCGCATGCCTTGTCGGGTTCCTGCTCTCCGCCACGTGGGCCCAGGGGTTTGATCCCCAGGTCCTCTACCAGCGGGCCGCGCCCGCGGTGGCGGTGGTGGAGACCGAAGAGGATGGCCGTCGGGGGCTGGGGGCTGCTTTTGCCATCCAGCCGAACGGATGGCTGCTCACCGCGGCCCACGTGGTCCGCGGCGCGGAGGAGATCACCGTGGGCCTCAACGCCGCCCGGTATTCCGCACGTCTGGTGGGCTACGATGCGCGCCGAGACCTGGCCCTGCTCCACCTCGCGCCCCGCCGGCCGGTTCCCTCCCTCCCCTTAGGGAGCGCTGTGCGGGTGGGTGACCCCGTGGCCACTATCGGGCATCCCCGCGGCCGGGTGCGGGTGATGACGGTGGGAACCGTGGCGACGCTGCGGGACACGCTTCCGGGGCTGCTGCCCGGCATCATGATCCGGTTCCGGGGGGAGGTGACGCGGGGGAACTCCGGCGGTCCGCTTCTCAACGCCCGCGGGGAGGCCGTGGGCCTCGTGGTGGCCACCACCTTCGAGCGGGGCACGCGCAGCGGGCTCGCGGTGTCCGCGGACGCCATCCTCGCGGTCCTGCCAGCGCTCCGGGCCGGCGCACGCCTGGAGCGGGCCTGGATCGGGATCGCAGGGGAGACGCTGGAGCCGCTGACGGCGATGCAGCAGGGAATCTCCGCACGCGAAGGGGTCCTGGTGCTGGAGGTGGTACCCGGTAGCCCCGCCCGGGCCGCAGGGCTGCGGGTGGGAGACGCTGTCGTGGCGTTCGACGGAGAGCCCATCCGGACCTGGGAAGATCTGCTCGTGGCCGTGAGCACGAGAAAGCCCGGAGAGGGCGTGCGCCTGCGGGTGGTGCGGGGGAGTCGGGTGCTGGAGGTGCGGGTGATCCTGGGGGTGCGGCCCTAGGCCCGGGCGGGAAGGCGCGAGGCGAGGAACGCGCCGAACGCCGCCAGCGCTGCCGCGACCCAGAGCACGGCGGGGATGCTCATGCGGTCCGCGAGGAGGCCGAACGGCGTGGCGAACAGGGAGGCAAAGGAGGAGACCGCCACCTGCATCCCCCCTCCCAGAGCCCGCCGACCCGGCAGGTATTGCTGCCCCAGCACCAGGGAGACCGGGAGGGTCCCCATGGAGCTCGCGCCCACCAGCACCATCATGGGGTACACGCCTCCCGAGGGCACCAGCGGGAGCGAGGCCACGAGCACGGCCAGGACCGCGATGGTGACGGCCAGCACGGGTTTGGGGCCGAAGCGATCCGCGAGCCGGCCCAGGAGGGGGGAGGAGACGATGCCGCTGGCGAGCAGCAGGGAGAGGGCCAGGGAGGCCTCCGTCCGGCTCCAGCCCATGGTGTCGATGAGGTAGCCCAAATAGAAGATGGTGACCGCCAGGTGGATGGCCCCCCGCAGAAGGCTCACCAGGAGGACGTTGAGGTACGCCGCCCAGTCGTTCCGGTCTTCCTCCGCGGCGGCAGAGGCCGCCGCGACGGACGGAGCGGGGACGCGGGACGTGACGAACCCGAGGGAGACCGCCATGGGGAGCCCCACGAGCAACCACCACCGCATCCCCCTCAGGCCCCACAAACCCGTGAGGAGCGCCACCACTGCTGGGCCCAGCGCCCATCCGAGGTTGCCGCCGATGCTGAAGGTTGCCATCGCGGTGGCCCGTCGCTCCTCCCCGGACAGATAGACGGTGCGAACCGCCTCCGGGTGGAACAGCGCGGAACCCAGGGCGATCAGGGCGAGGGCCACGGTGGCGGTGCGCGCGTCGTGGACGAAGCCGGCGCCCCCGAGGCCCAAGGCGGTGAGGGCCACGCCCGCCGCAGGCATCCACGGTTGGGGCCGCCAGTCTGCCCACAACCCCGCGCCGATCTGCGCCACCCCCCCGCCCAGGGAGGAGGCTGTGACGAGGATTCCCGTGAGCGTGTAGGAAAGCGCGAGTTCCATGCGGAAGTGCTGGACGAGAGCGGGAAGGGCGCCCGCGCCCGCATCCACCGCCGCGTGCCCCACGATGAGGAGGAGCACGAACCACCCCAGACGCTGCGGGGTCTGAAGGACCGCGGCGGAGTCGGTGACAGCCGGCCTGGGGACGTTCATGGCATCCTCGGAAACGACTCCATCATAGCGCCCTTCACACCTTCTTGATCCCCCGAAGGTGTACTTGGCAGGGAGGTGGATCCCATGCGGTGGGGAATCCTCGCCCTGGTGGTAGGCCTGGCGGCCGGCGTGCCGGTGGCAGGCGCCCCGCAGGTCACGGTCTACGCCCGGCGGCTTGAGATCCCGTGGCAGGTGGCCTTCGCCCCGGACGGCCGCGCCTTCGTGACGGAGCGGGCGGGCCGGATCCGGGTGATCCGTGCAGGCCGGCTGGAACCGGATCCCGTAGCCCAGCTTCCGGTGGCGCACGTGGGAGAGGCGGGCCTGCTGGGACTCGCCCTCCACCCCGAGTTTCCCCGACAGCCCTACGTCTACGTGTACTACACCTATGAGGCCGGGGGGCTGCGCAACCGCGTGGAGCGCCTGCGGGAGGAGGGCGGCCGGCTCGTGCGGGATCGGGTGATCCTGGATGGCATCCCCGGTGCGTTCGTGCACGACGGGGGGCGCATCCATTTCGGCCCCGACGGCATGCTGTACGTGGGCACCGGGGACGCCCGCTCTCCCACCCTCGCCCAGGACCGTTCGAGCCTCGCGGGCAAGATCCTGCGTCTCCTGCCGGACGGGGGCATTCCCCGCGACAACCCCTTCCCCGGCTCCCCCGTCTACTCCCTCGGCCACCGCAACGTCCAGGGGCTCGCGTGGCATCCCCGCATCCGCCAGCTCTACGCCACGGAACACGGGCCGACCGGAGATGGGGGCTTCGCCCACGATGAGGTGAACCGCATCCGGCCGGGTGGCAACTACGGATGGCCGCAGGTCCTGTGCGGGGCCCCGCACCCGCCCGGGCTCATCGATGCCGTGGCCTGCAGCGGAGACGAGACGTGGGCACCTTCCGGCGCCACCTTTGTCTCCCGCGGTGCGTGGCGAGAGGGGCTGCTCGTCGCCAACCTGCGCGGCGCGCACCTTCGTCTGTTCACCCTGGACGCGGAAGGCATCCGGGTGGTGCGGCAGGAACGGGTGCTGGAAGGATTCGGTCGGCTGCGGGACGTGGTGGAGGGCCCGGACGGTGCCCTGTACGTGCTCACGAGCAACCGGGACGGCCGGGGAACCCCCCTCCCGGAGGACGACCGGATCCTGCGGATCCTTCCCCCCTGAGGGCGCTACCATGGAGCTGCGATGAGCGTCGCCGCCCGCAAGCAGGAGCTCCGCCGGCGCATCACCCGTGCACGGGCAGCAGAGCCGGACAAGGAGGCCAAGAGCCGGGTCATCCTCGAGAGGGTGTTCCGGCTCCCGCAGTTCCAGCGGGCCCGCACCGTGCTCTTCTATGTGGATACGGGGAGCGAGGTCCGTACCCGTCCCTTCATCCCCCGGGCCATGGCCCTGGGCAAGCGCGTGGCGGTGCCGTACTGCACCCGGGACGAAGGGGGACAGGACGTGCTCCGGTTGTTCGTGCTCCGGAATCCCGCCGAGCTGGAGCCCGGCGCCTTCGGCATCCTGGAGCCGAAACCCGCCCTGCGTGAGCGTGTCGAGCGGTCCCTGGCGGTGCAGGAGGTGGACATGGTCCTGGTGCCGGGAGTGGTGTTCGACCGCCAGGGCGGCCGCATCGGGCACGGACGGGGCTACTACGACCGGCTGCTCGGAAGCGTGCGGCCCGACTGCTGGCTTGTGGGGCTCGCGTACGAGTGCCAGGTGGTGGAGGAGGTCCCCATGGAGCCCCAGGACGTCTACCTGGACCTGGTGGTCACGGAGCGCACCACCTATACGGGCCGCAGGCAGCTTCTGCGCGCTGTGGACCACGCGTGAGGACGGACTTCAACGGGAGCGCCCCGGAGACGGGGTGGACGCGGGGAGCAGGATCACCGCGATCTCCTCGGGCCGCACGAAGCCCAGCTCCTCCCGTGCGATGCGCTCCACGACCCCCGGATCCTGGAGCCGCTGGATCTCCTCCCGCAGCCGCCGGTTCTGCGCGAGGAGGTTCGTCCGGACGCGTTCCAGGGTGCGTACCTCCCGATCCAGCCAGTACGCCCGAGAGGCGGAGCGGGCGAGGGAGCCGAGCAGGAACGCCGTCAGCACCAGGAGCGCCACGAACTTCCCGAGGCGGGCAAGGGGCGAGGTTCGATGAGACACGTGGCGTCCGTGCATCCCCGTAATGGGGAGACCTTTCACGGGCCTCCCTCGGAATTCCTGCTCCCCTATCGAAGCTGGAGCGGGAGAATCGGTGTTTCACCGGGCGAAGGCAGCTCGGCCGGCGTACTGGGCCCGGGATCCGAGCTCCTCCTCGATGCGCAGCAGCTGGTTGTACTTCGCCACCCGCTCGCCGCGGCAGGGGGCGCCGGTTTTGATCTGTCCGCACCGCCATGCCACCGCGAGATCCGCGATGGCCGCATCCTCCGTCTCCCCGGACCGGTGGGAGAGGATCGTGCGATAGCCGGCCCGGTGCGCGTTCTGTACCGTCTGCCGGGCTTCCGTGAGGGTGCCGATCTGGTTGGGCTTGATGAGGATGGCGTTCGCACACCCGAACTCCACCCCCCTGCGCAACCGGGCGGGATGGGTCACGAAGAGGTCATCGCCCACGAGCTGCACGCGTCGCCCCAGCGCCTCCGTGAGCACCCGCCACCCTTCCCAGTCATCTTCTGCGAGAGGATCCTCGATGGAGACGAGGGGGTATCGGCTCAGAAGATCCTCGTAGTACGCGATCATCTCCTCCATGGATCGGGCCCTGCCCTCCAGGTGGTAGCGGCCGTCCCGATACAGCTCCGAGGCCGCGGCATCCAGCGCGAGGGCCACCTCCTCCCCAGCCCGGTAGCCCGCGGCCTCGATGGCCTCCAGCAGGAGATCCAGGGCCTCTGCGGCGGTGCGGAGGTCCGGGGCAAATCCCCCCTCATCGCCCACGCCCGTGGCCAGTCCCCGGGCCCTCAGGAGCCGCCGCAGGTGGTGGTAGACCTCCGTCCCCATCCGCAGGGCATCCCGGAATCTCGGGGCCCCGAGGGGCACGATCAAAAACTCCTGGAGCTCCAGTGGGTTGTCCGCATGGGCTCCGCCGTTGATGACGTTCAACAGCGGCACGGGAAGCACGGTGGCCTCCTCCCCTCCCAGGTACCGAAAGAGGGAGAGTCCTCGGTGCGTCGCCTCCGCCTTGGCCACCGCCAGGGAGGTGGCCACGAGGGCGTTCGCGCCCAGCCTGGACTTGTTGTCCGTCCCGTCCAGGGCGCACAGGAGCCGATCCACACCCGCCTGGTCCGAGGCATCCTTGCCCACCAGAGCGGGGGCGAGGATCTGGCGCACCTGTTCCACCGCCCGGAGCACCCCCCGTCCCAGGTAGCGGGCAGGGTCGCCGTCCCGCAGCTCCAAGGCCTCGTGCGCCCCGGTGCTGGCCCCCGAGGGCGCCGCCGCCCTCCCCCGGCTCCCTCCCTCCACCACCACGTCCACCTCCACGGTGGGATTTCCCCGGGAGTCCAGGATCTCCCGTGCGGTGAGCGCGAGGATCCGTGCCATACCTTCCTCCTCCTACTCGCGGACGGCCTCGAGGATCTCCACCAGTCGCGCCGCCTCCGAGGGCGGGACCGGGCGGTCGGGGATCTCCCGCACCCGCACCACCACCCTCCGGGTCCCGAAGTCGATCTCGATGAGATCGCCGGGACGGACCCGGGAAGCGGGCTTGGCCAGGTGCCCGTTCAGGCGGACCCGGAAGTTCGCGCACAGGGCGTGGGCAAGGGTACGGCGTCGGACGACCCGGCTCTGCTGCAGGAACCGGTCCAGGCGCATCCTTCAGCCCGCGCGTTGCTTGGCCTCCTGCCACAGCCCCAGGAGCTCCGGGAGAGGGAGCTGCTCCATCCGCTGTCCCCGCTCCGCCGCAAGCCGCTCCATGGCCTGGAACCGCCGGATGAACTTCCTGCATGCATCCCGCAACGCTCCTTCCGCGTCGGTCCCGGCGAGGGCCGCCACCTTCACCGCGGTCATGAGCACGTCTCCCACCTCCTCCCGGACGGCCTGGAGGTGGCGGCTCTCCACCGCTTCCCGGAGTTCCCGGACCTCCTCCTCCAGCTTCTCCAGGGCTTCCCGCACGTCCGGCCACTCCCACCCCGCCTCCCGCGCCCGCTGGTACAGCTTCTGGGCCCAGAGGAGCGCCGGAAGGGCCGAAGAGACGCCGTCCAGGGCCGAGGCCCCTTCCTCCCGCTCCGCCCGCTTGAGAACCTCCCACCGCTGCTTCACCTGTTCCGGGGTGACCACGCCCTCCACCACGCGTCCCTCCGCATCGGGGAAGACGTGGGGATGGCGGCGCACCAGCTTGTCGTGCAGGTGCGCGACCACGTCGTGGATGGTGAAGATCCCGGACTCCGCGGCGATCTGGGCGTGGAACAGCACTTGGAGCAGCAGATCCCCCAGCTCGTCGCGCAGGCGCTCCGCATCCCCCCGCTCGATGGCTTCCAGGACCTCGTAGGCCTCCTCCAGGAGGTAGGGCCGGAGGGAGACGTGTGTCTGCTGACGGTCCCACGGGCAGCCTCCGGGTCCCCGCAGCGTCGCCATCACGCGTACCAAGTCCTCGAACGTGGGCCGCGCCATCCTGCCGCGCCTCCTCTCCGGCCGCTCCGTTTGATTGTACGCCAACCCCCTTACCTCGCTGGCACTCCCGTGGGCTCCCGGCGCCGCAGATGCGTGAGGCTGTCGAGCACCTCACGGATCCAACGCAGGGCCTCCTCCGGTGCACACCGCACGAGAACTCCCTCCGGAGCGATCTCCACCCGGCGGCGGTATTCCAGCCGCAGCCAGTCCTTCTCCCGCCCCTCCAGCGGGATCCGGAAGCGCAGCAGGACGCCGTCCGGCCGCTGCACCACGGCCCCGATCCCCAATCCCCGTGCCCGCTCCCGCAGGGCTGCGATCTCCACCAGATTGTGCACGGGCTCGGGAAGCGGGCCGTAGCGGTCCCGCAGCTCCTCCCGCAGTTCCGTGGCCTCGTCCGTGGACCGCAGGGCCGCAAGCCTCCTGTAGACGCTGAGCCGCTGGGCCTCCTCTGGGATGTAGCCCGCGGGGAGGTAGGCGGAGACCCGCAGATCTACCACCGGATCCGGGACCTCCTCCACGAACTCCCCTCGCAGCCGGCGGATGGCCTCCTCCAGCAGGCGCGTGTACAGTTCGAATCCCACCGCAGCGAGGTGCCCGTGCTGCTCGGGGCCCAGGAGGTTTCCGGCACCCCGGATCTCCAGGTCCCGCATGGCAAGCCGCAGGCCGCTTCCAAGCTCCGTGAACTCCCGCAGCGCCGCGAGTCGCTCCCGGGCCTCGGACGTGAGCCGGGCGCCCCGGGGGTACAGGAAGTACGCGTAGGCCTGTCGGTCGGACCGGCCCACCCGGCCCCGCAGCTGGTACAGCTGGGCAAGCCCCAGGGTGTGGGCGTCCTCCACGAGGAGGGTGTTCACGTTGGGGAGGTCGAGCCCGATCTCGATGATGGTGGTGCACACCAACACATCGTACTTGCCGCCGAGGAAGTCCAGCATCACCCGCTCGAGCTTCCCTTCCGCCATCTGCCCGTGGGCCACCCCCACCCGTGCCTCCGGCACCAGGGCCTGGATGCGGCGGGCCGCCTGCTGGATGGTCTGCACCCGGTTGTGCACCACGTACACCTGTCCCCCCCGCTCCAGCTCCCGGCGGATGGCGTTCTGCACCAGCGTCTCGTCCCACTCCGCCACCGTGGTGCGGATAGGAAGCCGTGCCTCTGGGGGGGTCTCCATCACGGAGAGGTCTCGCAATCCCACCAGCGCCATGTGGAGGGTGCGGGGGATGGGGGTGGCGGTGAGGGTGAGGACATCCACGCTGGCGCGCAGCTGCTTGAGCTTCTCCTTGTGCACCACCCCGAACCGCTGCTCCTCGTCGATGATCACCAGTCCCAAATCGTGGAACCGCACATCCTTCTGGAGCAGGCGGTGGGTCCCGATGACCACATCCACCTCACCGCTCGCGAGAGCCTCCAGTACCGCCTGAATCTCCTTCTTTGGCCGGAACCGGCTCAGCAGCTCCACCCGGATGGGATAGGGCCGGAAGCGGCTAGAGAACACATGGTAATGCTGCTGGGCGAGGAGGGTGGTGGGTGCCAGGACCGCCACCTGCTTTCCGTCCATCACCGCCTTGAAGGCGGCCCGCACCGCCACCTCCGTCTTCCCGTAGCCCACGTCCCCCGCCACCAGGCGGTCCATGGGGCGGGGGGATTCCATGTCCCGCTTCACGTCCTCGATGGCCTTCCGCTGGTCCGGGGTCTCCTCGTACTCGAAGGCGGCCTCCATCTCCCGCTGCCAGGGGGTATCGGGGGAGAAGGTGTGGCCCCGGACCGTCTCCCGCCGTGCGTAGAGCTCCAGCAGCTCCCGGGCGATCTGCTGGGTGGCTTCCCGCACCCGCCGCTTCTCCCGCTCCCAGTCCGCGGTCCCCAGCCGGTGGATCTTGGGCTCGATCCCCTCCACCCCCACGTACCGCTGCACCAGGTTCACCTGGTCCGTGGGCACGTAGAGGGCATCCCCCTCCGCGTACTCCAGGTGGAGGTAGTCGCGGGTCACCCCGTCCACGGTCTTGCGCACCATCCCCCGGAACCGGCCGATTCCGTGGTGGACGTGCACCACGAGATCCCCTGGGTGAAGGTCAGTCCAGGACCTGAGCAGCGCTCCCTCCTTCGCCCGATGGAACCGGCGCCGCCGGCGCCGCCATCCCAGGACCTCCGCGTCCGTGACCACCACCAGGCGCAGGTCCTCGATGCGGAATCCGTTCGAGAGGGAGGCGGAGACCACCACCGCACGCCCCGCCTCCGGCACCTGGACCAGATCCTCGGCTGTGTCCGCTGGAAAGCCCTGATCCGTGAGGATCTCCGCAAGGCGGTGGGCCTGGGTGCTCGCCACCACCACCCGGTAGCCGGCCTGCCGCCACCGCTCCAGCTCCCGGGCCAGCATCCCCACCTGTCCCGCGAAAGGGTCCACGCTCCCGAACTCCAGCCGGACCCCGGGCCAGTCCGGAGGGCCAGCTGCGAATCCACTGATGGCAACGGCCCGCAGGCACAAGAGGCGACGCCGGATCCTCTCCCACTCGAAAACCCCGCCCGCGGCCCGATGTTCCAGCTCCGGGGGTTCGTCCAGGATCACGAGGGAGCCTTCCGGGAGCAGGTCCACCAGGCACGTCTCCCCCCCGGGTTCCCGCGCAGATGGGATTTCTACAGAGGGGAGCTTCCGCTCGGATCGCTGGGTCTGCGGATCGAAGCACCGGATGGATTCCACCACCTCTCCAAACCACTCCACCCGAAGCGGGCGCTCTGCATCAGGGGGGTAGACATCTAGAATCCCGCCCCGGACCGCGAAGGTCCCAGGCCGCTCCACCAACCCGACCCGCTCGTAGCCGCCCGCGGCGCAGAACCCTGCTATGGCTTCCAAAGGAAGGCGCTCGCCCTCCCGCAGGCGCACCAGGGAAGCGCGGAGGCGCTCCGGAGAGGGGACGGGGGCCACAGCGGCCCGGACGGGGACGAGGAGCACCGCCGACCGTCCCTCTACGAGGTCCCGGAGTGCCCGCAGTCGCTCCCCCACGCTCTGAGGTCCTCCCTCCTCCCCTTCCAACGGCGGAAGCGGTCGCAGGAACGGTTCGAGTTCCGGAGCAAAGCTCCCGAGGTCGTCCGCTAGGCGATCCACGGCCTCCCGGCCGGGCGCAAGCAGGAGCACGCAGCTACCGCTCTCGAACACCTCCCCGCGCACGTACCCGACGAGCACCAGGGCCTTCTGGGCCCCCATGGGCCCGGTGATCCACACCCTTCCCTTCTCCCCCAGCGCTCGGCGCGCGGCCGCGTAGGGGGACCAAGTGGCGATCAGCGAGGGGAGTGCACGGAGTGGCATCCTCGTCCGCGTGTATCCCTGCTCCCCGGCCCCGGGTCTCACTTCCCCAAGACCAGTATCGCCGTGGGCCCTGACTCCTGACCCGCGGGGTTTATGGCCATGGCCACCAAGGTGAGGCGGGGAACTTGGAGGGGAGCTGGGAACCGAAAGGCCATCTCCCACCGGCCCCACGGATCCGTGAGGATCTCCCCCTCCCCGAGCCGGATGTGCAGGGGGACGACGCCGGCCGTGGACTCAGCAAAGAGGGCCACCCGTACCAGGTCCCCCGGTGCGGCCCGTCCCCGGACCACGAGGGGGCTGTGAACCCGCTCCCCCCCACGGGGCCACTCCACCACAGGCGGAGCAGGAGGCCGGGCAGCGAGGATCACCCCTGCGGCCGCAGCCTGTACCACCCCTCCCCCTGGCCGGACGAACGTGATGCGAACCTGGCCGTTCCAGAGGCCGTCGCCTGGCCGGACCGTGTACGTTCCCGCGTAGCGCCCGGGCTCTCGCTCCCGCATGGGCACTTCCTCCACCACCCCCTCGATGGCGAACCTTGCCTGCCCCCCCGCCTCCGCGAGGACCCAAACGGTCAGCACCTCCCCGGCCCGGAGGGGGCGAGCAGGCTCGAAGGTCACCGCCCGGATGGCCTGCCCCCGGGTCCGGACGAAGAAGGACCACCGGTGCTCGACGGCGTTCCGCGCCCCGTCCACCATCCCCACCCGGACCTCCACCGGTCCGTCCGGAAGGGATCTGGACGGGGCGAACGCGAGGATCCCGGTTTCCGAAGCCGCCTCCTGGACCACCTCCCCGGCCCGGAGGGAAAGGCGCATCTCCCGTACGCCGGATCCCGGGCCATCATCCGCCACCACCAGGAGGTTCGGGCGCTGGTTCCCGAGGAGCACCCCACCCGGAGGAACGGCTGCCACCAGCCGGGGAGGGGTGGAATCGAACGTCACGGGAAGCGTGGCCTGGATCACGGCACTGGACACGGTTCCCACCGCGAGCCGGCCGAAGACCGGGGCGTTGGTGAGGTCGTCCCCACGGCGCACGGTGTATGTGCCCACGTACGCTCCGGGGGAGCGCTCCACCATGCTCCCTCCCTGGACCACGTCCCCCAGGAAGAAACGGGCCTGCCCCCCGGGGGTTCCACGGAGCATCACCGTGAGGACCTCCCCGGCTCGCAGGGGCCTGCTGGCATTGTGGGTGAGATTCACCGCCACAGGGGATGGCGTCGCGGGAAGCGCCCTTGGAAGCTGCCCCTGCCCCGCGGTCGGAGGCCGGGTGAGGGTGGTGATGAACACCGTCCGGTTCGCCTCATCCCACTCCACCACGGCTCCCAGGGCTTCGCTCACGAACCGGAGAGGCACCATGACCCGACCCCGGACCACCGCCACGGGGACGTCCAGGGGGATAGGCCGGCCGTTCACCCAGGCCACCGTGCTCCCCACCACCAGCTGCACCGTGACACCCCCCCGACGGATGTGCACCGTACGCGTGGCCTCCTCGAACCCCACCTCCGCTCCTAGCCGCGCGAAGACCTCCCGGATGGGCACGAGCACGCGGCCTTCCATCTCCACCGGAGGAACCTCTACGGCCAGGCGCTCCCCGTTCACCACCACCCGGATCTCCGAAGCCCCGGCCTGCGCCAGGAGAAGCGTGGCGAAGGAGAGGAACACCCACGCGCCGCGCATCCTCATGGATCCGCCAGGATCTCTTCCCAAATCCGCTCCACCTGCTCGCGGGTTCGGTGAAGGGGCCCCTCGTTGTCCACCACCCACCGGGCCCGGGCGAGCTTTGCCTCCAGGGGCACCTGGGCCCCCAGCCGTGCCTCCGCTTCCACCTCGCTCAGGCCGTCCCGGCGCATGAGACGCCGCAGCTGGGTGGCGGGCGTAGCATACACCACGATGGCGTCCAGCTGCTCGAACTCCGGGATGGGCACGTCGAAGAGCAGGGGGAGGTCCACGACCACCACCGTCTGGGGTCTGGAGGCCGCGATCTCCCGCAGTCGCTCCCGGAGCCGGCCGAGGATACGGGGGTGTACGATGGCGTTGAGCTTGCGACGGGCTTCCGGATCCGAGAAGACCAAAGCCCCAAGCTTGCGGCGGTCGAGCCGGCCGTCCGGAGTGAGGAGGTCCCTCCCGAAGGCTTCCACGATTTCGTCGAGAGCGGGTTGACCCGGCTCCACCACCTCCCGCGCGGCCTGATCCGCGTCCAGCACCTCCGCGCCGAGCGTCCGCAGCATGCGGGCCACCGTGCTCTTCCCGCTCGCCACCCCACCGGTGAGGGTCACCACCTTCACGCAGTCCCCTCGGGATCCTCCGGCTCCACGTGCAGCTCGTAGTGCAGCAGGTGCTGGGCGGTCCCGTCGAAGTGAAAGCGGCCCCGGAACCGCCGGCCTGCCAGCAGGTGCGGAAGCCACAGCCGGTCGTCCGGCCACATCTCCTCGTAAGGGAGCTGGTGCAGGGGGAACCACCGTAGTTCCCCTTCGTCCCCGGCTCTGAGTTCTCCCACACAGGCGTCCGTCCAGTACACGTCCACGATCCAGTCCACAAGCGCGCCCTCGCCGAAGGTGAAGTGCAGCACGCCCCGGTGCCGCAGAGCCCCTACGTGGAGGCCCGTCTCCTCATACGTCTCCCGCACCGCGGCCTCCCGGGGGTCCTCCCCGGGCAGGACCTTTCCACCGGGCGCGTTCCACTTCCCCTCCCCCCACAGGCCCGCTGCCTTGCGGAGGAGGAGGACTTCCCCATCCCGGACGATGTAGCACAGCACCGCGCGGATGCTCATAGGGGATCCAGGTCCCGCCAGTTGGGCCCCGCTTTGACCTCCACCTCCACGGGCACGTCCAGGGCCATGGCGTCCCGCATCGCCTCCCGCACGGCCCTGCCCAGCTCCTGGACCTGATCCTTGGGGGTCTCGAAGACCAGCTCGTCGTGCACCTGGAGGAGCATGCGTCCGTTGGGGAAGCGGGGCAGGACCTCCCGATGGATCCGGATCATGGCCAGCTTGATGAGGTCCGCCTGGGAGCCCTGGATGGGCGTATTCCATGCGGCGCGCTCCGCGGCTTCTCGCACGGAGCGGTTGCGGCTGTGCAGATCCGGCAGGTACCGGCGCCGGCCCAGCAGCGTGGTCACGTACCCCTTCCGGCGGGCCTCCGCCACGGTGCGCTCCAGGTACGCTTTCACACCCGGGAAGGTGTCGAAGTAGCGCTGGATGTAGCGCTCCGCCTCCTCGGCGGTGCAGCCGATCCGCTGTGCGAGGCCATAGGGGCTGATGCCGTAGACGATCCCGTAGTTGATCACCTTCGCCACCCGCCGGTGCTCCGGCGTGAGCCGGTCGGGTGGAAGGCCGAAGACCTCGCTTCCGACCTCCGCGTGGATGTCCCTGCCCGCCCGGAACACCTCCTGCAGGGCCGCATCGCCCGAGACGTGCGCGAGGATGCGCAGCTCGATCTGGTTGTAGTCCGCGGAGAGCAGGACCTTCCCCGGCTCCGCGATGAAGGCCCTGCGGATCTTCCGCCCCTCCTCCGTCCGGACGGGGATGTTCTGGAGATTGGGGTCCTGGGAGCTGAGCCGACCCGTGGCGGTCCCCGTCTGGTTGAAGGTGGTGTGCACCCGACCCGTGTGCGGGTTCACCAGCTTCGGGAGCACCTCCACGTACGTGGACAGGAGCTTATGGAGCTCCCGGTACTCCAGGATCTTCGCCACCACCTCGTGGTGGGGCGCCAGGGCCTCCAGGACCTCCGCATCCGTGGAGTACCCGGTCTTCGTGCGCTTCAGGCGGGGAAGCCCCAGCTTCTCGAAGAGCACGAACCCGAGCTGCTTGGGCGAGCTCAGGTTGAACTCCGTACCCGCCAGAGCGTAGATCTCCTCCGCCAGATCCCGGAGCCGTGCCCGGAACTCCCTGCCCAGCGCCTGGAGATAGGGCACGTCCACCGCCACCCCCGCCAGCTCCATCTCCGCCAGGACCTCCACCAGGGGCAGCTCGATCTCCCAGTAGACCCGTTCCACCTCCCGCTCCCGCATGGCCTGCAGCAAGGGAGGGAGGAGGCGTTGGAGCACGTCCGCCTCCTCGCACACCCGCCGCCACCGCTCCTCCAGGGGCAGTTCTGCGGCGCCGTTCCCTGCAAGCCGCCACCGGATCTGCTCCCACGCCACGGTGCGGAGGTCGTGTGCACGTCGGCCGGGGTTGAGCACGTAGGAGGCGAGTCCCGTGTCGAAGGCAAAGCCCTGAGGCCGCAGCCCCATGCGCCGCAGGCGCACGAGATCTGACTTCACATCCGCGCTGATCTTGCGGACCTCCCCCTCCAGCACCGCGGCAACCCCCGCCGGGGCGGTCTCACCCACGGGCACGTACGTGGCCTCTCCGGTCTGCGCGGAGAAGGCCACGCCCACCACAGTGCCCTCCATGGGCTTTCCCGTTCCGTCCAGGGCCACCGCCACCCACTCCGCGGGCCGGGGAACCCAGTCCGGGGCCCGGGTGTAGCGGCCCGCGGGGTGGTGGACGGGAGCCAGTCCCAGGCGCTCCAGGAGGCTCTTGAACTCCAGCTCCGAGAACACCCCGGCCACCTCCTGCGGGTCGTACGGCCGCACCCGCAGGTCCTCCCAGTCCAGCCGCAGGGGGACATCCCGCACGAGGAGCGCGAGCTGTCTGCTGTGCAGGATCTGCTCTCGCGCTCGCCCGAGGCGCGCTCGGAGGGTGGGGGGAAGATGGTCCAGCTGTTCCAGGAGCTCCTCCACCCCTCCGAACCGCTGCAGCAACCGAGCCGCGGTCACCTCCCCCACCCCGGGCACCCCGGGCAGATTGTCCGAGGGGTCCCCGCACAGGGCCCTGAGGTCCGCCAGCTGTGCGGGCTGCACCCCGAACCGTTCCCGCACCCGGGCCGCGTCGTAAACCGTGGTCTCCGTGAGGCCGCGGCTGGTGACCATCACCTTCGTCCGATCCGTGGCCACCTGCAGGAGATCCAGATCCCCCGTGACCACCAGGACCTCGAACCCCACCTCCTCCGCGTGGTGCGCCAGGGTGGCGATCACGTCGTCCGCCTCGTACCCCTCCACCTCGAACACGGGCACCCGGAAGGCCTCGCACACCCGCCGGACGGATCGGATCTGCACCCGCAGATCGTCCGGCATCTGGGGCCGAGTGGCCTTGTAGGGCCGGTAGGTGGCGTGCCGGAAGGTGGGGGCGGGGCGATCGAAGGCCGCGGCGAGGTGGGTGGGACGCTCCTCCTCCAGGACCTTGAGGAGCATGGTGGTGAAGCCGTACACGGCGTTGGTGGGGCGACCGTCACGGGTGGTGAGGTACGGAAGGGCGTAGAAGGCCCGGTACACGAGGCCGCTGGCGTCCAGCACGACCAGCTTCAACCCTCACTCCTCCCACACGCTCCCGGGGCCCAGAAGCCGCTCCAGCTCCTCCCGGAACGCCCCATCCCCGGGAACACCCTGCCGGAGGCGGTGGATGCTCTCGCCCCGCGCGGTGAGGACGTGCGCGTAGGCCGGCCGCGGGCCCGCACGGGCCGCCAGGAATTCCACCAGCTGCAGCATCTCCTCCGCACTGGCGATCCGGATGTGGAGGGTCCGCGGCCCCTCCGGGCGGCCGTTGGCCTGCGGGCTCTCCTCCACGGACAGCACCTCCTCCGCCAGCACCCGGGCCCGCCCCTCCTGGGTTTCCACCCGGCCCCGCACCACCACCACCGCCTCAGGCCGCAGCACCTCCCGGCACCGCTCATAGGTCTTGGGCCACACCACCACCTCCGTGGAGCCCGTGAGATCCTCCAGGACCGCCTGGGCCCACCGAGCCCCGGTGGCACGCGAGACCTTCTCCCGCACGCTCGTGAACATCCCTCCGCACACCACCGCCTCCCCGTCCTGGAGGCCCCCGAGCTCCGCGATGCAGTGGCGCACGTAGCGATCCAGCAGGGGCTGCCAGCTGCGGAGGGGATGGTCCGTGAGGTACAGCCCCAGGGTCTCCCGCTCCATGCTCAGCAGCTGCGGACGATCAAAGGGGGCCACCTCCGGCAGCGGAGGGACCTCCTCTTCGAAGACGAACAGTCCCGTCTGGCTGGCCTTCGCCCGCTGCCTGCGGCTGCCGTATTCCAGGGCGCTGTCGAGGGCAGCCAGCAGCCGCGCCCGGTCCCCGAGGGAGTCGAAGGCGCCCGCCTTGATGAGGCTCTCCACCACTCGCCGGGTCACCAGGCGTCCGTCCACGCGGGCACAGAAATCGAACAGGGAGCGGAAGGGACCCGCAGCCCGCACCTGGACGATGTGCTCCGTGGCCGCCCCGCCCACGTTCTTGATGGAGCCGAGTCCGAACCGGATGGTGCGGTCGTCCACCACGGTGAAGTCCACATCGCTCTGGTTGATGTCCGGCGGCAGAACCTCTATTCCCATGCGCCGGCATTCCTCCACGTCCAGGGCGATGCGTTCCAGGTTGCCGCTGTCCGCGCTGAGGACCGCGGTCATGTATTCCGCGGGGTAGTTGGCCTTGAGGTAGGCGGTGTAGTACGCGATGAGGCCATAGCAGGCCGCGTGGGCCCGGTTGAACCCGTAGCGGGCGAAGGGCTCAAACTGCTCGAACACCCGATCCACGATCTCCTTGGGGATCCCCCGCTCCCGGGCTCCCCGCTCGAACTTCTCCCGCTGGGCGAGGAGCTTGTCCTTGATCTTCTTGCGGATGGCGTAGCACAGCACGTCCGCCTCCGCCAGGGTGTAGCCCGCCATGGCCTGGGCCACCGTCATCACGTCCTCCTGGTACACCAGGACCCCGTAGGTCTCCCGCAGCACGGGCTCCAGCACGGGGTGGAGGTAGGTGACGGGTTCCCGGCCGTGCTTGCGGCGGATGTAGACGGGGATGTTGGCCATGGGACCGGGGCGGAACAGGGCCACCATGGCCATGATGTCCTGGATGCTGCTGGGCCGCAGTTCCTGCAGATAGCGACGCATCCCCGCGGACTCCAGCTGGAACACGCCCACCGTCTCCCCCCGGCTCAGCAGCGCATAGGTCTTCGGGTCGTCGAGGGGGATCTTCTGGAGATCGAGGCGCACGCCCCGGCGTCGCTCGATGATCCGGAGGGCCATATCCAGGATGGTGAGGTTGGTGAGGCCCAAAAAGTCGAACTTCACGAGCCCGATCTCCGCAACGCTCGTCATGTCGTACTGGGTCATGATGGCGCCGTCCTTACCCCGGGTGAGGGGGACGTGGTCCGTGAGGGGATCCCGGGAGATGATGACGCCCGCCGCATGTGTGCTGGCGTTCCGGGCCACCCCCTCCAGCTTCCTCGCCAGCTCCAGCAACCGCGCCACCCGCGGATCCTCCTGCCCCAGCCGGCGCAGCTCCGGATCCTGCTCCAGGGCCTGCTCCAGGGTGAGGTGGGAGGGAACGCGCTTGGCGATCCGGTCCACCTCCCCGTAGCTCATCCCCAGCACCCGGCCCACGTCCCGCACCGCCTGTCGGGCCTTCATGGTGCCGAAGGTGATGATGTGGGCCACCCGGTCCGCTCCGTACTTCTCCATCACGTACCGGATGACCTCATCCCGGCGGGTATCCATGAAGTCCACGTCGATGTCCGGAAGGGTGTAGCGCTCCAGGTTCAGGAAGCGGTCGAAGGGCAGCCGGTATGCGATCGGGTCCACATCCGTGACCCCGCACGCGTACAGCACCAGAGACCCCGCCGCGGATCCCCGTACGGTGGTGAGGATGCCGTTGCGGCGGGCGAAGTTCACGAAGTCCTGCACGATGAGGAAGTAGGGAGCATATCCCATCTTCTCGATGACGCCCAGCTCGTACTCCAGCCGCTCCCGGATCTCCGAAGTGATCTGGGGATACAGGCGCCGGAGCCCTTCCTCGCACAGATGCCGGAGGTACGACTGAGGGGTGAAGCCCTCCGGGACGGGGAAGTCCGGGAGCTTGGGCACGTTCAGCTCGATCTCCACCGAGCACCGCTCTGCGATCTCCAGGGTGTTCCGAAGGGCCTCCGGGAGATCCGGGAAGGCCCGGCCCATCTCCTCCGGGCTCTTCAGGTAGAAGGCGGGGATGTCCCCCATGCGGGGACGGTCGGCATCCTGCAGGGTCTTGTTCATCTGGATGCACATGAGGACATCCTGGGCCTCCGCGTCCTCCGGCATCACGTAGTGCACATCGTTGGTGGCCACAAGCTGCAGCCCCAGCTCCTGTGCGATGCGCACGAGATCCGGCAGGATACGTTGCTGCTCCGCCAGTCCCTGATTCTGCACCTCGATGTAGAAGTTCTCCGATCCAAACAGATCCCGGTAGGTGGCCGCGAGCTCCAGGGCGGCCCGGTAATCTCCCTGCAGCAGCTTCTGCGGAATCTCCGCCTGCAGACACCCGCTCAGCCCGATGAGTCCCCTGCGGTACTGGCTCACCAGCTCCCGATCAATCCGGGGTCGATAGTAGAACCCCTCCAGGTGCGCCCGGGTCACCAGCTGAATCAGGTTGCGGTATCCCTCGTTGTCCTCCGCCAGGAGGGTGAGGTGGAAGCTGCTGGCGTCGAGCTTCGGATCCCGGTCCGTGTACCGCCGGGCCGCCACGTAGGCCTCCACCCCCAGGATGGGCTTGACCCCCAGCTCCTTTGCGGTCCTGTAGAACTCGATGGCCCCGTACAGGGCCCCGTGGTCCGTGAGAGCCAGGGCCGACATCCCCAGCTCCCGACACCGGCGCAGGAGCGGTGCGATCCGGCTGTGCCCGTCGAGGAGGGAGTACTCGCTGTGCACGTGGAGGTGGACGAATGCGGACATCCTGGGCCCTCCCTCCTTTCGCTCACCCTGATATTGTAGCCACCCCTCTGGAAACCCGGAATCGCGTGCACGCCTTCACCCGCCCGCCTCTTCCGGCAAAGGCCGGCCCACCTCCTCCACCGCCCGGGCGATCCTCTCCATGGCCTCCAGAAGCTGCGTCTCCGGGATCATCAGGGGTACCAGCACCCGGATCACGTTCCCGTAGATCCCGGCCCGCAGCAGCAGGACTCCCTGCTCGCGGGCTCTGTGGATCACCCGGGTGACCAGGTGTGGGGCGGGCTCCTTCGTCCGGGGATCCCCCACGAGCTCCATGGCCACCATGGCTCCGAGTCCCCGGACGTCCCCGATGAAGGCGAACCGGCTCTGGAGGTCCCGGAAGGCACGGAGGAGGTGGTTCCCGACCCACACCGCCCGCTCCACCAGCCTCTCCTCCTCCAGGACCTCCATCACCGCGAGAGCTGCCGCGCAGCTCAGGGGGTTCCCCACATACGTTCCCCCGATCCCACCCTCGGGCACGCAGTCCAGGATCTCGGCCCGCCCGATCACCGCGGAGAGGGGCAATCCCGCGGCGATGGACTTCCCCACCACCAGGAGATCGGGCTCTACCCCGAAGTGCTCCACCGCCCACAGGCGGCCCGTGCGTCCAAACCCCGTCTGGATCTCATCCACGATGAGCAGGATGCCGTGCGCACGGCAGATCTGCGCGAGCCGGGGCAGGAACTCCGGAGGGGGAACCACGAATCCGCCCTCGCCCAGCACGGGCTCCACCACCACCGCGGCCACCCGGTCGGGCTGTACGTGCAGGGCAAATGCCTCCTCCAGCCGTTGCAGGCAATACGCGGCGGTCTGCTCCGGCGTGGGGAAGGGACTCCGGTAGGGGTAGGGATATGGGACCCGGTACACCTCCGGCACGAAGGGGCCGAAATCGCGCTTGTAGGGCTCCACCTTGCTGGTGAGGGTCAGGGCCATGTACGTACGGCCGTGGAAGGCTCCCTCGAAGGCGATGAGGGCGGGGCGACGCGTGTACGCCCGGGCCAGCTTCACCGCGTTCTCCACCGCCTCGGCCCCGGAGTTGAAGAGCGCGGCCTTCTTGGGATGGACCCCGGGCGCCAGGTTCACCAGTCGCTCACACAAGGCCACGTACACCTCATAGGGGACCACCGCGTAGTCCGTATGGGTGAAGCGGGCGGCCTGCTCCTGGATGGCCCGGACCACCTTCGGGTGGGCGTGCCCTACCGCCAGACATCCCACTCCACCTGTGAGGTCCAGGAAGCGGTTCCCGTCCACGTCGTACACCACGGCTCCTTCCCCCCGCGCCGCCACCACCGGGTGGTGCCAGGCCACGGCCCGGGGGGTGACCTGACGGGCCCGTTCCAGAACCACCGCACTTTGGGGACCGGGAAGTGGGCTCCGGACGGAGGCGTGGGGCACAGGATCCTCCACAGGATGCTCAGGTGGGCAGGCGTTCCAGCTCCTCCTGGAGGAGGCGGTTCACGAGGGCAGGGTTGGCGCGGCCACCTGTCCGCTTCATGACCTGTCCCACCAGGAACCCGAGGGCCCGTTCCTTGCCCCTGCGGAAGTCCTGCACGGGTTCGGGATGGTCCGCGAGCACAGCCCGCACCACCTCCCGCAGGGCCTCCTCATCGCTGATCTGCAACAGCCCCCGTTCCCGCACCACCTCCAGAGGGCGTTTCCCGGTCCCAAGCACCTCCGGAAGAAGCTCTTTGGCGATGCGGCCGGAGATCACGCCCTCTTCGATGAGCCGAACCAGCTCCGCAAGATGCAGGGGGGTGATGGGAAGGTCCTCCAGCTCCAGGTTGTGCTCGTTGAGGTAACCGGCCACATCCCCCACCAGCCAGTTCGCGATCGCCCGGGGACTCGGGTGCAGTCGCACCGCCTCCTCGAAGAAATCCGCCTGGAACCGGGTGGAGACCAGGAGCTCTGCCTCGTGCCGACCGAACCCATACACGCGCATGAGCCGATCGCGACGGGCATCCGGGAGCTCGGGGAGTTCCTCGCGCACCCGCTCGATCCAGGTGGGTGTGATCTCCAGGGGCACGAGGTCCGGCTCCGGAAAGTACCGGTAGTCCTCCGCCTCCTCCTTGGTCCGGGAAGAGAAGGTGAATCCCCCGCGCTCGTCCCAGTGCCGGGTCTCCTGCACCACCGTCTCTCCCCGCAGGAGCAGGCTTCGCTGTCGGGCGATCTCGTACTGCAACGCCCGCTCCACCGCCCGGATGGAGTTCATGTTCTTCACCTCCGTGCGGGTGCCGAGGGGATCTCCGGGCCGGCGGAGGGAGACGTTGGCATCGCACCGCAGAGTCCCCTCCTCCATGCGGCCGGAGCTCACCCCCGCGTACTGGAGGATCTGCCGGAGCTTGGTTAAAAACACCCGGGCCTCCTGCGGGGATCGGAGGTCTGGGTAGGTGACGATCTCCATGAGGGGCACGCCGGACCGGTTGTAGTCCACCAGGGTGTAGTCCGCGCCCTCCGGATGCACGAGCCGGCCCGTATCCTCCTCCAGGTGCACCCGCCGGATCCCGACGCGGCGGAGCTCCCCTTCCACTTCGATCTCCAGATACCCGTCCGTGGCGAGGGGCGGGTAGTCCAGGTACTGGTACTGGGAAATCTGGTAGTTCTTGGGGAGATCCGGGTAGTAGTAGTTCTTACGGTGGAACTGGGATCTGGGGTGGATGGTGCAGTGAAGGATCAGGGCCGTGCGCAGCCCGTGCTCCACCGCCTTCCGGTTGATCACCGGGAGGGCGCCGGGAAGGCCCAGGCACGTGGGGCACGTCTGCGTGTTGGGTGGAGCCCCGAACCGGGTGGTGCACCCACAGAACATCTTGGACTCCGTCTGCAGCTGTACGTGGATCTCGAGTCCGATGACCGCCTCGTAGTCCGTCACCGTTCCTCCTCCACGATCCTCGGGCGCCCGCCGGCCACCCCCGCAACCTGCTCGTACGTGTACGCAGCCCGCAGAACCGTCTCCTCGTCGAAGGCGCGGCCGATGAGCTGCACCCCCAGGGGCAGTCCTCCCCAGAACCCGCAGGGGATCGAGATGGCCGGTAGCCCAGCGAGGTTCACGGGCAGGGTGTAGATGTCCACCAGGTACATCTGGAGGGGATCCTCCAGCCGCTCGCCCAGGCGGAATCCGGGCGTGGGCGAGACGGGGGTGACGAGGAGGTCCACCCGCTCGAAGCACCGCTCGAAGTCCCGCCGGACCAGGGTCCGCACCTGCTGGGCCTTGCGGTAGAAACCCTCGTAGTAGCCCGCGGAGAGCGCGAACGTGCCCAGCATGATCCGGCGCTTTGCCTCCGGGCCGAACCCCTCGGCCCGGGTCCGGGCGTAGAGGGTGTAGAGGTCTGAGGCGCGGGGGGAGCGGTACCCGTAGGCCACACCGTCGTAACGGGCCAGGTTGCTGCTCACCTCCGCGCAGGCGATGAGGTAGTAGGCGGGAAGAGCGTATTCCAGAGTCGGGAGCCGCACCTCCTCCACCGCCGCGCCCTCCCGTTCCAGCATCCGTACCGCCCCCTGTACCGCCTCCCGCACCGCAGGGTGCAAACCCTCCCCGAAGGCCTCCAGTGGAACTCCGATCCGCAGTCCCCGCACCCCGGGCTTGAGGGAGGAAACGTAGTCCGGCACCGCCACCTCCATGGAGGTGGCGTCCATGGGGTCCTTGCCCGCGATGGCCTGCAGCAGCAGGGCGCAGTCGCGCACGTCCCGCGCGATGGGTCCGATCTGGTCCAGGGAGCTGGCGTACGCCACGAGCCCGTATCGGGACACGCGGCCGTAGGTGGGCTTGAGTCCCACAACCCCGCACAGGGCCGCGGGGAGCCGGATGGAACCGCCCGTGTCCGAGCCCAACGCCCCCAGGGCGCTGCGGGCCGCCACCGCGGCCGCAGAACCCCCGCTGGAACCCCCGGGCACGTATTCCGGGTTCCAGGGGTTGCGGGTGGCGAAGAAGGCGGAATGCTCCGTACTGCTGCCCATGGCGAACTCGTCCAGGTTGGTCTTGCCGAGCACCACCGCCCCCGCCTCTACCAGCCGCCGCACCGCCGTGGCATCGTAGGGAGGAACGAAGTTCTCCAGGATCCGGCTCCCGCACGTGGTGCGCACCCCGCGGGTGCAGAGGTTGTCCTTGAGGGCCACGGGGAAGCCCACCAGGGGAGGCAGCTCCTCCCCCCTTCGGATCCGTTCGTCCCATGCCCGGGCCTGGGCCCGGGCCGTCTCCGGCGTCACGGTCAGGTATGCCCGCACCACTCCGTCCGTGCGCTCGATGCGATCCAGGTATGCCTCCACCACCTCCTCCACGGAGAGGTCGCGGCCGAGGCGCGGGCGGAGCGCGTGGTAGGGGAGCTCCAGGAGGTCCGTCATGGCTCCAGCACCCGCGGGACCACGAAGTACCCGTCCCGGGTCTGCGGGGCCATGGCCAGGACCTCCTCCGCGGGCAGGGAGGGGGTTACCCCGTCCTCCCGGAAGACATTGGTCACGGGAATGGGATGAGAGGTGGTCTCCACCCCTTCCGTAGGGAGCTCCAAAAGCCGGCCGAAGTACTCCAGGATGGTGTTGAGCTGAAGCCGATAGCGGTCCAGCTCCTCCTCCGTGAGCTCCAGCCGGCTCAGCCGGGCTATGTGGGCAACGAGTTCCCGATCGATCCGCACGGTCTACCTCCTGGAGGGGCCGTGCGTATCGTACCACGAAGGGGCGCGGCCCTCATCCGTCCCCGAAGTGCTCCCGCAGGCACCGCTCCACTTCCGGGACGATGACGCCCCAGTCCGCCTCCGGATCCCGGGTCACGGTAACGAAGTCCCGGAGCAGGAACACCATGCGCACTCCGGGGATGGCAAGGAGTCGGGCGGCGAGGGGGTCGTCCTGTGCCTGCTCCACGGAGGTGTACGTCCGGCTCCGTCCCTCCGTCACCCACCGATCCAGGGTGAACTTCAGGGCGTGCACGTTGGGGGTGGGCTGGACATCGATCCGCATCACCATCCTCCTGCTGCCCTGGATGCAGGAGCGCCCCGGGTGCCCCGCCGGCGACGGACGGCGGAACTCGGGATCCCCAGTTCCTCCCGGTACTTCGCCACCGTCCGGCGGGCCACGTGGATCCCCTCCCGCCGGAGGAGTGCCGCGATCGTTTGATCCGTGAGCGGCTGCCGGGGGTCTTCCTGAGCCACCAGCTGCCGGACGCGCTCCTTGATGGGCCGGTTGGGCTCGAAGAAGACGTGGCTTGAGACGATGCGGCCGTCGGGGAGCTGCACGTACTTCCCATCCAGGGCCCGGCTCACCGTGCTCTCGCTGATGCCGAGCCGGGCGGCCACCTCTGCCAGGGTGAGGGGATTGAGGAAGCGAGGACCCCGGTCCAGGAACTCCCGTTGCACCGCCACGATCACCTCGAAGATCTTCCGCAACGTCCAGTTCCGGCGCTTGACGGTCTCGATGAAGAGCCTGGCACGGTTCACGTGGTCCCGGATGTGCTCCTGGGCGTGCGGCGCGAACGCCTGGGGCTGCTCCCGCACCTGCTGGTACAGGTCCCGGTAGAGGGGATTCAGTCGGAGCCCCATGGTGGGCGAACCCGCCACCTCCACCGCGTAGCCTCGGGGCGTGCGCACGATGATCACGTCCGGCCGGGGGACCTCCTCCGGACGCCGGCGGCCGCCGCCCTCCCGCTCCGCCTCATACCGATCTGCGGGATACGGGTAACAGGAGGTACAGAGGTAGGCATGGGCCTGCCGTACCTCCTGAGGAGTACACCCCAACCGTCGGGCGACCTTGCCGTACTGCCCCCGGCCCAGCTCCACCAGGCTCCCCGCCTCGATCACCCGCCGGGCCAGGAGGTTCTCCGGCGTGGGTTCCAGGACCCGCAGCTGCAGGAGGAGGCACTCCTCCACCGATCGCCCCCCCACACCAGGGGGATCGAACCCCTGGATCACCCCCAGCACCTCCTCCACCACCCGCCGGGAGACGCGGAACTGCTTCGCCACCTCCCCCAGATCCGCCTGGAGATACCCCCGCTCGTCTATGGAGCCCACCAGGAACTCCCCGATCTCCCGACGCCTGCCCTGAAGCCGTTGGGCATGGAGCTGGAGGAGGAGGTGTTCATGGAGGGAGAGCTCTGCAGGAAGAAGCGCCAGCGGATCGAAGTCCTCGTCGCCCTCCGTCCTCGGGGAAGGAGGAGTGGGGTCCTCCGAGAGCGGCTCGCCGAGGAGGTGCCCGCAGCTGCTGCACAGCACGCCAGCCAGCTCCATCCCACACCGGGGGCAGAGGGTGCTCTCCCGCTCCAGGGCGGGGTTGTTGTCCAGCTCCACCTCGATCCGGGCCTCGAGGGCCTGCAGGGGCAACACCAGGATGGCGTTCACCGCCATGAGCTTGGGGACCATCCGGAGCCGAGGGAGCAGGTGGAGAGCCGGTGTCTGCTCGATCTTCATGACTCCGGATTCCCCACGAGATGTTCCTCGAGGCGGTGCTCCCCGATCTTCCGGCGCAGGACGGGAACGCCGATTCCCAGCAGAGTCGCGGCCTTGGCCAGATCTCCCCTCGCCTCCTCCAGAGCCCGGAGGATGTGTCGTCGCTCCACCTCCGCCAGGGTCGGAAAGCGATCCAGTTCCTCCTCCCCCAGCCATAGGTCCTGCGCCGTGATCTCCTCCCCCGTGCAGAGGATCACCGCCCGCTCGATGCAGAACTCCAGCTCCCGCACGTTGCCAGGCCAGGGGTAGCGCCGCAGCTTGCGTTGGGCCTGCGGGCTGAAGCCCCGGATGTTCTTCCGGTAGCGGTCCCGGTAGCGCTCCAGGAAGTGCTGAGCTAGGATGGGGATGTCCTCCACCCGCTCCCGCAGGGGGGGCAGATGAATGGGGATCACGCTGAGCCGGTAGAAGAGATCCTCCCGGAAGCTCCCCTCCCGGATGGCCTGCCGCAGGTCCCGGTTGGTGGCCGCGATTACCCGGACGTCCACCTTAATGGGTCGGTTCCCGCCCACCCGCTCGATGGTCCGCTCCTGCAGCACCCGCAGGAGCTTCACCTGCATGGCGGGGCTCATGTCCCCCACCTCGTCGAGGAAGACGGTGCCGCCGTCCGCGGCCTCGAACTTCCCGATGCGGCTCTGTATGGCTCCGGTGTAGGCGCCTTTCTCGTGGCCGAAGAGTTCCGTCTCCAGCAGGGTCTCCGGGATGGCGCCGCAGTTGATGGCCACAAACGGCCCCTGGGCCCGGGGGCTCTGGTAGTGGATGGACCGGGCCAGGACCTCCTTTCCGGTCCCCGTCTCCCCGTAGATGAGGACGGTGGCGTCCGTGGACGCCACCGCCGCGGCGATCCGCAATGTCTCCTGCATCTTCGGGGAAGTTCCCACGATCCCCTCGAACTTGAAGGTCCGCCGCAGCTCCTCGTGCAGACGGCGGTTCTCTGCCCGTAACCGCTCGTAGTCCAGGGCCCGGCGCACCCGGACCAGCAGCTCATCCTTCTTGAAGGGCTTGGGGATGTAGTCGTAGGCACCCGCCCGCAGGGCCTCCAAGGCCTGTTCGATGGAAGCGTACGCGGTGATGATCATCACCACCGCGTCCGGGTCCACCTCCCGGATCTCCCGGAGGACGGTCATGCCGTCCTTCTTGGGGATACGGACGTCCAGGAGGATGAGGTCGAATTCGCCGCTGGTGGCTTTCTCCAGCCCCAGGAGGCCGTCGGAGGCCGTCTCCACCTCAAACCCCTCCCGCTCCAGGATCTGCCGCACCAGACCCCGGATGGGTTCCTCGTCGTCCACGACGAGGATGCGTCGCCCCACGCTTACTCCTCCCCTCTTGTATGGTTCGGCACCGAGGTCAAAGCCTCCTCGTCAGTGTATGCGCCCCCCCTCCCCTCCTTCCGCCAGGTCCGTGGCCCAGGCGCTCACCCGGGCGAAATGGAGGAGGGCAGGGAGGTAGGCCCGCAGGGTTCCCAGGGTGCGCTCCGGCCGATCCACGGATCCCGCGGTGACCAGCCGCCACCGGGACTCCACCAGGGCCGCCATCCACAGGGCTTGCTCCATGGGAAGGATCCCCAGGTCCGCGAGGGGGAGGAAGACCTGCCACCGACGGGGGGGCCGGGGCTCCTCGTAGGTGGTGAGCATGGCCTTCGCGATGCCCGTGGCGGCTCCGGCCGCGTTGCTGAACCACCCCACCACCTGCGCGACCTGCTCCGGGTCCTTCGCCGTCTGCTCCACGTCCCGGGTGCTCACCTCGATCACCGCACAGGAGGTGAGGATCCGCCCCAGCCGCCATCCGACCCGGATGGGATCCACCAACCGCAGGGTTCGGCCCGGCGGCACGGAGAAGGTGGGAATTCCCTCCCCCATGGCGCGGGCCTGCTGCAGGATCTCCCGGGCCTCCTCCAGGTGGCGGGCCCGCTCCGCCCGCATCCGCGCTTCCACCTCCGCCTCGAACCGCCGGCGGATCTCCGGAGCGTTCTCCACGAGCACCTGCCCGAACCGGATCTGTTCGTACTGCACGGGGAGGATGTGTCCGTTGAGGACCGTGGGCATGAGCACCCCGTCCGTGGGACCTAGGGGGTTCTCCTCCGCCAGATGATCCAGGTAGCCCCGCACCTCTTCCTCGGAGAGCTCCGGCCGGAACAGCAAGGCCACCTCGATGTCGCTGTCGGGATACGTCGGAGGTTCCGCGTAGCGACCGTACAGGTACGCCGCGGCCAGCTCCGGGCTGCGCCGGAAGAACTCCCGCAGGATCTCCAGGGGCTCCATTCGTCCCCATGCTACCGCAGGCGGACCCTCCGGACCAGCGGAGAGGGATCGACTGGGTGTTTCGAGAACCATAGAAACCGCTTATGGTAGAGGCAGGAGGGCGGGGGTGAACCGGATCCCGGAGGGCATCGAGAAGAACCTGGAGGCCTTTCTGGCCGTGGCCAGGGAACGCAGCTTCACCAAGGCCGCCAGCGCCCTCTTCCTCACCCAACCCTCCGTCACGGCCCGCATCCAGGCCCTGGAGCAGGAGCTGGGCCGGCCCCTGTTCGAGCGGAAGGGGCGCACCGTGCGCCTCACGGAGGCCGGAGAGGCTCTCCTCCCCTATGCCCAGCGCGTGGTGGAACTGCTGCAGCAGGGGATGGAGGCCGCCCGAGAGGCCACGGGCCAGGGAACGGTGACCATCGGCGCCACCGTGTCCGCGGCCATCGCCATCCTTCCGGACCTACTGGAGGCCTTCCGGAGGGAGCGGCCCCAGGCCCGGGTGGTGGTGCGCTACGGCCACTCCAACGAAGTGATGGCGATGCTGCACGACCGGAGGGTGGACGTGGGGTTTCTGGTGCGGCCGTTGCGCGAACCCCTCATCGTGGTGGAACCTCTCCTCACGGACGAGATCGTGCTGGTGCTTCCCCCGCAGCACGAGCTCACCCGCCGCAGTCGCATCCTGATGCGCCAGCTGGCAGACTGGCCCCTCATCAGCATGCAGTGGGGGGAGGGGTTCGAGGAGTTCGAACACTGGATGCGGGAGGAACTGGGGATGCGCGCGCAGATCGAGGTGGACGGGATTCCCCTCGGCGTGCTCCTCATCGCCCGGAGCATGGGCATCGGATTTGCTCCCCTCCGGTCCGTGGTGCCCTTCGTGCGCTCGGGGATGGCCTCCGTGCGCCGGGTGAGGGGGCTCCCGGAGACCCGGCGGGAGATCTTCCTCGCCCTGCGCCGTACGGGAGACCTCTCCAGCAGCACCCGCGCCTTCGTGGAGCTGGTCCGGTCCCACTTCCGCAGGTCCCGCTAGAGGATGCGCTTGCCGAGGGCGGAAGCGATCAGCTCCACCGCCAAGCGGCCGGTGCGGTTGTGGTCGTCCAGGATGGGGTTCAGCTCCACCACCTCGATGGATGCAAGCCTCTGGGACTCGCTCACCAGCTCCATGGCCAGGTGCGCCTCCCGGTACGAGAGTCCACCGGGCACCGGCGTGCCCACCCCGGGCGCGTACTGGGGATCCACTGCGTCCAGGTCCAGGCTCAGGTGGATCCGTCCCCCCTGACCCGCGATCCCGACGGCCTCCCGCACCACCGCGGCGATCCCGCGCTCATCCACCTCTTTCATGGTGAAGGCTGTGATCCCCAACCGGCGGAGGAGCGCCCGCTCCCCCGGATCCACCTCCCGGAGGCCCACCAGGGCGACCCGATCCGGGCTCACCTTGGGCCGAGGGTCGCCCACTCCCACCAAGCGCGGATCCCCTTCCCCCAGCAGGCACGCGAGCACCATGCCGTGCACGTTGCCTGTGGGCGTCGTCTCCGGCGTGTTGCAGTCCGCATGGGCGTCCACCCACAGGATCCCCACCTCCGGGAAGCGCCGCTTCACCGCGGCCACGGTCCCGAGGCTGCAGCTGTGGTCCCCACCCAGGACCACGGGGAAGGCGCCCTCCGCGAGGATCCTCTCCACCTGCTCGCACACCTCCTCCGCCACGCGGGCGATGGCGTCCCGGTACCGCACCCGGGAGGATCCCTCCTGGAGCTGCTCCGGCACGGGAAAGCTCACGTTGCCGAAGTCCCGGACGGCGCATCCGAGACTGCTCAGGGATTCCACCAGCCGGGCGTACCGGATCGCGCTCGGACCCATGTCCGTCCCCCGGCGGTTGCTGCCGAGGTCCATTGGAACGCCCAGGATCCCCACGCTCCGCATCACTCCTCCGGGCTCCATCCTCCCTCCTCGGACCACCGCCACCGGCGGGACCTCCCGCCTGCCCCCGATGAGGCCGGAGCGGCAGGAGGCTCCGGGTGCCGTGCCACCTGCCGTGGTCCCGGCGTGGAAGCCCGCTGGCGGCGCAGGATCTGTGCCACCGCCACTGCCGCCCCGGCCCCCAGGCCCAGGAGGTCCAGCAGGGGGTTGTGGAACACCAGGGCCACGGAGGCTGCCACGAGAACCATCCGCTCCAGCAGGTGCGCGTGCCAGAAGAAGTATCCGCTCACCCCCGCGCTGAGCAGCACGATTCCCACCAGGGCCGTCCCCACGGCCACCACCTGATCCGTCCAGCCGCCGCTCAGGAGCAGGAGCTCCGGGGCGTAGACGAACATGTAGGGCACCAGGATGGCCGCGAGGGCATGGCGGGTGGCTTCCAGGCTCACGGGGAAGGGGGGAGTGCGGGCGATGCCGGCCGCGGCATACGCCGCCAGGGCGTCCGGCGGAGTGAGATCCGCGATCACCCCGTAGTAGAAGATGAACAGGTGGGCCGCGAGGCGCGTGACGGGGACCCCGGGGGCCACCTGCGGCCCCGTGACGGGCAGGAGCTGCTCGATGGCGGGGACCGCCAGGGCCGCCAGGATGATGTAGGTGGCCGTGGTGGGAATCCCGCTTCCGATGATGGTGCACGCCACCATCACGAGCACGAGGGTCAGGAACAGGTTGTGCTGCCCGAGGGTGACGGTGAGGGTCACGAAGGCGTTTCCGAGCCCTGTGAGGGTCACGACCCCGATGATGATGCCTACCACCGCGCAGGCGACGGCCACCGTGAGAGCGTTGCGGGCGCCGTACTCCAGGGTGCCCCAGAGGTCCCGGAGGTAACGTCGGCGCACGGGCCATGCCACGAGGACCACAAGCGCCGCCAGCAACGGACTGGCCCACGGGACTCCCCGCTGCGCCAGGGAGCCCAGGACAGCCACTCCCGCCACCAGGACCGCCACCGCGGGCAGGCCCACGAGTCCCCTCGCCTTCGGGATTCCGGCCTCCAGCAGACAGGTGACGAGGTGGGCGAGCGCCGCGAGCACGATCCCCCAGAAGGCAGCCCGCAGGGGGGAGAAGCCCTGAAGGAGATAGCCGAGCATCACCCCCAGGGGAACCGCCAGGTACCACCGACGCCGAAGGATCTGCCACACGTTCGGGAGCTCCTCCCGGGGAAGCCCGCGGAGATCCAGCCTCCGGGCTTCGAAGTGGATCATGAAGAACAGGGAAACGAAGTACAGGAGGGCGGGGACGAGGGCGGCCTGCACCACGGTAAGGTAGGGGGCGCCCAGGAACTCCGCCATGACGAAGGCCGCCGCGCCCATCACGGGCGGCATGATCTGCCCGCCCACGGAGGTAGCGGCCTCCGCGGCAGCGGCGAACCGGGGGTGGTAGCCGAGCCGGATCATGAGGGGGATGTTGAACACGCCGTCCGCCATAACGTTGGCCACGGAGGAGCCGGAGACGGTGCCCAGCAGGGCGCTGCTGAACACGGAGACCTTTGCGGGCCCGCCGTGCATCCAGCCCGCCAGGGCCATGGCGATCTCCACGAACAACTGCCCCAGCCCGGTACGCTCCAAAAATGCGCCGAGCAGCACGAACAGGAACACGAAGGTGGCACTGACCCCCAGCGGGATGCCGAAGACCCCTTCCGTGGTGTACCACATGTGCTCGATGACCCGGTCTAAGGGAAAGCGCCGCACCCCGAAGATCCCCGGCACGTACTCGCCCAAAAACGGGTAGAGCAGCAGGGCCAGGGCGATGAAGGGGAGGACCCCCAGGACCCGGCGGCCTGCCTCCAGCACCAGCAGGAGCCCCACGGCCCCCACCAGGAGGTCCCAGGAGCCGAGCTGTCCCGCCTGGAGCATGAGCCGGTCGTGGTGGAAGAGAAGGTATCCGGTCACACCGGCGCCGGCCGCGGCGAACAGGAGGTCCGCGGGGCCGAAGTGCCGCTGGGAGGCCTGGCGACGCCGGAGCGGGTAGAGGAGGAACACCAGGAGGAACACGAACCCCAGATGCACCGCACGCTGCTTGAGGGCCAGGAGCTGTCCCCATCCTGCGGTATACACGTGGAAGAGGGAGAAGGCCACCGCGATCGCGGAAACCACCAGGGCGAAGGGGCCCGCAAGCCGCCGGTACCCGAACTCCGGTCCGGCCTCCGCGAGCAGCCACTCCACCTGCTCCCGGGCGGCCTCCGGTGCCCCCCCGACCTCTGCCCGCACCCGGTCCTCTCCCCGCTCCATCGGTCCCCGGGGACAATGTAGGGGATCCGCGGAGGGCCGTCCACGAAGTCGTGTACGGTAAGATGAGGGGAGGAGGGACGTCCCATGAAGTACCCGGAGAGCGACCTCACCTTCGTGGCCAGCGTTCTCGCGGATCGACCGGAGGAGGTGCTCCTCCTGGTGGAAAAGCTGCGTCATCCGGATTTCCTGGAGGTGGCCCTGGAGGACGACCGCCTGGTGGAGCGCATCCGCACGGATCCCGACATCACCCTCAAGATCTCTCCGCGCCTGCTCTTCAACATCCTCCTGAGGCGGGTGGCCCGGGACATCCGGCACGCCCGGTACACCTTGGAGCGGGTGGGGCTCACCCAGTCCGTGCCCGTGTTCGACACCCACCGGGTTAACGTCCTGCTGGAGGACGAGCAGGTGCTGGAGTACCTGAGCGCCATGCTGGCCTCCTTCGTGCGCACGGAGACCTATGTCCTCTACGTGCGGCGGGGCAACCGCCTGGAGCGGCTGCGGTTCTCGGACATGGACATGGACGACATGATCCGGCTCGCGGACCTGGTGGATGAGGCGTGGCGGTTCCCCCTGCTACGCCGGATCGCGGACATCGCCCTGTTCCTGACCGGGATCTTCCCCAGCTACGTGCTCTCCCGGGGGATGTACGCGCAGCGCATGCGGCCTGGCCGCGTCATCGGTGGGGAGTGGCGAAGCCTGGAGGAGTACGAGCAGGAAGGGGCGACCTTCTATCGTCGGGCCGCGGAGCACGAGCAGGCCATTGCCAGCGGCCTGCGTCCCGTGCTCAACAAGCTCAGCGAACACTTCTCCAGCGCCCGCAAGCCCCTGAACCTCTTGAGCGACCGCTACCTCCGGTGGCGGCACCTCCGGCTCTTCCACCTGCCCGGGTGAGACATGCGGATCTACGCCCTCGCGGACATCCACGGGAAATCCGAACGCATCCGGCTCGTGGAGCGCACCACGGAGCAGCTCCGGCCTCAGGTGGTGATCATCGCGGGCGACCTCACGCATGCGGGCCGGGGGCGGGAAGCCCTGCACCTGCTAAACACCCTGCCCGCCATGGTTCTGGCCATCCCCGGCAACATGGATCCCCCGGACGTGGAGGAGGCCATCCCCCACCACCCCGGACGGAGGATCATCGTGCAGGACGGCGTGCGGTTTGGGGGTCTGCAGGGGGAGACGTGTGACGTCCTGGTATCTCACGAGCCGCCCTACGGCGTCCTGGACCGGGCCTGGACCGGTCAGCACATCGGCTCCCGCGTGGTACGGGAGCTCGTGGAGCGGCTGCGGCCCCGGGTGGTGGTGTGTGGCCACGTGCACGAGTGTCCCGGGATCGCACGGCTCGGGCAGACCGTGGTGGTGAACTGCACCATGGGCAATGACCGCTACCTGGGTGCCCTGATTACCTGGCAGCCTCCCGAGCCTGTGGTGGAGCTGCTGCCCCGCTGAGCGCACACGCTGCTCCACGGGCGGTGCGGAGGGACTGCGGCCGCGCCACCGAGCCCTCCGAGGGACTCACCGTCCCGCACCCACCTCCCGCGGTAGACGCACCCGGAACTCCGTTCCGGCTCCGGGAGCGCTGCGCACCTCCACGTGCCCTCCATGGGCCTCCACCACCTCCCGCACCAGGGCCAGTCCCAAGCCGCTCCCCTCTGGCCCCCGGACCCGCGTGGGAACCCGGTAGAAGCGGTCGAAGACCCGGGGTAGATGCTCCGGGGCGATCCCCACACCGGTGTCCGCCACCACGAGCTCCACCCAGCCCTCCTGCGCCGACGCCCGCACGCTGATGCGCCCTCCCTCCGGAGTGTGCTTAATGGCGTTGTCCACCAGGTTCCGCATCACCAGGCGGATCTGTTCCGGGTCCGCGAACACCTGCGGGAGGTGCGGGGGGACGTCCACCAGCAGCCGCAGCCCCGCGTCGGCGGCCAGGGGGGCCGCCTCATCTGCCAGCTCATACAGCACCGGCGCCAGGTCCACCGACCGCCGGTTGGTGGCCCCCACCTCCTGGATCGCCCACAGAGCCAGCAAGTGGTCCGTGAGCCTCTGAAGCCGGTCTACGGCCCGCAGGGCGTCATCCAAGGATCTCTTCGCGGCCGGGTCGGGCACGACCTTGTCCTGGAAGGCCTCCAGCCGCAGGCGGAGGCTGGCCAGAGGAGAGCGCAACTCGTGCGCCGCGCGCGCCGCGAATGCCCGCTGCTGTGCCACCATGGCCTCCACCCGCTCCGCCATCCGGTTGAAGCTCGCCGCCAGCCGGCGGACCTCCTCGGCCCCCTCCACGCGAACCCGCTGCGACAGCCGGCCTGACGCCACAGCGTCCGCGGCATCCGTGAGGGCCCGCAGCGGACGGGTGATCCACATGGCCAGCAAGCTGCTGGCCACCGCCACCGTCCCCAGTACGGCCACGCCTGCGGCCGCCAAAGCTGCCCACGCGGCCCTGGCCGGCGCTAGCACCGCCGCCGCGGGCACAGAAAGCTCCACGGCCCCCCGGGCGCGGCCGTCCTCGTCCAGAACGGGGACGGTGGCGTACAGCCGCCGTCCGGAGCCCTCCGCGCCCCACCCCTGGCGCAGGGCCTTCGGAAAGCTGGGTGCAACCGGCTCCGAGGAGGCCAGCACCCGGAGGTGGCGGTCCAGGACGACCACCCGAGCACCCGCGCTGCGGGCGTAGCTGACCACCACGGCCTGAGGCAGCCAGCGGTGCTCCAGGGGCTCCTGAAGGACCGCAGCGACGATCAGCGCCTTAGCTACCAGCTCGTGGTACGCCCGCTCCTCGGCGCTGCGCTTCAACCGATAGCCGGACCACACCACGAGCCCGCCGACCCCCAGCACCAGGAGGCCCAAGGAAACCGCCAGGACCTGCCAGCGCAGACTACTCCGCACCCGCGTCCTCGAACCGGTAGCCGTATCCCCGCACCGTGTGGATGTAGCGCGGTCGGGAGGGGTCGGGTTCCAGCTTCTCCCGCAGCCAGCGCACGTGAACGTCCAGGGTCCTCGGATCGCCCACCCAGTCGGGCCCCCACACGCGATCCAGCAGCTCCTGCCGCGACAGCGCCCGCCCCGCCTCCGACATGAGCACCTCCAGGAGCCGGTACTCCCGCGGGCGGAGCTCAAGGGGGCGACCGGATCGCCACACGCGACGGGCCAGCCGGTCCAGGGTGATCTCGCCCACCACGAGGTGGTCTGTGGGCCGCGGCGCTGCTCCCCGGTCCAGCTCCCGACGCCGCAGGATGGCCCGCAGCCTCGCCACCAGCTCCCGGAGGCTGAAGGGCTTGGTCACGTAGTCGTCCGCACCGACCTCCAGCCCCGTCACCCGGTCCAGCTCGTGGCCGCGGGCGGTGAGCATCAGAACCGGCACATCCGACTGACCGCGGATCTCCCGGCACAGGCTGAACCCGTCCACGTCCGGCAACATCACGTCCAGCACCACCACGTCCACCATCTCGCGGCCCAACGCATCCAGGGCCTCGCGGCCGCTCCGCGCGTGGACGGTTCGAAACCCCTGCTGACTAAGACCCTCCTGCAGGGGCTCCGCCAGATCGGGGTCGTCCTCCACCAGCAGGATCCGGGGGCCGGACACACGGGCAGACTGGCTCACGCGGACCTCACCCCGCGGGCGGCGGCCCGCACCGATCCCTCCCACACGCGCAGGCAAAGAAGCCCATACACCGCCGCAGCGGACGCCATGACCATCGCCCCGGCCACCGGGCCCACGTCCGTTCCCGCACCCAGGAGGTGCAAGGTCACCAGGCCGTACGCTCCAAAAGCAGCATAGTGCAGAGCCCGCCAGAAGCGGTATCCGGTCCACCGGCGCAAAAAGACGCTGCCGTACACCGCCGCGGCGGCGTACGCGGCCAGCTGGCCGAGCCCTACCCAGATCGGCCGGTAGGGGAAGCGGAAAGGCAACAGGGTAGACAGGAGGTCGGCCTTGAGGTACCGGTCCCCGAGCAAGATCAGCGCGTGGACGGTCACAAACACCAGCGCGAGCCCTGCCGCGAACCGATGCAGCTGTGCGAGGGATGCCGCCACCCCTCCCCGCGCCACGCGCCCGGAAAGCATTAGCCCCAGGCAGGTAGCCGACCACAGCAGCGCATAGCTCACCCACCCCGTGCTGCGGCTGGCGTACCAGAGTGCCTTCGGCTCCGGACCGACGAGGGCGGCCGCCCACGCGCCGACCTGGGTATCGGCCCAGAGACTCCCTGCAGCGCCGCCCAGCCCCACCCCCAGCAGCAAGAGCAACGCCCTGCCCAGCCACACCTCAACCCACCTCCTCTCACGCCTCTTCGGCTGCCTGATGCAGGACCAGACCGTGCAGCCGCAGTTTTCCGTCCTCACGGGCGATGGCGACCCGCAGGCGGGTGCGCCGGGCCAGGTACGCCTCGGCCGCCTTGGTGCCCAGCACCACCACCGCCACCGCGTGCGCGTTGGCCTCCACCGCATGGCGCGCGAACACCGTGGCGCTGGCCACGTCGGTGCGCGCGGGGAGTCCGGTACGCGGGTCGAGGAGGTGGTGGGCCACCTCCTGTCCCGCGTGCCAGCGCCGCACGTCGGTGCCGGAGGTGGCCACGGCGCCCCGCCGCACCCACGCGACCCCTGCGTTCCCCCAGGGCGTCTCCACCGCGACCGGCCAACCGGGCCATCCGGGAGGCAGCCCGCGCACCGCCACGTCCCCACCCGCTTCCACCAGACACGGCCCGAACCGGCTCACCTGCGCCGCAACCCGCTCCGCCACGAACGCCTTGCCCACTCCACCGAGATCCACACGAATCCCGGGCGGCAGCGTCACCACGGGCCGAAGGCGGTGCACCCGGACGAGACGCCATCGCCCGAAGACGGTGGGGTCCGGATCTGGAAGACGTTCCACGGGCGGGAGTTGCTCGAAACCCGTTCGGTAGCCTGCGGCCTCCAGCCGGTCAAGGAGGGTGGGGTCGTACAAGCCCCCCGTGGCCCGGGCCGCCCACAGGGCCCACTGCAGCGCGCGCCACAGCAGTGGGTGGACCTGCACGGGGCGTCCCGAAGACCGGTTGAGCCGGCTCACCTCGCTGTCCGCTCGAAACCGGCTCAGCAGCGCCTCCCACTGCGCGACCCGGGCCCGCGCCAGGGCCACCGCCCGGCGGGCGGTTGTGGAGTTGTCCGTGGCCACACACACCCGGAAGCGACAGCCCATGGCGCGGAAGCTCCCCGCGAATACCCTCATCGGGAGGACCTCGTGGTGGCCACGGGACGGCGGACGGAGGGAACCGGCGGAAGGGGCTCCAGCTCGGCTTCCGACCACGTCCCTGGTGCTTCTTCCACCGCGGGCCCGCGATGGTCGACCGCCGCCACGGTCGCGTCGCGCGCCGCCAGAACACCCCAGCCCACCACGCTCGCCAGCAGGGAGCCTGTGGCCAGCAAGGCCTTCCACGCCCGCATGTGGGAGCCTCCCTCAGTCGTCACCGTCCCACCTCCCGCGCCCCTCGTGGCCCTCACGCTCCTGTCCGTCCACCCGGGGCCAGGCCCGTCCGCCGCGCCACGCGATCCAGTTCAGGCGTTCCACAGCCTCGTTGGCCTCCTGCAACCTCTGGCGGTACACCGCCTCGCGCTCCCGGTACGCGGCCACAAGCCGTCGCAGCCGACCCACCTGCCCCTCGAGCCGCTGGACTTCCGCCCCGCACCGTCGCTCCAGCTGGCCCGCGGGACCCTGTGCAGCGCCTGCCAGGCGCATGCCCACTGTCACTCCCGCCGCCGCCAGAAAGGCCGCGCTGGCCGCCGTGACCCACCACACCGCCGTCCTGGACACGTCCGCACCTCCATGGCGAAGTCACCCACAGGGATAGCGCGCGGAGGCCCGCGGGGGGTGAACGCGGTGCGAACCGAACGTTAACGTTCCGTAAAACCGCCTTGCCCGGTCCCCGCGTGTCCCCTACCCTGCCCTTGGTATGGCAGGCTTCCAGAAGGGGCAGGAGCTGGACCTGCACATCGATCGGCTGTCCTACGGGGGCCGGGGGGTGGGCAGGGTGGACGGGTACGTGGTGTTCGTCCCCCACACGGCCCCCGGGGATCTCGTGCGGGCCCGGATCACCCGGGCCAAGCGGACCTTCGCGGAGGCGGAGCTCGTGGCGGTGCTCGAGCCCGGTCCGGATCGGACGCTACCTCCCTGTCCGTACTTCGGACCCTGCGGGGGATGTAGCTGGCAGCACCTGGACTACCCGGCGCAGCTGCGGATCAAGGAACAGATCGTCCTGGAGAGCCTGGAGCGCCTGGGCGGTCTGCGGGATCTCCCCCTCCGTCCCATCCTCCCCGCCCCCGAGCCCTACCACTACCGGAACAAGATGGAGTTCGCCTTTCACCCGGAAGCCATCCTGGGTCTGCACCCCCGGGGTCAATTCGACCGGGTACTGGGAATCGAACGGTGCCTGCTGCCCAGTCCCGTGGTGAGCGAGATCCTGCAGGCGGTGCGGACCTTCGTGCGCACCCACCGCATCCCCTGTTACGACAACCGCACCCGCACGGGGCGGTTGCGCCACCTGGTGGTCCGGGAGGGTCGGCGGATAGGGGAGATCCTGGTGGGCATCGTCACCACCCCTGGGGAGTTCCCGGAAGGGAAGGCCCTCGCGGAGGCCCTGGCCTCGCGGTTCCCCCAGATTCGGGGGGTGGTGTGGGTGCAGTCCAGCGCCCTCTCGGACGCGGTACGGGTGGATGCTCTGGAGGTGCTGTGGGGCCGCGACTTCATCGAGGAGGAGCTTAGTGGCTTTCGATTCTGCATCCGGCTGGAGACCTTCTTCCAGACCAACACGGAGGCCGCGGAGCGCCTGGTGCGGATTGCTCTGGAAGTCCTGGACCTGCGGGGAGATGAGACCGTGGTGGACCTGTACTGCGGAGTGGGCACCTTCACCCTGCCGCTGGCGGTCCGGGCCCGAGCCATATACGGCATCGAGGTGGTGCCGGAGGCGGTGGAGGCAGCCCGGGAGAACGCCCGACGGGCAGGGATCTCGAACGCGGAGTTCCTAGTGGGAGATGTGCGCCTTGCGCTGCCAGAGCTCGTGCGGCGCATAGGTCCGCCGGATGTCCTGGTGCTGGATCCGCCCCGGGCCGGAGCGGGCGGCCGGGTCATGCGGAAGATCGGGAGGTCTGGAGCGCGCCGCATCCTGTACGTCTCCTGCAATCCCACCACCCTCGCCCCGGATCTCAAGGAACTTCTGCCCTTCGGCTACGCGATCCGCACCGTGCAGCCCGTGGACCTCTTCCCCCAGACCTACCACGTGGAGACGGTGGTGCTGCTGGAACAGAGCTGAGACCTCAGCGGTACAGCCAGCGGTAGATCCCGTAGCTCTCTAGCACGCGGCGAAGATAGGTGCGGGTCTCCGCGTACGGGATCTGCTCCACGAACTCGTCCGGATCCTGGATCCCCCGTGCGGCGAACATCCGGGCCGCGCCGGGACCCGCGTTGTAGGCCACCAGGGCCAGCCGCAGCTCTCCAGTGCGTCGCAGCTGCTCTCCCAGGTACCGGGCGCCCAGGCGCAGGTTCACCTCCGGGTCTGTCAGCTTCCGGAGGTCCACGTTCGCATCCAGCTCCCGGGCGGTGGCGGGCAGAAGCTGCAGGAGGCCCACCGCCCCCGCGGGGGAGACCGCCTGGGGATCGAACCGGCTCTCCTCCCGCATCACCGCCAGCACCAGGAGAGGATCCAGGCCCGTCTCCCGGGCCACCCGCTGTACTGCATCCCAGTACGGCCGGGGATACGCGAGCCGCCAGAGATCCGCATCCGCCCCGCCGCCGCGCATCGCCGCCTCTGCCGCGGCAACGGATCCCGGGAAGTTCCCCAACCTCCTACAGGCCTCCGCCAGCACCCGGAGGATCCGGCGCGAACCCTGCTGGGCCAGGGCGGCTTTGGCTTCCTCCGCCGCCTCTTCGAAGAACCCCAAAAGCAGCAGCTCCTCGGAGGTGCTCAGGAACCGATCCGAAGGTAGAGAGAGGGAACCCGCAGGAGCCGGCTCAGGCGGCGGAGGAAGGCCGAGGCGTGCCCGGGCCCGCATGCCGTAGTACGTGTGCGGGTAGGTCCGCGCAAGCCGAGCCAGCAGAGGCCCAGGAGGCAGCCCCCTTCGGGCGCGGCTGTGAGCGGCCCAGTACAGGTGAGCCGGAGCCCGCCCCGTTCCGGGGTACTGACTGGCGGATCGGAGGAAGATCCGCTCTGCCTCCAGCCACCTCCCCTGCCGGTAGCGCAACCATCCCCTCCGCCACCGCGCCTCATCCGCTTCGGCCGTGGCGGGGTAACGGTGCGCGAGCTGTCCGTAGAGCCTCTCAGCAGCTCCGAATTCCCCCCGGGCTTCTGCCCGCAGGCCGAGGACCAGCAGGGCCCGGGCTGCCCAGGGGCTAGCGGGAAAGCGGCGGATCAGCCCGCTCCACACCCGCTCCGCCTCCGCCCCTCGCAGGGCGACCCCGAGCCAGTACAGGGCCCGTGGCGCAAGAGGGGGGAAGCGGGCGGCCCGCCGGAAGTCCTCCGCGGCTCCGGGTGTCCCCAGGCGCAGGACGCCCAACCGGAACCACGCCTCCGCCTCCGCCTCGGGCGGCAGACCCGCCCGTAAGGCCAGCACGAGCTCCCGCTCCGCGGCCCGGGGATCCACCAGGTGCCGAGCCCGGCGCAACCGGGCGGGGGGAGGTGGTACAGGTGATCGCTTGCCGAGAAGGGAGACAAGCGCCTGGAAAGCCTCGCGCTCCACGGGGCTTCTCGGAAACGCCCACCACGCCCACCCGAAGGCCTCCACGGCCTCCTCCCTTCTCGCCTGTGCGTGCAGGGCCCGGCCCAGGCTCAACCAGGCCCGCGCCAGGACCGCATCGCCCTCCGCCCGGCGGATCACCTCCCGGGCATAGCGCTCGGCCGCCCGGGGATCCGGGGCTAGGGCTTCCGCCAGCGCCAAGCGCGCCCGCACGGCTGCGGGCCCGGACCCAAGAACGCGCAGCAGACGCTCTGCCCCGCCCCGACGGTCGCCCCGGCGCAGGGCCAGCTCCCCCGCCCACAGCCGTGCGTACGGTGCAAGGGGCCCGGTGACTGTGTCGAACACCCGGATCGCCCGATCCGGCTCTCCCGAGAGGATCCAGCACCGCCCGAGCAGAAGGCCCGCACGGGCCCGGTTCGGGCCGGGCGTGGCCAGGAGGATCTGAAGGAGGATGAAGTGCGGGCCGCACCGGCCCCGGCGGACGTCCTCGGCGATGGCATCAAGACGCATGGGGGGCCTCGCGCCCACGCCGAGGGCCAGTGCAACGGTGGCGAGCGCGAGCCCGGGGCTAAGGGAGCGCATTGCGGGCGATCTCCTCGACGGTGCGTCCGGTCTTCACGGACCGCGTCCCCCGGGGATCGAATCCGGGTTGGGCGAAGGCGTCACGGGCCTTGAAGAACAGCCACTGCGCCCCGCCCCCGCGTGCAAGCCGAACCAGGTGGAACTCGCCCCGCAACTTCTGCCCGTACAGCACCAGCGTCATCTTCCCCTTCCGGAACGCCCGGCCGGGATCCCCTTCCCGGCACTCGTAGGTGCCCTCGTCCCACAGCATCACCACCCCGGCCCCGTACGCCCCGGGCGGGATCACGCCCTCGAACTCCCCGTACGCGAGGTCGTGGTCCTCCACCAGGATGGCGAGCCGCCGGACCTCCGGATCCATGGAGGGGCCCTTAGGGACGGCCCAGGACCGCAGGACCCCCTCCATCTCCAGACGGAGGTCCCAGTGGAGACGGCTTGCGTGGTGCTCGTGGACGTAAAACCGCAGCCGGTCTGAAGTCATGGGCGCTCCCCTAACCGGGACCGGAACCAGGCCACGGTACGCGAGAGCCCCTCCCGGAGCGGCGTGCGGGGATGCCACCCGAAGGCCTCGCTCGCCCGTCGGCAGTCCAGGGCGATCCGCCGCACATCCCCCGGCCGGGGTGGACCGTAGACGGGCTCTCCCCGGTAACCTACCAGTTCCCGGAGGAGGTCGAACAGGTCACGGGTGGAGGTCTCGACTCCGGTCCCGATGTTGTAAACCCCCTCCACCCCCCGCTCGATGACCCGCAGGTTCGCCTCCGCCACATCCTCCACATACACGTAGTCGCGGGTATGGAGGCCGTCGCCGAAGATCACCGGGGGGCGTCCCCGGAGCATGGTGGCGGTGAAGATGGCCACCACCCCGGCCTCCCCCTCCGGGTCCTGACGAGGCCCGTACACGTTTCCGTAGCGCAGGACAGTGCCCCGGAGCCCGTACAGCGCGCTCCAGGCAAGGAGGTGGTGCTCCGCGCACAGCTTGTGCACCCCGTAGGGGCTGATGGGGCGGGGTGGGTAGTCCTCGGGGCAGGGGATCGCCGTGGCCTCTCCGTAGATGGCGCCGCCGGTGCTGGCGAAGACGAAATGGCGAACGCCCGTCCGCACACAGTACTGGAGGAGCTTCAGGGTTCCCACCACGTTCACCCGGGCGTCCAGCTCGGGATCCCGCAGGGAGATCGCCACAGAGGCCTGAGCCGCGTGGTGGCTCAGAACCTGGGGCCGTTCCTGTTCGAACACCTCCCCCATCCGGGGATCGAGGATGTCGAGCGCATACAGTCGCACCCCGGGAGGGAGGTTCTCCCGGCGCCCCGTGCGCAGGTCGTCCACCACCACCACCTCGTGCCCGGCCCGCAGGAGGTGCTCCACCACGTGGGACCCGACAAACCCCGCCCCCCCGGTCACCAGGACCTTCATCCCCATCCTCCAACAGGATTTCGCCGCCGCATGTCAGAATACTCCATGATCCCCTGCCCATGGGCGATCAGAGGGAGCTTGAGGCATACCAGCTCTTTCGGCGCGCCCTCGTGTTCCGAGACGAGGACGCTTGGCGGGCCCTCTACACCCGGTACCAGGCCCTGGTGGCCAGCTGGGTGCGTCGGCACAGCGCGTTTCCCCACGCGGGGGAGCCGGTGGAGTGGTTGGTGAACCGGGCCTTCGAGAAGATGTTCCTGGCCGTGGACGAGGAGAAGTTCCAACGATTCCCGGACCTCCCCAGTCTGCTGCGGTACCTGCAGATGTGCGCGCACAGTGCGGTGGTGGACGCCCTCCGAAGACAAGAGCGGGCCTTTCTCGTGGAGGACCCGGAGGGGGGCGCGGCCGCGGATCCCGAGGCGGAGGCCGTGGAGCAGATGGCGCTCCAGGAGCTGTGGGAGGTCGTCCAGTCCGCGGTCGCGGACGAGCGGGAGCGGGTCGTGCTCTACGAATCCTTCGTCCATGGAATCCCCCCGCGGGAGCTGGTGCGCCGCAGAGGGGATCTGTTTGCGTCCGTGGAGGAGGTCTACAACGCCAAGCGCAACCTCCTCAGCCGGCTACGCCGCCATCCCAGGATCCAGGCCTTCCGGGGTTCCCTCTAAAACACGACGGCCCGGCGGGCGCCGGGCCGTCGCTGGGGGGTGGGGCGTGACTCCCCGGCAGGGGGGGGCCGGGGAGTTCTCCGATACTGATTTTATTCTATCCCACGCTCTGCGGCGAGGGGAGCAATTCTTGTGCCACAGGCTGCTCGGCCTTCTCCTTCCGCCGGCCCTTTGTCCGCCGCAGGGCCTGCAGCTGCTCGTAAAGGGCCACGAGCTGCAGGATCCAGGGATTCTCCTCCAGGGCCCGACGGTGCGCATCCAGTCCCTGCCGGGCCAGCCGCTTCGCCTCCCGGAGGCTCGCCCGGTGCTCCGCCGGCCGGATCACCCGCGGAGCCGACCGGTACCGGGCCAGTCCCTGCCGTTCCCGCTCCAGCAGCTGCCGGTACGCCTCCCGCTCCGCCGTGGCCTGCCGGCGAACCTCCACCAGAACCCGCTCATGGGCACGGATCACCGCATAACCCCCGACAAAAAATCAGGCCGGCAGCCGACCCCTGTCGGGAGGCACCGGCCCGGTAGATCCAAATAAATTCGGCGGTTCTGCCCGGCCTTCCCTGACCGGACATCACCGCCTTCCGCTCCCTATGGTACCCGGTCTCCCGGCGGTGTCAAGGGGGGAAGGTCGGTGTTGTGACCTGTTCGTGACATGGTGGAAGCATTTTGGGATCTGTGGCACTGCTTTTCGCGTTCCTGGCGATCCTGAACGCCGCGGGGCAGGTGCCGCCCGTGGTCGCGGTGGCGGAGTTCTCCACCGTGGGGACCGCGAGCGCCCACCTGCTCAGGGACCTGGAGTCCCCAAGCGCGCAGCTCGTCCGAATCCTTGTGGGACATCGCATCCCGGGGCTCCGGATCCTGCCTGTGGATCAGGTCCACCGCGTCGCCCGAGAGCTCGGATTTCGCCCGGAGGAACTCTACATTTGGACGGGGAGGGCCGCCGCGGTGGCACGGGCGGCGGGGGCGAGCTGGATCGTCACCGGCCGGTGGACCCACCTCGATCTGGACGGCCTCTCCCTCCCGGCCGGAGACTCCCGTGTGCCTGCGGTCTCCCTGGCCCATGCGGCCCTGCAGGTGCGGGTGGTGGAGGCCACGACCCAGCGCATCCTGCTGGAGGAAACCTTCGCCGCCACCCGCGCGGATGGGAGGGGAACAGCGGCCTTGGTGGAGGCAGTGGAGGCGGTGCTCCTCCGGGCGGCCCGCCGGATCGCGGGTTTGCTGGCAAGTTCCACCCAGTTTGACGGCCCGGGAGAAGGGTCCCTATAATCACGGGGGCGCCCGAGGAAGGCATCCCCGTGCCCGTACACCTGTCCGCGGCGAGCACGAGAAGCGCATTCTGTTTTTCAGACGGGGGAGTCCCATGGCCCGCGTGACCGATCTTGCGAAGCGATCCGCAAAGGCGATCCGGCCGGCGGGGAAGGCCCCCGCGCGCCGGGAACTCACCCTGCCGGAACGCGCCTCCCGCTACCTCCGGGAGGTGCGGGCGGAGTTGAACCGAGTCACGTGGCCCAGCCGCCAGGAGCTCCTCACGAGCACCCTGGTGGTGCTGGTGGTCGTCACCCTGACGGCCCTGTACCTGGGAGCGTGGGACGCCCTCCTCACGTGGTTCTTCCAGCATGTGCTCGCCCGCTGAAAAGTGGGGAATCCCGATGGCGGAGCGGGAGAAGAGAGAGGAAGGACAGGAACTGCCAGGGGAGGCGCCGCCTAAGGACCCGCGGCGGCGCTGGTACGTGATCCACACGTACTCCGGGTACGAGAACAAGGTGAAGGCAAACCTGGAGCGTCGGATCGCCTCCATGAACGTGCAGGACAAAATCTTCCAGGTGATCGTACCCACCACGGACGAGATCGAGATCAAAGAGGGGAAACGCCGGATTACCCAGCGACGCATCTATCCCGGCTACGTCCTGGTGGAGATGATCATGGACGACGACTCCTGGTACGTGGTCCGGAACACCCCCGGGGTCACGGGGTTCGTGGGTGCCGGGGCGCGCCCGGTACCTCTGGACGAGGAGGAGGTGAAGACCATCCTCGGGCAGATGCGGGGAGAGGCCCCGCGCCTGCGGATCACGTACCAGAAGGGGGACACGGTGCGCATCACCTCCGGCCCCTTTCAGGAGTTCACCGGCGTTGTGGAGGAGATCCTTCCCGAACGGGAGAAGGTCCGGGTGCGGGTCTCCATCTTCGGCCGGGAAACCCCCGTGGAGCTGGATTTCACACAGGTGGAGAAGGTGTAGGCGATGGCGAAGAAGGTGGTCGCGGTGGTGAAGCTGCAGCTGCCTGCGGGGAAGGCCACTCCGGCCCCGCCCGTGGGCACCGCCCTGGGCCCGCACGGCATCAACATCATGGAGTTCTGTCGGGCCTACAACGAGCGCACGGCTTCCCAGGCGGGTCTCATCGTGCCCGTGGAGATCACCATCTATGCGGACCGGTCCTTCACCTTCGTCACCAAGACCCCGCCGGCCTCCGTGCTCCTCAAGAAGGCGGCGGGGATTGAAGTGGGCTCCCCCGAACCCAACAAGAAGAAGGTGGGCCGGGTTACCCGCCAGCAGGTGGAGGAGATCGCCCGGCTCAAGATGCCCGATCTCAACGCCCGATCGCTGGAGGCGGCGGTGCGGATGATCGAGGGAACGGCCCGCAGCATGGGCATCGAGATCGTGGACTAGGAGGGCACGCCATGGCCAAGCGCAGCAAGCGGTACCTAGAGGCGGCGAAGCAGGTCGACCGCACGCACCTGTACGACCCCCGGGAGGCCGTGCGCCTCGTGAAGGCCATCGCGAACGCAAAGTTCGACGAGACGGTGGAGGCAGCCATCCGGCTGGGAGTGGATCCCAAGCACGCGGACCAGCAGGTGCGGGGCACGGTGGTCCTCCCCCACGGCACGGGCAGGCCCGTGCGGGTGCTGGTCTTCGCCAAGGGCGACAAGGCCAAGGAGGCGGAGGCGGCGGGAGCCGATTTTGTCGGGGCGGAGGAGTTCATCGCCAGGATTCAGGAGGGATGGCTGGACTTCGATGTGGCCGTGGCCACCCCGGACATGATGCCCCTCGTGGGCCGGTTGGGGCGGATCCTGGGCCCCCGCGGGCTCATGCCCAACCCCAAGGCCGGAACTGTGACCTTCGAGGTGGGCAAGGCGGTCCGGGAGCTGAAGGGGGGCCGGATCGAGTTCCGGGTGGACAAGTCCGGGATCATCCACGCCCCCCTGGGAAAGGCCTCCTTCCCGGAGGAGGCCCTGCTGGAGAACTTCCTCGCTCTCCTGGATGCGGTGGTCCGGGCCCGCCCCGCGGCGGTGAAGGGAGCTTACCTACGCAGCATCGCCCTCTCCTCCACCATGGGGCCCGCCGTGAGGGTGGACCCCGCCAAAGCCCAGGCGGCCCTCAGTGGCCGGGCCGCCTAGCTGCGCGTTGACGGCCTTTTGAAAGCCTGCTAGGATCATCCCGGTGTTGCGGGATCCGTAGACCGCAGGTCCCCGAGGGGGTAAAGCGGAACGCGCCTGCCGAGGATCCAGGAAGAAGGGCGTTCCGTCGGTGGAGCGCCTTTTTTGTTCGCGGAGGAGCCATGCCGAAGCCGGAGAAGGTCCAAGCGGTCCAGGAGCTGCGGGCCCGGTTGCAGCGGGCCCGGGGTGTCATCCTCGCGGACTTCCGCGGCCTCTCGGTGCCGGAGCTGGAAAGCCTGCGGGAGGAACTCCGCAAAAACGGGGTGGAACTCCGGGTGGTGAAGAACACCCTCTTCGGCCTCGCGGCTCAGGAGGAAGGCCTCCGGGGTCTCGAGCCCTTCCTCCTGGGCCCCACCGCGGTGGCCTTTGCCTACGACGACCCCACGGTCCCGGCCCGAACCGTGATGGAGTTCATCCGGCAGCACCGGAAACTGGAGGTGAAAGGGGGGTTCGTGGAGGGACGGGTCGTGGACGCTGCAGGGGTACGGGCCCTCGCGGAGCTCCCCAGCCGGGCCGAGCTCCTTGCCCGGGTGGTGGGGGGAGTCCAGGCCCCGCTCGGGGGTCTTGTGCGGCTGCTCACCGGGCTGCAGCGGAACCTGCTCTACGCCCTGGATCAGATCCGACAGAGACGGGAATCCCAGGCATAAGCCCACTGGAGGGAGGGAAGAGGATGTCCAGCAGGACCCAGGAGATCGTGGAGGCCATCAGCAACCTCACCGTGCTGGAGCTGGCGGAGCTCGTGAAGGCCCTGGAGGAGAGGTTCGGGGTGACCGCCGCAGCCCCCGTGGCCGTGGCCGCCCCCGTTACCCCCACCCCTGCTGCAGCGCCCGCCGTGGAGGAGCAGACGGAGTTCGACGTCATCCTGAAGTCCGCGGGGGCCAACAAGATCCAGGTGATCAAGGTGGTCCGGGAGCTCACGGGCCTCGGCCTGAAGGAAGCGAAGGACCTGGTGGACGGGGCCCCCAAGCCGGTGAAGGAGAAGGTGTCCAGGCAGGAGGCGGAGGCCGTTAGGGCGAAACTGGTAGAGGTGGGGGCGGAGGTCGAGATCAAGTAGGTGGAGCCCTCGGGCTCCTGAGGGTGTGCGAGGGCACCCCGGAGGGGTGGTTGCCCCTTGACGGGGAGGTTGCCCTTTGGTATGGTATTCCCTGTCGTCTGAACTCGAATCTGAGTCTTTCGGTGTCGGTCAGCACATTCCCACGCATCTCCCCAAGGGGCAAGATCTGCTGGCGTGTCCGTCGGGACCGCCCGAACTAAGGGGGTGAAGGCTACGAAGGGCGCCATGGAGCACCAAGCGATGAGTCCTGCCCGCTCGGAGGGAATCCTGCGGGCCCCGGATCTCGGCATCGGCCGTGTGGTCCGGCGCGGCTGGCGGGAACGCATCTCCTTCGGCAAGCTCCCGGAGATCCTGGAGCCGCCGGACCTCCTGGAGGTGCAGCGGAGATCCTTCCAATGGTTCATCGAGGAGGGGATCCGCGAGGTCTTTCAGGAGATCTCTCCCATCTATGACTTCACGGGGAACTTCGAGCTGCATTTCGCCGTCCCTCCCGAGGAGAAGCGCCGTCGCAAGGTGGCGGAGGCTTCGGACGTCTTCCGCTTCACGGAGGGCATCCTGGACTTCGGGGGGTACTACCTGGAGGCCCCGAAGTACTCCCCGGAGGAGGCCAGGGAGCGGGACGCGACCTACAGCGCGGCCCTGAAGGTACGGGTCCGGCTCGTGGTCCGGGAAACGGGGGAGATCAAGGAACAGGATGTCTTCATGGGCGATCTCCCTCTTATGACCGCCAACGGCACCTTCGTCATCAACGGGGCCGAGCGGGTGGTGGTGAGCCAGCTGGTCCGCTCCGCGGGCGTGTACTACGACTACATCACGGACAGCAGCGGCCGGCAGCTACCCGCCGCCACCGTGATCCCCCAGCGGGGAGCCTGGCTGGAGTTCGAGATCGATGCCTCCGGTGGCGTGTACGTCCGCGTTGATCGGTCCCGGAAGATCCCTGCCACCGTGCTCCTCCGGGCGGTGGGCTACGAGTCCGACGAGGTGATCCGGCGGCTGTACGACGATGCCCGGGTCATCCTCACTACCCTAGAGAAGGACCCCACCCGGGATCGGGCCAGTGCCCTCATCGAGATCTACAAACGGCAGCGGCCCGGGGATCCCCCCACCGTGGAATCCGCCACCGCCCTGCTCCAGCAGCTCTTCTTCGAGCCCCGGCGGTACGACCTGGGCAAGGTAGGCCGGTACAAGCTCAACAAGAAGCTGGGGCTCGATCTGCCCCTGGACGTCCGGGTCCTGACCCCGGAGGACATCGTCCAGATCATCCGGTACCTCATCGCCCTTCACGAGGGCCAAGGCGAGCCGGACGACATCGACCACCTCGGGAACCGGCGGGTCCGGGCGGTGGGGGAGCTCTTGCAGAACCAGTTCCGGATCGGGATGCTCCGCATGGAGCGGGTGATCCGGGAGCGGATGACCATCCAGGAGATGGAGCAGGTCACTCCCCAGGTCCTCATCAACATCCGGCCGGTGACCGCGGCCATCAAGGAGTTCTTCGGCTCCAGCCAGCTGTCCCAGTTCATGGACCAGACCAACCCCCTCTCGGAGCTGCGCCACAAGCGCCGGCTCTCGGCCCTGGGCCCCGGGGGTCTGAGCCGGGAGCGGGCGGGGTTCGAGGTGCGGGATGTGCATCCCTCCCACTACGGCCGGGTCTGCCCCATCGAGACCCCGGAGGGACCCAACATCGGCCTCATCTCCTCTCTGGCCACCTACGCCCGGGTGAACGATCTGGGGTTCATCGAGACCCCTTACCGTCGGGTAAAGGAAGGCCGGGTGACGGACGAGATCGTCTACCTCACCGCGGACGAGGAGGAGAAGTACACCATCGCCCAGGCCAACGCGGCCATGGACGCAAACGGCATGCTGCCCGAGCGCGTGGTGGCCCGGCAGACGAAGGGGCACCCGGTGGTGGTGCGGCGGGAAGAGGTGGACTTCATCGACGTCTCCCCCAAGCAGATGGTCTCCGTCACCACCTCCCTCATCCCCTTCCTGGAGCACGACGACGGCACCCGGGCCCTCATGGGCTCGAACATGCAGACCCAGGCGGTCCCCCTCATCCGGGCCGAGGCCCCCTTTGTAGGTACGGGGATGGAGTACCGGGCGGCCCTGAACTCCGGAGCTCTGGTGGTAGCCGAGGAGGACGGGGTGGTGGAGTCCGTCACCGCGGATGAGATCGTGGTCCGCGGGCAGCACCGCATGGTCTACAAGCTCACGAAGTTCCGGCGCAGCAACCAGGGCACCTGCATCAACCAGCGTCCCATCGTGCGTTCCGGACAGTTCGTGCGCGCGGGAGAGATCCTGGCAGACGGCCCGGCCACGGACCACGGCGAGCTGGCATTGGGGCACAACGTGCTGGTGGCCTTCATGCCCTGGGAGGGATACAACTACGAGGACGCCATCGTCATCAGCGAGCGGCTCCTCAAGAAGGATTACTTCACCAGCATCCACATCGAGGAGTACGAGGTGGAGGCCCGGGACACGAAGCTGGGCCCTGAGGAGATCACCCGGGACATCCCCAACGTCAGCGAGGAGGCCCTGCGAGATCTGGACGAGCGCGGGATCGTGCGCATCGGCGCGGAGGTGCGGACGGGGGACATCCTGGTGGGCAAGGTGACGCCGAAGGGCGAGACGGAGCTCACCGCGGAGGAGCGGCTGCTGCGGGCCATCTTCGGGGAGAAGGCCCGGGAGGTGCGAGACACCTCCCTCCGGGTGCCCCACGGTGAGAAGGGCAAGGTGGTGGGCGTAAAGGTGTTCAGCCGTGAGGCCGGGGATGAGCTGCCGCCCGGCGTGAACCAGGTGGTGCGGGTGTACGTGGCGCAGAAGCGGAAGATCACCGTGGGCGACAAGATGGCGGGCCGGCACGGCAACAAGGGGGTTGTGGCCAAGATCGCACCGGAGGAGGACATGCCCTACCTCCCCGATGGAACACCCGTGGACATCGTGCTCAATCCTCTCGGGGTTCCCAGCCGCATGAACGTGGGACAGGTCCTGGAGACCACCCTGGGTTGGGTCTGTAAGGAACTGGGGTTCTACGCAGAAGTCCCCGTCTTCGACGGCGCCCGGGAGCACGAGATCGAGCAGCTCCTGGAGCGGGCGGGTCTGCCGCGCACGGGGAAGCTCCAGCTCTACGACGGGCGCACGGGGCTGCCTTTCGACCATCCATGCCCTGTGGGCTGGATCTACATGATGAAGCTCCTGCACCTGGTGGAGGACAAGATCCACGCCCGCAGCACGGGACCCTACAGCCTCATCACCCAGCAGCCGCTTGGGGGCAAGGCCCAGTTCGGCGGCCAGCGGTTCGGGGAGATGGAGGTATGGGCTCTGGAGGCGTATGGGGCCAGCAGCACCCTGCAGGAGCTTCTGACGGTGAAGAGCGACGACGTCACGGGGCGTGTGAAGACCTACGAAGCCATCGTGAAGGGGGAGAACATCCAGGAACCCGGGGTACCGGAGTCCTTCAAAGTGCTGGTGAAGGAGCTCCAGGCCCTGTGCCTCGACGTCCGGGTCCTGAGCGCGGACCGGCGGGAGATCGACCTCCGGGAGATAGAAGAGGAGGTGGTGGACACCGCCCGGTCCCTGGGCATCAACCTGGAGGGCGAGGAAGCCCTTATGGAGGAGCCCATCTGAGGAGGAGAGCGCATGCAGGACGTGAACACCTTTGATGCCATCCAGATCCGGCTCGCCTCTCCCGAGCAGATCCGCATGTGGTCCCGGGGCGAGGTGAAGAAGCCGGAGACCATCAACTATCGGACCCTCAAGCCCGAGCGGGATGGCCTCTTCTGCGAGCGGATCTTCGGTCCCGTGCGGGACTGGGAGTGCCACTGTGGGAAGTACAAGCGCATCCGCTATAAGGGCATCATCTGCGACCGGTGCGGGGTGGAGGTCACCCGCTCGAAGGTGCGGCGGGAGCGGATGGGCCACATCGAGCTGGCGGCGCCCGTGGTCCATATCTGGTACCTGAAGGGGGTTCCAAGCCGGCTGGGCCTGTTGCTGGACATCTCACCCCGGGCGTTGGAGCGGGTGGTGTACTTCGCCGCCTACATCGTCATTGACCCGGGGAACGTGAAGGAACTACAGCCCAAGCAGCTCCTCACGGAGAACGAGTACCGGGAGCTGCGGGAGAAGTACGGGAACGCCTTCCGGGCCGGCATGGGAGCAGAGGCCATCAAGGAGCTGCTCCTGCAGCTGGACCTGGACGCGGAGTCCAAGAAGCTGCGGGAGGATCTGAGGGCCGCCACGGGTCAGCGGCGCATCAAGATCCTCAAGCGGCTGGAGGTCATCGAGGCCTTCCGGAAGAGCGGCAACCGGCCGGAATGGACGGTCCTGGAGGTCCTCCCCGTCATCCCCCCGGACCTGCGGCCCATGGTGCAGCTGGATGGCGGTCGGTTCGCCACCAGCGACCTCAACGACCTCTACCGCCGGGTCATCAACCGCAACAACCGTCTCAAGCGGCTGCTGGACCTGGGGGCCCCCGAGATCATCGTGCGCAACGAGAAGCGCATGCTGCAGGAGGCGGTGGACGCCCTCATCGACAACGGGCGGCGGGGCCGTCCCGTGACGGGCCCCAACAACCGACCCCTGAAGTCGTTAAGCGACCTCCTCAAGGGCAAGCAGGGGCGGTTCCGCCAGAACCTGCTCGGGAAGCGGGTGGATTACTCCGGCCGCTCCGTCATCGTGGTGGGCCCCAAGTTGAAGCTCCACCAGTGTGGACTCCCCAAGGAGATGGCTCTGGAGCTCTTCAAGCCCTTCGTGATGAAGAAGTTGGTGGAGCGCAACCTGGCGCAGAACATCAAGAACGCCAAGCGCATGGTGGAACGCCAGCGTCCCGAGGTATGGGACGTGCTGGAGGATGTGGTGAAGGAACACCCCGTGCTTCTCAACCGGGCTCCCACCCTCCACCGGCTGGGCATCCAAGCGTTCGAGCCCGTGCTCATCGAGGGCAAGGCCATCCAGATCCATCCCCTCGTGTGCACCGCGTACAACGCGGACTTCGACGGCGATCAGATGGCGGTACACGTGCCCCTCAGCGCGGCGGCCCAGGCGGAGGCACGGCTGTTGATGCTCTCCTCCTACAACATCCTCCTGCCCGCCTCCGGAAAGGCGGTGGCGAGCCCGCAGCGGGACATCGTCTTCGGGTGCTACTACCTCACCCTGGAGCGCCCGGGGGCCAAGGGGGAGGGCAAGGTCTTCAGCACCCCCTCGGAGGTGCTCCTGGCTTACGAGCACGGGGTGGTGGATCTGCATGCAAAGATCAAGGTGCGGCTTGCGCCCGGAACGGAGCCCATCGAGACCACGGTGGGCCGGGTGATCTTCAACGAAGCCCTGCCGGAGGAGCTGCGGTTCGTGGACCAGGTGTGTGACCGGAAGGTCCTGAGCCAGATCGTCACGGACGCCTACTACCGGCTCGGGCCCACGAAGACCGCGCAGCTGCTGGATGCCCTCAAGGACCTGGGGTTCCGATACGCCACCCAGTCTGGGATGGGCATTGCCATGACGGACCTGGTGATCCCGCCCGAGAAGGAACAGATCTTGGCGGACGCGGAGCGGAAGGTGGAGGTCATCAACCAGCAGTACCACCGGGGCCTCATCACGGACGAGGAGCGGTACCTGCGCACCATCGATGTGTGGAACGAGGCCACGGAGGCCATCACCAACGCCATGCTCAAGCGCTTCGATCCCTTCAACCCGCTCTACATGATGGCCCAGTCGGGTGCCCGGGGGAACATGCAGCAGATCCGGCAGCTGGCGGGCATGCGGGGGCTGTTCGCGGACCCCTCCGGCCGGATCATCGAGATCCCCATCAAGAGCAACTTCCGGGAGGGCCTCACGGTCCTGGAGTACTTCATCGGCATGCATGGCCAGCGCAAGGGACTGGCGGACACCGCCATCCGGACCTCCGAGTCCGGATATCTCACCCGGAGGCTCGTGGACGTGGCCCAGGATGTGATGGTGCGGGAGGAGGACTGCGGGACGGATCGGTTCATCTGGATGGAGCCCGCCCGGCAGGGCAACGAGATCGCAGTCCCCCTGCGGGATCGCATTGTGGGCCGTATCGCTGCCCGCCACGTCTACCCGCCCGAGGGCACAACCCCCCTCGTCCGGGCCGGGGAGGAGATCACGGAGGAGATCGCGGAGGCCATCGAGGAGGCGGGGATCGAGCGGGTGCCCGTGCGGAGCGTACTCACCTGCGAGACCCGCTACGGGGTGTGCAGCAGGTGCTACGGCCGCAACCTGGCCACCGGGAAGCTCGTGGACGTAGGAGAGGCCGTGGGAGTGATCGCAGCTCAGTCCATTGGAGAGCCCGGAACGCAGCTCACCATGCGCACTTTCCACACGGGCGGAATCGCAGGGTTTGATATCACCCAGGGCCTACCCCGGGTGGAGGAGCTCTTTGAGGCCCGCAAGCCCAAGGGACAGGCCATCATGGCGGAGACCTCGGGCCGGGTTTCCATCGTGGAAGAGAAGCGAACCCGGAAGGTGGTGGTTCAGGGGAAGGAGGAGGCCCGGGAGTACGTGGTGCCCTTCGGCCAGCGTCTCCTGGTCTCCGAGGGGGAGTTCGTGGAGGCGGGCCAGCGGCTCACGGAGGGGCCCCTCAACCCCCACGACATCCTCCGCATCCAGGGCGTGGAGGCGTTGCAGAGGTACCTGGTGGAGGAGATCCAGAGCGTGTACCGCTCCCAGGGCGTGGAGATCAACGACAAGCACATCGAGATCATCGTGCGCCAGATGCTGCGGCGGGTGAAGATCCGGGACGAGGGCGATACGGAGTTCCTCCCCGGAGAGCTCGTGGACGTGTTCGCCTTCCAGGAGGAGAACCGGAGGGTTCAGGCCCGGGGTGGGCGGCCCGCGGAGGCGGATCCCGTGCTCATGGGCATTACCAAGGCGGCTCTTGCCACGGATTCGTGGCTGTCCGCGGCGAGCTTCCAGGAGACCACCCGGGTGCTCACGGATGCGGCCACCAAGGGCAAGGTGGACCCTCTGCTGGGTCTCAAGGAGAACGTGATCATCGGGAAGCTCATCCCGGCCGGGACCGGCATGCCGCGGTACCGGCAGATGAAGGCAGTGGCGGAGCTATAGCCGGACCGGGGGCCCGGCCTCTCCCCCGGCCCCCGAGTTCACTCCAGAACGGTCACCACTCCCCGATCCCCATCCACCCGGATCCGTTGCCCGGTGCGGATCCGGGAGGTTCCGAACCGCGTGCCTACCACAGCTGGCAGCCCGTACTCCCGAGCCACGATGGCCGCGTGGCTCATGATTCCACCGATGTCGCACACCACCGCGCGAATGCGGGCGAACACCGGTGTCCAGTTGGCCATGGTAAGGGGTGCCACCAGGATCTCCCCGGGCTGTACCTCATCCAGCTGTTCCACCGCCCGGATCACCCGGGCCGTCCCCTCCACCACCCCGGGGGAGGCGGCGTACCCAGTGAGGGTTTTCTCCCCTCCCTCCGCCTGTCCGAGCCACTCCTGGATACGCTCCGTGGTCACGCCCCACAACATGATGAGCATGGGATCCGTCACCTCATCGGGCGCAGGACCCAGGGCCGGCGGCGGTGTCCACTCCCGCAGCCGCTCCAGGATGGCCCGACGGCGGGCCACGATGGGTGGCCAGTACTTGGGGCCCAGGGGTTCTCCCCCCGTGGCCCACGTGAGTCGCAGCTCCTCCAGGGCCTGGGACACCTCGTGGCGGTGCAGGCAGAAGACGTCCTGGGGCTGACGCAGAAACCCGTACTTCGCCAGCAGCTTTCCGAACTGCCGGGCCTTCTGCCAGAACACGGTCCAGTGCCAGTGCTCCACGTAGAACCCGTGGCCCTCCACATAGGGGAACACCGTACGCGCGAGCCCCAGGGTCTCGTCGAAAGCCCGGCGGGTGGCCTCGTCCGGGAGCAGGGCGCGGTAGGCCGCGGTGATACGATCCCGCTCCGCGATGAGGCCGGGGACATCCCGGTCAATCCGCTCGCCTGCCTCCAGGAGCTCCACGTACCGTCGGATGGCGCTCAGCGGGACGTCCAGGTTCTCCACCCAGCTGCCGTGGTAGTGGTAGAAGCCGTTGCCGCAGGAGTAGTAAAACCAGGGATGTTGGACACCGTGGAACTCCTGCAACCAGCGTCTTCCCGCCTCCGCCGCGGAGAGGGCCTCCTCGAGCTCCTGGAGGGTCTTCGTCCGCTTCACCGTCGCAGCCACCCCCAGGGCCACCGCGAGGCGCGCGAGGCGCTTCAGCTCCTCGTCCGGTCGGAAGATGGGGATGTCCTGTTCCAGACCTGCCACCATCTTCGCGATGGTCTGATCGGAGATCTCCGGGAAGTGCTGCTTGCAGAACTGGGTGAAGCTCAGGTACGCCGCGTACCCCAGCACCAGCAGCTCGAAGTGATACTGGTAGATCTTGCAGAAGCTCTCCAGGAGGCGATGGTAGGCCACCAGGAGGTCGTAGGCGGAGGCCAGTCCCCTCCCTTCCGTCACCAGGGAAGCCGGCTCCACCCCCGGCAGGTCCGGAACCTGCAGGGCCTCCAGCTCGCGGATGGTCTCCTGTACTTTCCCCAGCCATTTCTCATACAGATCGTTCCAGTTCCGGTAGTAGTAGCCCGCCCGCTCGGTGAAGATCCGGGCTCGATGCTCCACCTCCTTTGGATCCGTGACCGGGATCCCGCTGATGTAGACATAGCCATTGAGCACCCGGTGCTCGATGCCCAGGGCCGTGGGGAGCAGGAACACCCGGGTGTTGATCTGCCCGATGGCGATGTACCCGTCGTCCGCGGTGATGATGTCGAAGGGATAGATGGGCTCTGGGAAGTGCATGCTGTTCCACACCCACAGCCGACTCTCCTCCGCCGCCCTCCGGTGCTCGGTGAATCGGAGATAGGGCGGGTACATCTCCTCCCATCCCTCCGCACCCGGGGGGGTGGGGATCTCGAACGGGCTGGGGAATGCACGCTTCATTCTTTCTCCCTCCTGGTGGCACAGTGTCCGGGAGCATGCATTCGGCAGGGGATAAGAGACCTCCTTCCGGCCGGGTGCTACAGCCAGGCTTCCAGCCGCTCCCGTTCAAAGGCCTCCTTCTCCGCGAGGGTCCGCTCCTCCGGCGGGGCGATCTCCACCACGGGGGCCGGCTGTTCCAGGAACCGTCCCACCACCTTCGCGGCCCTCCCACCGCCCACCTCGATGAAGCAGTACCCGAACCCATCGAAGCCCTCCGGTTCCGGTCCCAGACCCAGGTGGTGGAGGATCCACCGGGCCGCCACCCGTCCCTGGGCCTCCGCGAACACCCCGGCCTTGGGGAGGGGCATGCCGTTGGGAAGGAGGATCTCCGTCACGTCCCCTACCGCGTACACGCCCTCGAAGGAGGTACGGAGGGTCTTCGGGTCCGGCCGGATCCATGCCCCGTCTGGCGCAAGCCCGCTCTCCGCCACCACCCGGGGCGGACGGTGGGGCGGAACCGCGAGGAGAAGATCAAATGGAAGCGCTTCCCCGTCGAAGGCCACCTGCCCGGGCTCGACGCGCTGCGCCCTCCGACCGGGCAAAAACCGGATTCCCCGCTCTGCGAGCCACCCCTCCAGCGTCGCACATCCCGCGGGCCCCACAACCGGGAGAGAGGCGGGTTGCGGCGTGAAGGCCACCAGCTCCACCCGGTCGCGAACGCCCAGCCGTCGGAACCGATCCTCCAGCAGCATGGCGGCTTCGTAGGGAGCGGGGGGACACTTGTAGGGAGCTCCGAAGATTCCCACCACGAGCCGGCCTCCCGAAAAGCGGATCACCTCCGGAGCGTGCCGCTCCACCTCCGCCGCATCGTACAGGTTGATGGCGTGCTCGAACCCGGGCACCAGATCCGGCCGGAGCTCCGCGCCCAGGGCCACGATCAGGAAATCGTACGGGAGCTCCCCCCCGGTGGTACGGACCCTGCGCCGGTCCACCTCGATTTCCACCAGGTCCGCCTGAACCCAGGTGGCCCCGTGCCTGCGGACATTCTCAAGAGGCCGGGAGCCCTCCTCATAGCCCCCCCGCCCAGACAGCACCCATAGTTTCCGCAACCCCATGAAGAACCGATCCTTGCGATCCACCAGCACCACCCGATGGCCCGCCCGGACCGCGGGCACCAGCTCCCGGATCGCGCTCAGCCCCCCGAATCCGGCTCCCAGGATCACGATGTCTGCCATCTGTCACCTCCGCTCAGATGTTCCCGATTGCAGACCCCTCCCGGTCATGCTAGCGTTTGAGTGCCGGCGGTTGTCCGGCTCTGAGATGGGAGGAGGCGCTCCGAAAGGAGTGGCCCGGCCTAACTTGGAGAGGGCAGCCGCCGGCGTCTTTATAAGATTTCCCCGCATGGTATCCTGGTACGGGATGTCTTCGCTGTCGCACCTCAAGACCCCTCCCCGCCTCCGGAGACGCTCTGTACCGGTGCGCATCGGCACCCTCTGGATCGGAGGCGAGGCCCCTATCGCGGTGCAGTCCATGACGGACACGGACACCGCGGACGTGGAAGCCACGGTCTCGCAGGTGCGGGCGCTTGTGGAGGCGGGCAGCGAACTGGTACGGATCACGGTGAACCACGAGGCCGCGGCCCGGGCGGTGCCCGAGATCGTGCGGCGCCTGCGGGACGAGGGGGTTACCGTGCCCATCGTGGGCGACTTCCACTACAACGGGCATCTTCTCCTCACCCGCTTCCCGGAGTGTGCCCAGGCCCTGGACAAGTACCGGGTCAACCCGGGCAATGTGGGTCCCGGGGGACACGACGAGAACTTCCGCACCATCCTCCGGGTGGCCCTGGACCACGGGAAACCCGTGCGCATCGGGGTGAACTGGGGGTCGCTGGACCAGCGTCTCCTCACGGAGCTCATGGACCAGAACGCCCGCTCCCCGCACCCCAAAGATGCCCGGGAGGTGGTACGGGAGGCCATGGTGCAGAGCGCGCTGCGGAGCGCGGCCTTCGCGGAAGCGTGCGGCCTGCCGCACGACCGCATCGTGCTCAGTGCGAAGACCAGCAGCGTACCGGACCTCATCGAGATCTACCGGCGCCTAGCGTCCGCATGCGACCACCCTCTGCACGTGGGCCTCACGGAGGCGGGAATGGGGACGAAAGGCGTCGTGGCCTCCGCAGCCGCCCTGGCCGTGCTTCTGTACGAGGGGATCGGGGACACCATCCGGGTGTCCCTCACCCCACCTCCCGGGGGGGACCGCACGGAGGAGGTGCGGGTGGCCCAGCAGATCCTCCAGTCCGTGGGCCTCCGGTCGTTCGCGCCTCAGGTGACCGCCTGCCCGGGCTGCGGTCGCACCGCCAGCTCCTTCTTCCGGGAGCTGGCGGAGCAGGTCGAGAGCTACATCCGGGATCGCATGCCCGAGTGGAGGGAGCGGTACCCCGGGGTGGAGGAGCTCCGAGTGGCGGTGATGGGATGCGTGGTGAACGGCCCCGGGGAGAGCCGGCACGCGCACATCGGCATCAGCCTCCCCGGTACCTTCGAGGAGCCCCGGGCCCCCGTGTATGCGGACGGGCAACTGCTGGCCACTCTCCGTGGGGACCGCATCGCCGAGGAGTTCCTCGCTCTCCTGGAGCAGTACGTGGCCGCGCGGTTCGGGGTCCGCAGCCCGCATCCGTCAAGGAATTCCACTTGACAGGAGACCCGGGTCTCCTGTAGGCTGACGGTGGAGGGGAACACCCCTCCGAAACCGCAGAGAAAGGGGGTGAGGAGCGATGACCTGGGCGAACTGGGTGGTGGCGCTCATCGGGATCTGGTTCATCATTGCGCCGTTCGTCCTCGGGTTCCAGGCCGCGCAGGCGCAGATGGTTACTAGCATCATCGGCGGACTGATCCTTCTGATCCTTGGCGGCTGGGCGGCCCTGAACGAAGAGGCGCGGCGCAAGCTGTGGATCCAGTACGTGAACGGACTGGTGGGCGTCTGGTTCGTGATCGCACCGTGGGTGCTCGGGTTCGCCGATCGGCCCGGGGAGATGTGGACCTCCCTGCTCGGCGGCCTGATCACCGTGGTGCTGTGCGCCTGGCTTGCCTTCTCGGTTCTGCCGCGGGAGCTGGCCACGCGGCGGTAATTCACCCTGGACCCTCCGCGGACTCTGTGGTACAAACAGAGCCATGGAGTTCGCGGAGGGTCTACATTATGGGGAAGGATTTCCTCGTCGGTGCCCTGGTACTGCTCAGCTGGACCGTGAGTCTGACCTCCTTTTCCCTGCGTGCCCTGGAGGTCCCCGAGGAGGACCGGATTGCCGCCAGCCTCTCCCTGGGCGCGGCCTTCGCCATGCTGGGGATCCCCCTGCTGCAGCTGTTCCGCTAGCCGCGTTGCCGCTTCTACGTCCAGAGGTAGAGCAGAAGGAAGGCCGCGCCCAGCAGTCCCATGTTCTTCAGGAAGTTCACCTGCTCCACCATCTTCTGCATGGGGTCCTCGATGGTCCAGAAGTTGTGCATCCAGAAGGAGACGAACACGAGAAAGATCACCAGCAACCAGAGACCCGCCTGCACGTACAGGCCCGTGAGCACCGCAAGCCCGCCCAATAGGATCATGAGGCCGGTGACCACCACCGCCACCCGGGAGGCCGGAACCCTCTTGGTCTGCGCATAGCCGGAGAGCATCTCCAGACGCACGAAGTGATTTAGACCGTTGAGGATGAAGAAACCCCCATACAGGAGCCTTCCCAGCCAGAACAGCGCCTCCATGGACCCCCTCCCGTTGTACTCCAAGAATTCAACCGCTAGAATAAACTTAGTACCCTAGGATTGTCAAGCGCTTGGGGTACACAACCGGGAGGTCGAGGGGCCATGCCAGAGGAAGGACCCTGTCCGGTCCATCGGGCGATGGAACTCCTGCAGGAGAAGTGGGTGCTGCACATCGTCCGGGCGCTCCTGGAGGGTCCCAAGGGCTTCAATGAGCTCAGCCGCGCTGCCGGCGGGTGCAATGCGGCCACCCTCTCCCACCGGCTGGAGCGCCTGGTGGCCCTGGGACTGGTGCACAAGACGGTACACTCCACCATACCACCCCGCACCAGTTACCGGCTCACGCGGGCGGGCCGGGCCCTGCGGGGCGTCATCCAGGCCATCGATCGCTGGGCCCGCCGGTACCTGGTGGAGACGCGATAAAAAACGGAGCGGGAGCAAGCTCCCGCTCCGTATCTTCTTCCCGGCAGCGACCTACTCTCCCGCGCCGTCGCCAGCGCAGTACCATCGGCCCTGGAGGGCTTAACTTCCGTGTTCGGAATGGGAACGGGTGTGGCCCCTCCGGTATGGCCACCGGGAAGATGTAACCCCGACAACTGCATGCGAGATCCGGCACTCCGGCTCTGCTCCAGCGGTAGGAGGCCGCCAAGCCCTCGGCCGATTAGTACCGGTCGGCTTCACGCGTTGCCGCGCTTCCACCTCCGGCCTATCTACCAGGTGGTCTTCCTGGGGCCTTACCCGGTTGACCCGGTGGGTGGCCTCATCTTGGGGCGTGCTTCGCGCTTAGATGCTTTCAGCGCTTATCACAACCGCACATGGCTACCCGGCGCGTGCCGCTGGCGCGACAACCGGTACACCAGAGGTGCGTCCACTCCGGTCCTCTCGTACTAGGAGCAGCCCCCCTCAAGCCACCTGCGCCCGCAGTGGATAGGGACCGACCTGTCTCACGACGGTCTGAACCCAGCTCACGTACCCCTTTAATGGGCGAACAGCCCAACCCTTGGGAGGTACTGCCCCCCCAGGATGGGGTGAGCCGACATCGAGGTGCCAAACCTCCCCGTCGATGTGGACTCTTGGGGGAGATCAGCCTGTTATCCCCGGGGTAGCTTTTATCCGTTAAGCCCTGGCGCTTCCACTTGCCGCCAGAGGATCACTAGGCCCGGCTTTCGCCCCTGCTCGACTTGTGGGTCTCGCAGTCAAGCCCCCTTATGCCCTTGCACTCAACGCACGGTTTCCAACCGTGCTGAGGGGACCTTTGGGCGCCTCCGTTACCCTTTAGGAGGCGACCGCCCCAGTCAAACTGCCCACCTGACACTGTCCCGGAACCCGATGTAGGGCCCCGGTTAGGACGTAGCCTTACCGAGGGTGGTATTCCAAGGGCGGCTCCACGGAGGCTGGCGCCCCCGCTTCTCAGCCTCCCACCTATCCTATACACGGCAAAACCACATCCAATATCAGGCTGCAGTAAAGCTCCACGGGGTCTTTCCGTCCAGCTGCGGGTAACCCGTATCTTCACGGGTGGTACACCTTCGCCGAGCCCCTCCTCGAGACAGCGCCCAGGTCGTTACGCCTTTCATGCAGGTCGGAACTTACCCGACAAGGAATTTCGCTACCTTAGGACCGTTCACCTTGTTACGACCCGGTGTTACCGGGCGGCGGGATTGGTTACCCGCTCTGCGTGTCGCCACGCAGGTCGGACTGTCTCATCTCCGGAGCTAAGGCTCCGGAGTCCGGCGTACAGTCTCTGAGGATTCTCCGGGCCGAAATCGGCTTAGGATTTCGGCATCCTCGTAGCGACGTTTCCCACCATCATTCATCTCCCGCCGGATCTCCAGAATCCGGCGGATCCCCTCTTCGGTCCTGTGCTCCCCTCGCAGCACCAACTCGGCGATCTGGCAGAACTTGGAGAAGTCCCGCTTTTTCTTCGTCGAGAGGAACCTGAACCGCTTGAAGAATGGGATCACATGATCCCGGATCGCGTTCAGGTTATTCACCTCGTAATACCACACCCCGTCCCTGCGCTGGCGGAGGGTACCGCAGCGCAGGTAACGCTTGAACAGGGCAAGGATCACGCGGTCGCGCTGCGAGATATTGAAACACAAGGAGACCTTCCAGGGGTGGTGGTCGTCGCTCCGAGGGCGGAAGCTGACGTTGAAGCTCCCCTCGCCGTCCGCGAACCCGGCGAGGTAGTACCCAATGTGAGGAGGAATTTTCTTCACGTCCAGCATTCCGATCACCGGAGCCTTTCCTGCTGATGGTCCCCACCTGACGCATTGTCACGCACCTGCTCTCGGCAGGCTGCGTAGCGCAGGATACCCGGGACTTCCCAGCATATAGCCGGATTTTGGTAACGTAACTACAGCGGTCCTGGCTATAGTTACGGCCGCCGTTCACCGGGGCTTCGGTTTGGAGCTACGCCTTGCGGCCTCACCCCTCCCCTTTACCTTCCGGCACTGGGCAGGCGTCGGCCCCTATACATCGCCTTGCGGCTTAGCAGAGACCTGTGTTTTTGTTAAACAGTCGCCTGGGCCGATTCCCTGCGACCCCTTCGGGCTCGGTGCGCGAGGCACCTCACCCTACCGGGGCACCCCTTCTCCCGAAGTTACGGGGCCAATTTGCCGAGTTCCTTGAGGAGGGTTCCCTCGCGCCCCTGGGCACGTTGTGTGCCTGCCTACCTGTGTCGGTTTGCGGTACGGGCACCCAGGGATCTGGCCACGAAGCTTTTCTTGGCAGTGTGGGCTCACCCACTTCGCGGGCGTCTCAATCCCGCTCGCACTCCCGTCTCGGCCTTGACGGGGTCCCGGATTTGCCTAGGACCCCAGCCTACCCGGTTGGCCCGGCACTTCCGGCCGCCGGTAGGGCTACCCTCCTGCGTCCCTCCGTGGCTCGTAGCGATCCCTGAGTGGGGCCGGAATGTCGACCGGCTGTGCATCGGCTACGCCTTTCGGCCTCACCTTAGCTCCCGCCTAACCTTACGCGGACGAACCTTCCGTAAGAACCCTTAGGCTTACGGGGGGCGGGATTCTCACCCGCCTTTTCGCTACTCATGCCTGCATTCTCACTTCCGCCTCGTCCACCGGTCCTCACGGTCCGGCTTCACCCTACAGCGGAACGCTCCCCTACCGCCCTGCCGGAGGCGACACTCCGGCAGGACCCGCGGCTTCGGTGCCCAGCTTGAGCCCCGTTACGTTTTCGGCGCAGCACCACTCGACCGGTGAGCTGTTACGCACTCTTTAAAGGATGGCTGCTTCTAAGCCAACCTCCCGGCTGTCTGGGCGGTGCCACTTCCTTTCCCACTTAGCTGGGACTTAGGGACCTTAGCCGGCGATCTGGGCTGTTCCCCTCTCGACGATGGAGCTTATCCCCCACCGTCTCACTCCCGGCGACCACGTCACGGCATTCGGAGTTTGGTTGGGTTCGGTACGGATTCTTCCGCCCTAGCCCATCCAGTGCTCTACCTCCGTGACGCTCGCGCCGAGGCTGCACCTCAATGCATTTCGGGGAGAACCAGCTATCTCCGGGTTCGATTGGCATATCACCCCTACCCACAGCTCATCCCACGGTTTTGCAACACCGACGGGTGCGGGCCTCCGCGCGGGGTTAGCCGCGCTTCACCCTGGCCATGGGTAGCTCACCCGGTTTCGGGTCTGCCGCGTGCGACTGGCGAGGTCACTCTCGCCCTCCCTTCCGGGAGCGGCGCCCTGTTCAGACTCGGTTTCCCTACGCCTCCGTCCTTCCGGACTTAAGCTCGCCACACGCGGCAACTCACAGGCTCATTCTTCAATAGGCACGCCGTCAGGCCCTTCCGATCCCTTGCGGGATCGGCATAGCCCTCCGACTGCTTGTGGGCACACGGTTTCAGGTTCTATTTCACTCCCCTCCCGGGGTTCTTTTCACCTTTCCCTCACGGTACTCGTGCGCTATCGGTCGTCAGGAGTATTTAGCCTTGGAGGGTGGTCCCCCCAGCTTCCCACAGGATTCCACGTGTCCCGTGGTACTCGGGACCGCGACCCAGGAAGTCCCCACCCTTTCGCCTACGGGGCTGTCACCCTCTCTGGCCCGCCGTTCCAGGACGGTTCGACTAGAGCGGGGATTTCTGACTTCCCGACCGGTCCGCAGCCCGGTCCGGCCGCGTCCCACAACTCCCCGCGGGCAACGCCTGCGGGCTTGGCACCCGCGGGGTTTGGGCTCTTCCCCTTTCGCTCGCCACTACTCGGGGAATCTCGGTTGATTTCCTTTCCTCCGGGTACTGAGATGTTTCAGTTCCCCGGGTTCCCTCCCACCGCCCATGGATTCCGCGGTGGGTGACGGGGCATGACCCCCGCCGGGTTTCCCCATTCGGAGACGTCCGGATCACAGCTTGCTTGGCAGCTCCCCGGACCTTTCGCCGCCTGCAGCGTCCTTCGTCGGCTCCTGACGCCAAGGCATCCACCGTGCGCCCGTTCTAGCTTGACGGCCCCCTACCTCGGGAGCAGTCTCTCGGAGCGCTCGGATCTCGCTATGCAGTTGTCAAGGTTCACCAACAGACCGGAGGAGGTGGTAGTCGGCCACCTCCTCCGGAACCCTGGAAACCGATAGTGGCAGGAACCGCCGCAGCCTGCACCCGCCCGCGGCCGAGCTGGAACCCCGCTCACGCGGGGGCCGGCGATCATGCCGGACCGGGCGGGATGATGCTCCTTAAAGAAAGGAGGTGATCCAGCCGCACGTTCCCGTACGGCTACCTTGTTACGACTTCGTCCCAGTCACCGACCCCACCTTCGACGGCTCCCTCCCTTGCGGGTTAGGCCACCGGCTTCGGGTAGAGCCGGCTCCCATGACGTGACGGGCGGTGTGTACAAGACCCGGGAACGTATTCACCGCCGCAATGCTGATCGGCGGTTACTAGCGATTCCGGCTTCACGCAGGCGAGTTGCAGCCTGCGATCCGAACTGAGACCGGGTTTTTGGGATTCGCTCCCCCTCGCGGGTTCGCAGCCCATTGTCCCGGCCATTGTAGCATGTGTGTAGCCCAGGCCATCAGGGGCATGATGACTTGACGTCATCCCCACCTTCCTCCGGCTCATCGCCGGCAGTCTCCCTAGAGTGCCCGGCATGACCCGGTGGCAACTAGGGACGGGGGTTGCGCTCGTTGCGGGACTTAACCCAACACCTCACGGCACGAGCTGACGACAGCCATGCACCACCTGTGCCGGCTCCCGACTTTACGGGTCCCTCCCCTTTCGGTTCGGTACTTCCGGCATGTCAAGGCCTGGTAAGGTTCTTCGCTTTGCATCGAATTAAACCACATGCTCCACCGCTTGTGCGGGTCCCCGTCAATTCCTTTGAGTTTTAGCCTTGCGGCCGTAGTCCCCAGGCGGCTCACTTAATGCGTTAGCTTCGGCACCGAGGGAATAACCCCCCGACACCTAGTGAGCATCGTTTACGGCTAGGACTACCGGGGTATCTAATCCCGTTCGCTCCCCTAGCTTTCGGGTCTCAGCGTCAGGGACAGCCCAGGTGGCCGCCTTCGCCACTGGCGTTCCTCCCGATCTCTACGCATTTCACCGCTACACCGGGAATTCCACCACCCTCTGCTGCCCTCAAGCCGAGCAGTTTCCCGCGACCTCCCACGGTTGAGCCGTGGGCTTTCACACGGGACTTACCCAGCCGCCTACACCCGCTTTACGCCCAGTAAATCCGGGCAACGCTCGCCCCCTACGTCTTACCGCGGCTGCTGGCACGTAGTTAGCCGGGGCTTCCTCTGGAGGTACCGTCACCCACCCCGAAGGGTGAGCTTCGTCCCTCCTGACAGGGGTTTACGACCCGAAGGCCTTCATCCCCCACGCGGCGTCGCTGGGTCAGGCTTGCGCCCATTGCCCAAGATTCCCAACTGCTGCCTCCCGTAGGAGTCTGGCCCGTGTCTCAGTGCCAGTGTGGCTGGCCACCCTCTCAGGCCAGCTACCCGTCATCGCCTTGGTGGGCCGTTACCCCACCAACCAGCTGATAGGCCGCGGGCCCATCCCGAAGCGGAAGGGCTTGCGCCCAACCCTTTCCTCCCCCAGGGATGCCCCCCAGGGAAGGGCATCGGGTATTAGCCCCGGTTTCCCGGGGTTATCCCCGTCTTCGGGGTAGGTTACCCACGTGTTACTCACCCGTTCGCCGCTAGAGCTGAAACCGCGGGTTGCCCCGCGGCCAACCCCCGCTCGACTTGCATGTTTTAGGCACGCCGCCAGCGTTCGCCCTGAGCCAGGATCAAACTCTCCGTACAGAAAGTTTCGATCCCTGACTCACCTCGGGCAGCTCTGCACTGCCCGGGGGATTCCTTTCTCGGTGGCCGCGTCGTTCCTGCCACTATTCGGTTTTCAAGGTTCTCACGGCCGGCCCCCTCCTGGAGGCCGGCAATCTATAACCCTAACACCTTCCCCCCATCCTGTCAACCGACTTCACCCCCGCAAAAGGCATCGCGGGAGGATCACTCAGGGAGGAAGTGTCAAGGTGCTCTGCCCGGGCTCCCTCACGGCACCCCCGGCAGCCATCTCCTATCATACCTACGTGACCCGGCCTGTCAAGACTCCCGGGGATCCAGGCGGATCCTGGCCTGCAGGACTCCTCCTCTCCGGATCCGTGGCCGCTCTGGCCCGCGGGGCCAGGGCCCTGCGCGGAACAGGACCCCTGGTGGCCGCGGGCATCGGGACCGCAGTCTTCCGGGCAGGCGGCCTGCGGTGGTCGGCGGTCCTCCTGACCTTCTTCGCCTCCGCCACCCTCCTGACCCGCCTCCCGGGCTCCCGGCGGGACCGGGCGGGCCGCACGGGCCGGCAGGTGCTCGCCAACGGAGCCGTGGCCGCGCTTGCCGCGTGGCTGTCCCGCCGATGGCCCATGGCCTCCCGGGCTTTCGCGGGAGCCGTGGCCGCTGCGTGCGCGGACACCTGGGCCACGGAGCTCGGGGTGCGGTACGGCGGCACCCCCCGCCACCTCACCACGGGCGCCCGGGTCCCGCCCGGGAGCTCCGGGGGCGTGACCCTGCTCGGAACCGTGGCAGGAGCCGCCGGAGCGGCGGTGTGCGGGCTTGTGGCCCGGGCAACGGGGACAGCACCTCTCCGCCTCACAGCCCGCGCGGGTGTCATCGGGATGCTCCTGGATAGTCTCCTCGGTGCCACCCTGCAGGCTCGTTACCGCTGCCCGCGGTGCGGCGAGATCGGGGAAGGACGCCGCTGCGGCTGTGGGGCGTGGGGGCAGCGGATCTCGGGGCTAGGTGGCCTCGACAACGACGGGGTGAACTTTCTCGCCACCGTCTTGGGGGCCCTGGTGGCCTACCGGAGTCCCGATCCCTCCCCCTGCAGTTTGAAGACGGGGAGGATGCCCATGTGGAAGATGTCGTCCCGGGAGTAGCCCTCCAGCAGCAGCGCGGCCCGCTTCACCACCTCTCCTCCTGCCTGCTCCACCAGCTCCTCCATGGCCCGCAGCGTCTCCCCGGTGCTCACGATGTCGTCCACGAGCCCCACCCGCCGGCCCTGCAGCTTCAGGGCATCCCGGCCGTCCAGGTAGAGCTCCTGCTCGGTTTTCGCGGTGATGGGCTTGTAGCGGACCACCAGCGGCGACAGCATGAAAGGACGGATCTCCTTGCGACACACCACGTATGGCCGCAGGCCGAGGTAGGTGGCGATGGCGTGGGCGAGCGGAATCCCCTTCGTCTCCGTGGTCACAAGGACCTCGCAGCTCTCCATCTGGGGCGCAAGCATCCGGGCCGCTCGGTCGATCACCTCCGTGTCCCCAAGGCTGTAGTAATACGCAATCCAGGTATCCGGCGTCACCTGGATGAGGGGGAGGCGTCGCCGGGCCCCCGCGATCTCCAGCTCGTAATTCACCTGACCCTGAAACGGCAGCACGTGCGTCATCTCCGGTTCCCCCACGGCAGGACCCCGACCGCATCTTACCACTAGTGGCGGAAGTGGCGGATACCCGTGAACACCATGCTGCATCCCCCCCGTTCCGCGGCCGCGATCACCTCCGCGTCCCGCACGGATCCCCCCGGCTGGACGATGGCCCTCACCCCCGCGCGGATGGCCTCCTCCACCCCGTCGGGGAAGGGGAAGAAGGCGTCGGAGGCCAGCACCGCGCCCCGGGCCCGCTCCCCCGCTTTGGCCACCGCCACCCGCACGGCATCAACCCGGCTCATCTGCCCCGCCCCCACCCCCACCACCTCCCGGCCCCGGGCCAGGACGATGGCGTTGCTCTTGACATGCTTGCACACCACCCACGCGAACCGCAGGTCCTCCCACTCCTCGGGGGTAGGAGTCCGGGAGGTCACCACCCGGAGATCCTCCTCCCGCCAGATCAAGCGATCTGGCTCCTGCACCAGCACCCCACCTAGGACGCTGCGGATCTCCCACCCTCCGTTCCCTGAAGGCATCCCGAGCTGCAGAATCCGCAGGCCGGATTTCCCCCGGAGGACCTCCAGCGCCTGGGGATCGAACTCCGGAGCCACCACCACCTCCAGGAAGACCTCCCGCAGGAGCCGCGCGACCGCCGCGTCCACGGGACGGTTGAGGGCCACGATCCCGCCGAAGCGGCTTGTCGGATCCCCCTGTAGGGCTCCCCACAGGGCTTCTTCCGCTGTCCGGCCGAGCGCACAGCCGCACGGGGTTGTGTGCTTCACCACCACCGCCGCGGGCTCCGAAAACTCACACACCAGCCGCCAGGCGGCATCCGTATCCAGGAGGTTGTTGTAGGAGAGGGGCTTTCCCCCAAGCTGCTCGGCCCGCGGCAGGCTCCCCGGAGGCGCGAAGGGATCTCGGTAGAAGGCCGCGGCCTGGTGCGGGTTCTCGCCGTACCGCACCTCCTGCCCCCTGCGCCACACCCAAACGAGCCGCTCCGGGAACTCCCGCACCCCACTTCGCTCCGCCAGGACGCGGGCGATGAGGGCGTCGTAGTCCGCCACGTACCGGAAGGCCTCCACCGCAAGCCGCCGCCGCGTCTCGGGCAGAACCTCCCCCGCCCGCCGCAGCTCCTCCAACACGGGTCCGTACTGTCCGGGGTCCGTGAGCACCGCCACCCGGTCGCAGTTCTTCGCCGCGGCCCGGATCAGCGCCACCCCGCCGACATCGATCTCCTCCACCAACTCCTCCCACGGCCGGCCCGCCCTGGCCGCCTCCTCAAACCGGTACAGGTTCACGGCTACCAGTTCGATGGGCTTGATCCCCAGCCTCGCCAGGTCCTCCGCATCCGACCGCCGGGCCAGCACCGCGGCGTGGAGGGCCGGGTGCAGGGTCTTCACGCGCCCGCCCAGGATCTCCGGAAAGCCGGTCACCTCCGCTACAGGCGTCACGGGGATCCCCGCCTGGAGGAGGACCCGTGCGGTCCCGCCCGTGCTCACGAGCTCGAACCCTAAGCTCCGGAGCCCCCGGGCGAGATCCACGATCCCCGTCTTGTCCGTCACGCTCAACAGCGCCCGCCTCACTCAACCCCTCCGCGCCACCACATCCTCCCCCCGCACCTCCCCCAGGGCCACGCGGCGGATGGCCTCCGGGTAAATCCGGTGCTCCTGCTGCGCCACCCGGGCCGCCAGGGTCTGCGGGGTATCTCCGGGGAGCACAGGAACCTCCGCCTGGAGGACGATGGGGCCTGCATCCACCGCCTCCGTGACGAAGTGCACCGTACAGCCCGACACCCTGGCGCCACTTGCCAGCACCGCCCGGTGGACCCGCTCCCCGTACATGCCCTTTCCGCCAAAGGCGGGGAGCAGGGAGGGGTGGATGTTCAGGATGCGACCCCGGTAGGCGGCCACAAAGCGCGCATCCAGGATGCGCAGAAACCCCGCCAGGCACACCAGGTCCACCCGATACGGCGCCAGCACCGCCTCCAGCCGGCGGCAGAATGCCTCCCGGTCCCGGAAGGCGGACCAGTCCACCACATGGGCCGGCACGCCCGCCCGCCGCGCCCGCTCTAGAGCAAAGGCCTCCGGCCGATCCGAGACCACCACCACCACCTCCGCGGGGTAGTCGGGCCTCGCGCAGGCGTCGAGGATGGCCTGCAGGTTCGTGCCGCTTCCGGAGACCAAGACCGCAAGCCGTACCCGCCCTGACATCCTCACCCCTCCGGTTCCGGCACGATCTCCACCTGCCGTTCTCCCGCCACCACCTCGCCGATCCCCCAGACCTCCTCCCCGCATGCCCTGAGGAAGGCCGAAATTTCGGCCGCATGGTGCGGCCGCACGCACACCACCATGCCGATCCCCATGTTGAAAACCCGGAACATCTCCTCCTCCTCCACCAGCCCTTCCCGGGCGATGAGCCGGAAGATGGGAGGGACGGGCCAACAGAACCGTACGCGAGCCGTACATCCCTGGGGGAGGAGGCGGACGAGGTTCCCTGCAATCCCCCCACCCGTGATGTGCGCAATGCCCGTCACCTGGCCGGGGAAGGCCTCCAGCAGGCGGAGCAAGTTCGGCGCGTAGCACCGGTGCGGTCGCAGCAGGGCTTCCCCACGGGTGCCCCCCAGCTCCGGCTCGTACCGGTGCACGTCCCGCGGACGGCGCAGCAGGACCCGCCGGGCCAGGGAGTAGCCGTTGGTGTGCAGGCCCGTGCTCGCAAGTCCCACCAGGACGTCCCCGGGTCGGATGCGAGAACCGTCCACGATCCCCGTCCGCGCCACCACGCCCACCGCGCACCCCACCACCTCAAAGGCCTCCTCCCGGTACACATCCGGCATCTGGGCGGTCTCCCCACCCAGGAGCGCCACCCCGTAGGTGGAGCACGCTTCCACGACCCCGGTCAGCACCTCCTCCAGCACCTCCGGCCTCCAACGGCCCGAGGCGAAGTAATCGAGGAACAGGAGGGGCCGGGCGCCGTGACAGGCGAGGTCGTTGAGGTTGTGCGCCACCACGTCGTGGCCGACCACCCGGTAGTCGCCTACCAGGTTCGCCACCTCCGTCTTGGTGCCCACCCCGTCCACGGTGGCCACCAGGATCAGGTCCTCCCCGGCCGGAAGGCGCACGAACCCGCCGAACAGCCCTACCCGATCCAGTACCGCGGGGGTGAAGGTGGACCGGATGCGTTCGCTCAGGCGCAGGAGGAGCGCTTCCTTCGCCTCCGGGTCCACTCCGGCATCGCGGTAGGTGAGGGGCTTCATCGCCGCTCAAGGGCGTACTTTCCGGCTTCGAACTCCGTGGGGGTGGGGGTCGGGTAGCGGCCGTCCAGGCATGCCATGCACAGGAGGTGGCCCGGCAGGGCGATGGCGGCGACAAGCCCCTCCTGGCTCAGGTATCCGAGGCTGTCCGCACCGATCTCCCGCCGGATGCCATCCACGTCCAGCCGGGCGGCCACGAGTTGCCCGCGGCTGCTGGTGTCCACGCCGTAAAAGCACGGCCATCGGATGGGAGGGGAGGAGATGCGGAGGTGCACCTCGCGGGCGCCCGCCTCGCGCAGCGCGTGCACGAGTCGTGCACTCGTCGTTCCCCGCACGATGCTGTCATCCACCAGCACCACCCGCCGGCCCGCGACCACGGCCCGAACGGCGCTGAGCTTGGCCCGGACTCCGAAGGCTCTCCGGGCAGGATCCGGCTCGATGAAGGTCCGACCCACATACCGGTTCTTCACCAGCCCCAGCTCGAAGGGCAGGCCGCTCTGCTCCGCGTATCCCAGGGCCGCGGAGGTGCCGGAGTCCGGCACGGGAACCACCACATCCGCCTCCACGGGGTGTTCCCGGGCCAGGAAACGGCCCAGGCGGCGCCGCACCTCGTGCACGGTGCGCCCCAGCAGTACGCTGTCGGGCCGGGCGAAGTAAATGAACTCGAACACGCAGCTCGCCGGTCGTACTCCGGGGAGTACCTGCTCCGCGCGTACCTGGTCCCCCTCCACCTTCACCAGCTCTCCGGGATGCACGTCCCGCACGTAGACCGCCCCCACGGAGTCCAGCGCGCAGGTCTCGGAGGCCACCACCCATCCCTCCTCCAACCGGCCCAGCACCAGGGGCCGGATTCCGTACCGATCCCGGAAGGCGAAGAGACCTCCACCCGCGAGCGCGGTCACGGTGAACGCGCCCACCAGGCGCGCCATGGCTGTGCGGATGGCCTCCTCCACGGAGTCCACCCGGGCGGTGGCGATGGAGAGGGCGATCACCTCGGTGTCGCTGGTGGTCCGGAAAACCGCCCCACGCGCCTCCAGTTCCGCCCGGAGCTGGGGAGCGTTCGTGAGGTTGCCGTTGTGGGCCACGGCCACGGGTCCCCACCGGGAGGGCACCACCACGGGCTGGGCGTTATCCAGAACCGCGGAGCCCATGGTGGAGTACCGGACGTGTCCGATCCCCACGGAGCCCGCAAGCCCTGCATGATCCCCGCGGAAGACCTCCGGGACGAGCCCCATTCCCTTGTGCACGTGGAGGGTTGCGCCGTCATGGGTGGCAATGCCCGCGCTCTCCTGTCCCCGGTGCTGGAGGGCCAACAGCCCCGTGTACACGAAGGGCGCTGCGGCGCCGCTGCGCAGCGCGATGCCGAACACCCCGCATTCCTCTCGCCACCGGTCCGTCATCCCTCCCACGCCTCCCTCAGGTCCGACACGCCGATCTCCAAGCCGCCACGAGGAAGCCGGATCCGGAGGGTGTCCCCTCCCACCCGGCCCAACGGCTGCACGGGCACCCGGTGCTCCCGGCACAGCGCGCAGAAGGTCTCGTACCGGTCCCCGGGGACCGTCACCACTACCCGGGACGGCCCTTCCCCGAAGAGGAGCTCGTCCACCCGGGTCCGCTGCAGGGAGAGATCGCACCCTGCCCCGATCTCCCCCAGGATGCAGGCCTCCGCCAGAGCCACCCCGAGCCCTCCGTCGCTGAGATCGTGAGCGGAGCGCACAAGACCCTCCTCCGCCGCCCGCACCAGGAGGCCCACCAGGCGCGCATGCAGGCCGAGGTCGGGGGCCGGCGGAGCTCCGGCCACGAGGCCGTGAACCTCCTTCAGGTAGGTGCTTCCCGCGAGGGAGGCCCCGAGGGCGCCCACGAGCACCACCCGGTCTCCGGGATGCCGGAAGCCTGAGGGAACCGCCCGGGCCACGTCCCGCAGCACCCCGAGGACCGCCACGATGGGCGTGGGGTAGATGCGGTCCGTGGACTCGTTGTAGAGGCTCACGTTCCCGCCGATCACGGGAAGCCCGAGCGCCCGGCACGCGTCCGCGATCCCCTCGAGCACCCTCCGCAGGCTCCAGGCCACCTCCGGCTGCTCGGGGCTTGCCAGGTTGAGCCCGTCCGTCACGGCCACGGGCCGGGCGCCGCTACAGGCCACGTTGAGCGCGGCCTCGCACACGGCCCAGGCTCCCCCGCACCACGGATCCAGGGACGCGATGCGGCCCGGGCCGTCCACGCTGAGGGCGATGCCCAAAGGAGATGCCTCCTTGATGCGGAGCACCGCGGCGTCCGAGCCCGGTCCCACCACGGTGTTGATCTGCACCAGGTGGTCGTACTGGGTGTAGATCCAGCGTTTGCTGTGGACCCCGGGCGCGCGCAGAAGCCGGAGGAGCACTTCCGCCGGATCCTCCGGTTCCGGGAGGGTCTCCAGGTGGAGCGGCGGGGGCGCATACGGCCGCTCGGGGACCCGACGCTCGGGGGCACCGGTCATGAGCTCCGGCGGGAGCTCCACCACTAGGCGGTCTCCGTCGTAAACCCGCAGCACCTTCTCCTCCGTCACCACCCCGATGGGCTGGGCCAGTAGCCCCCACCGCCGGTAGATGCCGGCCACCTCCTCCTCCCGGCCCCGCTCCACCACGAGCAGCATGCGCTCCTGGGACTCGCTGAGGAGTACCTCCTCCGGCCGCATCCCCGCCTCCCGTCGGGGTATCTGGGCCAGATCGATCCGCATACCCACCCCGCCGCGGGCGCTCATCTCCGCGGCCGCACACGCAAGCCCCGCGGCCCCCATGTCCTGCACCGCCACCACGGCTCCGGTCCGGTAGGCCTCCAGGGTGGCCTCGATGAGTAGCTTTCCGGCAAGCGGATCCCCGATCTGCACCGCGCTTCGGTCCCGTAGCGCGCTTTCCGCGTCCAGCTCCTCGGAGGCGAAAGCAGCTCCTCCGATCCCGTCCCGGCCCGTGCGGGCCCCCGCGTACAGGACCACGTTCCCGGGCCCTCCGGCAGCGGCCCCCCGCACGTCACGAGACCTCAGGATTCCCACGCAGCACACGTTCACGAGGGGATGCTGGGTGTAGCAGGGTTCGATGTGTACCTCCCCGCCCACCACGGGGACCCCCACCGCGTTCCCGTAGTGGGCGATTCCGGCCACCACGCCCTCCAGGAGCCGCCGGGACCTGGGGCCTTCCCCGAACCGCAGGGAATCGAGCAGGGCTGTGGGACGAGCGCCCATGCTCAGCACGTCCCGGAGGATCCCGCCCACGCCCGTGGCGGCGCCATGGAAGGGATCCACGGCGCTTGGGTGGTTGTGGCTCTCGATCTTCATGGCCACCGCCACTCCGGGCGCGATCTCCACCACGCCCGCATTCCCCCCCGGTCCCCGCAACACACCCGGCCCTTCTCCGGGAAGGACCCGGAGGTAGGGGCGGGAGTGCTTGTAGGAGCAGTGCTCGGACCACATCGCCTCGAACACCCGCCACTCCACGGGGTTCGGCTCCCGCCCAAGCCGCCGCCGGATCTCCGCCACCTCCTCAGGAAACAGGCGCAGCTTGGGCCCCGTCACGACCTCTGCCATACCGCCTCCCTGCGCTTGGTGCGGATCCAGTCCGCCATGCTCTCAAACAGCCTCCGGCCGTCCTCCCCGCCCAGGATCCCCTCCGCGCACCGCTCGGGGTGCGGCATGAGGCCCAGCACGTTCCCGGTCTCGTCCCGGATCCCCGCGATCCCGTGCAGGGAGCCGTTGGGGTTTTCCCCCTCGTACCGAAACACCACGCAACCCGCTGCCTCCAGCCGCTCGAGGGTGGCGGGATCCGCGTAGTAGCGGCCCTCCCGGTGCGCGATGGGCATGCGCAGCACCTCTCCCGGCCGGTACCGGGAGGTAAACGGGGTGTCGGTGCGCTCCACCCGGACGCGCACCCACTCGCACCGGAACCGAGCCCCGAGGTTGGGGAGCATGGCTCCGGGCAGGAGCCCCGTCTCCAGGAGGATCTGAAACCCGTTGCAGACCCCGAGCACGAGCCCACCGCGGGCGGCAAACGCCCGCACGGCCAGCATCACGGGGCTCGTGGCCGCGATGGCCCCCGCCCGGAGGTAGTCCCCGTAGGAGAACCCGCCGGGAAGCACCACGGCGTCCAGGCCCGCCAGATCCGTCTCCTCATGCCAGACGGACTCCGTCTCGAATCCCATCACCTCCCGCAGGACCCACCGGCAGTCCGCGTCGCAGTTGGATCCCGGAAAGGTCACCACCCCGAACCGCACCTCAACCCTCCTCCACCCGCCACTCCTCGATGAGGGGATTCGCTAAAAACCGTGCGCACAGCTCCTCCACATCCGCACCGTCCGGAAGCGCCAGTTCAACGGCGCGGCCCACCCGCACATCCTCCACCTCGTACCCCAGGGCCCGCAATCCCGTGGCCACCGCCTGGCCCTGGGCGTCCAGGACCCCAGGCTTGAGGAAGATCACCACCCGCACCCGCCTCATCGCGCTCCCCACGGCGGGACCTGCCCCGTGAGGCGGCGGTAGGCCTCCAGATACCGGGCCCGGGTGGCCTCCACCACCTCCGGGGGGAGCGACGGGGCAGGCGGTCGCTTGTCCCACCCGATCCCCTCCAGGTAGTCCCGCACGAACTGCTTGTCGAAGGAGGCCATCGCCCCCTGCGTCTCGTACGCCTCCCGGTCCCAGTACCGGGAGGAATCTGGAGTTCCCAGCTCGTCGATGAGGAGGAGCTGGCCGTTCCACAGCCCGAACTCGAACTTGGTGTCCGCTAAGACCAACCCCCGCTCGTACGCGTAGCCGTGCAGGAACCGATACAGGGAAAGGCTCACCTCCCGCAGACGTGCGGCCAGCACCTCCCCCACCGTCTCCGCCACCACTTCGAAGGGCACGTTCTCGTCACTCCCGGCCTCGTTCTTGGTGGCGGGGGTGAAGATGGGCTCCGGAAGTCTCTCGCCTTTCCGCAGCCCCCGCGGAAGCCGAATCCCGCACACCGCTCCCGTACGCCGGTAATCCCGCCACCCGGACCCCGCGAGATACCCCCGCACCACGCACTCGAAGGGAATGCGTTCTGCCCGCCACACGAGCATGGTGCGATCCACCAGCTCCGCGAGGGCCTCCGCGGGCTGACCCAGGGTTTGTGCGATGATCCCCAGGTCCGTGGTGATGAGGTGGTTGGGGACGATGGAGGCGGTGTGGGAAAACCAGAAGGCCGAAAGCTGCGTGAGGACCTTGCCCCGATCCGGGATGGGGGTGGGGAGCACGCAATCGAAGGCGCTCAGACGGTCCGTGGCCACCACGAGCAGCCGCTCCCCCAGGTCGTAGACGTCCCGCACCTTGCCCCGGAAGAGCAGGGGGATCCGCAGGGCAGCGGTGTTCAAGGGGCTCCCTCCCCCGTGGGTGGAATTCCCACCCGGCGCAGGATCTCGTCCACGTGCGCCAGATAGGGTACAGGATCGAAGCACGACCGCAGGGTCTCCTCGTCCGCGTGCGGTCGGATGGCCGGATCCTCCAGTAGCGCCCGCAGAAAGGCGTCCGGTGTCCGGTGGGCCTCCTCCTCGACCCGGAAGGCGGCCCGCTGCAGGGCTCGGTACGCCTCCTCCCGGGGCATGCCGCGCTCCACCAGACGGAGCAGGACCCGGTGGGAGTACACGAGGCCGCCCGTGCGGCCCAGGTTGCGGCGCATGTTCTCCGGGTAGACCCGGAGGTTCTCGAGGACGTAGCGCAGCTGCCGCAGGGCGTAGTGGAGGAGGGTGGTGGCGCCGGGCAGGGTGAGGCGCTCGTTGCTGGAGTGGCTGATGTCCCGCTCGCCCCACAGGGCCTCGTTCTCCAGGGCCACGAGGCTCATGCCCCGCAGCATCCGCGCAAGCCCCGTGATCCGCTCGCACAGGATGGGGTTGCGCTTGTGGGGCATGGCGCTGCTTCCCGTCTGGCCCGCCTCAAAGGGCTCCTCCACCTCGTGGATCTCCGTGCGCTGGAGGTTGCGGATCTCCGTGGCGATGCGCTCGAGGGTTCCTGCAGTGATGGCAATGGCGCACAGGAGCTCCGCGTGCCGGTCCCGGGAGACGATCTGGGTGGAGACCGTCTCCGGTACCAGGCCCAGCCGTTCACACACGTACGCCTCGGCCCACGGTCCGAGGTGCGCGTAGTTGCCCACCTCCCCCGACAGCTTCCCCACCCGCACCGTCTCCCGGGCCCGCTCCAGGCGTTCCCGGTTGCGCCGCATCTCCGCGAGCCAGCTTCCCACCTTGAGTCCGAAGGTGGTGGGTTCCGCCACCATTCCGTGGGTGCGGCCCGGCATGAGGGCGTTGCGGTACCGGTCCGCAAGGGATGCCAGCCCTTCCAGGACCCGGTCCAGTTCCTGCAGGAGCAGGTCCGTGGCTCGCACGAGCAGCACCGCGGTGGCGGTGTCCACCACATCGCTGGATCCCAGGCCCCGGTGCAGGTAGCGGGCATCGTCCCCGAGGTCCTGGGAAAGCACCTCCAGGAAGGCCACCACGTCGTGGCGGGTGCGCCGCTCCACCTCCCGCACCCGCTCGGGATCGGGGACCCGGGCCCGGGCCCGCAGACGCGAGGCGACCTCCTGCGGGATGAGCCCCCAGGCGGCCTGGGCCTCCACGGTGAGGAGCTCCACCTCGAGCCAGGTGGCGAGCTTGGTGCGCTCGCTCCACAGCTCCGCCATCTCCGGGGTAGTGTACCGAGGGATCACAGCACGCCTCCCGGGGTGTGGATGGTGTGCTCCCGCCGGGCCCCGGTGCCGATCAGGGTGACCGGCACCCCGCACACCTCCTGGATGCGACGCACGAAGGCCCGGGCCTGCGGGGGGAGATCCGAGAAGCGGGCGACCCCGGAGGTGGAAGTGCGCCATCCTGCCAGCTCCTCGTACACGGGTCGCACCCGCTCCAGCACAGGGGTGGGCGGAACCGTCTCCAGCAACTTCCCGTCGAACTCATAGGCCACACAGATCCGGATCCGGTCGAAGGCATCGAGCACATCCAGCTTCATGAGGCTCAGCTCCGTGCAGCCATTGAGTCGGGTCGCGAACCGAGCCGCCACGCCGTCGAACCACCCGCACCGCCGGGGCCGGCCCGTGGTGGCCCCGTACTCCCCGCCCAACTCCCGCAGCCGTTCCCCCACCTCTCCCCGCTCCTCCGTGGGCAGGGGGCCGGACCCCACCGCGGTGGTGTATGCCTTCACCACGCCCACGACGCGGGTGATGCGGTGCGGCGGGATTCCCGCTCCCGCGCATGCCCCTCCCGCCAGGGTGGTGGAGGAGGTCACGTACGGATACTCCCCCCAGTCCAGGTCCCGCATGGCGCCCAGGTGCCCTTCCAGGAGGATGGACGCGTCGCGCTCCAGGGCCTCCTGCACCACCTCGAATCCGTCCACGATGTGAGGCCGGAGGCGTTCCGCCCACCCCCGCAGCCGCCCGCGCAGGACCTCGGCGTCCACCGGTGCCTGCCCGTAGAGGGCCTGCAGCAGGGCATTCCGCCGCGCCAGGAGGACACCCAGCTGCCGCTCGCAGAACTCGGGGTAGAGGAGGTCTCCTGCCCGCAGTCCGATGCGGGCGACTTTGTCCGCGTACGTGGGCCAGATGCCCTGGCGGGTGGTGCCGTGGGCCCGGGCCTCGTCCTCCGCCACGTCCATCTGCACGTGGAAGGGTAAGGTGAGGTGGGCCCGATCGGAGAGGAGCAGCTCCCCGCGCAGGAGGCTTCGCCCCCGCAGGTCCTCCATCTCCCGGAGCAGCACCTCCGGGTTCACCACACAGCCCGGGCCAATGAGGTTGCGGCACCCGGGGTTGAAGATTCCGGAGGGGATGAGATGCAACCGGAAGACCCCCCACTCGTTCACGATGGTGTGCCCCGCGTTCGCACCGCCGTTGAACCGGATCACGAGCTGCGCCTGCTGGGCCAACAGATCGATCACCTTGCCCTTGCCCTCATCCCCCCAGTGCAGCCCTACCACCGCGGTCACGGGCATGGCTCGCTCCTCATGCTCCGGTATGAGCCCGGGCCCGGCGGCCGATGTCCCGGCGAAAGTGCATCCCCTCGAAGCGCACCTCCTCCACGGCCCGGTACGCGGCCTCGCAGGCGGCCCGCAGGGTATCCCCGAGTCCCACGACGCTGAGCACCCTTCCGCCCGCGGTGTACACGGCGCCCTCGCGCTCCTCCGTGCCCGCATGGAACACCAAGACTTCCGGCCGTCCCTCCAGCCGCTCAAGGCCGTAGATCCTCCGCCCCCGCACGGGCTGCGCGGGGTACCCCTCACTCGCGAGCACCACGCAGCAGCTGGATCCCTCCACCCACCGGACCGGCACGTCTCCAAGCCTCCCCTCGCACACGGCAAGAAGGACCTCCCCGAGGTCCGTGGCGAGAAGCGGGAGCAGGGCCTGGGCCTCCGGATCCCCGAACCGGGCGTTGAACTCCAGAACCTTCGGGCCCTGCCGGGTGAGCATGAGACCCGCGTAGAGCACCCCGCAGAAAGGCGTGCCCTCCGTGCACAGGGCCCGGGCCGTGGGCTCCAGGATCTCCCGTACCACCCGCGCCGGGAGGTCCGAAGAGAGCCGGAGCGGGGCCACCGCTCCCATCCCGCCCGTGTTGGGCCCCCGATCCCCATCCAGCAACCGCTTGTGGTCCTGCGCGAGGGGCATCGGGACCACACGTTCACCGCTCACGAACGCGAGCGCGGAGGCCTCCTCGCCCTCGAGGTACTCCTCGATCACCACCCGCCTTCCGGCCTCCCCCACCCGCCCCTCCACCATGAGGGCGTGGATTGCTGCCTCCGCCTCGCTGGAATCCCGACACACCAGGGATCCCTTGCCGGCCGCGAGTCCATCTGCCTTCACCACGCAGGGTCCATCCTGCGACCGCACCCACCGCATCGCCTCCTCCGGATCCTCAAAGACCTGGTAGGCGGGCTGCGGGATCCCGTAACGCCCGAGGAGCTCCTTGGCAAAGCTCTTCGACGATTCGATGCGGGCCGCCCGCTGGGTGGGGCCGAAGACCGCAAAACCCCGGGCCCTGAGAACATCCACGAGGCCCAGGGCGAGGGGTTCTTCGGGACCCACCACCACGAGGTCCGGCCTTTGCTCCTCTACTAGGTGCACGAGACCCGGGATGTCCGTGGCCCGCACGGGGAAACACCGCCCCAGACGCGCCATCCCGGGATTTCCCGGCGCCCCCAGAACCTCCGAGACGAGCCGGCTTCGCCGGAGGGACCAGGCGAGGGCATGCTCACGCGCTCCGGAGCCCACGAGGAGAACACGCACGCCGGGTAACCCTCAACCGTTCGGGATTTGTGGAGATCTTCCGCGATCCGGCCCCATCATAGCCACGAATGCTCGCTGGGTAAAGGAGACCTCGCAGGGAAAGTTCGGCTTTCGGACACCCTGGGCCGGAGTGGGAGGACAGGTGGGGGCTACCGTTCCGGGTGGGGGATTCGAAGCAGGCCCTCGTCGTGGACGACCCTCCCCCCCACCAGGGTGAGCAGGCTCCGGATGCGCTTGAGCCCTTCGTCCGGGACCTGGAACGGATCCAGGTTGAGCACCACCAGGTCCGCCCACTTCCCCACCTCGAGGCTCCCGAGGTGCTCCTCCTCCCGCAGGAACCACCCGTTGGCTCGGGTATACAGGCGTAGGGCCTCCTCGCGGGAGATCCGCTGCTCCTCGTTGATGGGCTCTCCGCGGGCGTTGACGCCGGTGGTGGCGTAGTAGATGTGCAGCCACGGGTTCATGGGCGCGATCTGCATGCCGTCCGAGCTCAGCCCCACGGGGATTCCGCTTTCCACGATCATGCGAAACGGGGGTCCGTTCGCCTCCCGGGTGCCCGCGAGATACCGCCACCCGGTGAGGGAGAGACCGCCGCCCAGGGCCTTCAACCGCTCCACCCACTCCCGGGTGATGAAGGGGACGTGCGCGAGGACCCAGCGCAGCCCTCCGATGGGGAACTCCCGATCCACCTCCTCCCAGCCCCGGATGATGGCCTGGTAGTCTGTCCGGGTGAGGGAGTGGTTCTCGTTGCGCCAGCCCGCCGCGGCCACCAAGCGGGTCCCCACCCGCCAGGCTTCACTGGGCTCCGCGTGGGCAAACAGCTCGAAGGGATCCCCCGCGGTGAACTCCCCGATCCCCACGGTGCGCACCCACTCGTCCCCGAAGTGGGGAAAGCTGTTGCGCAGCCGTCCCCGCAGGGTGGGGACCTCCGGGGAGAGGTCGGTGTGGAGGAAGTTGATCCGGATCCGGGCCGGGAGCTTTCCCTCCGCGTGCAGCTCGAGGAAGGGCCGGTGCATGGTGAAGTTGTCCTCGTGCGCGGCTCCATCCTGGGGGGTGTTCGTGGCCTGAAAGGCTCCCTGGTCCAGGTGGGTGGTCACCCCGAGGCTGAGGCCGTACCGGAGGGCGTCCAGGGCACCCCGCCTGCGCTCCTCCGGGTTCAGCAGCTCCCGGCGCAGAACGAGCAGGGCCCGGTTTGAGGCCTCCCCTGCGGCGATGGCCCCGTCCTCGCGCACGGGGATCCCCCGCTCCGAGAAGAAGCGCTGCCCCAGGGAGTTCGTCACCGAGGGTCCGCTGAACCCGATGGAGAGGTACACCGGGTGGCGCGGCACCGCCTCGTCCAGCTCCCGCCGTGTGGGCAGGCGGCGTTCCGTAAACTGGTTGAAGTGGAATCCGCCGATGGTGGTGAGGAACGCCCCGGGAGGGGCCGAGACAGCCCGGGCCGCGAGGGTTTCCTGGACCTCCCGGATCGAGGTGCAGTTCTCCAGCGGCGTGTGGTATCCGGGGCGGTTTGCCAGGAGGGCGATGTGGTTGTGGTTGTCGATGATCCCGGGGATGACGGCCCGCCCCCCGAGGTCAACCTGCCGGGCTCCCAGACCCCGGGCCGGGAGGGCGTTTCCCACGTACGCGATGCGGCCGCCCTGGATCAGCACCACGGAGGCCCGCGGGTTGCGGGGATCCATGGTGTAGATCCTCCCGTTGAATAGGAGGAGATCCCGAGGAGCGGGGACCCTCTGCCCCCGGGCCTCCCCACGGGAGTCCGCCGTCCGGGCCGCGTCCCACCGCCCGACAGACGCCATGCCCGCGAGGAACCCGAACCTCAGGAACTCCCTGCGGGAAAAGGTCCGCCCAAACCCGTGCCGCGTATCCATGTTCTCCCCCCAAGAAGTTCTCCGTCTCTCCTCACAGCCCCAGAAGCGCCGCGGGGTTCCGGCGGCCCATCCAGTCCAGCTGGCGGTCGGTGATCCCCAGGGCCCGGAGCTGGCGCACGAACGCCCAGTACCCCTCCGCCGGCTGCGGGAGGGGGGAGGCCCCGAGGTCACTGGAGAGGATGCACCGCTCGGCACCCACCGCCTTGATGGCCGCAGCCATCTGCTCCACAGAGACGCCCCGCCAAGACCGGAAGCGCTCCGCGGGGGAGTCCGGTCCGAGGAAGACCCCGCAGTACGCGTGCTCGATGTAGGCGCCGAGGCGGGCCGCCTCCCGCTGCTCCTCGATGGTCATGTTGATGGGGTCGTAGTCCGCGTGGGTGCACACGATCCGCTGCACGCCCATCGCCCGGGCCTCCCGGATCAGGGCCAGGGCCTCCTGCGCGGAGAGGTGCCCGGTCTGGAGCACGAGATCCCACTCCGCACACAACCGGAGGATCTCCTGAGCTGCGGGCAGCAGCCGGGTTCCATCGAAGACCTCCACCCCCGGCCTGGGAATCCCGAACCGCTCGTGGTGGTTGCGGGCGTGGATGCTGGGCATCCACACCACCTTCCCCACGCCCTCTGCCCCTCCTCCCCGGAAGGCCACCATGGCCTCCACGGCCGCGGGGTTCAGCCCGCCCATGGGCCAGTTGAGCACCACGCCCCCGAACACCCGGATCCCTCCGCCCACCTCCGCGTTGGCCTGCGCCGCGCGGGTCACCGTCTCGAAGGCCCCGCCCTTCAGCACGATGGCCCGCATGCCGAGTGCGCGGGCGGTCCGGGCTGCCTCCACCGCATCCACGGTGCGATCGAAGGTGTCCGGAAGGGTGTGCACGTGGAAGTCGATCATCCCCTCCGTGGCCTCTTCCCGCACGCGCTCCCAGAGCTCGGGCTCGGATTGCACGGACGGCGGAGCCGCATGGACCCGGAGGAGCGGAACGCAGAACTCCAAGCCCCAGCACACAGGTCCCACCTCCTAGCCGAAGGGAGAGGAAAGGGCCCGGGCCCGCTCCACGAGCTCCGGGGGCCCTGCGGCCAGCACCTCGATCTCCACCCGGGCTTCAGGGATCACGAGGGCGGAGACCTGGACCGTGGTGCTGGCCACAGCGTGGTCCCCCAGGAACTCCCGTTGCACCTCGTTGAGCTCGTCCTGCTCCCGGATGTCCGTGAGGTACCGCGTGATCTTGACCACGTGCCGCCAGCCGAGTCCCAGGGCTGAAAGCGAGAGCTGGACGTTCTCGAAGGCCCGCCGGGCCTGCTCCCGCATGGAAGCCGGCAGCACATGCTCCTCCGGGATGTGGGGATGGTGGTGGTAGACGGGAGAGGCGTGGCACCCCGAGATCACCACGAGGGCCGCTCCCGGCGGGAGCACCACCGCGGGCGCGTACGGCATCCGGACCTTCCCGCGGAGAGGGTGGTCCGGAAAGACAGGGATTCCCCGGTTCTCCATCTCGCCCTCCTCACTCCGCTCCGGCCGCCCGCCGGTAGTAAAAGAGGTTGATGTACCGGAGCGGCTGCGAAAGGAACTTCTGGGGCTGTCCGTACCGGCTCCGCAGCTCAAGCACGGTGCGCACACCTTTGAGGTCCACCGCGGCACCCGGCGAGAACCCGCCGATCGGATCCACGAGCACGTCAAAGGCCTCTCGAGCGAGGTCCGGATCCATGCCCGCCCGCCGCGCGAGGAGAGAGCTTCCCTCCTCCCGGTTCACAGGGTCGTAGAGCCAAGCGAGTCCCGCCAGGTAGCCACGGATGTAGGCGACGAGCTCCTCTGCGTGGTCCCGTGCCCAGCTCCTGCGCGTAGCACCCACCAACCCCTGGTACCGCTCCAACACATCCACTGCGTGGTCGAGGACCCGGAATCCCGCGCGCCGAGCGATCAGGTCGAAGGGCGTGATCAAGAGCGTTCCCGCGTGCTTCCCCTGCCGCAGGGCCTCCCACCGCTGGAGAACACCCCCCACGGAGACCAGCTGGTACTCCCCCTCTCGCAGTCCCCGGAGCTCTAGCATCCTCCGCAGCACGAACGCGTATCCCGTGGTGAGCGCGTCCACGGAGAGCTCTTTGCCCCGGAGGTCTGCATAGCTGCGCACGGAGGGAACGACCACCAGCCGCAGGAATCCGTTGTCGCCGCCCATGAACGCGATGAGGTCCGGCTGTCCCTCCACCCGGACCTCTCCCTGCCCCTCGTCGTACGCGATGACGTTGTCGATCGCAGTGTGCGCGATGTCGAACTCCCCCGCGATGAGTCGGGTCATCTGGAAGACCGACCCAGGGGTGTACGTGAGCTCCACGTCCACCCCCTGGCGTGCGAAGAAGCCCTTCTCCAGCGCCACCCAGATGGGCAGGTTAAACCCACCCGCAAAGGTAATCACTCGAACCCGGGGTCTGGGCTGAGAGCTGGCCCCGGAAGACCCCAGGAGAGTCGCCAGCATGCACAAGAAGACAACGGTGAGCATCACCCAGCTCCGGTTTCCCTGAACCTCCCGCATCTCGCTCCTCCCTTCGCCTCTTCGCCTAGAACCCCGGAACGCCCCGCTCCCGGAAGTACCGGACCGCGCCGGGATGGAACGGAATCGCCTCCCCGGCCCGCACCCGTAGCAGCGAGATTCCGCGCGCCTCCCGGTGCACCGCTTCCAACTCCGACCTTCGCTCGAAGATCAGCCGGACGATCGCGTAGGCCAGATCCTCGAGGAAGGTCCGGTGCACCACTAGCAAGTTTCGAACCCCCACCACCGGCACGTCTTCCGTCATCCCGGGGTACACCACCTTCGAGATGACGATGCGGAAATAGAGTTCCCCGTATCGCGCCCGCAGGGGGCTCAGGACGTCCTCCAGTGGCACCAGTCGGATCCGCGCGAGGCTTGCGAGCTCCAGGATGGCGGGTGTGGGAACACCGCTCTGGAAGAAGAAGGCATCGATCTTTCGGTCCCGCAGAGCATCCGATGCGGGCACCACGGTGAGCCGTTCCTTGTGGATGTCCCGGTCGGGGTGGAGCCCGGCGGCCTGCAGGATGCGAAGGGTGGTGAACTCCGTGGCGCTCGCGGGGCCTCCGACGGAGACCCGCCGGCCGCGGAGGTCCTGCAGGCGACGGATTCCGGTTTCCTCCAGAGTCACCAATTGGTGGTAGTTATCGTACAGCGGAGCCAGGATGCGGAGGGGCACAGCCTTCCCGGTAAACTCTCCCACCCCCCGCCAAGCCTCGTAGGCCGTATCGTACGGGGCAAACGCGAGGTCCGCCCGGCCACCCGCGAGGAGGTGCATGTTGGCCACGCCGCCGGGCGTGACTTCCGCGGTGGCGTGCACGCCCGGGAGGGAGTGGGAGAGGAGCCGGGCGAGCCCCGCCCCCAGGACGAAGTACACGCTCCCGCTCGCGCCGGTGGCGATCGAAAGCCGCCGGGCAGGCCCGGCAACGCCCCCCCGGTCCTCCGCGGCCAGCAGGAGCAGGACGATGAGCAGGACAATGGCCCTGACCGCCGCGCCGCCTAGGTAGTTTCCGATTCCCCGCGGCAATTGCCTTTGAACCCGCATCCGCCTTCACCCCCCTCCGGAAGCCGGAACCCGGATTTGGCCACGAACACCTACTCCACGTTGCTGGTGTCCATGGTGGGCACCACGGCGCCGTACACGCTATTCACAGGGATCACGTTGATGGGATCCGCCTGCAGCACGATGAGGCTCGCTTCTTTGTCCGGCATTAAGGTGCCAATCTTATGGTCCAGTCCCACCGCCAGTGTCCCTTCGATGGTGACCAGCTCTACCACGCCCCGCGCCGTGAGAAGCCTCCGCAGCGCCTGTTCTCCCGCCAGACGGCGTCATGGATCAGGGCCCGCTGCAGGCTCATCACAGACCTCATCTGGGAGAACATGCCACAGATTCTCACGCCCACGTGCACGCTGATCCGAATCCCTAGCTCCCGCGCCAGGCGCCATCGGTCCGTTCCTCCTCCCGGACGACCGGATTCGCCAGCTCTCCGATCCGCGAGGCCCGAACCACCACCCGGTCCCCCGGTCGCAGGAACACCGGTGGGTTGCGGACGAACCCCACCCCCGCAGGCGTTCCCGTGGCGATGACGTCCCCGGGTTCGATCCCGCAGGTCTGGGATACGAAGGAGACGATCCGGGGGATCGAGAAGATCATCTCTGAGGTCCGGGCCCGCTGCATCACCTCCCCGTTCAACCGGAGCTCCAGCTCCAGGTCGTGCGGGTCCGGGATCTCGTCCGCGGTGACGATCCACGGGCCGAAGGGGGTGGACCGGTAGAAGTTCTTGCCCGCGGTCCACTGGCTCACCGCCCGCTGGTAATCCCGCACGCTGACGTCGTTGAGCAGACTGTAGCCGGCCACGCACCGCATGGCCTCCTCCTCAGGGACATACCGGCCCGCCCGGCCCACCACCACCGCCAGCTCCGCCTCGTAGTCCACCTGGTCGCTCAGCCGGGTGATCCGGATGGGCTCCTCATGCCCGATCAAGGTGGTGGGGAACTTGCAGAACAGCACCGGGGCCTTCGGGAGGGGCTGCCGCGCCTCCTCCGCGTGGTCCCGGTAGTTGAGGCCAAGGCAGATCACCTTGCCCGGATCCGGAACGGGCGGAAGCAGCCGCACCCGCTCCAGGGGAATCACGGTCCAGGGATCCCGGTGGGCGAGGGCATACTCCACCGCGGGTTTCACCCGCTCCGCAACTTCCGGCCACCGGGCGAGGAAGTCCCTGGCCCGCGGAGGGACTTCCCACCCTGCCCGCTCCACCGCGTCCGAAACCCCCTGTGCGCGCAGGTAGGCCGCGTACGCGGCGTTCGCGTCAACCACCTCTGATCCCTCCACGATCCCCAGGCGCGGCCCCAGGGGGCTGTCAAAGGTCACAAGCCACATGCGAAACCTCCTCCAACCGAGAGATGGGATTCCGCATTCGAGCTGTACGCCACGGAGCTCGCCGATCCTCCCCCCGTGTCCGGCTCCCCTTGGCCTTTCCTCCCGCCGAGAGCGGCTACTCCAGGAACTCCGGAGGCGGAGCCGGTCCCCACTGGTTGATGGTCTCGGGGCAATCCTCCCAGATGCGCGGCGTGTATTCGTCGTCGTTCCAGATCTGGAGCATGTCCGTGAAGAGCTCGTTGAGGACCCCGTCCAGGTTGCGCACGTACATGAACAGGTTGAACCCCGGACCGTGCCGGCCGGGTCCGTACAGGAGCCGGATGCCCTGATTCAGCAGGTGGTCCGCCAGGGCCCTCAGCGCGCTCCAGTCCTGCACCTCCCAGGCCAGGTGGTGCAGGCTTGCCCGGTCGGCCTGGATCCACGCCACGCCGTGGTGGTCCGGGCTGCAGCGCATCCACACCATCGCCGAGGCCATCCAGTCGGAGACCCGGAACCCCAGGACCTTCTCGTAGAACTCCACCTGCCGGTGGATGTCCGTCACCTTCGCGGTGATGTGCCCGAACTTCCGGGGCGCCCACACGGGGAACCGTGTCCGGTCGTACCGTCGCCGCATGCCGCAGTAGAGGCAGACCCGGTACCCCTCCGGGTCCTGGAACTGGAGGGTCCGCTGCTGGCCCGGGACCATCACCTCCCGGGTCTCGATGCCGGCGCTCCGGAGCTCCCGATCCGCCTGCTCCACCGCCCGCTCGTCGGGGACTTCGAACCCGAAGTGGTGCGCGCCGGGAGGATCTCCCTCGTACAGGATCAGCCCGTGGTGGGTGGCGTCGCAGCTGAGGCAGGCGGTCCCCCCGGTCCGCTCAGTGACCTCCAGCCCCAGGATCTCCTGGTACCAGCGGATCCCCGCGTCCAGGTTCCGGGTGTAGAGGCCGATGTACCCCACCCGCCGGATCTCCATCGCCCTCCCTCCTTTCCCGCAGATGCCTTTCTCGGCTACGTTCACCGGATCGTACGGAGCCGGTAGGAAGGGGGACGACTCAGCGTCCCTCCGACGCCCGCTCCCGAATGGCCCACCATACCCGTTCCGACCGGAAGGGGAAGTCCAGGTGCCGGATCCCGACTGGCCGAAGGGCATCCATCACCGCGTTCGCCACCGCCACCGGCATCCCGATGGTCCCCGCCTCCCCGATCCCCTTTGCCCCCAGTGGATTCAAGGGGCTCGGCGTCTCCACGAGCTCCGTCTCCACCTCCGGGATGTCCCCCGCCCGCGGCACCGCGTACTCCGCGAGACTCGCCGTCAACAGCTGTCCGTCCTCCCTGTATACCACCTCTTCCAGCAAGGCCTGCCCGATCCCCTGCGCGATCCCGCCCCGCACCTGCCCCTCCGCCAGCAGCGGGTTGATCACCCGCCCCGCGTCGTCCACCGCTAGGAGCTTCAACAACTTCACCTCGCCCGTCTCCCGGTCCACCTCCACCAGGGCCCCGTACGCACCGTAGGGGAAGACCAGCCCCGGGAGAGTGAAATACCCGTACGCGTCCAGTCCCAGCTCCATCCCCGGCGGGAGGCGACCGGGCTGGTACGCGGCGGCCGCGAGCTCCTGCCAGGACACCGCCCGCCCCGGTGCGCCCCGAACCCGCAGCTGTGCACCCTCCCACTCGATGTCCGCCTCCGCGGCCTCGAGGAGGTGCGCGGCGATCCGGGTCGCCTTCTCCCGGATCTTCCGGAGCGCCACCACCAAGGCGGATCCCCCGATGGTGGTGGACCGGCTCCCGAAGGTCCCTACCCCCGGAGGTACCACCGCGGAGTCCCCATACTGCACCGCGACGTCCGCCACATCCAGGTGCAGCAGCTCCGCCGCGATCTGCGCGAAGGTGGTCTCGTGTCCCTGGCCGTGGGGGGTGGAGCCCGTGCGCACCACCACCCGGCCGGAGGGGAGCACCGAGACCGAAGCACTCTCCCACTCCCGGGCTCCCACCCGCTCCACGTACAGGGCCGCGCCGATCCCCACGAGCCTACCCTCCGCCCGCGCGCGCTCCCGGAAGGTCCGCCACCCGTCCGCCTCCAGGAGGGCCTGCAGGCGCTGCAGGACCTGGGGGTAGTTCCCGGAGTCGTAGGTAAACCCGAGCGGCGTGCGGTACGGGAAGGCATCCGGAGGGATGCAGTTGCGCAGGCGCAGCTCCATGGGATCCAGGTCCAGCTCCCGGGCCACGAGGTCCACCATGCGCTCCACGAGATACGCGGCCTCGGGGCGTCCTGCGCCCCGATAGGGTCCCGTGGGCACCTTGTTCGTGGCCACCCCCAGCACCGTGACCTCCGCGGCGGGGATGGCATAGGCGCCCGTGAGCAGCATGGCGGCGGTAACGGGCGGGATGACGGTGGAAGGGTAGAGGTAGGCGCCCGCGTCCGCCCACAGGGTGGCCCGCACCCCGGTGATGCGCCCCGTCTCCTCCACCGCCATCTCCACCTCCGCCTCAAGCCCCCGCCCCTGGTAGGAGGCCTGCAGGTTCTCGCGCCGGGTCTCCACCCACTTCACGGGACGCCGCAACCGCATCGCGGCCCAGGCGGCGAGGGCCGCTTCCGGCGGCAGGCTCCCCTTGCTCCCGAACGCGCCTCCCACATCCGGCACCACCACCCGGATGCGATCCTCCGGATGCCGCAGGATCCGGCTCAGCTGCATGCGAGGCTGGTGCGGTCCCTGGGCCGAGCACCACAGGGTGAGGGTGCCGGTTCCCGGATCGTAGGCGGCAAGCGCCCCGCGGGGTTCCAGGGGAACCGCGGCTAGGCGGGGGATCCGGAAGCGACCGCGCACCACCCGAGCTGCCCGCCGGAAGGCCGCTTCCGGATCCCCTCCGGCGCGGCGCCACCGGAACAGCACGTTGTCCGGGACGGCTTCGTGGAGCCGTACCTCCCCCCTCAGGGCCTCCTGTAGGTGCACCACCGCGGGGAGCGGCTCCACCTCCAGCTCCACCTCCGCCGCGGCATCGGAGGCCGCAGCCCGGGTCTCCGCCACCACCGCGGCCACGGGCTCTCCCACATAGCGCACCCGGTCCCGGGCGAGCAGCGGGTGCGGGACGAAGGCCACCTCCGCTCCCTCCACCGGAGCCGGGGGAACTCCCTGCAGTCCCGGGGGAAGATCCTCCGCGGTGACCACCGCCACCACTCCAGGCACTCCCCGGGCCCGCTCCGTCTGCACCGCCCGAAGCACCCCATGGGCATAGGGGCTGCGGACCACGACCATGTGGAGCATCCCCGGGAGGACCAGGTCGTCGAGGTAACGGGCCTCGCCGCGGAGGAACCGCGGATCCTCCCGACGCCGGAGGGGTCTCCCGATCCACCGTGTTTCCACACGACACCTCCGCAAAGAGCTCAGAAGGCGGCAGGCCGGGGCAGGGAGGTGCTCGGCAGCTAAGGGTTCAGGACCACGATGCGCAGGTCCGTCATTTCCTCGATGGCGTACCGCGGACCCTCCCGGCCGATGCCGCTGCGCCGCACCCCGCCGTAGGGCATGAGATCCACCCGGTAGCCGGAGGTGTCGTTGACGATCACCCCGCCCATGCGCAGGGTCTTCGCCGCCAGCATGGCCTTGCGAAGGTCGTTGGTGAACACCCCCGCCTGCAGACCGTAGACGGTCTCGTTGGCCCGTTCTAGGGCTTCCTCGAAACTGGAGCACGCCACCACGGAGGCCACGGGGCCGAAGACCTCCTGACAGACCACCTTCATCTCCGGCCGCACATCCACCAGGGCCGTGGCGGGATAGAGCACTCCCTGGCGCGGTCCTCCCAGCACCCGCCTCGCGCCGCCCTGGATGGCCTCCTCCACCCAGGCCTCCACGCGCTTGGCGTCCTCCTCGGAGATCATGGGGCCGATGTCGGTCTCGGGATCCTCCGGATCCCCCAACCTCATGGCCCGGGCCGATGCCACGAACTTCTCCAGGAAGGCCTCGTAGACGGGCTCCTCCACGTAGATGCGCTGGACGGAGATGCAGAACTGGCCCGCATAGAGGTACGCGAACCGGGCCAGCAGCTGCGCCGCCCGGTCCAGGTCCGCGTCCCGAGATACGATGTTGGGGGAGTTGTTGCCGAGCTCCAGGATCACGCGGCGCAGGCCCGTGGCGGCCTTGATGCGCTCGCCCACCTCCGGACTTCCGGTGAAGGTGTACAGGGCGATCCCGGGATGCCGCAGCAGGGCCTCACCCACCGTGTGCCCGCCTCCCACCACCACGTTGAGGTATCCCGGGGGAAGCCCCGCCTCCTCCAGCAGCTGGGCCAGCATCAGGCTCGTGAGGGGAGTGTAGGTGGCGGGCTTGAGCACCACCGCGTTCCCCGCGGCCAGGGCCGGGGCCACCTTGTGGGCCACGAGGTTGAGGGGGAAGTTGAAGGGCGCGATGGCGCACACCACGCCCACGGGGACCCGAAGGGTGAACGCCAGACGGCCTTCGGACCCCGGGGCCGCATCCACGGGAACCTGCTCCCCGTGGATGCGCTTGGCCTCCTCTCCGCTCAGGGAGATGGTCTGGATGGCCCGATCCACCTCGATGCGGGCGTACTTGAGGGGCTTGCCGGCCTCCCGGGCGATGGTGCGGGCGAACTCCTCCTTCCGCTCGCCCAGCAGATCCGCGGCCCGGCGCAGGATCTCGAACCGCCGGTACGGCGGTAGCGGCCGCTCCGCGGCCCGCTGTGCGGCCCGCACCGCCTCGTCCACGAGAACCTCGTCCGCCTCCGCCACCTCCGCGAGGACCTCCTGCCGGTACTTGTGCAGCACCGGTACGTACCGGTCTGCGTCCCGCCACCGACCGTCAATCCATAGACCCCACCGCGGAACCGTCCTGGTGCTCATCCCCGCACCTCCCTTCCGCTAGATCAGGGAGTAGCTCTGCCCCCCGTCGATGTTGATGCAGGCTCCGGTGATGAGGGACGCCCGTTCCGAGGCGAGAAAGGCCACCAGGTCTCCCACGGGCTCCGGCCAGCCGAACCGGCCCATGGGCAGGTGGCGCTCGATGAACGCCTCCACCACCTCCGGCGGATTGCTCTGGACGAACCGATCCCAGCCTCCGCCCGGGAACAGGATGGAACCCGGAGCCACGGAGTTCACCAGCACGTTGTCCTTCGCCACCTGTCGAGCCAGGCCTTTCGTAAACGCGATGAGGGCGGCCTTCGCGGTCATGTACGCGATGGTTCCTCCGTACTCCCGCCCCCAGATGGAGGCGATGTTGATGATGCGGCCCCACCGCCGCCTGCGCATCTCCGGGAGGACAAGCCGGGTGAGCCGGATGGCGCTGAACAGGTTGAGCAGGAGGGCGTCCAGGAAGTCCTGTTCCGCGGTGTCCTCCAGGGACTGCCCCCCGCGCCGTCCCCCCACGTTGTTCACCAGGATGTCCACCTGCCCGAAGCGTTCCACCGTCTCCCGGTAGACCTTCTCCGGCCCCTCCGGGTGCGTCACGTCCGCCACGATGCCCATGGCCTCCGCGCCGAGGTTGCGGAGCTCCTCCACGGTCCGGTGAAGAGCGTCCGGGGTCCGCGCGCAGATGGCCACCCGGACCCCCTCCTGGGCCAGGGAGATGGCCGCGCTGCGGCCCAGGCCCCGGCTGCCTCCGGTGACGATGGCGATCCTTCCCCGAATCCCGAGGTCCATGCGGCTTTTTACCGCAGCAGCGCCAGCGGTTCCTCCACAAACCCCGCAAGCGTCTCCAGGAACCGGGCGGCCCGGGCACCGTCCACCACCCGGTGGTCGCATGAGAGCCCCAGGGTGAGGCCGGGGCGCACCACGGCTTTCCCTTCCTCCCCCATCACCCGTTCCACGATGCGCCCCACGCTCAGAATGGCCGCTTGGGGAGCGTTGACGATGGCGAAGAACCGGTCCACCCCGTACATGCCGAGGTTCGTGAGGGTAAAGGTTCCTCCCTCCACGTCCTCCAGGCGCAGTTTTCCGGCCCTCGCCCGCTCCACGAGCTCCCCTCGGCGGCGCGCGATCTCCTCCACGGGGAGCTGGTCCGCCCCGCGGATCACGGGCACCACAAGCCCCTGATCTGTGGCCACCGCGAGGCCGATGTTCACCTCCGGAAGCCGCTGGATGCGCCCCTCCTCCCACCGGGCGTTGAGCTCCGGGTGGAGCCGCAGGGCCGCGGCCACCAGCTTCACCAGCAGATCCGTGTACGTGAGATCCTGCTGTACCCGCGCCCGAAGGGCCTCCCGCCACGCCAGCAGGCGATCCGCCCGCACGTCCCGCTGCAGGAAGAAGTGCGGAACCGTGCTCCACGCCCGCGCGGTGCGCTCCGCCATGAGCTTCCACACGTGCGGGAGCTCGGCGGGCACCGCGGCCGCCGCGAGCTGCTGGAGATCGGCGGCCAACACCGCCCCGCCGGGCCCGGATCCCCGCACGGAGCTCAGATCCAGCCCCATCTCACGGGCCAGTCTGCGGGCCTTGGGGGAAGCCCGGGGCCGGGCAGGCGTCGCCGCCTCGGCCCGCGGCGGCTGGGTCCCCTCCACCACCGCAGCCGCGGACTCCGCCTTCTCCAGCGTGCCCACCGGCTCCCCCGGAACGTCGGAGGGCGACTCGCCAGCGAGGAGGATCCACCCGATCACCTGCCCCACCGGCACCTCCCCGCCCTCCGATACCAGGATCCGGCCCAGCACTCCGCTGGCCGGGGCCTCGATCTCCACGTTGGCCTTGTCGGTCTCCACCTCGAGGAGGGGCTCGCCCTGACGGACCTCCTGCCCCTCCCTCCGAAGCCACTTCAGGATCTTCCCCGTCTCCTGGGCGAGGCCCAGGGCGGGCATGATCACCTCTTTCGGCACGTCTCCCTCCGACCCTAGGACCGGACGCCTTCCACCGCCGCGGAGGCCACCACTGCCTCCAGGGGGCTGGTTTCCCGGTTCAGGTGCGACTGCACCTCACGCCGCAGCGGAAGCGGCCCGTCCACGGTCCAGTACCGCGCTCCCACCACCAGGAGCTGCTCCGCGGGAAAGCGCGTGATGACCTCACAGCCGTCCCTGGTGACCACCAGCTGTTCCTCGATGCGGGCGGCGGACCAGCCGTCCGAGGCGGGCCAGAAGGTCTCCAGAGCCAGCACCATCCCTTCCTCGATGACCTCCGGCTTGTCGAAGGACACGAGGCGGCTGAAAATGGGCTTCTCCCAGATCGAGAGCCCCACCCCGTGCCCGTACTGCAGTGCGAAGGCGGCCTCTTCGTTGGCAAACCCGAACTCCTCCGCCCTGGGCCATACCTTCACCACGTCTGCGGTGGTCACCCCGGGCTTGATGAGGCTGATGGCCGCATCCAGGTAGTCCCGACACCGCTTGTAGGCGTCCACCATGGCGGGGGAGGCGCTGCCGACCACGAAGGTACGGTAGTAGCAGGTACGGTAGCCGTTGAAGCTGTGCAGGATGTCGAAGTACACGGGGTCCCCGGGCCGCAGGACCCGATCCGTGTACACGTGGGGGTGCGGGCTGCACCGCTCCCCACTGATGGCGTTCACGCCCTCTACGTGCTCGGACCCGAGATCATACAGGACCTTGGCCACGAGCCCCACGCACTCGTTCTCCCGTACCCCGGGCCGCAGGAACCTGTAGAGCTCCTCGTAGGCGGCATCCACCATCATGCAGGCGGTCGTCAGCAGGGTGATCTCGTCCTGCGTCTTGATCTTGCGGGCCTCCGTCATCACCCACTGCCCGTCCACCACCCGCAGCCCCTCCTCCTGGAGGGCGAAGAGCACCGTGGGCTCCACGATGTCCACGCCCAGGGGCTCCTTGTGCAGGCCCCGGGCCTCCAGCTCGATGCGGATCTTGCGGGCCACGTCCCTGGCCCGCTCGGGGTACGACCCCCGCAGGGTGGAGATCCCCGCCCGGGACCGCTCCCCCAACCAAGGACAGTACAGCTGGTGGTGCCGGGCCGCGGAGCCGAAGTCCCACAGGATGGGTTCGTCGTCCTGCGGCAGCAGACAGAACCGCACGAGCTTGTCCATGGCCCAGGTCCCGATGTGGGTCGCGGTGATGTAGCGGATGTTGTTCATGTCGAAGCACAGCAGGGCTCCCAGCTCCGAGCGCTTCAGGAAGGCCTTGGCGCGCTGCAGGCGTTCCCGCCGCAGCCGCTCGTAGTCCACGCGGACCTCCCAGTCTACCCCCATCAGGCCGTACGTCTTGATCCCCATTTCCCTCACCTCCTCTGGCCTTTCCGCTCATGCCCGCCAACACAGCTCCCGCGCCACCGCCGCCACCCGCTCGGGGGTGGGTACGGTCTCGTCTTCCAGCACCGGGGAGAAGGGGACCGGCACGTCCATGGCTCCCAGGCGCCGCACAGGAGCTTCGAGGTCGTAGAAGGCCTCCTCCGCGATCACCGCAGCGATCTCCGCGGTCACTCCGTACCCCCGGTATCCCTCGTCGATCACGATCACGCGGCCGGTCTTCCGGGCGCTTTGCACCAGGGTCTCCACGTCGAGGGGCACCGTGGTGCGGGGATCCACCACCTCCGCCTCGATCCCCTCCTGCGCCAGGATCCGGGCCGCATCCAGGGCCACGTACACCATGCTGCTGGTGGCCACCAGGGTCACGTCCCGCCCCTGGCGCTTGACATCCGCCACCCCGAAGGGGATGGTGTACTCCTCCTCCGGCACAGGCCCCTTCACCTGGTACATCATCTTGTCCTCGAAGAAGAGCACGGGGTTGTCGTCCCGGATGGCGGTCTTCAACAGCCCCTTGGCGTCATAGGGGGTGCTGGGTAGGGCCACCTTGAGCCCGGGGATGTGGCTGAACCAGGCGTGCAGGCTCTGGCTGTGCTGGGCCGCAGACCGGCGGGTGGCACCCAGGGTCGTGCGCACCACGAGCGGAACTTTGATCTTGCCGCCCGACATGTAGTGCACCTTGGCCGCCTGGTTTGCGATCTGGTCCATGGCCAGGGTGAGGAAGTCCCCGAACATGATGTCCACCACGGGCCGCATCCCCGTCATGGCGGCGCCCACCGCGATGCCCACGAACCCCGCCTCGGAGATGGGGGTGTCGATGACCCGTTGAGGTCCGAACTCCTGCACGAGGCCCGAGAGCACCTTGAAGGGGTGGCCGGCCTCTGCCACGTCCTCGCCCAGGAGGAACACCCGGGGATCCCGGCGCATCTCCTCCGCCAGGGCCTCCCGGATGGCCTGGGCCATGGTGATCTCCCGCACGCCCGCGCGTGCGTCCGTTCCTACGGAGAGGCTAGGCGTAGACATGCTGGCTCACCTCGCTGGGATCCGGATAGGGAGCCTGGAGGGCGTAGGCCACCCCCGCCAGGACCTCCTCGTGCACCGCCCGATCGATACGCTCGAACTCCGCTTCCTCCGCCAGTCCTGCCTGCACCATCCAACTCCGCAGGATGCGCAGGGGATCCCGTTCCCGCTTCCACCACTCCTCCTCCTCCTTGCTCCGGTAGTAGGAGCGGTCCACGTCGCCCACGTGGTGGCCGTAGAAGCGGTAGGTGTTGCACAGGAGGAACGAAGGCCCTTCCCCGCGCCGGGCCCTGGCCACGGCCCGGCGGGCCGCGGCCAGCACCTGCCGCACGTCCTGCCCGTCGACCTCCTCCCCGGGGATGCCGAAGGCTCCGGGACGCGCCAAGATCTCCCCGGCGGTGGTCTCCCGGTAGTGGGTGTACTCGTTGTACAGGTTGTTCTCGCATACGTAGATCACCGGGAGCCTCCACAGGGCGGCCATGTTCATGGCCTCGTATAGGATCCCCTGTCCCAGGGCCCCCTCCCCGAAGAAGCACACCGCCACCTGGTCCGTGCCCCGCATCTTCGCGGAGAGGGCCGCGCCCGCCGCGATGCCTGCGCTGCCTCCCACGATGGCGTTGGCCCCGAGGTTTCCGGAATCCGGATCCGCGATGTGCATGGATCCACCCTTGCCCCGGCAGTAGCCCTCCGCCTTACCCAGAAGCTCGCAGAACATCCGGTCCACCCTGGCCCCCTTCGCCAGGCAGTGACCGTGGCCCCGGTGGGTGCTGGTGATGTAGTCTTCCCGGCGCAGGGCCTGACACACGCCCACCGCCACCGCCTCCTCCCCGACGTAGAGGTGCGCGAGCCCGGGCATGCGCCGGGTCACGTACAGCTCGTTCACCTGCTCCTCAAAGGCCCGGATCTTCGCCATGAGCTCGTACATGTGGAGCCACTGCTCCCGCGATACGTCCCGGACCTCCGGCGGAATTCCAAGTTCCACAGGGGTTACGGGTCGCTGCATCGCTCCTCCCTCCCTACGGCAGCTGGGGTGACCGCCCGCTCAGGCGGGACAGGACCTCGAACAGGACCGCGAAGTCGTACCGATCCAGGCCCATGCCCCGCGCGGCGGTGAGGTATTCGTTGGTCACCGCCGTGGTGGGCAGGGGCACGTTGAGCTCCCGGCCCGCCTCCAGGGCGAGCAGCAGGTCCTTCTGCATCATGTTCACGTCGAACCACGCCTCCTCGGGCATCTGGAGCACGAAGGGACCCCGGTATTTGAGCATGGGAGAGGCTGCTACGCTGTTGAGCAGCACCTGTACCGCCACCTCCCGGGGGATCCCCGCCTTCTCCGCCAGCAACACCCCCTCACTGTAGGCCAGCATCTGGACCGCCAGGCTGAGGTTTGTCGCGATCTTCATGAGCACCGCCTGCCCGTTCCCGCCCACGTGGGTCACCACGGGCCCGATGTCCCGGAGGATGGGGAGCACCCGCTCGAAGGCTTCCCGATCCCCGCCCACCATGATCGACAGCCGGCCCTCCTCCAGGGTCGTCACGCTCCCGGACACCGGAGCGTCCAGCATTCGCGCTCCCCGCGCTCGCACCTTCTCCGCCAGGGCCCGGCTCGCGGCGGGGCTCACCGTGCTCATGTCCACGTAGATCTTGCCGGGCCCCAATCCCGCCAGGATGCCCTCCGGTCCCTCCGTGACCGCAAGGAGTGCCTGGGTGTCCGTGACCATGGTGAAGACCACGTCTGCGGCCTCCGCCACCTCCCGGGGGGAGTCCGCCCACTCCATCCCCAGGTCCACAAGCCACCTCGCCTTGGCCTTGGTCCGGTTGTAGCCCACCACGGCACGGCCCGCCTGCAGGAGCCGCTTCACCATCCGGCCCCCCATCACGCCGAGCCCGACAAACCCGATCCTCTCCACCGCTGTCCTCCCCGAGCTCCGCAATCCCCCTCTCCCTCACCCCACCCCCAGGTAGGCGTCCTGGACTCGCGGATCCCGCAGCAGCGCCTCCCGGGTTCCCTCCGTCACGACGCGACCCCGGTCCATCACCACACCTCGGCTGGCCACCGCCAGGGCCCATACCGCGTTCTGCTCCACCAGGAGGATGGACAGGCCCAGGGTGCGGGCCTCCTGCACGAACCGGAAGACCGCCTCCACCATGACGGGCGCCAAACCCAACGATGGCTCGTCCATCAGCAGCAGCTTCGGTGTTCCCATCAGCGCACGTCCGATGGCCAGCATCTGTTGCTCGCCGCCGCTCAGGCTTCCGGCGCGCTGTCCCAGACGCTCCCGCAGTCTGGGGAAGAGATGGAGGACCTGCTCGAGGGTCTCCCGGGCGCGCTGCCGGGCCCGGGGATGGAACGCGCCCAGCTCCAGGTTCTCCCTCACCGTCAGGTCCGCGAAGACCCGCCGCCCCTCCGGAACCAGCCCGATGCCCCGTGCACAGATCCGCTCCGGCGGAAGGCCCAGGAGGGATTCCCCCAAAAACCGCACATTCCCCCGCCGGATGCCTACCCAGCCCGCAATGCTCTTCACCAGCGTGCTCTTGCCCGCGCCGTTCGGACCCAGGACCGCCACCACCTCGCCCTCGTGGACGGTGAAGGTGACCCCTTCCAGGGCCCGCGCCTCCCCGTAGCGGACCTCCAGATCCTGAACCTCAAGCATGCGCGCTAGACCCTCCCAGGTAAGCCTGACGCACGCGCTCATCCTGAAGCACCTGTTCGGGCAACCCCTCGGTCAGGACCCGTCCCTCGTGGAGGACCACGATCCGGTCCGCCAGCGCCCGAATGGCCTTGACGTTGTGCTCCACCACGAGGAGCCCCACGCCCATGTCCCGGATTCTCCGCAGCGCCTCCATCACCCGTTCCGCCTCCCCCACCGTGAGTCCGGCCAGCACCTCGTCCGCCAGGATGGCCCGAGGACGGCTTGCGAGGACCCTGGCCAGTTCCAACAGGCGCCGCTCCTGCAGCGTCAGAGCGCTCACCGGCTCCGACGCTGCAGCCTCCAGGCCCAGCATCATCAGCCACTGCTGGGCCGCCTCCCGCGCGGCCTGCGGCGTGCGTCCCCGCGCGTTCCGCCCGAACAGGTCCCCCAGGGCCACGTTGTCCCGGGCGGTGAACTGCCAGAAGGGCCGCGGGTGCTGGTAGGTCCTCGCCAAGCCCAGCCGGGCACGGCGGTGGGGCGGCAACCCCGTGATGTCGAATCCGCAAAACCAGATCCGCCCTCCGTCCAGAGGGTAGTACCCGGTGGCGACGTTGATCAGGGTGGACTTGCCGGAGCCGTTGGGACCGATCAGGCCCACGATCTCGCCCTCCCGGACCTGCAGGGATACGTCCTGAAGCGCCCGGACCCCTCCGAAGCTCTTCCGCACCCCCTGCAGGTCCAGCAGCACCTCAGCCACGGGCGGCCTCCACCTCTCGGGCCTTACCTCTGTGCCAGGGCCCGATGGCGAAGCGGCGCGTCCGGAGCACCAGGAAGACCACAGCTACGGCGATCCCCACCGCGAGGGCATCGAGGAGGGCCAGGCGGGCAGCCAGCGCGGCTGCCAGGCCTCCCAGGCCCACGAGTCCCGCGGCGGTCCCCCGCTGGCGCAGCTGACTGTAAATGCCCTCCGGGAGGGTGGCCACCACCACCATGAGGAGCAGGCCCATGAGGACCTCACTGAGGCTGCCCAGTCCGGGCCCGCTGAGCCGGTCGTTGATGGCGTGCACTACGCCGGCCCCCACCACCGGCCCCAGCCAGTGGCGACGCCCTCCCAGCACGCACATCATGATCACCAGGAGCGGCACCCGCAGGGAGAACACCGCGTCCGCGGTGACGTACCGGACCTGCAGGGCATGAAGCCCCCCGCTCAGGCCCGCCAGAGCCCCGCTCAGCGCGAGCGCGCCCAGTTTGTACGCGAAGGTGGGGACTCCCAGGCCCTCGGCCACACGTTCGTCGTCGTGGATCGCCCGCAGGCCCCACCCGTGCCGGTTCCGGTAGGTCCACCACCCCATCACCACGGCCACCAGGCCCACCCCGAGCCCCGCGTAGTACAGGAACTCCACGTCCGAGAGGCCGAAGGGGTAGGTGAGCTTGGGCAGCGGGATCCCCCGGCCGCCATCCAGGTAGCTGACGTTGTTCGCAAGGCTGTGCATCGCCAGCGCCACGGCCAGGGTGACCAGGGCGAATACCGGCCCGCGGATCTGGCGCAGGCGGAAGGTCACCACCCCGATGGCGGAGGCGATGAGAGCACTCGCCACGGCCCCGGCCAGGATCGCGATCCCGTAGGGCACCCCGTGCCGATCGATGAGCACGGCGGCACCGTACACGCCCGCGCCGTAAAAGGCGCCCTGACCGAAGCTGAAGTATCCCGCATAGCCTGAGATCAGGTTCCAGCTGGTGGCCTGCGTGACCCAGAAGAAGTAGAAGTACAGGAACACCAGGTAGTAGGCGGGCAGCTCCAGGGCCCGCACCGCGGTCGGCACCAGGAGCAGGGCCATCAGGACGCCCGCAGCAGCCCACCAGATCCGCAATTTGCTCATCCTTCCCGCCGCCCCAGCACGCTGGGGAAGAGGCCTTCCGGACGCACAAGGAGCCCGATCACCAGGGCCGCAGCGCCCACCAGACGCGCCACCGCGGTGGCGCCCAGTCCCTGTGCCAGGGCCTCTGCAATCCCGATCACCGTCCCGCCCAACACCAGACCCGCCGGGTTCCCGATACCGCCCAGGATCACGGCCGCGAACAGAAGGCCGATCCACTGCTCCGCCGCGTTCGGAAAGAGCGCGTAGTTCATGGCCACCAGCACGCCGCCGATCCCGCCCGTAGCGCCTCCCAGGGCGGCGATCAGGAGCCGGAGCCGCTCCACGTCGGCCCCGCAGGAGCGTGCCATCTCCTCGTCGGATACCGCGGCCCGCAGCGCCTTTCCGGCATAGCTCTGCCTCAGCCACAGGCCCACCGCACCGGCCACCACCAGCGAGAGGGCGAAGGAGACCACCTGCGTGAACGGGAGGGCGAGGGGGCCCAGGGCCACCGCCCCCATCGCGTACGGGTTCTGCGCGGTGGGAATCCGTCGGTAATCCGCGGTCCACACGAGCTTCGAGAGTCCCTCGAACACCACCAGGGCGCCGAAGGTGAACACCAGGGAACGCGCTGCGTCCAGCCGCAGCCGACGCAGAACGAGCCGCCAGAGCACTCCCGCCAGGGCTCCCGCGGGGGCCACCAAGAGCAGCACGAGCCGCAGGTCCACGCCCCGGGTCGCCAGCTCGTACGCCACGTATCCGAACCCGAAGATGATGGCGAAGTGCGTGAAATCGATGGTCTCGAAGAATCCCCAGGCCAGAGTCAGACCGAGGGCCAGGAGCGCATAGAAGGTCCCCATGAGGACCCCGGATACCGTGGCTTGCGCGAGCTCTACCATGGGGAGGACCCGGGCTCCGGAGACCTCACCGCAACCGGCGGCCCTCCGCCGCCAGCTGTCTCGGCCAAACCGCCCACCACCGGCCGTCCTGGATCTGCATCACCGCCTGGATGTCGTCCCCGTAGTTCTGCTGCTGCGGATCGAACTTCAGGTATCCCTGCACCGTGGGCACCGGCTTGGAGAGCAGCACCTCCGCGATCCGCGCGTGGTCCAGGCAGCGGCACTCCTGGACGCCGAAGGTCAGGACCTGCCAGGCAGACCAGCTCGCGGCGGACTGCACATCCGGCTCCGAGTAAGCCAGGCCCGTGGCCTTCGCCCATGCCCGGTAGCGGTTCACGAAATCCCGGGCGCCTGGATTCGAGAGGTACGGCTCGTGGGGCACGAAGATGGTCACGCTCGTGGCCCGGTCCGTCAGGGGCAGGGCGGCCAGCATGGCCCCGGGGGACGGCCATTGGTAGAAGTGATACCGGGGTCGCCAACCCAGCTGGGCCAGGGCCTGCAGCAGATTGACCCCGTCCAGGGCGAGGCCCGCCACGTAGAGCAGATCGGGGTTCGCGCGGCGCACCTGCTGGGCCACGGGGATCCAATCCGTGGTCCCGAGATCGAACTGGACGTCCAAGACCACCTGCAGCCCCTTCTGTCGCGCCACCCGCACCGCGCCGCCTGCGTTGGCCCGCCCGTAGGCCAGGAACTGCGTACCGGGGAACTTGTTGACCACGAACCCCACGGTCCGCGGCCGCTGCCCCGGCGGCAGGGAGAGGTAGGCGTCGAACACCTTGGACGGCGTGGTGATGTGGGTGTTCAGCCCCACGTACCAGGTGGGGAAGTGGCGCCGATACGTGTACGCGTAGGTCAGGCTGGCCGTGTGGTGCGGGAACACGTACCCGTACTTCTCCGCCACCCGCATGGCCGCCGTGATGGCCGCGGTCCCGTAGGGCCCGATGATCAGGTCCACCTTATCCTCCGTGATGAGGCGCTCGTACAGGGCAGCTGCCTTGTCGGGCTGGGACTCATCGTCCAGAAGCACCCACTCAAGAGGCCGTCCCAGCAGCCCTCCCTTCTCATTCATCATCTGCACGAACGCCCGTCCCGCTGCCTCGTGAACCTTCCCCTGCGCGGCGAACACCCCTGTGAGGGGCAGGGTCCCGCCCACCCGGATGGGACGCGGTTGCGCAGGAAGCTGGGCCTGAACGAGGAGCAGGGCGAGAAGAGCCACCAGAAGTACCACACGGCCGATCCCCGTGTTCACGCGTCCTGCCTTCATCGTGGTACACCCCCCTTTTTTGGTTACGGCATTCGCGTCGCGGCAGAGCCCCGAGCGGGCTCCGCTCCCAGCAGCCGGGCCAGGTATTCCCAATCACGGTTGAACCGGTAGGAGTGCTGGCGCGGGGGCTGCGGTGCCTGCGTCTCCAGCCACCGGACCTTCCCGGAGGACCGATTGTAGAACGCGTGGACGGTCCCCACTCCGGTCCAGAAGAAGTCGCCCGCCCGCAACTGGTACGTCTGGCCATCCGCCACCGCGTCCACCTCCCCTTCCAGGATCAGGTACGCCTCCTCCAGGGGATGGTCGTGCGGGTGGGCAACCCCGCCCGGCTCGTACTCCACCATGAACATGGTGAGCAGGTTCGCCCCCTGCTGCGGGTCCACGAGCATCTTGATGCCGATGCCGCTGTAGACCAGCAGCGCCGTCACCATGCTGGGGGAGACCGTGGGGGCATCCACGGAGCTCCCCCGCCGCGCGCTATTGAGGTCCATCTGAGCCTTCTCGAAGTGGAAGAAGCGGAAGTGACGCGGATCCCGAACGTCCACCCGCCGCGGCGGCCCGGCCAGGAGAGGTTCCCGGAGGAAGAACACGTCGGGGGGATCGCTCTGGCTCTCCCGCGGCCGAGGAGAGCGCATCTCCGCCCACAGGCAGGGGCGGTCACCGGGGTTGCGCCAGCTGTGCGGCACGCCCACGGGGATGAGCCCTCCCTCGTCGGTCCCCAAGAGGACCGTCTCTCCCTGCATGGTGAGTTCCACCTCGCCCTCGAGGACGAACACCGCCTCCTCGTAGGACTGCACGTGAGGCGCGATGTGCCCCCCTCCCTCTAACATGCAGACGGCAAAGCCCATGTGCACCGATCCGGTGGTGCCGTCCACCAGGGACTGCCGCCGAAAGCCCTGGCTGTGCCCGGCGAACAGCTCCGGTACCTGCATCGCTTCCCGGTCTATCCGTGCCACCCGATGCATCCTGTCCTCCTCAATCTCGGTCTGGCTACCCGAACACCCAGCCACCGTCCACGTAGAGCTCGACCCCGTTCACCGCGGGGTTCTCCAGCAGGAAGGCCACCGCGTGTACCACATCTGCCATCCGCACCAGCCGCCCCGTGGGAGTTCGCGCCTGCACCCGCTCCAGCATCTCCCTGTTGTTGGCCCAGTAGGGGCTATCGCCCACGATTCCGGGATGGATGGCGTTCACCCGGATCGGGGCCAGCTCCACGGCCAGGGTCCGCACCAACCCCGAGACCCCGGCGTTCACGGTGGTGACCGTGGTGGAGCCCGGGTAGGGCCGCTCCTTCGCCAGGCCCCCGAAGATGACGATGGCGCTCTCCGGGTGCATCCGTGTGTGGAGGGCATGAACCACCGCGGTGTAGCCCACCAGCTTGAGGGTGACGAGGCTGAGGGCGCTCGGGATGCTGTACTCCCGCACACGGTTCTGGTCCCGCGTGATGGCGCCCAGCACCAGTCCGTCCACCGTGCCGATCTCGGCCAGTCTCCCGGAAACCTCTTCCGGCCGGGTCAGGTCGAGCCCGATGCCCCGGACCGTGGGGCCGATCTGTCGAGCGATCTCCGCGGCCCGGGCCGCATTCCGCCCGGAGATCACCACCGAACGTCCCTGGCCCGCATAGTGGCGGGCGATCTCCAGGCCGATGCCGGACGTCCCGCCGATGATCACCACCGCGCCATCCCCTCGCATCTCAGCTCCTCCTTGCGGTGTTTGCTGGATTCGGCCGACTCTCCCCGCAGCCCTTCTCTGCCCCTCCCGGCTTAGATCTCGGGCAGCCGGAACCCGGACTTGGACACCACGTAGTCCCGGGACTGGTAGGCGAGCTGCCGCACCCGGTTCAGGTCCACTCCCACCAGCTCGCCACCGCGCTTGAGGATTCTGCCCGCTACCATCACCGTGTCCACATTGCTCGTATCCATCCCCCACACCACTGCACCGATGGGATCGTTGACGGGGAAGATGTTCGGGCGATCCGTGCGCAACAGGATGATGTCCGCCTCCTTGCCCGGCGTGAGGGTCCCCACCTTGTGATCCAGCCCGTTGGCACGGGCCCCCTCGATGGTGGCCCACTCCAGCACGTCCCGGGTGGTCACGGGCGGCGGTGCGTCCTCCCGGCCTGCCAGTCGTTGCTCGAACACCAGCATGTGCTGCAGCGAGATCGCACTCCGCATCTGCGTGAACATGTCGTTGGGAACGTTGGTCTCCACGTCCACGCTCAGACTGGGACGCAGGCCCAGATCCAGGAAGCGCTGGATGGGAGGCATCCCGTGCCCCATCATCATCTCCACCGGGCAGGCCAGGGAGACGGTGGCCCCCGAGTCCACGATCAGGCGGATCTCCTCGTCGCTCAGCGTGCAGCAGTGGATAAAGGTGGTGTCCGGGCCGTACAGCCCCGTCCGGCCCACCTCCCCCACCTTGCCGTGTCTCCCGAAGGTGCCCACGCCCACGTGGGTCGTGATGCGCGCGTCCAGCTCCCGGGCGAGCTGCCAGTCCGCCCGACATCCTTCCAGGGAGTCGAACTCCGGCCCGAAGATCGCCAGGCCGAAGGTAAGGAGCTGGTCCTTCGAGGAGAAGTACTGCTGGGCAGCCCGTCGGATCCAGGCCGGGTGTTCAGGCTTAGGGGGCTCGAACCACGGCCGGCCGTACGCGAACACCGCGCGGATGCCCGCCTCCTGCAGGGCGCGGATGGCCGCGTCCGTGTGCTCCGGAGTGGTCTGGATGTGGGACCAGTCCAGAACCGTGGTGATGCCCGCGTCGATGCACCCCAGGGCGCTCACCAGGTTCGCGATGTACACGTCCTCGGGCCGGTAGGCGGGCGCCAGCTGGTTGAGGACGAAGGCAAGGTAGCTCCGCTCCCCCTCCAACGGCACGTCCGTCCCGATGTTCCGCAGGATGCCCTCCCAGCAGTGCCGGTGGGTGTCGATGAACCCCGGCATGACGATCATCCCGGACGCATCGAGGACCTCCGCGTCCGCCGCGGTCAGGTTGGGACCCACCGCGGCGATGCGGGTATCCTCGATGAGGACGTCCGCCTGCGAGAAGTTGCCGATCTGCCGGTCCAGGGTGAGCACGCACCCGTTTTTGATGAGCATCCGCCTGGCCATCGCCCTCCCCCCTCCTATCCGTGGCGTCGTGTGATGACATCAATACATAGTCCCGCCCAATCGCCACCGGTCAAGTCCCACCCCCTGCGAACGGAACTGGCCTTCCCTTCAATCCTCATGTTCCCCGCCCCTCAGCACCCGCTGGATGTCCGTATAAACCCGGCCCAGGTGCTCCCGCATCCGCTCCCGGGCCGCCGCCGGGTCCTGCGCGTGGATGGCCGCCAGGATCTCCCGGTGCTGGGCGATGGACGCCTCTGGGCTTCCCGGGATGTGGTAGACGGACTGCAGAGCCCGGTGCAGGGGGTCCCGGATGGCCCGCATCACGTACACCGCCATCCGGTTGCAGGTGGCCTGGGCCACGGTGAGGTGGAAGTGGAGATCCGCCTCGATGTACCGTGCGGGCTCCTCTGCCGCCAGGCCTGATCGCATCTGCTCGATGGCTTCCGCCATGGTCTGGAGGTGCTCGGCGTTCCGGCGCCTGGCCGCGAGGGCCGCCAGCTCCGCCTCCAGGATCCGGCGCAGCTCGTACAGCTCCAGGAGATCGAAGGCCTCCACGGTGAGCAGAAACCGCAGGGAGTCCACGAGGGCGTGCTCGTATGCGGCCACCACGAAGGAACCGCGTCCCGCGGACCGGATCATCCCCTTGGATTCCAGCAAGCGCAGGGCTTCCCGCACGGAGGAACGGCCCACCCCGAAGCGTCGCATGAGCTCCTGTTCTGTGGGCAGCGCATCCCCCGGCTTGAGCTGGCGGGTCCGGATCTGGTGCAGGAGTCGGTCCGCCAGCAGCTGGTAGACTTTGGGGCGCTCCAGGGGCTCGTACATGGTCACTTCACCGCCGCGGCGCGGGCCGGAAGTCCCGCCCGCACCGCCATCTCTTGGTGCACCCGCCTGCGCCGCTGCCACAGGTACACGAGGGCAAAGAGCCCGATTCCCACCAGATCGGTGGCCAGGGTGGGAATGAAGCAAAGCACCGTGGCTGCCGCCAGCACCCCCCACTCCGGCACGGTGGTGCGCACCAGGAAATAGCCTGTGCTCATGATGGAGAAGGCCACGGTTCCCACCACAGAGGAAACGGCCGCCCACAGGTTCTCCGCCCAGGTGCCCGTCATGAGGATATGGGTGTACGCGAACAGCACGGGCATGACGTAGATCATCTTGGCGAACCGGAAGCTGTTCCAGCCCGTACGCCACGGATCCGCCTGAGCGATGGCGGCCGCGGTGACCGCACCCAAGGCCACGGGTGGAGTGATGTTGGAGTCCAGACTCAGCCAGAAGATGATCATGTGGGCCGCCAGAAGCGGCACACCGAGCTTCACGAGAGCGGGGGCCGCCACCACGGCCAGGATCAGGTAGGCGGCGGTGATGGGCATGCCCATCCCCAGCACGAAGCTAGCCGCGGCCACGAGCAAAAGCGCGATCGGCAAGTTGCCGCCCGAGACGTCCAGGACCAGCTGGCTAAAGCGTACCCCTATCCCCGTGAGGGTTACGATCGCCACCACGATTCCAATGGCACCCGTGGCCGCGGCCACGTAGGTGCTGCTGCGGCCTGCATCCACCAGGGCCCCCCAGATCTCCCGGGGGCCCATCCGGGTCTCCGGTCGCAGCCAGCTCACAAGCACGGTGCTGGCGATGCTAGCCATCACCGCCATGGAGGCGGAGGTGGTGCGGACCAGTACCACCACCAGTACCGCCAACGGCATCAGGAGGTACCACCCCGCTCGGAGGACATCCCGCAGCCGGGGGATCTGGTCCGGCGGAAGCCCTTCCAAGCCCAGCTTGCGGGCCTCGCAGTACACCATCACGCCCACACCCAGGAAGTACAGCAGGCCGGGGAGTGCGGAAAGCGCCGCGATGCGGGCGTAAGGGATCTGGGTGAGCTCCGCCATGATGAAGGCGCCTGCGCCCATCACGGGCGGCAGAATCATCCCGCCCGTGGAGGCGGCCGCTTCCACCGCGGCCGCGATGTGTGGGGGAAAGCCGCACCGTTTCATGAGAGGGATGGTAAAGGCACCTGTAGTGGCGGTGTTGGCCACGGGGCTTCCATTGATAGACCCGAACAGGGCACTGCTCACCACCGCTACCTGAGCGGGACCGCCCCGCATGCGACCCACCAGGGCGATGGAGAGATCCATGAAGAACTTCGCCACTCCTGCCCGCAGCAAGAACGCCCCGAAGGCTACAAAGGGCAGGATGTAGCTGGCGAGAATGTCCGGCATGACTCCGAACAGCCCCTCCGGGGTGAGGTAGAAGTACTCCACCACCCGGCGGAGGGTGAATCCTCGGTGGCCCACCACGGAGGGCAGGTAGTTCCCCCACAGGGCGTAGGCCACCAGCAACAGAGCCACCACGGTCATGGAAGGACCCAGGACCCGGCGGGTAACCTCCACGCTCAGGGCAAGCGCCAGAATCCCCATGGCCACGTCCATGGGAGTGAACGCACCCGCCCGGTAGGCCAAAGCCTCGTACTGTGCGATCCAGTACCCGGCCACCGCACAGGAGGCTACCGCGAGCAGAACATCTGCCCACGAGGGTCGGTCCTGGGGAGAACGTCGGGTGGCCGGATAGAGGAGGAAAGCCGAGGCGAGGCTAAACAGCACCGCGATGCCGCGGTGGTACTGGAGGCTCGTCCCCCCCACCGCTGCCGCCCACAGGTAAAACCCCACGGTGGCCGCGAGGCCTGTCCTTACCAGGCAATCCCACGGACCCACCAGCCTCCGCATGCTTCCCTGCTGACTACCGCGCCCGGATGGCGTCCGGGATCTCCAGCCCTACGGAGCGGTAGTGGGCCTCCGCACCAGGGTGCAGGGGGATGCTTACCCCCAGCAGGGCCCGGCGCGTGGTCATGTCTGCGGAGGCAGCGTGCACCTGCAGCATATGTGCGTGGCCCTCACGGCTGTAAGCTGCGGCCACCAGCCGGCGCACGAGGGCAGGGGAGACGTCCCGGTGCGTAAACCACAGGCCCGGGATGCCGATGGTGCTCACAGAGTCCGTGAGCCCGTGGTAGCCCCGGCTCGGGATCACGTACCGGATGAAGTACGGGTACTTCCGGAAGAACTCCGTGCGGGAAAGGGGACCGTACAGATCCAGGAGGTGTACTTCCCTGGCGATGGCGGCCTCGATGGTGGCCCGATCCGGATAGGGAGCCGTGAAGAAGAAAGCATCCACCCGCCCGTCCCGCAGCGCTGCGGCCGCGGCAGATCCCAGGAGCGGCACCCGCTGGATGCGATCCCACAGGCCCAGCTCCGTGAGAACGCGCTGGGCGTTCGCGAAGGTGCCGGAGCCCGGAGACCCCACCGCCACACGCTTTCCCGCAAGGTCCCCGACGGTCCGGATCCCGCTGTCCTTGTAGGCGACGAAGTGCCCCACGCCGATGAAAAGAAGCCCGATGGCCCGGATGTTACGCTGCGGGTTGCCCTGGAAAGCCTCGAGTCCGTAGTACCCTTCATGGACGTCGCTCGCGAAGGCTACCGCGAGCTCGGCCTCCTTTCCGTTCACCCGCCGCACATTCTCCACAGACCCCCCGGTGGCCGCCACCGTTACCTCCATGCCGGGTACGCTCCGTGACAGGAACGTGGCGAGGCCCGTGGCGAACACATTAAATACCCCCGCGGCCGGCCCTCCCAGGATGGTCAGGCGTTCCACGGGACCCGCGAAAGCCCCAGCGGGGCCCAGGGCCATGAGCAGCACGACGATCATCCCCACCTGCCATCTCCGCCGCACCACGCTCACCTTCCCGCCTGTTCAGCAGATCATCAGACAAAACCCTACGCCATGAAGGGACTCTCCTCCTGCCAAACCTGTGTTCGCAAGCGGAGGGCGGGGATAGGCGGGCTCGCCGGATCCGGGACCGGGGTATCCCGTCCGCACTACACCCCCAACCGACGCCCGCGGAAGGGACGTATAAGCCCCATCAGGCCCTGAGGTGCGTACAGGGCGATAAAGATCAGGGCCGCACCGAACACCACCCGGTTGAACTCCACCGGAATCCGTGCTCCAAACAGGCCCAGATGCACCACACCCACCCGCAGCAGTTCCGCCACCAGCATGACGAGAGGGACACCCAGGAGCGGCCCCTGCCAGGTTCCCGCACCGCCCACCATGGCCATGAGGACCACGTCCACGGAGATGTCCAGGCTGAAGACCCCCGTGGGCTCGATGTACCCGATCCGCTGGGTGTACAGACCCCCGGCCACGCCCGCCCAGAAAGCGCCCAGCAGCAGGGCCGCCACCTTCACCCACGTGGTTCGCACTCCGAGGACTCCCGCCGCCACCTCGTCCTCCCGCACGGCCACCAGGGCGGCCCCGAAGCGGGAGGACTGGATCCGCGCCGCCATCCCCGTGACCAGCAGGGCAAGCCCCAGGTACGTGAAATAGAAGAATTGCTCCACCACCCGCCGATCCCAGGGCAGCGGGGACACGTAGATCCCCATGGCGCCGCGGGTCCAGGGAACGTTGTAGGCGAGCACCTGGGCCAGGAATCCCAGGATCATGGTGAGGACGGCGAAGTAGGGACCCCGCACCCGCAGGCTCGGTACGCCCACGGCCGCCGCCCAGAGCACCGCCACCAGGCCCCCCAGCGGGGCCGTCAGCAGGGGCGGCCAATTCCCCCTGTGAGCCAGGATGCCCGTGGTGTAGGCGCCGACCCCGAAGAACACGGCCATGGCGAGGTTCAGGTAGCCTGCATAGCCCCCCAGAAGGTTCCAGGCCTGGGTGAGGAGGAGGAACAGGAACACGTTGGTCAGCGTACTGAGAAGGCCCAGGCCCTCCGCCCACAGCCCGATCCCCACGGTCAGGCCCAGAACCGCCATGCCCCCTACAACGGGCCAGCGATTGGCCCGGGTGGGTTCTGTCGTCCAGGATTCCGTCCAGGTAGAGGATCGCATCGCGCTAGAGAGTCCGCTCCTGTGCAGCTTGCAGCCCGCGCCCGCGGAGGATCAGGGTGATGGCCAGGAACGCGTACACCACCGCGTACACGTACTGGAAGGGGAGGAGAATTCCGCTGAGCGCCTCCAGCTGGCCGACCAGCAGTCCCGCCACCAGCGTGTTCCGCACTCTCCCCAGACCTCCTACGATCACCAGGAGGAAGGCCCAGGCGAGCCACCGCAGGTGTTCCTGCGGCGCGAACGGGAACATCATGGCCACAGCCACACCCCCCATGGCGGCCGTGGCTACGCCGGCCCCTACCACCACCATGGAGATCCGTGTCACGTCCACGCCGAGCACCGCGGCCGCGTCCGGATTCTGCCCGACTGCGCGCACCACCTTTCCCAGTAGGGTGCGGCGCAGCAAAAAGTCCAGGACAAGAATCATCGTCAAAGCAAGGCCCGCAGCCAGCAGGCGCCCGAAGGAGACCCGGAGCCCACCCATTGCTAGCACCATCTGGCCCATCTGCCACGGCAGGACCCGGGTATCCGTGGTCCACACCAGGATGGCCCCGTTCTCTAGCACCAGCATGAGGCCGAACAGCACGAGCAGGCCCATGGCCTCCGAGGTGGACGCGGTACGCCGGAGCAGCAGCCGGTCCACCGCCATCCCAACTCCGAAGAACAGAGGGGCCGCGGCCAGCACCGAGAGCATCGGCGGGGCTCCCAACCGCAAGAGCAGCTCCAGGGCGAAAAAGGAACCCAGCATGACGAACGCACTATGGGCCATGTTCACCACCCCCAGCACGCCCAGGGTGAGGCTGAGGCCCACGGAGATCAGGGCATACACCAGGCCCAGGAGCACGCCGTTGACCACAGCCTCCGTCAGCAGCGTGAGGGGCATCCCTTCACCTCACACCCGCAGCCACTCCCGGACCACCGCGTGCATCCGCTGCTGGAACTCCTCCCTCGTTCCCTCCAGCTGATTGCGGCCAAAGGCCAGGGTATAGACGTAGTCCGCAAGGGATACCGCAGCCCGGACGTTCTGATCCACCAGCAGCACCGTGCGTCCCTCGCGACGCAGTCGGGCCACCTCCTCGTAGACCTCCTGCGCGGCCACCGGCGCCAGGCCCGCGGTGGGTTCGTCCAGGAGGATCACCCGGGGATCGGTGACCATCATGCGGGCGATCTCCACCATGCGCTGCTGTCCCCCGCTGAGAATTCCGGCCGGCCGGTCCCGCCAGGCCCTCAAGGCGGGATACCGCTCGTATACCCGGTCCAGGGCGGCTCGCCGGGCGACCCGCAGCAGGGTCCAGGTCCCCACCTCCAGGTTCTCCTCCACGGTGAGGCTGGGGAACACACTCCGACCCTGGGGAAGATATCCCATGCCAAGACCCACCCGCTGGTGTGCAGGCACCTGGCTTACATCCTTCCCGTCCACCCACACGGCACCTCGCCGGGGTCGGAGGAGGCCGTACACCACCCGCAGCACCGTAGACTTCCCGGAGCCGTTGGGGCCCAGAAGAGCCGTGAGCTGTCCGGGGCGGGCCACGAGGTGCACACCCTGCAGGACGGTCTGCTCCGGGTAGTATCCGGCCTCCACGTCCACCACGCGGATCTCAGGAGACCTCCCGTACACGTCCATCTCCCAGATACGCCTCCACCACGGCCTCGTTGCGGGCCACCTCCTCCGGAGTGCCGTCCGCGATCACACGTCCCTGGTTGAGGCACAGAACGCGCTGGCTCAGGGACATCAGCACCGGGATCTCATGGCTCACCACCACGAAGGATGCGCCCTCCTTCCGAAGGGCCTCCACCCGCCGTGTGAGGACCTCGATGGCGTCCGGATGCACGCCCGCAAAGGGCTCGTCCATGAGCACCACGCGCGGTTCGGTCATGAGGGCACGCACGAATTCCAATAGCCGCTGCTGTCCTCCGGAGAGCTGGCTGGCCGGGACGTGGGCGTACTCCGCCAGCCCCACGGAGGCGAGGAGCTCTATAGCTCTGTTGCGGGCCTCGTGCATCCGCGTAGGCCGGTGCAGGAGGGGAACCAGCATGTTCTGCAGCACGGTGAGGCTCCGAAACACCCGGGTGGTCTGGAAGGTCCGCATGACTCCCAGGTCGGCCAGTCGCTGCGGCGGCCCCCCCTCCACCCGACGGCCCGCAAGCCATACCTCCCCCGCATCCGGCGGATACACCCCGTTGAGGAGGTTCAGCAGGGTCGTTTTGCCCGAGCCGTTGGGGCCGATGATGCCCAGTACAACCCCCGCCTCCAGGTCGAAGGACACCCGGTCCACGGCCACGACTCCGCCGAAGCGCCTCACGAGGTTCCGCGCGCTGAGCAACGGACGGCTCACGGCATGGGGATAATAGGCTTCCCGGTGGCCCGGTTGGGAGGCCACACCACCTCGTTCCGACCCCGGAGGAACTGCAGAACCACCTGATTGTAACTGGGGATCCCGTCCTTGTCGTACTTAAGGAGACCGTTAGCGGTGGCGAACGTTCGCCCTACCACGTATGCACGCAGCTTTGCTTGGTCGAGGGTACCAGTGGCTTTCACCGCCTGTTCCATCACCTGGAGGATGGTGAGGGCCACGGTGGCGTAGGAGGGGAGTTCCGGATACCCCATCCGCTGGAGCAGCGCATGGAGGGTACTGACTTCCTTGTAGCGATCCGTATGCCAGGAGATGGTGGTGCCCATGACGCCCTCCGCAGCCGGCCCGAGGTTGCGCCAGTACGGAAGCATGGTCACCTGAGATCCACACTGGCAGTAGATGGCGGGTTTGAATCCCAGCTCGTGCGCGGTGCGGGCCAGCAGGGCCGCGGGATTCGGGAGGGCCAGAGCGAAGAAGAGGTCCACGTTGGCCGCCTTCGCGCGCTGGATGAGCCCGCTCACGTCCGTCACCGTGGGGGCGAACTCTTCGTTCAGCACCACGGGGATGTTGCGCTGCCGGGCGAACCCGAGCACGCCGCCATACCCCTGGTACCCGTTCTTCACCACGAGGGTGAAGGGGTTCTGCTCCGTGACCACGCCGATGCGCCGGGGCCTCTGCTGGGGCGGGAGGCTGTCAATGAGCTCGAAGATCCCGCGCGGGTAATCGGGCTCCTGGTAGGCGTACGCGCCCACCAACCACCGGGACTTCTTGAAGAGCTCGATGCCCACGAACCCCCCGTTCCACAGGACCTTGCCCGCGGACTCCACGATGGGGATCACGGCTCCACCCACGAGGGTGGTGTAGGGCGCTAGGACTAGGTCCACGTTGTCCTCCTTCAGCAGCCGCTGGTAGAGGGCCTGGGCCACTGCGGGCTTGCCCTCGTCGTCGTAGAGGATGAGCCGCACCGGACGGCCCAAAAGCCCGCCCTCCCGGTTTACCCGGCTGACCCAGTACTCGTAGACGGCCTTGTACACGGCAGAGGGACCGGAGAAGGGCCCGGTGAGCCCCAGGGTACCGCCCACCAGGATGGGACTCCTCGCCGGAGCGCTCGAGCCCATCTGAACCGGCCCGACGGCGAAGAGGACCAGCAAGATCCAGAGCAGCCACCCGCCCCGCTTCGGCAACCGCACCACGGTCACCCCCTTGGGTCAATTTGGTCAGACGGTCAGACATATTGTTCAAGCAGGGGGATACCTGCTCCTGCCAAACGTGTGTTCAGCATGGATCCGCAGATCAGGAGGGCCGAATGCTTTCCTGCACCCTGACCCAGTCCTCCGGGGTATCCACGTCCAGGGCCGCCTCCTCCAGGGGTACGAAGATCGCTTCGTCCCGGTGGGCTTCCAGGATCGGCTTAGCTCCCACATCCCCCCGCAGAGCTTTCAATTCCGGGAGCAGCGTGCGATGGAAGAGGGTCGGCGGGCCTACGGTTCCGCGGTACGTGCAGGCGACGATCCGTGCTCCGCTTCGCCGCCAGGTCTCCACGAGGCGCTGCAGGTGTTGGGGGGTCAGGGCGGGCTGGTCCGCGAGCAGCAGGAGCACCGCCTCCGCCTCCGCCACGGCCTCGATCCCCCGTCGGAGGGAGGTGCTGAGCCCCAGCTCGTGTTCCGGGTTCTCCACCACCTCCACGGGAAGATCCTGCAGCTCCGCCCGCATGCGGTCCGCCTCTGGTCCCACGACCACCGCCACGCGGCCGCAGACCCCGAGGGCCGTTTCCACCGCCCGACGCAGGAGGGTCTTTCCCCCCAGGCGCAGCAGGAGCTTCGGCTGCCCCATGCGGCGGCTGCTGCCCGCCGCCAGCACGACACAGGCGAGCCCGCTCACACGGGGAGTGGCTCGTGGATGGGGGCGGGGCGATCCCGCAGGAATCCCGCCTTCCGGCCGTTCAGGGCCGCCAGGATCTCCGCCAGGATGGCGAGGGCGATCTGCTCTGGCCCCTCCGCCCCGATGTCAAGGCCCACCGGCGCGTAGATCCGTTCCTTCAGTTCCGGGCTTGGCTTTATGCCTTCCGCCTCCAGCTCCCGCAGGATCTTCTGGGTGCGCTGCCGGGGACCCAGAAGCCCCAGGTAGGCGGGCGGAGTGGGGTAGGTGAGCAGCGAGCGGATGAGGTTCTTGTCGTGCAGGTAGTTGTGGGTCATCACCACCACGCAGGTTCTGGGATCCGGCTGGATCGCTTGTGCGGCCTCCGGGAACTCCGTGTGTAGGAATCCGTGCGCCTCCGGGAACCGCTCCCGGGTGAGGAACTTCTCCCTCCGGTCCACCACCACGGGTCGGAAGCCCAGCTCCTGTGCCAGGCGCACCACAGGGATGGCGTCGTGCCCAGCCCCGCACACCACCAACCGCAGGGGCGGCTGGAGGGGCTCGAAGAAGAGCTCCAACTCCCCGAGGATCGCGCGGGCCGGCTTTCCAACTCGCAGCGTTTCCTGCGCCCGCGAAGCAGCTTGCGCATCGACCTCTGCCCGTCCGAGACTCCCTTCCCGGGTACCATCCGGGTAGACCACGAGGCGCCGCCCGAGCTGCGGGGATTCCTCCGGTCCAACCACCGTGACCACCACAAGCGGCCGTTCCCGCTCCACCGCCTCCTCCAGGAACCGCTCCGGCGAGGGTTCCGTGATCCCCACCTTCTCCACCAGGACGTCGATCACGCCGTTGCACCCCAATCCCAGACCCCACACCGCCTCGTCGTCCGCGGTGAGGTCGTAGTGCAGCAGGCGCGGACGCCCGTCCCGCAGGACCTCCTCGGCCACGATCTGCACGTCCCCCTCCAGGCACCCCCCGGAGATGGAGCCCACGAGGTCCCCGGTGGACCGGATCAGCAGTCGGGCTCCCTCCCGCCGGTAGGTACTCCCCCGAACCCCGACCACGGTGGCCAGGGCAGCTTCCTCCCCACGGCTGCGTACCTCCCGCAGGGCCTGGAGGATATCCAGCAGTTCCCGCATCTCTACTCCCTCCTTGCGGTGCGGCGCGGACGCGCCGCCAGGGTGCGTTCCAGGGCGCGGAGGCTTTCGAGGTTGTGGGCAGCGGCGAACACATCCACGAAGGGCAGGGCCGTCTGCATGCCCCGGGTGAGGGGCTGGTAGCCGGGACTGCCGAGGAGGGGATTCAGCCAGATCACCCGGCCCGACCGGGCCCGGATCTCCCGCATGGCCCTGTGCAGGATCTCCACGTCCCCGGTGTCCCACCCGTCGCTGAGGATCACCACCACCGTTCGCGGATCCAACAGGTGCCGCCACCCCTCCAGGAACTGCATGAGGCTCGCCCCGATCCGGGTGCCCCCGGACCAGTTGGGCACCGTGCGGCTCAGGCGATCCAGCGCCTCCCGGAGGGTCCGGGACCGGAGGGCGGGGGTGACCCGGGTGAGGGAGGTGCTGAAGACGAAGGACTCCACGTTGCCCACGGCCTCCTGGAGCGCGTACACGAACTGGATCAGAAAGCGGCTGTAGATGTCCATGGAGCCGGAGACGTCGCACAGAAGCACAAGCCGCGTCTTGCGGATCCGACGGCGCTTAAATGCCAGCGCCGGCAATTCCCCGCCCCACCGCAGGTGGAGCCGCATGGTGCGTCGGAGGTCGAGCCGGTGGCTGTGCCGGGTCCGCTGCATCCGCCGGCTCATGCGGGTGGCGATGCGGCGGGCGATGGCCACCACCAGTTTCCCGATCTCCTCGAGCTCGCGATCGGTGAAGCTGGAGAAATCCTTCCGGCTCAACACCTCCAGGGCGCTGTAGCCCGGGACCTCCTGCTCCCCTTCCGTCCCCTCCCCGGCATCCGCCCACCGTTCCATGGAGAGCTGGCCCTTCTCCTGCGCGGGCTCCTCCCGGGCCGGAGGTTCCTCTCCGTTCTCCAGTAGGGATTCCGCGGGCGGGAAGGGGGACCAGTAGAGGGGATAGAGGGCGTCGAAGACGCGCAGGTCGTGGTGGCTGTGGACCAGGGTGGTCCGCAGGGCAAGCCGGAACTGCTCCGGGTCCAGGACGTCCACCCGTTCCAGGGCCCGGAGGGCGTCCGCGATCTCCCCGGGGCCGCACAGAACCCCTCGGTCCCGCAGGGCACGGCCGAAGGCCACCACGTGGGCGGTGAGGTCTTCCAGATCCGGTCTTCTCACGCCTTCAACGTCCGCTCGATCCGGCTCAGGGCCCGGGCGAACCCCTCTCCGTCCCGCTGGGCCTCGTGGATGGCCGCGAGGGCTGCGTCCAGCCACGGGCCCCGCACCAGCCTCTGGTCCTCATGGTGCTTGAAGAGGCACCCCACGGTCTCCTCCACGCTCTCCCGATCCAGGTGGTCCCGGTGCAGCCGCAGGAGCGCGAGGCTCCAGTCCAGGGTCTCCGCCACCCCGGGGACCTTCTGGAGGTCCAGGCGCCGGACCAGGTGCATGAAAGCCGCGATCTGCTCCGCCAGCCGCCGTGAGATGCCGGGGACCTTGCGGAGCACGATGCGCAGCTCCTTCTCGAAGCTGGGATAGTCAATCCACAGGTACAGGCACCGCCGCCGGAGGGCGTCGCTCAGCTCCCGGGTGCGGTTGCTGGTGAGCACCACGTACGGGATGTGTTGGGCCCGGATGGTCCCGATCTCCGGGATGGTCACCTGCCAGTCGCTCAGGACCTCCAGCAGGAAGCTCTCGAACTCCACGTCCGCCCGATCGATCTCGTCCACCAGGAGCACCGGAGCCCGGTGATGGGTGATGGCCTGGAGGAGGGGTCGACGGAGCAGGAAAGACTCCGAGAAAATGGTCTGTTCCTTCTCCTCCACGGTGCGTTCGGTCCCTTCCTCCAGACGGATGCGCAGCATCTGCTTGGGATAGTTCCACTCGTAGAGGGCGGTGCTGACATCTAGCCCCTCGTAGCACTGCAGCCGGATGAGGTCGGTTCCGAGAGCTTGAGCTATGACCTTCGCGATCTCGGTTTTCCCCACCCCGGCCGCACCCTCCACGAGGAGCGGCTTGTGGAGCTCGATGGAGAGGTAGATGGCGGTGGCGATCTCCCGGTCCGCGATGTACCCCTCTTGCTCCAGCGCCCCGAGGATCTGTTCGATGTTTCCTAGTGTTGGCCGCATCCGTGCATCCTCGAATCCATTATACTGCGCGCCCTCCCGGCCCCAACCGCGTGGCCGGATCGGTACCCGAGCTACCCCTCAGGAGGGCGGGCCGCAATCGCTGCAGAATGAGGGTAGCACCGAGCAACCCGAATCCCAAGAGGTCGTCGCCTGTCCCGGCTTGATGAGCGGCAGTCCGTGCGGCCAGTTCCTGACCGCGCAGAAGTCGAGGTCCAGTACGTGGCCACGAGGATTCCGTCCACCATCCCGTTGACCGCGGAGGGACCGGAGGCGGTGGTAAGGGCGTTGGTACCCTCTGCGAAGGACAGGCACACGACGCGGGTCGGCCGGATCCTGAAGGTGACCGGATGCTGTCGGAGTGCGCTCCTGGACCCACCCGCAGGGCTTCGCATGCGGGTCCCATGGCGGTAAGGCCCACTCGATCTGCCTGGCGTGGACCAGCTGGAGGTTCTGGAGGGGTTCATCGCCCTCGGGCCCGTCGTTCCAGCAGCTGCATCGCCCGGTCCACGACCCTCCCCCGGAACTCCGCGGCCCGCTCCGGATCCACCGGACGCGGGGCCCCACCCAACCGCTCCCGGACCCGCTCCCGGGTGGCCCGCAGGGCCTGCTGCTGAGCCGGGGTGAGCAGTGCTTGGAACTGTACGAGGAGCCTGTGGGCCACCTCCTGTTCCTCCGGACGCAGGTGGCGCAGCGCCTCCAACAGCGGCAACGTCCGTTGTGCCTGCTGAGGGGTGAGGCCCCTTCCGACCCGCTCCAGAGCCAGCACCGCGGCCGCCACGCGGAAGGCCGGATCCACGGGAGGTGCTGCGCGGCCCTGGGCGCATCCGCTCAGGAGTACAGTCGTGAGTGCCACCGCCACGTACCTGCGCATTCGCTCCTCCCGATCACTCGTACCGCAGAGCCGCGATGGGATCCAGCCGGGCCGCCCGGTGGGCGGGGTACAGGCCGAAGAACAGCCCCGTGGCCACCGCGAAGCCGAAGGCCAGAAGCACCGCCCCTGGGGTCACGATGGTCATCCAGCCCGCAAGCCCCGAAATCATCCGGGTGGCCACCAGGGCCAGCCCGATCCCCAACAGCCCTCCGCCCACGCTCAGCAGCACGGACTCCACGAGGAACTGGAGGAGGATGGCCTGTGGGGGAGCCCCCACGGCCTTTCGGATCCCGATCTCCCGGGTGCGCTCGGTGACGGAGACCAGCATGATGTTCATGATGCCGATCCCGCCCACCACGAGCGACACCGCGGCGATGGCCCCCAGCAGCAGGGTGATGGTCTGGGTGACACCGGTGAAGGCCTGCATCACCTCCGCCTGGTTGCGCACCACGAAGTCGGACTCCTGATCCTCCCGGATGCGGTGCCGGGCCCGCAGCAGGGACTCCACCTGAGCGGCCACCGCATCCATGCGGTAGGCGTCCCGCACCTTCACGTACACCGCCCGGACGTGGTCCACCCCAAAGAGGCGCTTCTGGGCCGTGGAGAGGGGAACGAACACCACGTCGTCCCGGTCCCCGAACCCCGTGGAGCCCTTGCGCTCCATCACCCCGACCACGGTGAAGAGGATCCGGTTGATGCGGATCGGCTGTCCGATGGGATCCCGGTCCGGAAACAGCGTCTCCCGCACCGTCTGTCCGATCACCGCCACCCGGGCCCGGGTCCGCATCTCCAGCTCCCCGAAGAACGTTCCCTCCACGGGGTGCCAGTTGCGTACCTCCGGGAAGGAGGGAGTGACCCCGCTCACGTTCGTGGTGTCGTTGTAGGGGCCCGCCACCACCTGGGCCGGTCGGCTGTACTCCGCGGCCACCGCCTCCACATCCGGAAGGGAGGTCTGAACGGCCTCCGCATCCTCCCACGTGAGGGTCTGCACCGTCCCGAGCCCGAACCCGATTCCTCCGGGACCTGCAGCCCGGCCCGGGAGGATCGTGAGGAGGTTGGTGCCCAGGGCCGTGAGTTGCTCTTCGACGCTGCGGCGGGCGCCGGCACCGATGCTCACCGTGGTCACCACCGCGCCCACCCCGATGATCACCCCCAGGGTGGTCAACAGCGACCGGAGGGGGTTTGCTGCCAGGGCCCGGAGCGCGATGCGGATGCTCGCCAGCAGGGTCACGGCCGAACCTCCGAGAGCTGACGTGGCCGGTTGGGACGGTCCTGCACGATGCGGCCATCCCGGAACTGTACGATCCGCCGGGCGAAGGCCGCGATGTCCGGCTCGTGGGTCACCATCACGACGGTGACTCCCCGCTCGTTGAGCCGCTGCAACAACCCCATCACCTCCAGGCTCGTCTGGGTGTCGAGGTTGCCGGTGGGCTCGTCCGCTAGGACAAGCGCCGGCTGCATCACCAGGGCCCGCGCGATGGCCACCCGCTGCTGCTCCCCGCCCGACAGCTGCGTGGGAAGGTGGTGCGCTCGGTGCTCCAGCCCCACCCACCGCAGGGCCTCTAGGGCCCGAGCCCGGTCCCGGATCCCCGCGTACAGCAGAGGCAGCTCCACGTTCTCCAGGGCCGTGGTGCGGGGAAGGAGGTTGTAGGCCTGGAACACAAAGCCGATGCGGCGGTTGCGCAGCCGGGCCCGCTCCACCTCTCCCAGACCCGATACGTCCCGACCCTCAAACCGGTACACGCCGAAGGTGGGCCGGTCCAGCAGGCCCAGGATGTTCATGCACGTGGACTTCCCGGAGCCCGAAGGCCCCATGATGGCCACGAACTCCCCGGCTTCAATCCCCAAACTCACGCCCCGAAGCGCCCACACCTCCACCCCGTCCATCCGGTAGACCTTGGTGACCTCCGTGAGCTCGAGGAGCGTCATGGGATCCTCCGCAGGCCGGGAGGAGTGGGGGAACGCCGCGGAAACTGCGGGAGGAAGGGATTCCGAGGGGCCTGCGCCTCCGGACCCCGCTCCACCCCCAGGAACACCACCTCTCCTTCCCGCAGACCGCTCTTCACCTCCACCATCCGGCCGTCCGTGGGTCCCAGCGTCACGTGGCGGGCCCGAACCTCGCCATGCTCCACCACCAGCACCGCGTTCCCGCGCACCGCCTCCCGGGGGACGAGCAGCACCCCGGACCGGTGCAGGACGGTGAACTCCGCCTGTACGGTCATCCCGAGCCGCAGCCGGTGCTGGGGATCCTCCACCTGGAGCACAACCTCGTACTGCACCACGTTGTTGTTGAGCTGGGCGCTGGGGGAGATGGAGAGCACCTTGGCGGAAAAGGCCTGGTCCGCAAGCGCGTCCGCCCGGACCGTGGCCTTCATCCCCGGCCGGATCCGCGAGATGTCCACCTCATCCACCAGGACCTTCGCGAGCACGGGTTCGGTGACCGCGATCCGCATCACCGGGGTCCCGCCCTGGGTGCTGCCGATCACGGACTGCCCCACCTGCACGGAGAGGACGGAGATGAACCCGCCCACGGGTGCCCGGATCTGGGTCTCCCGGACGCGATCCTGGGCATTGCGCAGGTTCGCCTCCGCCTGCCGCACCGCGGCCTGGGCCGCCATGCGCTCCGCGGCCCGGGTGGCTTCCTGCAGGGCGCTTGCCCGGGCCTGAGCGAGCTGTGCCTCCGCCTGCCGCACAGCCGCCTGGGCAGCCAGGATCTCCTGCCGACGTACCGCCTCGTCCTGGGAGGCGGCCTGAGCCTGCTCGAGCTGCGCCTCCGCCTGCCGCACCGCAGCCCGGGCCTCCTCGATCTGCTCGCGGGTGGGACCCGCGCGGAGTTGCTCTAGGCGGGCCCGGGCGGACTGCACCTGGGCCCGGTCGCTCGCGAGCCGCGCGGCCGCACCATCCAGCTCCTGCCGCGCCAAAAACCCCTGCTGCACCAACTGCTCCACCCGGGCGTAGCTCTGCTCGCTGAGTCGAAGTTCCGCCTGCGCGGCCTCTAGGGCCTGCTCCGCCTGCAGGAGCTCCTCGGGCCGGGTGCCGCTCAGGAGCTGCTGGAGCCGGGCCCGGGCCGCCTCGAGCGCCGCCTGGGCCTGGGCAATCTGGGCCTGCTGCTGGCTTCTCCGCTGGGCCTGCTCGTTCAGGAGCTGGTGGAGCCGGGCCCGGGCCGCCTCGAGCGCCGCCTGGGCGGCCGCCACCTGCTCTCGTTCCTGGGCCCGCTGAGCCCGGTGCTGGGCCTCCAGCTGCCGGAGGCGTGCCAGTGCGGCGTCGTAGCCGGCCTGAGCGGAGCGCAGGGCGCTCAGGGCATCCGGGTCGTCGATCTCCACAAGCACCTGCCCTGCGCGGACCTCGTCTCCCTCCCGCACCAGGACCCTCCGCACGATCCCCGTGGCCCGGGACTTCACCTCCACCTCGGAGTAGGGCCGGACGGAGCCAGAAGCGCTCACGGCCACGAGGAGTTCTCCCCGCACCACGGGAGCGGTGCGCCACCGGGGCGGCTGGGTTCTGTTGTTCCGGGTTTGGACCGCCGCAAAGGCCCCGCCCCCTACCACGAGGGCCAGAACCGCGATCAGCCACCACCGTCTCATCCCGTCCTCCTAAGGGAGCATATGCATCCCCACGGCCCGACGGAGGGCTGCGAGGGCGGTCCACCGGGTGGCGGCGGCCTGAGCCAGGGACTCCTGCACCGAGGCCAGCTGCGCGCGCGCCTGGGCCACCTCTAGGAGGCTTCCCACCCCCGCCGCGTACCGCCCCTCCGCCACCCGCAATGCCTCCTGGGCCGCCTCCACAGCCCGACGGGCCGCGGCCTCCCGCGCCTGGGCGGACTGCCAGGCAAGCCACGCCTGCACCGCCTCCCGCTGGGCCTCCAGCCGCGTCTGCTCCAGCGCGGCCCGGGCGGCCTCGAGGTTGGCGCGGGCCGCCTCCACCTGAGCCGACCGCTGGCCTCCATCGTAGATCGGAACCGACACGGATGCCCCGATGGACCACGTACCCCCGCCCGTGGGAGTTCCCACGGTGAGAAGCCCGTACCGGCCGTCGAGGCTCACGGTCACCCCGCCCTGGAGCTGCGCTACCGCGAGGGCCGCTTCCGCGGCCGCCACCTCCGCCTGGGCTCTGCGCACCTCCGGCCGCTGCAGGGCCCGCTGCCGTACCTCCTGCTCTGGGAGCTCGAACGCGGGCGGGGCACCCACTGCCACCACCGCGATGGGCACGGCGGGATCGAGCCCCAGCAGAGAGGCCAGCTGCGCGCGGCTGGCCTGCGCATTTGCCTGGGCCTCCAGCAGGGCCACCTCCACGCTTGCCAGTTGCGCCTGGGCGCTCACCACGTCCGCCTGGGGCGCGGTCCCCGCCCGGACCCGGGCCTGAGCGCCCTGCAGCTGCGTCCGGGCCTGGGCCACCACCTGCTCCCGGAGGGCCACCACCTGGTCCGCGAGCACCGCGTTCATGTACGCCTGTACCGCGCTGAGGGCCACCTGGGCCTGGACGGCCGCGAGGTTCTCCCGGGCGCCGTGCACCCGGGCTTCCAGCTGCCGGATCTGGGCCTGCCGCAGCCCTCCGTCGTACACGAGATAGCTCACCCCCAGGTTCACCTGGGCGGATCCCCCGGAAGGTCCGAGGCCCCCCGAGACTCCCACGCCCACCGAGGGCTGGAGCGCGGCTCGGGCCGCGGCGAGCTGGGCCTCCGCGGCCCTTAAGGCCTCCCGCGCGGCCCGCACCTGCGGGCTCTGCTCCTGGACCAGCGCCACGACCTGCGCCAGGGTGTAGGAGCCCGGAGCCTGGGCCTGAAGGGGGAGGGCAAAGAGCGCCAGGAGCGTGATGGCCAAACCAAGACGCATCCCTCGTTCCCTCCACGACAGATCGTTACGGTGGGAGCGGCGCGTTGGGTTCGTCCGACGGGTCGCTTCCGCCCGCCACCATCGCGGGTTGCGGCGCAGGAACTGTGGCCCGGCGACGCGCCCGGACCTCCTCCACGGCCACATACAGGCTCGGAATGAGGAACAGGGTGATGAGCGTGGAGAGCAGCATCCCCCCGATCACGCTGCGGGCGAGCGGGGCCTGCAGCTCCGCACCCTCCCCGAGGCCGAGGGCGGAGGGCACGAGCGCGAGGACCGTGGTGAGGGTGGTCATGAGCACCGGCCGCAGCCGGGCACCAGCGGCCTCCACCGCCGCCCGGTACAGAGGCATCCCCTCATCGCGGTGCAGCTGCAGGATGAAGTCCATGAGCACGATGGCGTTGTTGACCACCACCCCCGCCAGCGCGATGAGGCCGATGAGGGACTGGATGTTGAGGGTGGTGCCGGTGAAGGCCAGAAGCAGGAACGAGCCTGCCACCGCGAAGGGCACGGAGGCCATGATCAGAAGCGGCTCCAGCAGTCGCTCAAACTGCACCGCCATCACCGCGTACACCAGCAGCACCGCGAGCACAAAGCCCCAGGCGAGCTGCCGGTAGGCCCGCTGTTGCTCTTCGTACTCCTCGCTGAGGGCCACCGCGAACCCCGGGGGGAGTCGCAGCCGGGCCAGGGCGGCCCGCACCTCCTCCGCGGCGCTCCCGAAGTCACGGCCCACAAGCCCCGCCGTGACCGTGATCACCCGCTGCCGGCCGCGGCGGGTGATCTGCGCGGGCCCCACGTCCCGCACCACGGTGGCCACCTGCCCCAGCTGCACCTGCTGGCCCGTGGGAGTCATGATGGGGAGGGCCAGTACGTCCCGGACGAGCCGGCGGTCCTCCTCCCGCAACCGCACCACCACCTCGATCTCGCTTCCCGCCTCCCGGAACAGGGTGGCGGTGTGGCCCCCCACCGCGGCCTCCAGGGCACCCGCGATACGGGCCGCGGAGAGCCCCAGGGACGCAGCCTTCTCGAGATCCACCCGCAGGCTCAACTCCGGGGCCTGCTCCTCCCGGGCGATGGTGGCGTCCGTGATCCCTGGGATGCGCTCCAGCACGCTCCGCACCTGCTCCGCCAATCGCATTCCCTCCCGAAGATCATTCCCCCGGATCTCCACCGCGATGGGGTCCGTGGACCCGAACCGGAGGATGTTGAAGGCCCCGGCGCTGGTACGCACCACCACCCGGCCGCCCGGCACCACGAGTGCCCGACGCAGGGCCGCGGCCACCGCCTCCGTGGTGCGCTGTCGAGCGGCCTTCGGCCGCAACCGAAGCCGCAGGGAGCCGCGGCTAGGGCCTCCCGGACCGAAGGCCGCGGTGCCGCTCGTCACCGTAAGGGTCTCCACCTCCGGGGCCACTCGCCGCACCACCCGCTCCAGCGCCCGCAGCTGTCCGTCTACCGCTTCCAGGGAAGTGCCCTGCGGGAACTGGATGGAGACGAAGATCTCCCCCTCGTCCACCTGGGGGATCAGCTCGGAGCCCAACAGCCGGAACGACCCGATGCCCACCACCGCCGCGGCCGCACACCCCGTCCACACCACCCACCGACGGCGCAGCATGCCCGCGAGCAGGTGGCGGTACCCCTCCCGCACGGGTCCGAACCACCCACCGCCCGAGGGCTGCAGGGCAGGAAGCCAGGAGCCCAGCACCGGGGTGAGGGTGAGGGAGGTCAGAAGGGAGCACAGCAGGGCGAAGATCACCACGTAGCTGAACTGCACGAACAGCTGGGTGGTCACCGCTCCCGTGCGCAGCACCACCACAGGCAGGAACACCACCACGGTGGTGAGGGTGGAGGCGGTCACCGCTCCCGCCACCTGCTGGGCCCCGCGCCGGGCCGCCTCTGCCCCGCTTGCCCCTCCCTCCCGCAGCCGGAAGATGTTCTCCAGCACCACGATGGAGGTGTCCACCAGCATCCCCACCCCTAGGGCGAGGGCGCCCAAGGTCATGAGGTTGAGGGAGTAGCCGGAGAGGTACATGAGGGCGAAGGTACCCAGCAGAGATGCAGGGATGGCGGTGCCGATGACGAGCACGCTGCGGGGATCCCGTAGGAACACGAGCAGCACCCCCACCGCGAGCGCCGCGCCCAGCAGGAGGGCGTTTCGGACGGACCGGATGGACCGGCGGATGAGCTCTGCGCTATCGCCCACCACCACGAACCGCACCCCGGGCAGCAGCCGCTCCAGTGCCCTGAGCTCCCGTCGCACCCCGTCGGAGACCGCCACGGTGTTCACCCCGGGCTGGCGCCGCACCACCAGCAGCACCCCGCTCTCCCCGTTGATCCGCACCCTGCCGGTCTCGTCGCCCGCCGTGCGCACCACCCGGGCCACGTCCCGCACGGACACCACCCGCCCCCCGCGCACCGCCACCGGGGTGTTCCGGATCTGCTCGAGATCCGTGTACCGGCTCACAACCCGAAGCCCCAGCTCCTTGGGCCCCTCCCGCACCGTGCCCACAGGCTGGGAGAGGTTGGCGGCCTGGAGGGCACCTGCCACGTCCTGCTCCGAGATCCGCAGGGCCTGCATGCGGCCGCGATCCAGCTCCACCCGGATCTCCCGCTGTACCCCACCCACCGCCTCGGCCACCGCCACCCCCGGAACCCGCTCCAGACGGAACAGGATCTGCTCCTCCGCCACCCTCCGCAGCTCCACGGGATCCCGCCGGGCGCCGCGTGCGCTCAGCAACCCGATCTGCAGGATGGGGAACTGGGAGGGGTCGAACTTGAACACCACGGGGGTGGTGGCGTCCTCGGGGAGCCGGCGCCGCACCCGCTCGATGGCGGCCCGGAGGTCGCTCGCGGCCGCGTCGAGATCCGTGCCGTAGGGGAAGACCACGGTGACCCGGGAGGTTCCCTGCCCCGAAGTGGAGAGGATGTCCTGCACGCCGGGAACCGTGCTCGCGGCCTCCTCCAGGACCCGGGTGACGAGGTTCTCCACCTCTTCCGGACCGGCCCCGGGGTAGTCCGTGGCGACGGTGAGCCGTGGAAAACTCACATCCGGCAACAGATCGATCGGAAGCCCCGCCAGGGCGGCGAGCCCCACCAGGACCGCTGCTCCGAAAACCACGCAGGTGCCGATGGGCCGTGCAAGGGCGAGGGCGGGGAGTCTCATGGCCGCCTCCGTTCCCGTGCGGGCGGGTCCACCAAGCGCACAGGCATCCCATCTCGCAGCACTTCCTGCCCCGCCACCACCACGGGTTCCCGGACCCGCACGCCCCGCACCACCTCCACCTGCTCCCCGTCCGAGATCCCCAGTTCTACGGTTCGGGCCCGGGCCACGCCCCCTTCCACCACGAACACCACCCGCGCACCGTTCCCCTCCACCACCGCGTGGAGGGGAACCGTAACCACCCGCTCCCGTCGGCTTAACACAAGCTCCACCCGGGCCGTCATCCCGGGACGCAGCGCGAAGTCCGAGTTCGGCACCTCCACCCGGACCGTGGCCGTCCGGGTCTCCGAACTCAGCACCGGGCCCATGCGGGACACCCGGCCGGAGAAGACGCGCCCGGGAAAGGCATCTGCCCGAACCGTGGCCTCCATGCCCGGACGGATCCGTCCCAGGTCCCGCTCCGGCACGGAGAGGGCCACCTCCACGGGGGAGATCCGCACGAGCTGCACAAGGCGCGTGGCGGGGGTGATGCTGTCTCCGGGATCCACCGCCACGGAGGCCACCACCCCGCTCACCGGGGCCCGAACGATGCGTTCCGCGAGGAGGCTTTCCGCCTGCCGGAGGCTCGTCCGGGCCTGAGCGAGGACGCTTTGCGCGTGCCGGAGGGTCAGTCGGGCCTGCTGCATCTGTGCTTCTGCCTGATGCAGGGCCGCCTCCGCCTGCCGCATCTGAGACCGGGCCACCTCCACCTCCTCCGCGGAAGGTCCCCGCCGCAGCAGCTTCAGCTGTTCCTCCGCGGCCCGCAGCCGAGCTTCCTGGACCGCGAGATCTGTGCGGGCCGCGTCCACCGCGCTCTGCGCCACGAACCCCTGCCGGTACAGCTCCTCCGTGCGCCGCAGCTGCCCGCGGCTATAGTCCACCGCGGCCCGGGCCTGCTCCACCTGCTCCTCTGCCTGCCGGATCTGCTCAGGCGGAGCCCCGGCCAGTAGTTGCGCGAGCCGCGCCTGCTGGGTCTGGAGGTTCGCCCGGGCCTGCTCCACCGCCACCTCCTGGGTCCGGACCACGGCCCGGGCCTGCTCCACCGCCACCTCCTGGGTCCGGGCCACGGCCCGGGCCTGCTCCACCTGGTAGTGCAACTCCCGGGGATCCAGCACCACCAGCACCTGAGCGGGACGCACGAGATCCCCTTCCCGCACCCGGACCTCCTGGACCACGCCCGAGATCCGAGGCAGCACCTCCGCGGTCCCCGTGGCCTGCACCTCCCCCACGTACGTGGCCCGCACCGCCAGGGAACCCAGACGAGCGGGTTCCGTGCGCACCACCGCTACCCGGGGGCCGGCCGCAGGAGGCCCGGAGGCAGGGATCTGTGCGCCCTGCCGGGACTGCAGAGCGCTCAGAACCCGCCATGCCCCGAGGCCCACCAGACCCGTGAGGAGCAGGAACAGCACCACCCTGCGCACCGGAACCTCCTAGGACCCCAGGAAGCGCGCGCCTGCTTCTACCATCCCCACGCGCTCTCCGGGCAGGGGATGTCCCAAGAGGCACGCACGGAAATCCGGCCCCAGGTCGGAAGGCTGTTCGAAGTCCACCGCCCTCACCTCACCGACTCTATCCTGTTCCGCCCGTGTGAACCCCGTATGAAGGCCCTAGGGCTCCAGGCGCGCGATCCGGGCGGAGCAGGCCACGGCGGCGACCAACAGCGCCGCGCTCAGCAGGGCGACGAATCCCGTAACCTCCGTGGGTCGCCGCTCCCACCCGACGACTGGGGCGAGCCTCCGGTACACCTCCCGCAGGGCCCGGGCGCTGGAGGCGTGGTGGTAGGTTCCGCCCGTGAGTCGGGCGATCTCCTTCAGGGTCTCCTCGTCGAGAGGGCCGCCGATGGTCCAGATGTCGGAGGCGGCAAAGGGCTGTCCCACCCCCACGGTGTACACGGTCACCTCCTGGGCCCGGGCGATGCCGGCCGCCTCTAGGGGGTCAATGCCCGTATTGCTGCGGCCATCGGAGAGAAGGATCACCACTCCAGGCGGCCACCCACCTGGAGGCCTTTGGGGCAGGGATCCATCCGGACCCGGGCGGGTCCTTCCCGGGAGAGCCGCCACCGCCTCCAGCAACCCCTCCCCGATGGCAGTGCGGGGCAGGAACTCGAGCCGGTCGATGGCTCTCAGGAGTTCTTCCCGGTCCGTGGTGGGCCGGACGAGCAACAGGGCGTAGCCGCCGAACGCCACGAGTCCCACCTGGACCTGCGGAGGAAGGGCCCGCACGAAGGACTTCGCGGCCTCCTTGGCAGCCTCAAGCCGGGATGGGAGGAGATCCTGGGAGCGCATGCTCCCGCTCACGTCCAGGCTGAGCACGATGGCGGAACGGTCCGCGGGGACCGGAAGGGGGACCACGGGGCGTCCGAGGGCGAGGAGGGAGCCCGCCAGGGCCGCGAGGTACAGCCCGGCCGGCAGGTGGCGCCCCCCGCGTCCCCTCTCTCCCGCCGCGACCAGCTCATGGAGGAGCGGGTGGGCAATGGCGCGCCGGGCCCGTCTCCGAATGGCCCAAACGTACATCCCCCCTCCCAGCGGAACCAGGAGCGTTCCCCAGAGGAGCGCGGGCCACAGGAATCGCACGGTTGACACCAGGGTACCACTAGGGACGCGCGGCCAGCACCACCTCCACCTGCAGCCGCTCTCCGCCGCGCGCTATCCCAAGTCGCAGCCTCTGTCCCGGCTCGCGATCCCCCAGGACCAGGAGCAGGTCCTCCCACTGGGTGATCTCGCGGCCGTCCGCGGAGACGATCACATCTCCGGGCGGGCCTTCCGGCCGATCCGCCCGCAGCCCCACCGCCTCCGCGGGGCTGTGGGGGACCACGTCCAGGATCAGCACGCCGCGGCGTACAGGGAATCCCCTCCGCAGGGCCAGTTCCGGACCCAGCGTCATCCCCACGATCCCGATCCATGCCCGCTCCCGCCGGATCCCTCCCAGGAGCTCCGGGAGCACCTGCCGGACCACCGCGCTCGCCACCGCTAGCCCCCCTTCCTCCCCGGGCCGGTTGGAGACGGCGATGACGAGCCCTACGACCTGCCCGTGCAGGTTCACCAGAGGGCTCCCGGAGTGGCCCGGGACCAAGGGGACGCTGGTGCGGATGAGGATCCCGGGAACGAGCCCGGGAAGCGTGGCCCCTGTGGCGAGCACGTGGCCCGTCGCCAGGGTGATCGGGCGACCGCGGGGGGACCCGATCACCGCCACGGGATCCCCGGGCCGCAAGCCTGCAGAGTCTACGAGCTCCAGGAAGGGAAGCGGGGCGCCGTTTGTCCGCACCACCGCCACGTCCCGCCGCGCATCGTAGCCCACGAGGGATGCTTCCCGCTCGCCTCCGGACCAGGGCTCCAGGAAGATCTGATCCCGACCCCGCACCACGTGGGCCGCGGTGAGGGCCACGTGCGGCTGGATGAAAAAGGCCGTGCCCGTGGCGCGACGGCCTTCGGAGAAGGTCCGCACGACGGCCACCGCGGGCCGCACCCGCTCGAAGAGCGCGTGCCGGTCGGCCGGCTGGGCACGCAGGATCCCGGAGAGCGCCCCGAGGCCGACGAGGGCGAGGAGGAGGCTGCGGAGCCAGGCGGTCAGGCGCATGGTCCTATCGAGCCTCCCGTCGCGCCACCAGATCCAGCTCCAGCTTCACCTCATTCTCCGCCCGCACGAACCCGAAAATCGCGGGTGGGTCGAACCCGAAATCCGTCATGCGGATGGTGGTGGTGGCTTCCGCCCGCAGCTCCTGCCCAAGCAGCCGCACCCGTGCTTCCCACGTCACCGGTCGGGTCTCCTCACGCAGGGTGAGGTTTCCCACGACCCGGAGACTCACCCACTGCCCCTCCCGGTAACTGCTCGGGGCCCCGCGGATCTCCGTGGAGACGAACCGCGCCTTGGGGTACCGGGCCGATTCCAGCCACCGCTGGCGAATGGCGTTGTCCCGGCGAGGGCTATCGGACTGCAGGGTGCTGAGGTTCACCTCGATGGGGCCCACCCGGCTTGCAGAGGGGTTCTGGCGGTTCACCCAGATCTCCCCTCGGATTTCCCGGGTTCGGCCCACGGCCTCGTTGAACCGGTTCTCCCCCAGAAACGTCTCCCCGACCCGGTAGCGGGCTTCTGACTCGGAGGAGACCACCACGTACCGTTCCAGGTTGGGGGTGGGTGCCGCGTGAACCCCCGAAAGCAGTGCGAGCCCCACGAGCACCAGGGAAGCGAACACGGTCCGCATGCGCTCCTCCGGCTAAATTCGGGTCTTCACCCCCTAGCCTACCCACGGCTGTGAAGAGGCGATGAAGTTCTGTGGGCTCGCTTACTCCTTCTTGGGAGGGCTCGGGTGCAGAGGGATGAGGCCCACCTGGCGAGGGCCGGAGGGCTTGCGCTGGGGGATGCGGGGGTGCATGGAGAGGTCCAGGTTCAGGTCCTTGCCGCAGCTGCAGGTGATCCGCTGGACCTCCCCCGCGTTCACCCATACCTTCCCCTGGGATTCCGCGCGGGTCCGGAGCGCGTCTAGGGCTCCGCGGCGGGCCTCCTCCTCGTCCTCCCGGGCGCCCTGCTCCCGGGTCCCGTGGCCGTAGAGGGGATACACCAGGGCCTTCGGATAGTACACCGCGTACTCCCGGCCGCACCGACCGCACTGGAAGCTCAACACGAGCGCCATTCCGTCCCTCCATCCCATTGTAAAGTAAGGCGGGATGGCGCGCGTGGTTCCCGCAACCCCGGAGGCCATCGAGGAGGCCGCACGGATCCTGCGGCGCGGAGGGCTCGTGGCATTCCCCACGGAGACGGTGTACGGGCTGGGGGCCAACGCCCTGGACCCCGTGGCCGCAGCCCGCATCTTCGAGGTAAAGCGGCGCCCTGCGTTTGACCCCCTCATCGTGCACGTGTGCGACCGTGCCATGCTGGAACGGGTCGTCACTGAGGTGGTGCCCGTGGCAGAAGTCCTGATCCGCCGGTTCTGGCCCGGCCCCCTCACGCTCGTGCTGCGCCGGCGGCCTGAACTCCCCGGCATCGTGACGGCCGGCCTCGACACCGTAGCGGTGCGCGAGCCATCGCATCCCGTGGCCCTGGAGCTCATCCGGCGCGCGGAGACCCCTGTGGCCGCGCCCAGTGCCAACCCCTTCGGCCGGCTGAGTCCCACGCGGGCGGAGCACGTGGCAAGGCACCTAGGGGAAGGTGTGGACCTCATCCTCGACGCGGGCCCCACGCCGTACGGCATCGAGTCCACCATCCTCTCCGTCCTGCAAGACCCCCCACAGGTTCTGCGGGTGGGTGCGGTCCCCGTGGAGGAGCTGGAGGCGGTGCTGGGGCTGGTGGAGGTGGCCGCCCCCTCCCGTCGTCCCCGAGCCCCGGGACAGCTCCCCTCCCATTACGCCCCGCGCACAGGCCTCTCCATCGCTCGGGCTGAGGAGGTCCCTGCTCCGGCACGTCCTCGGAGCGCCTACCTTGCCTTCCGGCGGGCTCCGGAGGATGGGTTCGCCGCGGTGCGGGTGCTCTCCCCGCGGGGAGACCTGCGGGAGGCCGCCGCGCGCCTGTTCGACCTGCTCCACGAGCTGGACGGGATGGAGCTTGAGCGGATCTACGTGGAGCCCGTGCCAGAGGTGGGCCTGGGCCGGGCCATCATGGACCGGTTGCGCCGGGCCTCCGCGGGCGGGGGGTGACCGGGAAATCCCACCGAACCCCGCCCATCCCCTCCAGGGGAGTTTGGCGCGCGTGCAGGATCGTCGCAGCGAGGAGGAGGAGGGCGGCAAGCATGGTCCCCAGACCCGTCACCTCCTCCGGCCGGTGGGTCCACCCCACGGTCCGGGCAAGGTCCCGGTACGCGGCCCGGAGCTCCCGGGCAGAGGTGGTGTGGTAGTAGCGCCCGCCCGTCTGTGCGGCGATGGCCCGGAGCGTCTCCTCGTCCAGTACCCCCCAGTACCCGCTGCGCAGCTGCGAGGCATCCGCCCGGGTGGCGATGCCCACCGTGTACACCCGCACCCCGCGCTCCCGCGCGAACCTCGCTGCCTCCAGAGGGGGGATCCCGTCGCTGGCCCGTCCGTCCGAGAGGAGGATGGCAACGGCCTGAGGGGCACCGGACGACGGAAGGACGTTCCCCTCCGGGGCCACGGCCCGGACCCCTTCCACGAGCCCGTTGCCCAGCTGGGTTCGCAGCTGGGTGGTGATCCCCGTGATCCCCTCCAGGAGGCGCCGCCGGTCCGCGGTGAGGGGCACCACCACGCTCGCGTAGTTCCCGAAGGTCACCACGGCCACCTGCACGGTCCCGGGGAGAGCCCGCACGAAGTCCTGGGCTGCCCGCTTTGCCGCCTCGATGCGGGTGGGCCGGATGTCCGTCTCCTCCATGCTGCGGCTCACATCCAGGATGAGCACCACGGGCCAGTGGGCAGGAGCTGGCCACGGGAGCTGCGGGCGCGCGAGGGCGAGGATTGCCGTGGAGAGGGCAAGGAGGTACAGCCCCGCGGGGAGGTGGGCACGCCAGCGGGGCCCCGGGGCGAGGAGGAGGTACGGGAAGGAGGAGTGGGCGGTGGCGTGGGCGGACCGAGCGCGCACCGCCCGGAGATACCATGCACCTCCCAGGGGCACGAGGAGCAGACCCCAGAGAACCTCGGGCCACAGAAACCGCATCCTCCCCCCTCAGGACGGGAGTTCCACCACGAACCGGGCTCCCCGCGGCACCCGGTTCTCCGCCCGCACCTCCCCGCCGTGGGATTCCACCAACCGTCGCACCACCGCGAGTCCCAACCCACTCCCCCCCGTCTCCCGGGATCGGGACCGGTCCGCCCGGTAGAAGGGCTCAAAGACGTAGGGAAGATCCTCGGGCGGGATTCCGGGTCCCTCATCCTCCAGCTCGATCCGTACCCCTCGCGCGGCCCGCGAGACCCGGAACCGCACCACTCCCCCCGGAGGGGTGAAGCGAACCGCGTTGTGCAGGAGGTTCTGCACCACCTGCCGCATGCGGTCGGGATCCACCTCCGCCACCAGGCCCGGCAAAGCCTCCAGCTCCACCCGGACCCCCCGCTCCTCGGCCCAGGGCTGCAGCCCCTCCACGCAGGAAGCGCACAGGGCCCCGAGGTCCGTGGGAGTCCGCTGCAGATGGAGCTGCCCGGCCTCCGCCAAGCTGAGATCTCGCAGGTCGCTGATGAGGCGGCTCAGGAGCGCGCACTGGGTGTGCAGGGCCGCGATGCGCTCCGGGGTGGGTTCTGCCACCCCGTCCAGGAAGCTTTCCAGGTTCGCCTGGACGATGGAGAGGGGAGTGCGCAGCTCGTGGGCCACCGCGGCCAGGAACTCCCGCCGCAGCCGCTCGTTGGCCTCCAGCCGCGTCGCCATGGCGTTGAAGGCCTGGGCGAGCTCCCCGATCTCCCCGGGCCCGGGCCGCACGTGCTGTCGCAGATCCCCCGCCGCGACACGACCCACCGCCTGCCGCAGATCCAGCAGGGGCCGCGTGAGCCGGTGCGCGAGCCAGACGCCCGCCAGGACGGCCACCGCGGCCGCCGTGGTGCCGCCCAGCCACAGGGACGCGTTGAAGGCCCGCAGGAACTTTCGCCGGGAGGCGTGGAAGAGCCTGCGGGTCCAACTGGGCTGCACGGTGCTGTAGAAGAGCTCGCGGATGTGCGGGGGCTGCTCTGTGATCCAGGTCACCTCCCCCCTCCGCACCCGCTCCAGGAAGCGCGTGAACTGCCGATCCAGGATGTACTGCGCCCAGAGGCCCACCAGTGCCACCGAGGCCACGGCCACCAGCACGAAGGCCAGACTGAGCTGCGCTCGCAGGGTCCATCCCCGTCCGCGGGCCCTCCCGTCATCCACCATCCGGCTGCCTCGCGAACTTGTACCCCACGCCGTAGACGGTAAGCACGTACCGGGGCTCCTTGGGATCCGGCTCGATCTTCTGCCGCAGGTTCTTGACGTGGGCGTCGATGGTGCGCTCCAGTCCCTCGTAGGAGTAACCGTAGATCCGCTCGATGAGCTGCACCCGGGTGAACACCTGCCCGGGATGCGTGCTCAGAACCTCCAGCAGCCGCCACTCCGTGGGCGTGAGGCCGATGGTTCGATCCCTCCACCGGACCTCCCGGGTGAGGTAGTTGATGTGGAGGTCGTCGAAGTGCGCCTCCTCCCGACCGCCCCACCGGTTGCGGCGGAGCACCGCCCGCACCCGTGCCACCACCTCCCGGGGGCTGAAGGGCTTGGTCACGTAGTCGTCCGCCCCCAGCTCCAGCCCCGCCACCTTATCCTCCACCCCGTCCCGGGCCGTGAGCATGATCACGGGCACCCGGGAGACCTCCCGGATGCTCCGCATCACCTGCCAGCCATCAAGACGCGGAAGCATCAGGTCCAGCACCACGAGGTCCGGACTCGCATCCTCGAAGGCCCGAAGGGCGGCTTCACCGTCCCGGGCCAGCACCACCGCATACCCTTCCCGCTCCAGGTACGACCGCAGGAGCCGGGCGATCTCCGGTTCGTCCTCCACCACCAGGATCCTGAGCATCCCCGGACCCTTCCCCGCGGACACCGTTCCCCTTGCAGCCTCCCACGAGTCCACGCGTCCGGTCAACGATCACAGATGCGCGAGCAGCCGGCCGCAGGCCACCACCCGACCCCTCCGGTTGTATTCTCTCCCCGTTTGTGAAGATCCCTTGAAGCCAGCCTACTGGTCCCGGTCCCACAGCCGCCGGAACTCCCGCCGGCGGCGCCACCGCCGGTAGGCCTCGAGGGGGTTTGTGACGTACCGGCCGCCCCGGGCGTACCACCACGCGACCCCACACCCTCCGAGGGCGAAGGCCCCGAGGGGGAACTGGAAGGAGAAGAAGACGATTACCGCGGCAACCAGGCCCAGCCACCGCCCCTCCACCGGAATGGCGAAATACACCAGGAGCCGCTCGTAGGGATTCAAGGTGGCCCACGCCACGGTGACCGCGGCCACGGGCATCCATAGGCCCGCGAGCACTGCCACCCGGTTGAGGAGCGCAGCACCGATCCAAAGACCCAGGGCGGTGGCAAGGATGGTGAGGCCCAGAAAGAGGAGGTAGTCCCGCCCTCCCCACGCCCGCTCGAGGCTACCGCCCAGCAGCCAGAACACGTAGGCGCCCAGCAGCAACCCCACGATGGAATCCGCACCCACGAGGGGATACGTCAAAAAGCTCCAGGGACGGGCGAGGGGAGAAAGCGTGTTGAAGGCAAAAGCATCGGAAAGAGGAAAGCCCAGGAAGTCCAGCAGGAAGGTGAAGAGGTTCACCAGGACGAGGGCCCAGGTGAGGGGACAGTCTCCGGGAAGCGGGCTGCGGCCGTACATGGCCTAGCGCACCACGAGGCCTTCCACGCGCTGGAACTCGTACCGGACGTCCCAGGGGATCTCCAGCCGCTCCCAGTGCAGGCCGAAGTCCTCCGACCGGTAGATCCCGCGGTTGTTGGCCGCGTAGACCACGCCGGACCGACGGGGATCCGCGGCGAGGGCACTCACCGTGGTCCCCTCCGGGTCCGGTAGGCCATGCATCACGGGGCGCCAGAAAGAGCCTTTCGGCCTGTGATACACGAAGGACCTCGCGCCCCGAGCGTTGTGCGCCGCATACGGGCCGGAGGCCGCGGAGACGAGAACGGTGTCCGGATCCTCCGGGTGCACGGCGACGCCCCACAGGTAGAGGTGCTCCAGGCCCTCCTCGGGCTGGGTCCAGGTCTGCCCGCGATCCCAGCTCTCGAAGTAGCCATCCCCCGCCGCGACGTAGACCCGCCCGGGCGTGCGGGGATGCAGGAGGACGGTGTGGGCGTCGTAGGGTCCCCCCGGAACGCGATCAAGCCACGTACTGCCGCCGTCGGGGCTGCGAACCAGCGCCCCGGCCTCGATGGCCACGAGGAGGAAGTCAGCAGCGTGCGGATCCGGAGCGATCCAGCGCACGTGGTGCGTGTGCGGCCGCGGGGGAAAGCTCCAGGTGGTGCGGGAAGGGAGCTCCAGGAGGCCCGGGAGCGCCCGCCAGGTCGTGCCGCCGTCCTCGGACCGGAACACCAAGCTGGGTTCAGTCCCCGCATAGACCACGCCCGCGTGCACGGCCACGGCGGTCACCTGCTCACCCACCACGCCCTCGCCCACCCGCTCCCACGTCTCCCCTCCATCCGTGCTGCGCCACAGGCCCTCGCCGAAGGTCCCGCACAGAACCCGCCCGGGATCTGCAGCATCCGCGGCCACGCACGTGATGCGCCGGCCCTGCAGGCGCTCCTCGGCCTGCCAGCCGCCCCGGTGCGCCTGCACGAGGAGCACGGCATCCTCCATCCCCACCACGAGTTCGGTCATGTTCCCTCCGACCCGCTTGACAGTCGCCCCTTCAAGGTCTGCGGCGTATGGGGCCCGGGCTCCGCGATGAGGGCCCGGGCGGCCTCCACCTGTCCCCACACATTCCACAGGAGCACCCCGCGCACCCGGCCCTGATCCAGGCAGTACACCACGCCTTCCCGGTACGGCTCCTTCCAGTCCTCCACGACCTCCAGCCGCGGATCCAGCTCGCCCACGGCCTCGTATCCGAGATCGAAGAGGTCCGAGTAGAAGAAGGGGAGGTGGGTGTACGCCTCCCCGGCTCCAGCCATGTTGCGGCCTGCGGCGAGGCCCTGGGTGTTGGCGTTGTCCTCGTGCTCCACCCGGATCCGCATCCCCAGGGCCGGGCTGTAGAAGCGGGCCACGTCTCCTGCCGCGTACACGTCCGGATGGCCCGCCCGGAGCTGCTCGTCCACCAGGATGCCGTCCTGCACGGGGAGGCCAACAGCTTCCGCGAGCTCCGTGTTGGGTCGGATCCCGAGCCCCGCAACCACCCCATCGGCCTCCATCCGGTGACCGCCGTCCGTGTGCACCACGAACCGCTCCCCGATCCGCTCTACGGCCACCACGCCCTGCCCGGGGACCACCTCCACCCCGCGTTCCCGGTAGTACTCGTTCAGGAAGCGGGCGAGTTCCGGCGGGAGCAGCCGGCCGCCGATCCCCTCCTCCAGGAAGGTCATGGTGACCCGCTTGCCGTTCATCGCCAGGGCCGCGGCAATCTCCGACCCGATGAACCCGCCGCCGATCACCACGAACCGGTCCCGCTCCTGCGCAAGCCACCGCAGGGTGAGGTAGTCGTCGAGGGTGCGGAAGTAGAGGGCTCCGTCCGTTCGCAGCCGACGGGGATCTCCGCCCGTCGCCAGCAGCAGCTTCTCGAACGAGTAGACTTCGTCTGCGTCGTCCGTGGCCTGCCTAGCCGCGAGGTCCAGGGCCCGGATGGTGCGGCCGAGGTGCAGGGTCACACCCAGGTCCTCCGTGCGGCGCCAGATGCGGTCCAGGGATCCGCCCTTCCACAGCCCCTTGGAGAGGGGCGGACGGTTGTACGGCGGATGGGGCTCCCGGCCCACGATCCCCACGCTCCCGTCCGGATCTAGCTCCCGGATCCCTCGCACCGCGGCGTCCGCGGTCATCCCCCCGCCCACGATGAGGTAGCGGTAGTGCGGCATCGTCCCACCCCCTCAGTCGAGTCCCCAGGCGGCCACGTGCGTGGGGGTGAGCTCCACGATCACGGACTCGCCTTCCTCCAGGGCCGCCTCCTCCGGATACTGCGGATACTTCTCGTACAGCAGCCTGCGGATCCGGCGGAACTCCGGCCCCCGCTCGAGGATCCGGGCTGTTCCCTGGATCAGGACACCCGCGAGCCGCGCCCAGTCCTCCGTGTAGAGGTCCACCGTCACCGCGGCGCGCGGGTTCTGGCGTAGGTTGTGGATCTTGCGGGATGCGGCCTCGGAGGCGAAGTAGATCCGCCCCTGGTGGACCACATGACAGACGGGCACCACGTGTGGCATTCCCTCCGCGTCGGTGGTGGCCACCCGGCAGATCCGCTCCCGTTCCAGGAACCTCAGCAGCCGCTTGCGCAGGCGCACCGCTCCATCCTCTCCCCCTCAGGATACCCCACGGATCGGCCCGGATTCACACACTGGAAACACCTCCGGAATAAAAAGGGACTCGGTATGCGCGTCCGGAGGAGCGCGCCATTGGTGGCGGCCATCCTGTGCCTGCTCTCTGTGGCGGTGGAAGCCTCCTCCTGTGCGCCCCGCCGGGTGCGGGTCGCCCGCCGCACGTGGCTGGTGCTCTTCGACTTCCGCTGTCACCTTCTCTGGC